>DATHCD010000063.1:0-27853 GCA_035319735.1 Xanthobacteraceae bacterium | reverse complement strand
AGCAATAAGCGGATATTAGCGACACCGTGCAACCGTTGGCATTGACGCTCGGCGAGCCAGCCGGGATCGGCCCCGACCTCGCGCTGGCGGTTTGGCGCCGACGCGCCGAACTCCACATTCCCGCGTTCTATGTTGTCGGCGATCCCGATTTGCTCAAGCGGCGTGCAAGCCGACTGGGCCTCGATGTCCCTGTCGCCACGGTTACGCCGAGGGCGGCGGCGACGATGTTCTCTAACGCGCTCCCGGTCGTCGCCGTGGGCATGGCGGCCAGCGCCGAGCCGGGCCGGCCCGATCGATCGAGTGCGCCGATTGCCATCGCCTCCATTCGGCGCGCCGTGGCCGACGTGCTTGCCGGTGCGGCCGCGGCGATGGTGACCAATCCCGTGGCCAAAAACGTGCTTTACAATTCCGGATTTGCCGAGCCCGGCCACACCGAGTTCCTGGCCAAGCTGGTGCAGGAAGCGACCGGCGCATCGCTACGGCCGGTGATGTTGTTGTGGTCGCCGGAACTCGCCGTCGTGCCGGTGACGATCCATCTGCCGCTGCGCGAAATCTTCGCCCATCTTTCCACCGAGCTCGTGGTCGAGACCGGGCGCATCGTGGCGCGCGATCTTGCCGCGCGCTTCGGCATCCCACGCCCGCGGCTCGTGGTCGCCGGGCTCAATCCCCACGCGGGCGAGGAAGGTGCGCTCGGTGAGGAGGACGGCGCGATCGTTGCGCCTGCTGTCGCGCGGCTCAATGCCGACGGCATCGATGCGCGGGGCCCGCTCCCGGCCGATTCACTGTTCCATGAGAGAGCGCGCGCAAGCTACGATGCGGCCTTGTGCATGTATCACGATCAGGCGCTGATTCCGATCAAGACGCTCGCTTTCGATCACGCGGTCAATGTCACGCTCGGCCTGCCTTTTGTTCGCACCTCGCCTGACCACGGCACCGCCTTCGACATCGCCGGCACCGGCACGGCCGATGCGACGAGCCTGATCGCCGCACTGCGGTTGGCGGCGCGGCTCGCATTGGCGGACCGCCGGGCGCCGCTTGCCGCCTCGTGAGCCTGGCGCCGGACGGCCTGCCGCCATTGCGCGAGGTCATTCGCCGGCATGACCTCGTCGCCAAAAAATCGCTCGCGCAGAATTTCCTGTTCGATCTCAATCTCGCCGCTCGCATAGCGCGAGCGGCGGGACCGCTCGCGGGAGTGACGGTGCTCGAAGTCGGGCCCGGACCGGGCGCCCTCACACGGGCGCTTCTGGCGCTCGGCGCCGCGCGCGTCATCGCGGTCGAGCGCGACGAGCGGGCGATTGCCGCTTTGCGCGAGATCGCTCAACGCTATCCCGGCCGTCTCGACATCGTGGCCGCGGACGCTCTCACCTTCGATCCGCGCTCCCGCTTCGACCGCGGCCCGGTGCGCGTTGTTGCCAACCTGCCCTACAATATCGCCACGGCGCTACTCGTCTCCTGGGTCAGCATCGAGCCGTGGCCGTCCTGGTACGATTGCGCCGTCCTCATGTTCCAGCGCGAGGTCGCCGAACGCATCGTTGCCGCGCCCGGCTCAAAGACCTACGGCCGGCTGTCCGTGCTGGTGCAATGGCGCTGCGAGGCGCGGATCCTTTTCGACGTCAACCGCTCGGCCTTCGTGCCGCCGCCGAAAGTCACATCCTCGCTGCTGCGTCTGCGGCCGCTGGCTGCGCCGTTTGAGTGCGATCGCAGGGCGCTGGAGACCGCCACCCAGGCCGCTTTCGGGCAGCGGCGCAAGATGTTGCGCCAAAGCCTGCGCTCGCTCGGCGCCGACGTGCCGGCATTAATCGTGGCGGCCGGCCTTGACCCGACGGCGCGCGCCGAGGACATTCCCGTCGCCGGGTTTGCATCGCTGGCGCGGGTGTTCGCGGCGCAACGTAGCCGCAAGGATGAAGTCGGCGCAGGATGCCGCGGCGGTCAGGAGCCACAATGACAAAAATGCACCGTCAGTCGATGGTCGCCTACGGGCAACCTCTCTGCGAGACCATCGTCGACTGCCCCTCGCCGCGCGGCAGCGAAGTGCTGGTGCGCGTCGAGCGTTGCGGCGTCTGCCATTCCGACCTGCATCTGCACGAGGGCTATTTCCTGCTCGGCGGCGACAAGCGGCTCGACGTCACCGGCGGCCGCACGCTGCCGTTTACCCTCGGGCACGAGATTGCCGGCGTGATCGAAAGCGCCGGAGACCAGGTCGATGACGCGATCATTGGCCGCCGCGTTGCGGTCTATCCCTGGATTGGCTGCGGCGCTTGCGCCGCCTGCCGCGGCGGCGAGGAGAACCTCTGCATCGCGCCTCGCCATCTCGGCATTACCGTCGACGGCGGCTTTGCGACGCATGTCCTCGTCCCGCATCCGCGCTATCTCCTCGACTACGCCCCGTTGTCGCCGACCTTCGCCGCACCGCTGATGTGCTCGGGTTTGACCGCTTATTCGGCGCTCAAGCGGCATGCCGGGCGCCCGGAGCGCGGCCCGCTGCTGCTTGTCGGGGTTGGCGGCGTGGGGATGATGGGCCTCGCCATTACGCGGGCGCTCTTTCGCGAGCCGCCGATCGTCGCCGATATCGATGCCGAGAAACGCAAGGCCGCGCTTGCGGCCGGCGCGGCGCAAGCCTACGACCCGTCCGACCCGCAGGCGCGCAAGGCGGTGATGGCGGCGACCGGCGGCCTCATCGCCGTCTGCGACTTCGTCGGTTCGGAGAAGTCGCTGCAATTCGCCACCGGAGTCCTGGCGCGCGGCGGCAAGGTCGTGGTGACCGGACTCCTTGGCGGCAACTTTTCGACGGCGGCCGCGATGTTCGCCCTCAAGCCGATGGCCATCGAGGGCACGATGACCGGCACGCTGGCCGAGGCACGCGAGCTTGTCGACCTGGCGCGTACCGGAAAGATCACGCCGATCCCCATCCGCGACCGACCGCTCCGGGAAGCACAGGCGGCACTCGACGATCTGCGTGCCGGCCGCGTCGTCGGCCGCACCGTGCTGACGGCCTGAGGTCGGCGGCCTTACAGTTTCGCCTGCAGGTCGCGTACGAAGTCGGAAAGACCAATCTGCCGCTCGCGCTTGAGCCGTTCAGCCGCGAGGATGGCCCGCACTTCGGCAAAGGCCTCGGCTTTGTTGCGGTTGACGATGACATAATCGTATTCCGGCCAGTGGCTCATCTCGCCGGCCGCCTTGGCCATGCGCGCACCGATGATATCCTTGCTGTCCTGGGCGCGGCGCTTGAGCCGCCGCTCCAATTCCTCGACCGTGGGCGGCAGGATGAAGACGCTGACAAGATCGTTACGCGCCTTTTCACGCAGCTGCTGTGTACCCTGCCAATCGATATCGAACAGCACGTCGCGACCCGACTGCAACGCCTTTTGCACCGGCTGGCGCGGCGTGCCGTAGCGATGGCCGAAGACTTCCGCCCATTCCAGGAGCTCGCCCGCCTTCACCATCGCCTCGAACTGGGCAGGCTCGATGAAGTGATAGTCGTGTCCATCGATCTCGCCGCGGCGCTGCGGACGCGTGGTCACCGACACGGAAAGCTCGACGTTGCGATCGGCCCTGAGCAGCATCCGTGACAGCGTCGTCTTGCCGGCGCCCGAAGGCGACGACAGGACGAGCATGAAGCCACGTCGCGCGATTTTCTTTCGATTCGATCCCCCGCCCGCCATGTCCTATTCCACGTTCTGCACCTGCTCGCGGAATTGTTCGACCGCAGCCTTGAGTTCCAAGCCGATATTGGTGAGTTCAACGTCATTCGCCTTGGCGCACAGGGTGTTGGCTTCGCGGTTGAGTTCCTGCGCGAGAAAATCGAGCCGGCGGCCGACCGGACCGCCCTGCGCGACCAGCAGTTGCGCCTGCGCGACATGCGCGGCCAAGCGGTCAAGCTCCTCGCGCACGTCGGCTTTCATCGCGATCAGGATGGCTTCCTGATGCAGCCGGTCCGGATCGAAACGGTCGGATTGCGACAACAGCGTTGCCACCTGCTCAGCGAGCCGCGCGCGGATCGCCTCAGGCCGGCGCCCCGGTGCGCGCTCGGCGCGCTGCGCCAGCGCCGAGATCTCATCAAGCCGCGTTGCAAGGACGCGGCCAAGGGCGGCACCCTCCTGGCGGCGCATCTCGGCGAGCGCGCCGATCACTTGAGCAAAACCGTCAATCACCGCCGCCTCGGCGGCGCGCCGCTCTTCCTGGCGCTCCTCCGCATCACCGACTTCCATCACGCCTTTGAGCGCGAGCAGACCGTCGAGCGACGGCGGCGACGCCTCGACGCGCGGCGCGAGCTGCCGCGCCGTCGCGAGCACTGCGTCGAGCACCGCCGTGTTGACACGCACGACCGGCGGCGCGCCGGTGCGCTCTATGGCGAGATTCGCTTGCACCGACCCGCGCGCCAGCCGCTCCGCGGCAGGGGCGCGCACCGCCGCCTCAATCCCGTCCCAGCCGGGCGGCAGACGCAGCCGCAGGTCGAGCCCCTTGCCGTTGACCGATTTGACCTCCCAGGACCAGGCGTAGGCCCCGCAGACGCCCTGGCTGCGAGCAAATCCGGTCATGCTCGACAGCGCCATCGGACGCGATCTCCGCCGGGAAATGGCTGAAAATTGCTTCGGACTTAGAGCATATGATCCGGAAAAGTGGCAAGCCGCTTTTCCGAAAAGATCATGCTGTACTCGAGAAGAAAACTGCAACGCAATCGATTCAACCCGAAGCGATTGCGCTCTGGCGGCGGTATTCGTCGTCACAAGGGCGACCAGAACAGCCGGTTGTTGAAAACACGATCCGCCGCGTGGGCGTCGTGCGCGGTCTAATTGTGGTGATTCGAGATGCGGCGCTGCGGTGCCGGCGAAGCGGGCGACGGCGACGAGATCAACTGAGTATCGGCGGGGGCCTGATCCTTATGATCGCCTTCGTTCGCGCGCAGCCGCGCGACGTTCCTCTGGTGCTGTTCGTAAGTCTCGGCGAAGGCGTGACCGCCGGTGCCGTCGGCCACGAAATAGAGTTCGCGCGTGCGCGCCGGACTGGCGGCGGCCTCGAGCGACGCGCGGCCCGGATTGGCGATCGGCCCCGGCGGTAATCCGTCGATCAGGTAGGTGTTGTACGGCGTCGGCTGATCGACGTCGCTCTTCGCGATCGGCCGGCCGAGCGTGCCCTTGCCGCCGACCAGCCCGTAGATGATCGTCGGATCGGACTGCAACCGCATCTTCTGTTTCAGTCGGTTGACGAACACGGCGGCAACGCGCGTGCGCTCCTCGGCCTTGCCGGTCTCCTTCTCGATCAAGGAGGCGAGGATGACGAGTTGATCCGGCGTCCTGAGCGGCAGGTCCGGAGAACGGCGGTCCCAGATTTCCTTGACCGCGCGCTGCTCTGCCTGCTGCATGCGCTGGATCATCTGCTCGCGCGTCAAGCCGCGCGCGAAATTGTAGGTGTCGGGCAGGAGGCTGCCCTCACGGGGGAATTCCTTGATGTTGCCGGTGAGCACGTCGTCGTTCAACAGGCGGGCGACCATCTGCTCGGAGGTCAAGCCTTCGGGGATGGTGAATTGATGCATCACCACGCGACCCTCGACGATGGTCGAGACCACGTCGCGCAGGCTGGCATGCGCCTTGAACTGATATTCGCCGGCCTTGAGATCCTCGCGCGCCTTGAGCACGAGCACGCCGCCGACGAACACCCAGGGCTGGTCGATGACGCCTTCGCGTACGAGGGCGTCGGCGATATCGCGGATGCCCGAGCCGCGCGGGATATTGACGATGTGATCCTGCGGCAGCGGACCGGGCGCTTCGAACCGCTGCTTGCCGCGGACGAGCGCAACGCCGGCCAAGAGCGCCGCCAGCACGAAGAGGCTGATGATCGCGTTGCCGATGATAACAAAGGGATGCCGCGCAGTCTTGGAGCGGCGCGTCGGCATCTCGACCGTGTCAGGCTCGAGAGCCGTTCGCGGGCTGCGCGGCGCGGCCCGTCCAGGAGTTCTCGAATTCGTCGCGGCGGCCCCGGTGGCGTTCAGCGACCCCTCGGAGAGTGCCGGATAAGGATCGCTAGCCGCGGCTGCGCGTCGGGTCGCGAGTTCGGCCGAAGCACGCTGTCGAATGTTCGAAGCGGTAAGCGGCGAGCCGCCGGCGCCGTTCGCCGGCCGTCCCGCTGCCGGTTTTGCCGGCTGGTCGGCGCTCGCACCGGCGCCGTGCGCTTGTCGCGCACCGGGTGCGGCTCGCGCGGGCGTGGCCGCGCCCGCGCCGGCAGCGCGGGTCCGCGGCGGCTCTGCCGCCGACACCGGCTTACCGGCGTTTGCGGCTATTCCGGCTGCCGGCGTACCGGTGCGCTTTTTTGGGTCCGGTTTGTCCGGGGCGCGTGACTGCGCGTCGGGCTGACGGGGCGCCGCGCGCTCACTGCCGTTGGGCGGTGGGTCGGATTCAATCACCGCCGCGTATCCGTTTTTGCACTATGCATGATCGGCGACGAAGATGAGGCTCCCCAGCGAGCCGGAACGCTCGCCGATTCTTCCACGTCCGCCCATGGCTAGCATAATGGGCAACGGTGCCGCATTGAGTTGCAGGCGAGTGCGGAGCAAATATGGCGAAAGGGTGATTGTTCGCACTATTCCGCCATCCGGCGGAAGACGAGGGAGGCGTTGGTTCCGCCAAATCCAAACGAGTTCGACAGAGCGACATTGATGGAGCGCTTCTGCGGCTTGTGTGGCACGAGGTCGAGCGCGGTGGCGACGGAGGGGTTGTCGAGATTGATGGTCGGCGGCGCCACCTGATCGCGAATGGCCAGCAGGCAGAAGATCGCCTCGACGGCCCCCGCCGCGCCAAGCAGATGACCGATCGAGGACTTCGTCGAAGACATCGCGATGCGACCGGCGGCATTCCCGACTAGCCGCTCGACGGCCCTAAGCTCGATCTCATCTCCGAGCGGCGTCGAGGTGCCGTGGGCGTTGATGTAGTCGATCTCCGCGGGCGAAACATCGGCGCGGCGGAGCGCGGCTTTCATGCAGCGCAGCGCGCCGTCGCCGTCCTCGGCCGGAGCAGTGATGTGGTGGGCGTCGCCGGACAGGCCATAACCGACGAGCTCGCCATAGATGCGGGCGCCGCGCCGTTTGGCGTGATCGTACTCTTCAAGCACCACCGTGCCTGCGCCCTCGGACATCACAAAGCCGTCGCGATCGCGATCATATGGCCGCGAGGCGCGGTGCGGCGTCTGGTTGAATCGCGTCGATAGCGCCCGGCATGCGGCAAAGCCGGCGAGCGATATGCGGCTCACCGGAGATTCGGTGCCGCCGGCCACCATCACGTCGGCATCGCCGAGGGCAATGAGCCTGCCGGCATCGCCGATGGCGTGAGCGCCGGTCGAGCAGGCGGTGACCACGGCGTGATTGGGCCCTTTCAGCGAATGCGCAATCGAGACGTAACCCGAGGCGAGATTGATGATCCGGCCGGGTATGAAGAAAGGCGATACGCGGCGCGGACCGCGCTCGTGCAATTGCACTGCGGTTTCCGCTATTCCCTCGATGCCGCCGATGCCGGAGCCGATGAGAACGCCGCTCGCGACCTCTTCTTCGTAGTCGCGCGGGTGCCAATTGGCATCGTCGAGCGCCTGCTTCGCAGCGCCCATGGCGTAGAGGATGAAATCGTCGACTCGGCGCCGTTCCTTCGGTTCCATCCAGTGATCGGGATTGAAGGTGCCGTCCGCGCCATCCCCGCGGGGGACCTGACCTGCAATCTGGCAGGAAAGATCGGAGACATCGAATTTTGTGATCTGTTCGATTCCGCTGTCGCCTGCGAGCAGCCGCTTCCACGTGCTCTCGACCCCGCAGGCAAGGGGCGTCACCATGCCCAGACCAGTGACAACGACGCGTCTCATCGTTCCCGACACACGCTGTGGTCGACTCTGTCGGTGCAGGCCCTGCCGATCAAGCGCCCGCCCGCCTCTGAAGGCGTGCGGCGTTCACGCCTGCGCGCAGTGCCAGCAGAGCAGGCCGCCAGCGTCGGCGGTCAGCCCTTCGCATTCTTTTCGAGGAACTTGATGGCGTCGCCCACGGTGAGAATGGTCTCGGCGGCGTCGTCGGGAATCTCGCAACCAAATTCCTCCTCGAAGGCCATGACGAGCTCGACCGTATCGAGGCTGTCGGCGCCGAGGTCATCGATGAAGCTGGCGTTTTCCGTCACCTTCTCGGGTTCGACGCCGAGATGTTCCACGACGATTTTCTTTACCCGCTCGCCGATATCACTCATCGTTCCAACCTCTCCTTCAACGCGACCCTGTCAAAAAGGCTTCGTCCCGTCGCGGGCGAACGGCCGCGGGTCGACGCCGATCAGAGGCGGACGCTTGCTCCCGCTCTCCGGAATTCCGGCTCCCCCAGCCCAATCGCGGTTCGGTTACCACACTTCCATAGCGTTGACCAGCGCGGCCGCACGTCGCCGGTGTAGCCCCTATCGCGTTCAAATCATGACCATTCCGCCGTTCACATGCAATGTTTGCCCGGTCACATAGGCGGCCTCGTTGGAGGCGAGAAACACGACGGCAGCCGCCACTTCCTCCACCGTGCCGGCACGGTTTGCCGGAATTTTTGCCAGGATGACCTCGCGCTGCTTGTCGTTGAGTTTCTCGGTCATCGGCGTGACGATGAACCCCGGCGCGACGCAATTGGCAGTGACGCCGCGTCTCGCATATTCCTGCGCGATCGCCTTGATCATGCCGGTCATTCCCGCCTTGGCGGCGACGTAATTGGCCTGCCCCGGATTGCCGGTCGTCCCCACCACCGAGGTGATCGCGATCACGCGTCCGAAGCGACGGCGCATCATGCCGCGCACCGCGGCGCGTGCAAGGCGAAACGTCGCCGACAGGTTGATTGCGATCACTTGCTCCCAGTCCTCGTCACGCAACTGCACGAACAGATTGTCCTTGGTCACGCCGGCATTGGCGACGAGCACGTCGAGTTGACCCATCGCCTCTTCGGCGCGCGGCACCAACGCGTCGGTCTCGGCGGCGTCGGCAAGATTGCATGGCAAGACATGGGCACGACGGTCGCCGCCACCGAGCTCAGCCGCAAGCTGATCGAGTACGTCGCGCCTGGTACCGGAAAGAGCAACGGTTGCGCCCTGCGCATGCAGGACGCGGGCGATGCTGCCGCCGATCGCACCGGTCGCTCCGGTGATCAACGCGGTCTTGCCAGTGAGTTCGAACATGGCCGTCCTCCCGCACGCTTATGGGTTCAGCCGCGCGCGGCCTTGAACCGTGTAATGTCCTCGGGCGTGCCGATCGAGGACGCATTGGCCGTTTCGGCGATGCGTTTGACCAGGCCAGTAAGCACTTTGCCGGCGCCAACCTCGTAGAATGTTGTCACACCGGCCTCGGCCATGAACATAACGGATTCGCGCCAGCGGACCGTGCCAGTCACCTGGTCGACCAGGGAGCGCACGATCGTTTCCGGATCGCTGATCGGCCGCGCCAGCACATTGGCGACCAGCGGGACGCGCGGCGGCTTGACCGCAACCGTCGCAAGTGCCTTGGCCATGGCGTCCGCGGCCGGCCGCATGAGCGGGCAATGAAAGGGGGCGGAGACCGGCAACATCATTGCGCGCCTGACGCCGCGTGCCTTGGCGATCTCGACGGCGCGTTCGACGGCCGCCTTCTCGCCCGACAGAACGACCTGGCTGCCGCCATTGTCATTTGCCGCCGCGCAGACGCCGGTGCTGGCCGCTTCGGCCGCGATCGCTTTGGCATCATTCAATTCAATGCCGACGAGCGCGGCCATGGCGCCGATCCCGACCGGCACCGCCTGCTGCATCGCGCGGCCGCGCACCCGCAAGAGCCTCGCCGCATCGGTGACGGTTAGCGCCTGAGCGGCGGCGAGCGCCGAATATTCGCCGAGCGAATGTCCGGCGACGAAGGCGGCATCTCGAGCCAGATCGACGCCCTCCGCTTCGAGCACCCGCAGCGCCGCGAGCGAGACAGCCATCAGTGCCGGTTGCGCGTTCTCAGTAAGAGTTAACTTCTCCGCCGGGCCGTTCCAGATCGTCTCGCTGAGCCGTTCGCCAAGGGCTGCGTCGACTTCTTCGAAGACGCGGCGCGCCGCGTCGAAGCTCTCGGCCAGTCCCCGGCCCATGCCGACCACCTGACTGCCCTGCCCGGGAAACACGAATGCAGTCGCCATCGCCCGCCCGCCATCGAAACCGGCGAAAGATACCGCGATTGCGGCGGTGTCAAGAGAGCAGGCGGAAGTAAGAAACCGACAACCGGCAATGGCTAATCTGCCTGTTCGCACAGGAGGCGACGGTCGAGGTAAATGCGGTCGCGGGCGTTCCGTTATGGATTCTTTGAGGACATTTTCACCGGTCACCGAGGCCGAACTCGAGCGAGCGCGGTCGGATAAGGCCTTCCGCCGAAAGCTGCTGGCGGAAAACCTCGATGCTCTGCTGGGTAAACTGCAAAAGCTGCGCACGACACCGGCGTCCGCTCCCGCCAGCGCCAAGCAGATGCGCGAGGGGGTCCAACTTGCGGTGCGCCTTGCTGAATTGATCCAGGCCGGCACCGACCCGCCGCGCCGCCGCTGATCCTTCTTGCGTTTCAGTGCGCCCGGCGTATAAGTCCCGGCTTCCGCTCGACCCCGGCCGGGGGCTGAACGGACGGCCGCGCCCCGATGCACTTCGGCGCGGTAGGGCCCGCGGGTCCGGCGTCCGGTGTTCCCGCCTTCAGAGCATTCGAGCCTTTCCCGAAGGGCTCGAGGGGCTTGGCGCCGGGACGAGCGAGGGCAATGAAGGAAAGGGCATCCATGCCGCTCTATGAGCACGTCTATCTTGCGCGCCAGGACGCCAGCGCGCAGCAGGTCGAGGAACTGACCGCGCATTTGAAGGACGTCATCGAAGGCCTCGGCGGATCGGTCGCCAAGACCGAATATTGGGGGGTAAAATCCCTCTCCTATCGGCTGCGCAAGAACCGCAAGGCGCATTTCACGCTGATGAACATCGATGCGCCGCCGGCGGCCATCAATGAAATCGAGCGGCTGGAACGGCTCAACGAAGACGTGTTGCGCTATCTCACGATCAGGGTCGAGGAGCATGAACAGGGCCCCTCGGCCATGATGCGTCGGGCCGAGCGCGACCGTGACCGCGAGGAGCGGCGCGGCGAGCGTCCGCGAGACCGCGACCGGCGATCGCGCGAGGGCGCCGAAGAACTCGAAACGGCAATGGAGGAATGACCATGGCGATGTCGCCGCAGTCTGCTGGCGCACGCCGGCCGTTCTTCCGCCGGCGCAAAAGCTGCCCGTTCTCGAGCGCCAACGCGCCGAAGATCGATTACAAGGACGTCAAACTGCTGCAGCGGTTCGTGTCCGAGCGTGGCAAGATCGTGCCGAGCCGGATCACGGCGGTTTCCGCGAAAAAGCAGCGCGAACTTGCCCGAGCGATCAAGCGCGCGCGCTTTCTTGGGCTGCTGCCCTATGTGATCCGCTAGGTGCCATGCACTGCGCAGGCTGGCTCCGGCACAGCAGTCGGTCGCTCGTGGCGCGAGGAGCGGCAGAGGAGAAGTCGCGATGGAAGTAATCTTGCTCGAACGGGTCCCAAGGTTGGGCCAGATGGGCGATGTGGTGCGCGTCAAGGACGGTTTCGCGCGCAATTTCCTGCTGCCGCGCGGCAAGGCGCTGCGCGCCACGGCGGAAAACCGCACGCGCTTTGAGACGATGAAGAGTGAACTCGCGGCGCGCTCACTCGCGTTCAAGGGCGAGGCGGCTCAGGTCGCGGCCACGCTCGACGGCAGGAGCTTCACGGTTCTGCGCCAAGCCTCGGAAGCCGGCCAGCTCTTCGGATCAGTCTCGCCGCGCGACCTGGTCGGTCTGCTCGCCACCGCCGGATTTAGCGTGAGCCGCAATCAGATCGCACTCAATGCGCCGATCAAGACAATCGGCAGGCATGGCGTGCCGATAGCGTTGCATCCCGAAATCGACACGTCGATCACCGTCATCGTCGCCCGCAACGCCGACGAGGCGGCGCGCATCGAGCGCGGCGAGGACGTGACACAGTTGCGCGAACAGCCGACCGCCGAAGAAGCCGCGGCGGTTGCGGCGGAGGCGTTCTTCGAGCCCGAAGCCGCCGAAGCGCTGCGCGCCCGCGAAGGCGCCGAAGCGGCCGAGGGTCCTCCCCCGGGCGACAAGAGCTGATCCCGGCGCGGACGATCCTCAGTCGGGGATATTGTCGCGCGGCACAATCGTAGCCTCACCCGGCTCGGCGAGCGCCGGCGCAGCCGCGCTCGAGGCCGGGCCACCCTCCACATTTGGTGCCTCGCCCGAACCGGATTCCATCGGCAAGGCAGCAGGCTCGTGCGCGGGTGGTGAGGTCTCGGGCTGCGCGCGATGGCTTCGTGTCGCCGTCATGGTCGCCGGCCGGCGCTCGTTTCGGCCGGCCGCCGGCGGCGGCCCGGGCGCCACGGAGCGCGGCTCCTCGACGAGAATCGGCTCGGCCTCGGGCTTGGCGTCTTGGTCCGCCGGCTGCTGCAGCTTGACGGTGGCAGGCCCCTCCTCCTCGGGTTTCGCCGGCTCATTCGCCGGCTTCGGCTCCTCGGTCGCCGCCCTCGCGCGCTCAGCTGCCGGCCGCGGCCCACGGGCCTGCGTGGACGCTGCGCTACCTTCGCCACCGCCCGCCAGTACATAGGCGGCGAGCGCGGCCGCCTGATCGCGGCTCGTCGTGTAATGCTCACGCAAGAACTCCGTGAGCGTGTACCTGTTCTTGCCGCTCACCAACCCACGGACGGATTTATGACAGACCGCACAATCGACCGCCCAAATCTGTGCCGCCGTCTTGCCTTGGTCGATATTGTTCTCGGCATGCGCCATTGCCGGAGCCAATCCGGCGAGCAGGCCGGCCATAGCCGCCAGACGCATTGTCACCCCAAACCTCCGCAAAGCCCTATCGGCCCGACCGATCATCCTTACCGCAAAACCGGCAAAATGTGAGCGGGCCGGATGGGCCGCCCAACGCGGGTCGTGTTCGCCCCGCCCGCATTGCTGGTCAAGCAGGATTTTGTTTTAATGACGGCAAGACAAAAGCCCCCGGGCGCATAACGTTGAGCGAATGCCTTGCACGGCCGCAAGGCCGGATGAAGGCGCCGACCGTTATGGCCCTCGCGGGAAATAGTATTGCGTGGAGGCGACCTTGGACCGGTTGCTGTCGATCTTGCTCGGTCGGTTTATCCGTCATGGCTCGCTGGCGGTCACCACAGCCAAGGGCAACACTTACAAATTCGGCGACGGCAGCGGAGCTCCGGTGGCCGTGCGCTTCCTGAGCGCCGGCGCGCAGCACGCGGTCCTGCTCGATCCCGAACTCCGCTTGGGCGAAGCCTATATGGACGGCACATTCGTCGTCGAGCAGGGCTCGATCGAGGACGTGCTTGCAATCCTGCTGCGGCAAGAGCACATCGCCGCGCCGACCTGGGCGCTGCCGCCACGGCTCGGCCGCTATCTGTTACGCCGCCTGAAGCAATTCAATCCGCGCTCCCGCGCCCGACGCAACGCGGCGCATCACTACGACCTCGACGGCAGGCTCTATAAGCTGTTCCTCGACGCCGACCAGCAATACAGCTGCGCCTATTTCGAATCGCCAAACCAGTCGCTCGACGACGCCCAGCTCGCCAAGAAGCGCCACCTCGCCGCCAAGCTTCGGCTCGACGCCGGCGCCACGGTGCTCGACATCGGATGCGGCTGGGGCGGCCTCGCCCTCTACCTCGCGGAGATCGCCGGGGCGCGCGTCACCGGCATCACGCTCTCGCGCGAGCAGCACGCGCGCGCGACCGAGCGCGCGCTCGAGCGCGGCCGAACGCAGGACACGGTCTTCCGGCTCGAGGACTATCGCGACGTCGCCGGGCGCTTCGAGCGCATCGTCTCGGTCGGCATGTTCGAGCATGTCGGGGTTGGCTTCTACGACACCTTTTTCCGCAAATGCGCCCGCCTTCTTGACGACGGCGGCGTCTTTCTGCTGCACACGATCGGCCGCAGCGGCTCTCCCGGGGTCACCAATCCGTGGATCGCCAAATACATCTTTCCGGGCGGCTATATCCCGGCGCTTTCGGAAGTGCTCGCCGCCATCGAGCGCGCGCATTTAATCGTCACCGACGTCGAAATCCTGCAGCTCCACTACGCCGAGACGCTCAGGGCTTGGCGCGAGCGCTTCCTCGCGCATCGCGAAGAGGTCGAGCGGCTCTACGATGAGCGCTTCGTGCGCATGTGGGAGTTCTATCTGGGGTCCTCCGAAATGGCGTTTCGCGAAAGCGATCTGGTCGTGTTCCAGATTCAGATGGCGAAGCGCAAGGGCGTCGTGCCCGCGACCCGCGACTACATCGCGCGCGAGGAAGCGCGTTTGCGCGCGCTCGAGGCCGGCTACCCGCAGCCGTTGCGACTCGCCGGAGAATAGGCCGGCGGTGCCCTGTTGCCGCAGCGCCGTCGTCAAGAGCGATCAGCGTCGAACACGGTTACGCAACCAGCGCCGGTGAGTAGCGGGGAAAGATGCAACGAGCATTTCCCAACGCGAGGTTGTTCCGCTATCGACGACACATTCGCTGAAGATGCCCCCGTCGTAGTGATCCGCGATGTTGAGTGATGGATCCAAACTGACCTCGCGCCGCATTTCGGCTTTGTGCCGCAAATCGGCCACAACAGGCGATTCCTCTGACCAGGACCATGGCAGCATTCGATTCGACGGCCCGCAAACAGGCCCCTCCGGAAGTTCCATTCCGCACGCCGCCGCACAACATTGAGGTCGAACAGTCTCTTCTAGGTGCCATCCTAGTCAACAACGAGGCTTTCTATCGAGTCTCCGATTTCCTTGAGCCAAACCACTTTTTCGAGCCGATTCATCAGCAGATCTTCGAGATTGCTGGCAACCTAATTCGCTTTGGAAAACTAGCATCCCCCGTAACATTGAAGACGTTCCTGCCCGCCGACCTCGACATCTCAGGTCTGTCCCTCAACCAATACCTAGCCCGCCTCGCTGCCGAAGCGACGACCATCATTAATGCAGAAGACTTCGCGCGCACAATTTATGATCTCTCAATCCGCCGCGACCTGATCACCATCGGCGAGGACATGGTCAATCTCGCCTTTGACGCACCGGTCGAAATGGCGGCGGGCGATCAGATAGAGATCGCAGAGCGACGGCTCTACGAGGTTGCCGAAACCGGACACTATGGGCGCGGCTTCGATAGTTTTTCCAACGCACTGGCTCGTTCACTCGAAATGGCTGCCGCAGCCCATCATCGGGATGGGCGATTGTCTGGGTTGGCGACAGGGCTAGCGACGCTTGACAGACAAATGGGGGGATTGCAGCCGTCCGATTTGATTATTCTTGCTGGCAGGCCTGGGATGGGAAAGACGGCGCTCGCCACCAACATCGCGTATGACATTGCTTCGAACTATGCTGGCGAACCGACCGCTGATGGCCGCAGCAAAACCGTTTCAGGTGGAATCGTCGGCTTTTTTTCGCTTGAAATGTCTGCGGAACAATTAGCCACACGAATAATTTCCCATGAAACTCAAATCCCTTCAAACTTGATCCGACGGGGCGGCATAAAATCTCATCAATACGATGCAATAGTCGATGCGACGCATAACATGCAACAAACGCCGCTTTACATTGACGACAGCGGCGGCCTGACGATAGGCCAACTCGCGGCGCGTGCGCGTCGACTGAAGCGTCAGATCGGGCTTGATCTGGTCGTTATTGATTACATACAACTGTTGCAGGGTACAACGCGCCGCTCGTCTGAAAATCGCGTGCAAGAGGTTACAGAAATTACAACAAAATTAAAGGCGCTCGCGAAGGAGCTTAATGTACCCATTCTTGCCTTGTCACAACTTTCGCGCCAGGTTGAAAGCCGCGATGATAAAAGGCCGCAATTATCTGATCTACGCGAATCTGGCTCCATTGAGCAGGATGCAGACGTCGTGTTGTTTGTATTTCGTGAAGGCTACTACGTCAAAAATCGCGAACCAGCAATGATCAAGGACGGTCAAGAGACCACCCAGCACAAAGAATGGGCAGAAGAATACGACAAAGTAAAGGGCATCGCCGAGGTAATCGTCGCCAAACAAAGGCACGGTCCGACGGGTACAGTGCCATTGCAGTTTGAAGGAGAATTCACTCGTTTCACTGCTTTGGCCAATCCTGAGGACCTGCCCGAAACGATTCGGGACTTCATTTCCTGACCGGGGGTCGAACTGCTCCCACGTCCCGCTCTTGTGATCGATGGTGAGTCCCTTTCCACCGTGCCTTCCTTGGATCGTGCGCCGCCTGCAAATCCTCACTTCGACGGGTGGTCGCGCGATGGGGGAACGCGACCTCCCTCGAGTGGCAGTCGATGATTCCGACCTGGCCGCATCCTCCTTGGTCCGAGAAATCAAGGCTTTACCGCCGCCGCGGCGCCGGCCATAAGGCGGCATGGCACGCGCAGAAAAGGCCCCCGAAGTCGCGTCCCCCGCGCCCGCCCTCACCGATCCCGAGGCCGGCGGCGGTACCCTCACCATCGACCTTGGCGCCATCGAAGCGAACTGGCGCACGCTCGCGCGGGTTATTGTGCCGGCCGAATGCGCCGCCGTGGTCAAGGTCGACGCCTACGGCTTGGGCCTCGAACCGATCACCGCCGCACTGACGAGAGCCGGCTGCAAAACATTCTTCGTGGCCGATATTGGCGAAGCGCGTCGCGTGCGCGCCTGCGCGCGCGAAGCCGCGATCTACGTACTCAATGGCTTCTCGCCCGGCGGCGCGCCGGCCTTTATCGAACTTAACGCGCGTCCGGTCATCAACAGCATGACCGAGCTTGCCGAGTGGGACGCTTTTGTCGCCGCGCGAAATTGGCAGGAAGGCGCGGCGCTTCATGTCGATACCGGCATGAACCGGCTCGGCATCTCCGTGGCGGAAGCGGCGGCGCTCGGCCCACGCGTACAGAAGGAGAATCACGGCATCACGCTGTTGATGAGCCACCTCGCCTGCGCCGAAATCGCCGACAGCCCGGTCAACAACGTCCAAATCCGGCTCTTCCGCGAAGTCCGCGCGCTCTATCCCGGCGTTCCGGCCTCACTGGCCAACTCCTCGGGAATTTTCCTCGGCAGTTCGACCCATTACGACATGGCGCGACCCGGCGCCGCGCTCTATGGCATCAACCCTACCCCCGGAAGCCACAATCCGATGCGCGAGGTCGTCGAACTGACCGGGCGCATCCTGCAGGTGCGCAACGTGCGGCAGGGCGACACGGTCGGCTACGGCGCCACCTGGACGGCGAAGCGCCCGTCGCGCATCGCCGTCGCCGCGCTCGGCTATGCCGACGGGCTCATGCGCGCCGCGAGCAGCGCCGAGCGCGAGCGGCGCGGCATGGCCATCGTCGCCGGAAAGCGATGCCCGTTTGCCGGTCGCATTTCCATGGACCTGGTATGCATCGACACCACCGAAATTTCCGAAGGCGTCGTGCGCCGGGGCGATCTCGCGACCTTCATCGGCGCCGGGATTACGGTGGACGACGTCGCCGAGTCCGCGCAAACCATTGGCTACGAGATCCTCACCCGGCTCGGCCAGCGCTGCCGGCTCGTCCATCGCCGTGCTGATCCGGATGCGTGACCAACGGGGGCCTGGCATGGCCGCGCGCGCGCAAAACTTCGTCTGTCAGAGCTGCGGCGCGGCGTTTCCGCGCTGGGCCGGCCGCTGCGAAGCCTGCGGCGCCTGGAACACGCTGGTCGAGGAAGTCGCTAACGCGGCTGTGCGCTCCGCGCGCAAGGGACGCCTGTTCGTCATCGAGCCCCTCAAGGGGCAAGCGCAGGAAGCGCCGCGTCTTGCTTCCGGAATGGCGGAATTTGACCGCGTGACCGGGAGCGGTTTGGTGCGCGGCTCGGTGCTCCTGCTCGGCGGCGATCCCGGCATCGGCAAATCGACGCTCTTGCTCGAGGTCGCGGCCACATTCGCGCGCAACCGTCAGCGCGCGGTTTATATTTCCGGCGAGGAAGCGGTGGCGCAGGTGCGGCTGCGCGCCGAACGGCTTGGTCTCCTCGATGCCGCCGTCGAGCTTGCCGCCGAGACCTCGATCGAGGATATCGTCGCCACGCTTTCGCAGGGGCCGGCGCCGCGGCTGTTGGTGATCGATTCGATCCAGACCATGTGGACGCAGACCGTCGAAGCGGCGCCCGGCACGGTCACGCAGGTGCGCGCCGCCGCGGGCGAACTCATCCGCTTCGCCAAGCGCACGGGCACCGCCGTCATCCTGGTCGGCCATGTCACCAAGGACGGCCAGATCGCCGGACCCCGCGTCGTCGAGCATATGGTCGACGCGGTGCTTTCGTTCGAGGGCGAAGGCTCACAGCAATTTCGCATCTTGCGCGCCATCAAGAACCGCTTCGGCCCGACCGACGAGATCGGCGTGTTCGAGATGACCGGAGCGGGATTGCGCGAAGTCGCAAACCCTTCCGAGCTGTTTCTCTCCGAGCGCGAGCTCGGCAGCCCCGGAACGGCCGTCTTCGCCGGTATCGAGGGGACGCGGCCGCTGCTGGTGGAAATTCAGGCGCTGGTCGCGCCGACCACGCTCGGCACTCCGCGCCGCGCCGTGGTCGGCTGGGACCCGAATCGACTTTCCATGGTGCTGGCGGTGCTAGAGGCGCATTGCGGCGTTCGCCTCTCCGGCCACGACGTCTATCTCAATGTCGCCGGCGGACTGCGCATTCAGGAGCCGGCGGCCGACGTTGCCGCCGCCGCCGCCCTGGTATCTTCGCTTGCGCACGCGCCGCTGCCGGCGGATGCCGTCTATTTCGGCGAAGTCTCGCTCTCCGGCGCCGTGCGCCCGGTCGCGCAGACCGCTGCCCGGCTCAAGGAGGCGCAGAAACTCGGTTTCGTCAGGGCGATCGCGCCGGAGAGCGCCCGCACCGAGGCTCCTGCGGGCTTTTCACTCTCCACCCTCGACACATTGGCGAATCTCGTCGTCGATATCGCCGGTGACGGTACGCCGGCGCGCCGGCGCGTCGGTCGTCAGGACGCCTGACTGGCCTGCATATTCCACTTATGCGCACGGATCGCAGGTCGATAACCATGCGCGCTAACCATAAAGCGAGATTTTGCGCGCGCGAGAACAGAGGTGACGGCGCGACGCGGTCCGGCTATACACGCGGCGGGCGTCTCCAGGCGGATGCGCGGCCGATCTGGGCGCGCGCGCAAACAAACTGCGAGCGGCGAGCGGACCAGCAAACGATGCCAATCACCCTGCTCGACATCATGCTGATCGTGGTCATGCTGGTGTCGGGGCTGCTCGCCTTGGTGCGCGGCTTCATGCGCGAGGTGCTTTCGATCGCCGCCTGGCTGCTGGCGGCTGTGACGACGCTCTATTGCTATGCCAAACTGCTGCCCTACGCCAAACAGTACTTCAACAACGACATTATCGCGACCATTGCCGTTGTCGGCGGCGTGTTCCTGGGTACGCTTGTCATCGTCTCGATCTTGACCGTAAGGGTGTCCGACATGGTACTCGACAGCCGAATCGGCGCGCTCGATCGCACGCTCGGGTTCCTGTTCGGGCTTGGCCGCGGCCTCGTCATCGTGGTCGTGGCCTTCCAGTTCTTCACTTGGCTTGTTCCCGACCGCAGCCAGCCGGCGTGGGTCAGAGGCGCCAAGTCGCGGGTCGTCCTCGCCGGCACCGGGCAATGGCTGATATCGATGTTGCCGGAGGACCCGGAAAGCACCATTTTGAAGAAGCTGAAGCGACCGCGGCCGGAGGACACCGAGACACCGGAAAATGCGCCCGATCAGCGCGGCGAGCTCGACAAACCCACCGGTGGTCGCGCTGATGCAGCTGACGCCGGCTATGATCGCTCGAGCCGCGCCGGAATGCAGCAATTGCTCGAGGCCCGGGGCATAGCGCGTTGAGGCGAACCGAGGGGGAATGATCATGACGGAACCCGCCCTTCTCGACGCTGACGAGGATCGGCTGCGTGAAGAATGCGGCGTGTTCGGCATTTTCGGTCATCCCGACGCTGCAGCCATTACGACGCTCGGCCTGCACGCCCTGCAGCATCGCGGCCAGGAAGCGACTGGGATCGTCTCCTTCGACGGCAGGCGTTTTCACTCCGAGCGCCGCCTCGGCCTCGTCGGCGACGCCTTTTCGCGGCGCGAGGTGATCGATCGCCTGCCGGGCAACGCCGCCATCGGCCACGTGCGCTATTCGACGACCGGCGAGACCATTCTGCGCAACGTGCAGCCGTTGTTCGCCGAACTCAATGCCGGCGGCTTCGCCATCGGCCACAACGGCAATCTCACCAACGGCCTGACGCTGCGCCGGCAGCTGGTGCGCGAAGGCGCCATGATGCAGTCGACGACCGATACCGAAGTAATCCTGCATCTTGTGGCGCGTTCGCACCGCCACCGTTTCGTCGACCGCTTCGTCGAGGGGCTGCGCATGCTGGAAGGCGCCTATGCCTTCGTCGGCCTCACCAACAAGAAGCTGGTCGGCGCCCGCGATCCGCTCGGCATCCGGCCGCTGGTGCTCGGCACGCTCGACGGCTGCCCGATCCTCGCCTCCGAAACCTGCGCCCTCGACATCATCGGCGCTCATTACGTGCGCGACGTGGAGAATGGCGAGGTTGTCGTCTTCGACGAGGACGGCGCCCATTCGCACAAGCCGTTCCGGCCGATGCCGCCGCGACCGTGCATCTTCGAATACATCTATTTCGCGCGGCCGGATTCGATCATCGGCGGCCGCAGCGTCTATGATGTGCGCAAATCATGCGGCGCGGAACTCGCCCGCGAAGCGCCGGCGCCCGCGGATGTCGTCGTCCCGGTTCCCGATTCGGGCGTGCCGGCGGCCATCGGATTCGCTCAGGAGTCCGGCATTCCCTACGAACTCGGCATCACCCGAAACCACTATGTCGGGCGCACCTTCATCGAGCCGACCCAGCAGATCCGCCAGCTCGGCGTGCGGCTCAAGCACAGCGCCAACCGCGCCGTGGTGACCGGCAAGCGCATTGTGCTGATCGACGATTCGATCGTGCGCGGCACGACCTCGGTAAAGATCGTGCGCATGATGCGCGACGCCGGCGCTCGCGAAGTGCATTTCCGCATCGCCTCGCCGCCGATCACGCATCCGGATTATTACGGCATCGACACGCCGGAGAAGGACAAGCTCCTTGCCGCTACGCATGATCTCGCAGACATGCGGAAATTCATCGGCGCCGATACGCTCGCCTTCCTCTCGGTCGACGGCATCTACCGCGCCATGGGCGAGAACGGCCGTAATCCGGCACGCCCACAATTCACCGACCATTGCTTCACCGGGGAATACCCGACCCCGCTCACCGACCAGATGGGGCACGAAGCCTCTCCCCGCCAACTGTCGCTCCTCGCCGAAGCAGGCTGAGGATGCCGCAAGCTCTCGTCGATCGGATCGCGCTCGTCACCGGCGCCTCGCGCGGCATCGGCTATGCGACGGCGCTCGCGCTCACCCGTGCCGGCGCGCATGTTGTCGCGGTGGCGCGCACCGTCGGCGGTCTCGAGGAGCTTGACGATGAGGTTCGCGCCGGCGGCGGTTCGGCCACGTTGGTGCCGCTCGACATGCGCGATTATGATGGCCTCTATCGGCTCGCCGCCGCGCTCGATGCGCGCCACGGGAGGCTGGACGTGCTCGTCGGCAATGCCGCCGTGGCGGGCGTGCCCTCTCCCCTCGACCATGTCGAGGCCAAAGCCTGGGACGAAGTCATCGCCGTGAACGTCACCGCCAACTGGCATCTCATCCGCGCCATGGACCCGTTGCTCAAGCGTTCCAGTGCCGGCCGCGCCGTGTTCGTCACCTCCCGCGCTGCCACTCTCGCGCGCGCCTATTGGGCGCCCTATTCGGTGTCGAAGGCAGCGCTCGACGTGCTGGCGCGAACCTATGCGGCGGAAACAAGCTCGACGGCGGTGCGCGTCAATCTGTTCAATCCCGGGCCGACCCGCACCCGCATGCGCGCCATGGTCATGCCGGGCGAGGACCCGGGGACATTGCCGAGCCCGGACGAGGTGGCGGAGAAAATCCTTGCTCTGTGCCTGCCGAATTTTTCCGAATCCGGCAAACTCTACGATTTCCGCGCCGGGATGCTTTTGCAGTTCATGCAGCCCGCTTGACCGTGCGGCGCCGCTTGCGGCCGGCGTAAGGATTGGCCTTGGCCCGCAATGTCAGCCTGATCGGCGTGCCCGGCAGCGCGAAAGTATCGCGCAGACCATTGATCAGATAGCGCCGATAGGTCTCGGGAATTGCCGAGGAGCGCGCAGAGAAAAGCACGAATGTCGGCGGCCGCGATTTCGGCTGCGTGATGTAGTCGAGGCGGAGCCGGCGACCTTGCGCGGCGGGCGGCGGATGGGCGGCGACCGCCTGCGCCAGGAAACGGTTGAGCGCGGCCGTCGGCACGCGGCGGTTCCAAACGGCGTGACTTTCCATCGCCGCCGCCATCAGCTGGTCGACCCCTTCGCCGGTGCGGGCCGACAAAGCGACGACCGGAACGCCCTTGATCTGCGGCAGCAGGCGATCGGCTTCCTCCCGCAGCCGCGCGCGCACGCCCGGCGCACGGGCAAACAGATCGGCCTTGTTGACCCCGATAACGATGGCGCGCCCTTCCCGCTCGACCAGGTCGGCGATGCGGATGTCCTGCTCTTCGAACGGCGCCTGCGCGTCGACGAGCACAATCACCACTTCGGCAAAGCGGATGGCGTTGAGCGCGTCGGCCACGGAAAGCTTTTCCAGCTTTTCCGCGATGCGCGAGCGGCGCCGCAGTCCTGCGGTGTCGTGGATGCGCAAGCGCTGCCCCCGCCAATGGATGTCGACCGCGATCGCATCGCGGGTGATGCCGGCTTCGGGACCGGTCAGCAGCCGCTCCTCGCCGAGCAGGCGGTTGATCAAGGTCGATTTGCCGGTATTGGGGCGCCCGATGACCGCGATTCGGATCGGCTTTTCTGCAGGTGCTGCCGGCCCTTCCGCGTGCGCGGGCTGCGCCGTCCGCTCGGGCAGCGCCGTGCGCAGCGCATCGTAGAGGCCCGCTAACCCCTCGCCGTGCTCGGCGCTGATCGCGACCGGCTCGCCGAGGCCGAGCGCGTAGGATTCGAGCGCGCCCGCTTCGCCAGCGCGGCCCTCGCATTTGTTGGCCACGAGAATCGCAGGCTTGCCCGACTTGCGCACCAGCTCGGCGAACGCACGATCAGCGGCGTTGGCGCCGGCGCGCGCGTCGATGAGAAACAGCACGGCATCGGCCTGCGCCATGGCTGCCGCGGTTTGCGCCTGCATTTTTCCGGAAAGGCTTTTGCGCGCCGCCTCCTCCAGTCCCGCCGTGTCAATCACGGTGAAGGAAAGGTCGCCGAGCCTTCCCTCGCCTTCCCGGCGATCGCGGGTGACGCCTGGCTGATCGTCGACCAGCGCCCGGCGCGCGCCGACAAGGCGGTTGAAAAGGGTCGATTTGCCGACATTGGGCCGACCGACGATGGCGACCGTGAGGGACATGATGCTGCCTGCCGGCTGGATTGCAGAGGCTTTAGATCCGCCGCACGCAATAGCGCGCAATCGCTTCAGGTTGAATCGATCGCTGCTCTATTTTTCCTTAGTGGAGCATGATCTTTCGGAAAACCGGTTTCCGCTTTTCCGGATCATGCTCTAATGAGACGGGGTGCCGGAGGGATTCGGCCAAATCGACTGCCCGGGTTGTGCTGCTTGCTGGGCCGGAGCGCTTTGCGGTGCCGGCCAGACAGACTGCGGCTGTGCCGTCTGCTGCGCCGGCGCGGGCCAAGCCGACTGCGCGGGAGCTGCTGATTTCTGGTCCCAGACGGCGTCGTGTGCGGCCGGCGCCGGCGCGTGCGCCTCCTTCGGCTTGGGTTTCGGCTTCGGCTTGGGTTTTGCCGGCTCGGCAACAGGCTTGGGCGCGGTGTCACCGGTATCAGCGGTCTGCTCCGGCGGCGGTTGGTAGCCCTTCACCAGATCGGCCGGCACGCCTGTTTCTGCGCCCGGCACTCCGTTAGGGAACACGGCCTCGCGGTCGCCCTGAAGCTTCTTCTTAGTGCTGAACGGGTCCGCGGACAATGCTTCCATCGGATCGAACTGTCCGCCCGGTGTGCAGCCCGCGAGCACAAGCATGACGGCGAGCGCCGAACCGGCCAAGACCAGCGAATGAACAGGCCGCCGCGGCATCGCTCAGCCCTTGCCGCCAGCGATGACGAGCTCGCTCAAAATCTCCGCACGGCTGCGCGTGCCGGACGGTGTTTGCGGATCGGTCATAATCATGTCGGTCCATTGCCGCGCCGCGCCGACGTCGCCCTGCTTCCAGGCGGAGAGCGCAAGCAGTTCGCGAGCGCTGTGGCGGAACGTGCGCTCCGACCCCGTCTGCGGCTCGAGCCGCCCGCGCATGTCGGCATAGGAGGCGCTGTCGACCAGCAGGAAGGCGGCCCTCAGGGCAGCCAGATCCTGAATGACCTGTCCCACGCTCCGGTCGGCCGCGATTTCGTCATAGGCGTTAACCGCGGCTTTGCGGTCGGTGCGGGCCAGCTCCGCGGCTTCGCGCAGGCGCGCCAGCACGCGGTAGCCGGCGCTTCCGTCAACGGCAAGCTTGGCGAAGGCCGCTTCGGCCTCCTGCTGCTTGCCGGACTCCGCGAGCGTCACCGCTTGCTCGAAAGCGGCGCCAGCCTCGGCAGCCTTTTTGGTTTCCCACCATTCGTAACCGCGCCAGGCACCCACCGCCACGATAACGAGAAGGCAGGCGGCGATGATGTAACTGCCGTAACGCTCCCAAAGCTTTTTGAGCTGTTCGCGACGGACTTCCTCGTCGACTTCCTGGAAAATATCGGTCACGGGTGCTGCCCCAGCGCTCGGTCGGACGGTCTCATGCTTCGGACGATGCTCGCGCTGCGCGCGTTAGGCCGACGGCGCCCGCCTCCGAAACGAAAGTTGGACAAACTAAAGTAATTCCGAGCGGTTAGGCGCGGAAAGCCCTTGCGCGAATTAGCTTAATCATGTGGCGCCAGCAAGGCAAAGCTTCTGCACTCCCTGCGACGATTGCGCAGGGGTTGCGCCGGCAGGCAACCATCGCTCGGAATTCGCGATTGCGGTCGGGTCAATTCACTCAAGAACCGGCTTCCGCCTTCTTCTTGCGCATCGGATAGACTTGATCGGGGCCCGGAAAACTGCGCGCGCGCACCTCCGCGGCATAGCTCTTCACCGCTCCTTCGATCGAGGGCCCGAGCTCGCCGAAGCGTTTGACGAATTTCGGCACGCGCGGCGAGAGACCGAGCATGTCCTCGAGCACGAGGATCTGCCCGTCGCAAGCGACGCTCGCGCCGATACCGATCGTGGGGATCGCCACTTCGGCGGTGATGCGCCGGGCAAGCGGCTCGGCAATCGCTTCGAGCACGACGGCGAAGGCGCCGGCATCCGCTACCGCGCGCGCGTCCGCCTCGATCGGCGCCCAGTCGCTCTCCTCGCGACCCTGGGCGCGGAATGATCCGATGGTGTTGATCGCCTGCGGAGTCAGGCCGACATGACCCATCACCGGCACGCCGCGCTCGACCAGGAAGGCGATCGTGTGCGCCATCCGCCGGCCGCCTTCGAGCTTGACCGCGCCGCAGCCGGTCTCCTTCAATACCCGCGCGGCGGACGCGAAGGCCTGTTCCTTCGAAGCCTCGTATGAGCCGAACGGCAGGTCGATGACCACCAGAGCGCGCTTTGAGCCGCGCATCACGGCAAGCCCCTGCAGGATCATCATGTCGAGCGTGACCGGGACGGTGGTTTCGAGCCCGTGCATCACCATGCCGAGTGAATCGCCGACCAGGATAAGGTCGCAATGGAGGTCAAGGATGCGCGCGGTATGCGCGTGATAGGAGGTCAGGCACACGATCGGCTCGCCGCCCTTGCGGGCGAGGATGTCGGGCGCGGTCAAGCGGCGGATGTCGTCGTGCACCGACATCGTCAATGTCCGAACGCCGGGGTTCCGAAAGCCGGCAAGCCGATCACAATCGGATGAAACACGAAGCCGAGCGCGAGATAGACGATGGTGCCGACCACGATCGCGATGATGTCGTTGCGCCGTCCGCCGACCGGAATCTGCGGAGCCCCGGGATCGCTCCGATGCTTCAAGCTAATGCGATCATAGACCGCCCAGGCGAGCACGGCGCCGAACAGAATGATGCCGCCAAGATCGCCATTGGCGCAAAGGTGCGCGACCGCCCAGATCTTCACCCCGACCAGCATCGGATGCTTGAGCACACGCTTGATGTCGCCGGGAATATAAGCGGCGACGACGGCGATGCTGGCCGGCCACATCAGCGCGACGACGATATGGCGTGTCCAGGCCGGGGGATACCAAACCGGAATGAGGCCGGCGGCACGGTAGCGGGCGAAGCCGAAGCCGAGGAGCACGACGCCGACGATCGAGACCAGCGTGAACAGGCCGCGATACGGGCCGAAGCCGATCCTGGAAATCAGCGCGCCGCGTTCCTTGCGCATGGAGACGAACACATGCGCGCCGAGAAACAGAACAAGCCCAAGGATTTCGACGGCAAGGCCCATGGCTGGCCGCAGCTTTAGAGGGGAGATTTCAGCGTGCTCGGGTGGAAGGACGTTTCGGCCTGAGTTTCACGGCCGGGATCATGACGAGCGGCCCGCTCTTGTCAATGACGCAAGAGCCGGCTTCAGCGCCAAGTGTACAACCTTGCGCTCCCCGTAGAGCAATCGCTACTACCAGCCGCGCGTCGCGGCGCCGGCGGCCGACACGCGACTATTTGCCTTGCCCCCACCAGTCATTGTCGCGGCGCCATGGCTTCGCTGTAGAGTTCCGGCTTGAACCCGACCAGGAGCTTGCCGCCGCCGAGTTCGAGGACCGGCCGCTTGATCATGGAAGGCTGAGCCAGCATCAAGGCAACGGCCTTCTTGGCATCGAGCCCGTTCTTGTCCCTGTCCGGCAGCTTGCGGAAGGTCGCGCCGGCGCGGTTGAGCAACGTTTCCCAGCCAACCTTCTTGCACCAGCGTTCCAATTGCGCGCGCTCGATGCCGGCGGTCTTGTAATCGTGAAACGCATAGTCGACGCGTTGCTTGTCCAGCCAGGCGCGCGCCTTCTTCATCGTCTCACAGTTCTTGATGCCGAAGATGGTGATCGGCAAGGCCCTCACTCCCACTCGATCGTGCCCGGCGGCTTCGACGTGATGTCGTAGACGACGCGGTTGACGCCTTTGGCCTCGTTGACGATGCGTGTCGCCACGGTGCTGAGAAAATCCATATCGAAGCGATAAAAATCGGCGGTCATGCCGTCGGTCGAGGTGACGGCGCGGAGCGCAACGACGTGCTCATAGGTGCGTCCGTCACCCATCACGCCGACGCTCTTGACCGGCAACAGCACGGCAAACGCCTGCCAGATATCGTCGTAGAGGCCGGCGCGGCGGATCTCCTCGACGAAGATTTCATCGACGACGCGCAAAATATCGAGCTTTTCCCGGGTGACCGCGCCCGGGCAACGGATGGCGAGGCCGGGACCCGGGAACGGATGGCGGCCGACAAAAGCCTCGGGCAAGCTGAGTTCGCGGCCGAGCGCGCGCACCTCGTCCTTGAACAATTCGCGCAGCGGCTCGATGAGCTTCATATGCATGCGCTCGGGCAGGCCGCCGACATTGTGGTGCGACTTGATCGTCACCGACGGCCCGCCGGCGAAGGAGACGCTCTCGATCACGTCGGGATAAAGCGTGCCCTGGGCGAGAAATTCGGCGCCGCCGATCTTTTTCGCCTCCGCCTCGAACACGTCGATGAACAACTTGCCGATTGTCTTTCGTTTCTCTTCCGGGTCCTCGACGCCGGCGAGCGCCTTGAGGAACAGCGCTTCGGCTTCGACATGCACGAGCGGGATGTTGTAATGGCCGCGGAA
>DATHCD010000062.1:0-3493 GCA_035319735.1 Xanthobacteraceae bacterium | reverse complement strand
GACGTAAGTCCACGCGGTCGGATCGGCCATCAGCGCCGTGAGCACCGCATGGTTGAGCTTGTGGCCGCCGCGCACCGAACGATAGGCGCCGACGAGCGGCGCGCCGGCCAGGGCCAGATCGCCAATAGCATCGACCGCCTTGTGGCGGACGAACTCGTCGGCGAAGCGCATGCCATCCGGATTTAGAACGCGGTCTTCAGCGACCACGACTGTATTTTCGAACGACGCGCCGAGCGCGTAGCCCGCGCTCCACAGCTTTGCCACGTCGCGCATGAAGCCGAACGTTCGCGCCCGCGCCAGCTCATTACGAAAAACATTCGGCGTAACATCGACGCCGAACGTCTGCCGCCCGATTAGCGGATGATCGAATTCGATCTCAGCTTCAACTCGCAGGCCTCGCGAGTGCGGTCGCAACTCGCCGTAACAGCCGTTCTTGCCAACGCGCACCGGCTTCAGAACCTGAATGTAGCGCCGCGCCGCCGGTTGAATGACGATACCAACCTGATCGATCGCAGCAACGAACGGTGCGGCGCTGCCATCCATGATCGGAACTTCAGCGCCGTCGACCTCGATAACCGCATTGTCGACCCCGAGGGCGCGCAACGCCGCCAACACGTGCTCGGTCGTTGAAACGGCGGGTCCGCTATGATCGCCAAGTACCGTGGCGAATTCAGTCGCCGTTACCGAGCGAAAGTTGGCCTTGAGTTCGCGATCTCCCCGACCGCCAATCCCGTTCCGCAAGAATACGATACCGGTGTCAGCATCAGCCGGATGGAGAGTCAGTGTGACACGCGAACCGGAGTGGACGCCGATTCCCGTTACCGTCACCTGATCACGCAGGGTTGTCTGCCTGCTGGCGTGCAAGCCCCAGATCATGCCCTCTTCCCACACCCTTTGGCCACGTTGCGCGTGCGCAATCGTTGCCGACCCCGTCTTGAAGGGAATACAGGTCCGTCTGTCGTTCTTGGGAGGTCCCACTGGACCACCAAAACTCGATCCCCCAAACCATACCCCTCTGACAGGTGAAACATTACCGGCGAAGCACTGCGGGGCCAACTCACGGATTCTTACCGACTATTACCGCCTTCCAGCCACACGGCCGTCCGCACATCGCCTTAAAAAGTCGGCCCCGCGGTCAAGTGCATCGGTGCTCGCGGGGCCGATGCGTCACTCTTCGGCCTGTGCAAAAGTGCGGCAGGAACGAATGTAAAACGACGAGGATTCAGCCACTTCAGTCACACCGCATTACCGCTTATGAGGTCCGGTTACCTGACGCGCAATCTGCTTAGAGATTAGTCAAGTAACCGGCCCACGGCGCGTCAGCGCGCCTGTCTGCGCAGGAATGCGGGGATTTCGAGCTGATCCTCTTCGTCCTGGTTATGCACAAGAGTTTGGCGGCCGTGCTGATCCAACCCCTGTGGCGCCGTGCGCTTGGCATAGTCAGAGACCGGTTCCGGGCGCGGCTCTGAGGGGCGGGGCATCGGCCGCCCCATCAGCCGTTCGGGCGGCTGCGGCATACTCGGCTGCGAGATGCTCTGAGAGACATTCTTGGGCATCCGCGACGGCGGTATCACTACCTCTTCCTCCCTGCCCTGCTCGCGGAGCTGACGGCCTACGGCAGCCAGCCGCTCCAGCAGCGACCTGCGTCGGCCGGGGTGTTCCTCCGGCGGTAGCTCGCCACGCTGGGCGCGAATTTCGTTCTGCGCGGGCATCGGCAGCTCATCGAGCCGGGGCATTCGCGGCGCCCGTGGCATGGGCTCCGCCTGCGGCGGAATGAAATCCGCGGGGTCCTCCGTCTCATCCATAGTCGGGGCCGGATCGGCG
The DNA here is from genome assembly GCA_035319735.1 of Xanthobacteraceae bacterium. Taxonomy (GTDB): domain Bacteria; phylum Pseudomonadota; class Alphaproteobacteria; order Rhizobiales; family Xanthobacteraceae; genus BOG-931. The sequence goes on along the minus strand of DATHCD010000062.1, from coordinate 1,669 downwards.
AACAGTGATGGCTTAAGCTCAAGGCGGCGGATGCTGACGTCCTCGGCCGCCGAGGCAATTGCTGCCCTGGCCGCCGATTCGATCGACGCATTGACCGACGCCGGCATCGGAGCCGACGAGGGCATCGGGGACCGGGCCGGCGGAAGAGCCGGCTCGCTGCGGTCAATTCGCTCCGAGAACCGCGGACCTTCGTTTCGCAGCCCTTGGGCGATTTCAGATATCCGCAGTTCGGCCGCCGGCGTCGTCGACCGCTGCGCCGCAGCCTGGTCAATGCCCGTCGCCACCACCGACACGCGGATGACACCGTCCAGAGTCTCATCGAACGTCGCGCCGACGATGATATTGGCGTCCTGATCGACCTCCTCACGGATGCGCGTCGCCGCCTCGTCGACCTCGTAGAGCATCAGGTCACGGCCGCCGGTGATGGAGATGAGCAAGCCTCTTGCTCCCTTCATCGACGCATCGTCGATCAGCGGATTGGAGATCGCCGCCTCGGCAGCCGTCAGCGCTCGCTTCTCGCCTTCGGCTTCTCCGGTTCCCATCATCGCCTTGCCCATCTCGCGCATGACGGCGCGGACATCGGCGAAATCGAGATTGATCAGGCCTTCTTTCACCATCAGGTCGGTGATGGAAGCCACACCCGAGTAGAGCACCTGGTCGGCCATGGCGAACGCGTCGGCGAATGTGGTCTTTTCATTGGCAACGCGGAACAGGTTTTGGTTCGGGATGATGAGCAGCGTGTCGACGCACTTTTGCAGCTCGACGATGCCGTTCTCCGCCGTGCGCATGCGCTTCTGGCCTTCGAAGTGGAACGGCTTGGTGACCACGCCGACGGTCAGAATTCCCATCTCACGCGCCGATTTGGCGATTACCGGAGCCGCCCCAGTCCCGGTGCCGCCGCCCATCCCGGCGGTGACAAACACCATGTGGGCGCCGGAGAGGTGATCGCGGATCTCGTCGATCGCCTCCTCGGCGGCGGCACGTCCCACCTCGGGCGCGGCGCCGGCGCCAAGGCCCTCGGTCACCTGCACGCCGAGCTGAACGATGCGTTCGGCCTTCGACATGGTAAGCGCCTGCACGTCGGTATTGGCGACCACAAATTCCACGCCCTGCAAGCCGGCCGTGATCATGTTGTTGACGGCGTTTCCGCCGGCGCCGCCCACGCCGAACACGGTCAGCCGCGGCCGCAGCTCTCGGATGTCGGGAATATTCAGATTGATGGTCATGAGTGCCTCTTCTTCCTCGCGCTGGCGTGTTCAACGTCCAGCCCCGACCGGTCCGCCACCGGCCGCTGTGAATCTTCAGCTTGCGATCTGGGGGCCATCAGAAACTCTCGCGAAGCCACTGTCCGACCCGAGAGAAGTAGCTGCTCGAGCCGTTCATCATCGTCCGCCTGCGCCGCTGCTCGAAATGTTCGAGGTGCGCCGCTTGCGGATAAACCAAAAGACCTGCCGCCACCGCGAAAGCCGCGCCTTTGGCGGCGTCCGGCAGTCCGGAGATGCCGAGCGGCCGGCCGACGCGCACCGGCCGGCCGAGAATTCGCGCGGCAAGATCGGCCAATCCGGTGAGCTGGGCGGCTCCGCCCGTCAGAATGACATGGCCGCGCGGTTCGGATGCGAACGGCGAGGCTGCAAGTCGATCGCGCACCATTTCGAGGATCTCCTCGACG
>DATHCD010000061.1:0-38976 GCA_035319735.1 Xanthobacteraceae bacterium | reverse complement strand
GCCGCCGGCAAGAGCGAGCAGCACTTCAGGCCGCTCTCGGATGCGTCGTTTCGGTCGCGACCACGCCCGCGGTCAGCATCGCGCGGCGCTCGGAGCCAATACCTCGGAGAGCGGCCTGCGGTTCGCCGGCTTGCCGGTATTCGCCGGCCAGCCCAGCGTGATCAGGCATTGCGGCTGCCAGTCCGCCGGCAGATCGAGCGTCCGGACGACGACATCGGGGCAGAAGAGCGGCGCACAGAGCACGCAACTGCCGAGCCCTTCGTGGCGCGCTGCGAGCAAGAGGTTCTGCACCGCCATGGCCGTGCTCTGCACGGCCATCAGGAATTCGGCTTGCGCGCGGCGGGTGTCCGCATAGCGGTCCATTTCCGCCATGGTCAGGCAGACGAGGACGAGTGCCGGGGCGTCCACGAGTCGTGCGACCGAGCGTGCAACGTCGGCGGCGACTATCGCGGGATCGTCTCCGTCGGCGAGCCGGTCGTGCTTCAGGCGCATGGCCATCGCATCGGCCAAGCCCCGACGTTGCGTCCGCGCCACCACCGCAAACCGCCAAGGCTGGCGATTGTGTGCCGACGGCGCCCAGGTCGCCCGGGTGAGAATGCGATCGAGCAAAGCGGCCTCGACCGGCTTGAGCTGGTAGCGCCGGATCGATCGCCGGCCCATTACCAGCTCGGCAAAGGTCTCGCCGGCAAACGTCTGCAGCGACGATGCGGCGCCGGGTTCGATCGCCGGCCCGACGACGCCGGCCGCGCCGAGTGCCGTGGAAGTCGCGTCGGAAAAGATTTTCGACATCAGCTCGCCGCGACTCCCGCCGCCATGGCCGAGGCTCTTTGGCGCAGCCTCGGCAGCACGCGCTCACCGTAAAGTCGGAGAAAGCGCTTCTGGTCCGTCCCCGGCGCATGAAAGACCAGATGCTCGAAGCCGAGTTCCGCGTAGGCCATGATTTTGTCGACGTGCTCGTCGGCGTCGTCGGAGACGATCCATCGGCTCGCCGCGCGTTCCAGCGGCAGCGCATTGGCAAGGCGTTCGATCGCGTCGGGGTCGTCGACCGAGTGCTTTTCTTCGGCGGTCAAGGCCAATGCCGCCCAGTTGCGTGTGTCCTCCAGGGCGCGCCGGCGATCGGTATCGAACGACACCTTCATTTCGATCATGCGCTCGACCGCGGACTGCGGCCGCCCGGCCTGGTGCAGTCCGGCCAAGAGGTTGGGGAGCAGTGTCTCGGTGTACAATTCCCGCGGCTTGCCGCTCGTGCAAATAAAACCGTCCGCGAAGCGCCCGGCATATTTGGCGACGAGCGCGCCGGCGCCGGCGACGTAGATCGGCGGCGGAACGGCCGGGCGGTCGTAAATCGTGGCATTCTGAGTGCGGTAGTAGTCCCCGGTGAAGCTCACGCGCTGCTCGGTCCAAAGGCGGCGGATGAGAGTCAACGACTCGCGCAGGCGGGCGAACCGCTCCTTGAATTCCGGCCATGGGTTGCCCGTCGCCGGCACTTCGTTGAGCGACTCCCCGGTACCGACACCGAGAACGACGCGCCCGGGAAACAGGCTGCCGAGCGTGCCGAAGGCTTGGGCGACGATCGACGGATGATAGCGGAACGTCGGTGTCAAAACGCTCGTGCCCATGATAATTCGCGACGTTCTCGCTCCGAGCGCGCCGAGCCAAGCGAGCGAGAACGGCGCGTGACCGTCAGTGTGCTTCCAGGGCTGGAAATGATCGCTGATGAAAACGGAATCGAACCCGGCTTCTTCCGCGAAGCAGGAAAAATCGAGCAGCGGTCCGGGGGCGAATTGCTCGGCCGAGGCCTTGTATCCCAGTCTGATCAATTCCTTGCCTCGCCGTGCCCGGTGTCGCAGTTGGCATGACGCGAGAGGCACGCCGACGCCTTCGCCCCACAAGGACCGGGTTCGCCCGCTTGTTCGACGAGGATGGTTTCTATTTCGGGAATGTCAAGTAAGGCTCGCGTGCGCGTGGCTCGGTCACGGTTCGGTCATGTTGCAGAACGGCTGCCGGCATGACACATTTTGACGTGTTAGCGACGAGGCCGGCCGCGCGGCTGCGTCGTGGTGCCCACTGAGTGCAAAAACGGTCATGAAGTTCAACGCTTTCTTCCCGACACGCGATATCGGCAGAGACCCGGCGAAGATCCGCGACTGGGCGCAGGCAGCCGAGGACCTCGGCTACACGCATATCGAAGTGCCCGATCACGTGTTCGGCGCAACCGCACGCGACGGCTGGGTCCCGATCTACAACGAGAAGGACGCCTTCCACGAAACCTTCGTCACGATCGGCTTTCTGGCGGCGGTGACGAAAAAGATCGGGCTCACGAGCGGCGTTCTTATTTCGCCGCAGCGGCAGACTGGACTCATCGCCAAGCAGGCCGCTGAGGCGGACCTACTCAGCGGCGGCCGCCTGCGGCTCGGCATCGGCGTCGGATGGAATCACGTCGAATATGAAGCGCTCGGCATGGAGTGGAAGACGCGCGGCGCCCGCCAGGCCGAGCAGGTCGAGGTGCTCCGTCAGCTCTGGTCGAAGGACTTGGTAACCTTCAAAGGCCGCTTTCACAATCTCAATGAGGTCAGCATCCTGCCCACTCCGGTGCAGCGCCCGATTCCGATCTGGTTCGGAGGCTCTTCGGCAGCCGTGGTGACGCGCGCAGCGCGGATCGGCGACGGTTGGATGCCGATTATGGCTCCGGATGCCCAAGCCGAGCAGACGCTCGGCGCCTTGCGTCAGCAGATCAAATCGTTCGGTCGTGACCCCGCCAAATTCGGTATCGAAGGCTGGTTGCGCATGCGCGATGCGGATCCGCAAAAATGGGCGGAAGCCGCGGACGGCTGGCGCCGGCTCGGCGCCGACATGGTGATGCTCTATCCCATGTACCGCATCGCGAGTGTCGACGAGCACATCGCGACCCTGCGGCGGTTCAAGGAGACGGTCAGCGCATAGTGCCGACAGACGCAGTCCGGCTTTGCCGACACAGTGATCCCGCAGGCGGCGGGCGCGAGGCACCCGCCGTAGGAGAAGCGTAATGCAGCTCGGGATGGTCGGCCTGGGGCGCATGGGCGGCAACATCGTTCGCCGCCTCATGCGTCGCGGGCATACCTGCGTCGTTTTCGACCAGGATCCGGCCGCCATGGATGCGCTTGTCAACGAAGGCGCGGCATCGGGACCGAACCTGGAAAATCTTGTCGCCCAGATCAGGCCGCCGCGCGCTGTATGGATCATGCTGCCGGCCGGGAAAGCGACGGAAGGCACCGTGCTGCGTCTCGCCGACGTGCTCGAGCGCGATGACGTCATCATTGACGGCGGCAATTCGTTCTACAAGGACGCAATCCGGCGCGGGCGATCGCTCAAGGCAAAAGGAATTCACTATCTCGATTGTGGCACGAGCGGCGGCATCTGGGGTCTCGAACGCGGCTACTGCCTGATGATCGGCGGCGAGCAGGACATCATCGAGCGCCTTGATCCGATCTTCGCGGCCCTGGCGCCGGGGGCAGGCGGCGTTGCGGCCACGCCCGGGCGCGCGGGGCGCGATTCCCGGGTCGCGCGCGGCTACGTTCATTGCGGGCCGAGCGGCGCGGGACACTTCGTCAAGATGGTCCACAACGGCATCGAATATGGGCTCATGCAGGCCTACGCGGAAGGATTCAACATCCTGCGCGGCGCCGCCTCGAGCGAGCTTCCGCAGGACCGGCGCTATCAGATCGATCTGCCGAGCATCGCCGAAGTCTGGCGCCACGGCAGCGTCGTCGCCTCCTGGCTCCTCGACCTGACCGCGGCGGCGCTGGCGAAGGATCCGGAACTGACGGGTTTTTCGGGCCACGTCGGCGACTCCGGGGAAGGCCGCTGGACGATCATGGCGGCGATCGAGGAGGCGGTTCCGGCCGATGTACTTTCGGCCGCGCTTTACGCCCGCTTTCGTTCGCGGGGTAACGCCGGCTTCGCCGACAAGCTGCTGTCGGCGATGCGGCACGAATTCGGCGGCCATGTCGAAGCCAAGCGCGCGGACTGAAGCGCCGCGACCCGCAAGGCCGACTGCGCCATCGTCGTCATTGAAGCGTCGCGGAGCAGGCAGCGGACGCACCGTGGCGAGGGAGCCCGTGCAATGAGCGAACCCGCCGCCGAGCATCACGTGTTCGAAGACGCCGAAGCACTCGCGCGCGGCGGGGCGGAATGGCTGTGTGCACGCGCGGCGAGGAGCGAACGCCGCTTCGCGGTCTGTTGTGCGGGCGGATCTACGCCGAGGCGGCTCTATGAAATTCTGGCCGAGCCGGCCGTCGCATCGCGATTCCCGTGGCGACGGGTGCATTGGTTCTGGGGCGACGAGCGGTTCGTGCCGCATGACCATCCCGACAGCAACTACAAGCTGGCTCGCGATGCGCTCTTTTCCCGCGTGAACGTGCCGGCCGACAATATCCACGCCGTTCCCACCGCGGGTCTGTCGCCGGCCGAAGCCGCCGCGTCATATGAAGCGGTGCTGCGCGACTTCTACGGCGCGCCCACCGCAACCGCCGCTCGGCCTCTGTTCGACGTGACGCTCCTCGGAATAGGGAAGGACGGCCATACGGCTTCGCTGTTTCCCGGCGACCCGGCGCTTGGCGAGGTGGATCACTGGGCGGTCGCGGTTGTTGGGGCAAAGCCCGAGGCCCGCATCACCCTGACTTATCCGGCGCTCGACCGCAGCGCCGATCTCGCCTTCCTCGCGGCCGGGGCCGGAAAGCGCGCGGTTGTCGCCCGGGCGCAGTCGGGAGACCCCGGCATACCGGCGGCGAGGGTTCGGCCCGTCGGCCGCCTGCACTGGTTCATCGACCGCGCAGCGAGTTCGGCGCCATGATGTCGCGCCGGATGATTGCGGCTTGCGCGGTCAACCGCGAGATCTTCGCAGCCGCCGAGCGCCGGCGTGTCGCGCGCGCCTCCTTTCAGTCGGGCAGTCCGGCTTTGGCAAGACCTTCGGTAATGCACCGAATGTCCTCTTCTCTGCGGAACGGCTGCCGCCCAAGGTGGTCGGTCAACGTATAGCCCGGATTGATCCCTTTCAGTTCGCTCCAGAACCGGCGTGCGTCCTCGACCTCGCCCAGATGGCCGAGGGCGGAAGCAAGCAGCACGCGAGTGAAATCTGTTCCGGGTACCTGCAGAACGCGCTGCCGCAACAGAGCGGCCGCGGTCTCGTACTTGCCGGTAAGCAGGTACGCCATGCCGAGGAAGTGCAGAAATTGCGGGCTAAACGCCGGATCGAGCCGCATGGCCTGCTCGATCTCCGGAATTGCGTCCAGAGGCCGCCCCGAATAGATGCGCAGGCTGCCGAGAAGATTGTGCGCCAACGGCATGTTGGGGTTGAGCGACAATGCCACATGGATTTCCGACAGCGCCCGATCGAGGTCCTTTTCGAAGCTTGCCGCCAAGGCCGCAATGCAATGTGCCAGCGGTTCGTTCGGGTCCTTGTCGATGGCGAGCCGCGCATTCTCTTTGGCAAGCCCCAGAGAGGCGTCAGGATCGTCGCTCCAGCGGTTCTGATAGTCGAACATGTAGGCAAAGCCGAGACACGCATAGGCTTGCGAATAGCCGGGATCGAGCTCCAGTGCCTTCTTGAAGAATTGCACCGCCTCTTCGAATGTCGCGCGATTTTTCTCTCTACCAAGCATCATCTCGCGGCCGCGCAGAAAGCAGTCATAGGCGTCGATATTCGATGGCTCGTTGTCGGCAAGCCGGGCCTGTTCGGCCGGACTGAGCGTGACTTTCAGCGCATCGACAATGCGGTGGGTGACGTCGTCCTGCACTGCGAAGATATCTGTCAAATCGCGGTCGTACCGGTCGGCCCACAGGTGGCCGCCGCTTGACGCGTCGACCAGCTGCGCGGTGATTCGCACCCGTTTGCCGGCCCGGCGAATCGAGCCTTCGAGCACCGAGCGCACGCCGAGTTCGCGGCCGACGTCGCGAACGTCGACCGAGCGCCCCTTGTAGGTGAAACTCGAGTTGCGCGCGATCACCGTGAGACCGGCGATCTTCGACAAATCGGTAATGATGTCTTCGCTGATGCCGTCGGAAAAATACTCCTGTTCGGGATCGCCCGACATGTTGGTGAACGGCAGCACCGCGATCGAGGCGGCGGCAACGGACGGGGATTCAACGACACGCAGCTGCTGCGGCGACCCGGTTTTGCCGTCGGGATGCCACTTCCAGACCCGGATCGGACGGTCGATATTCTTGACGTGGATCTCGCCACTGTCCTCGAAGCGAACGTCGATTCGGTTGCCGACGCTTTCGTTGACGATCGAGGAGACGCAGATGCCGCCGGGCTCGGCCAGCGGCTCGAGCCGCGCGGCGATGTTGACGCCGTCGCCGTAGATGTCGTCGCCTTCGATAATGACGTCGCCGAGATTGATGCCGATACGCAGCACGATCGGCCGTTCGGAGTTGTTTTGCGACGGCGTCGATGCGCCGGATTGCTGCACCTTTAGCGCGCAGTTGACGGCGTCGACCACGCTGGCAAACTCGGCGATGGCGCCGTCGCCGATCAGCTTCACGATGCGGCCATGGTGCGCGGCAACGGCCGGCTCAAAGACGGTTTCCCGGTGTCGCTTCAGAGCGGCCAGCGTGCCCGCCTCGTCAGCCCCCATCAGGCGCGAGTAACCAACAACATCGGCCGCTAGGATGGCCGCCAGCTTCCGGTTGATGCGCTCTTCCGCCATGAATGATTCGGACCAGACTGTTAGGAAACCTACATACTAAGCCAGATTAATCGCCGCGGCGAAGTTCTCGTCGAACGGTTGCGTTGCCAGATTTCCGCCTCACCTGCGTACTTGCATGCCGCCCGCACAATCCCGGTTATGCTATCTCTCAGTGCTGGCACCACCGGACGTGTTCAGCTCGATCAAGACCGCGGCTGGCCGAGTTCACGGGTCACAATCCGCCTCTCGATGGTGCGGCCGGTCTTCATTTTCGCCATCGTCGCCTATAATCTTGCGGGGGATATATGGTTGAACCCGTCCGCATTCAATTCCAAGGCAATGGGCCGGACAAGCGCAAATTCGGATGCGTGGTCGGGACAAGCGATGACGCCCCTGCGCCGATGCGCCCGCGTTCACCCGGCCGGGTCGCGACCAAACGGGCCCGGCCTCCCGGGTGGGCGACCGACCTTGACGGTATTGGCATGATCGACGGCGCAATCCGCTTGCGTCGCCGCGGCGTATCGACATCGAAACTCTTCGATGCTGAGTTTGTCAGCAGTCCGGCGGCGGCCCGTCGCGGCCAGGATGGCGGCATTCGCGACGTCGGGCGTTCCCAGGAGGAGATTTTATGAGGGAAGTGAACAGCGTCATTCTGGATCCTGCCGGAATACTGAGTCGCGCCCTCGAAGTTGTGGGGCAGCATCTCAGCGTCGAAAGAATGCTGATCGGGCTCGGTCTCGATCCCGCCCACATCACTTCCGCTGCGGTGTTCCATCGTCTGATCGAAGTTGCCCTGGCGAATATCACTTTCGCCAACATGCTGGCGCTGACCGGCGCGATCCTTTATGTCGCGACATTGATGGTTCGTACGATTGTCCCGCTCCGCGTCATCGGCATCATTAGCATGCTGTTTTTCATCGCCTATGGTGCGGCGGCGGGCGCCGCAGCGACATTCTTTCTGTATCTGCTTTCGCTGCCGATCAACGTCATCCGCCTGCGGCAGATGCTGAGCCTGATCAAGAAGGCTCAGATCTCTTCGCAAGGCGATTTGTCGATGGACTGGCTCAGGCCGTATATGAGCCCGAGAAAATATCGCAGCGGTGACGTGCTGTTCCGCAAAGGCGACGTGGCCAAGGAAATGTTCTTGACGGTAACCGGCAAGTTCCTGGTGACCGAAATCGATGTCGAGCTCCCGCCCGGGCGGTTCATGGGCGAACTTGGTTTTGTCGCGCCGGAAAATCGACGGACACAGACGGTCAAATGCATCGAGGATGGCGACGTCCTCACCATCACCTATGAGAAGCTCCTTGAGCTTTATTTCCAGAATCCGGAATTTGGCTATTACTTTCTGCGCCTCACCAGCGAACGCCTCATGCAGAATATTTCGCGTCTTGAGGCGATGGTCGAGGCGGCTAAGGCGAACGCTTCAAAACCTGCCTGACCGACTGCAATTCGCCCGCTAATACCGCTCGCGATTACGAGTATCGCGGGCGCAACACCGCAGCCGATCTCAGCGCTCCGGGCCGCACAGGCTGAGGTCGCGCTCGGCACGGAAAACATTGCTGTAGAGGCTTGCTATCCATTGCCGTCCGCTCGACGTGACGTTGAGATAACGAACGGCCCTCTGGATGTGTGGAGAAACGCTGTTCCAATAAAATTGCGGGTACAGGTCCATGAGATCGGCGGGCGACGTATAGCCAAGCTGCTTGTTCATGCCGACTTCTTCGAATTCGTAATAAAGCGCGTTGGCTTTGCGCAAATAATGCGGGTCGCCGAGCTGACCAATGAGATCGGCAGCGCGCACCAGCGAACCTTCTTCGTCATCCTCGACATCAGGTTCGGCACATGGGAATCGCGTGAATTCGATCGCGCGGGCGATCCTGGTGGCGTCAAGCAGGTCGCTCGACGCAATGCGATCCATCACGAACAGCTTCGACCGGTCCACGTGATACGGCAACAGCGCCGCGTCGGACGAACCGCGCGACAGTTTGGCTCTGTTTCCGGCCGCATCGATGACGTATCCGTCGGCGCCGTCGCCTTTGAGAATGCCGCGCACATAGCCGATGTCGTGCAGCAGGCAGGCGACGATGAGGTGCGCGTAATCGCTGGGAGACGTGGGCGTGAGCAGCGCCCGTCCTTTCATGATGTCGTAGCCGACTAGCGTCACAAGCATGGTATGTTCGACATTGTGGTAGAGCGCGTCGCTGTTGCCGATGCACTCGAGCGCCAGCCTGGCAACCGACGGAATGAGTTCGATCAGACTCGCCTGCGTCGATCCAAACCTTCGACTCATATGCGAGGAAAGGAAGGATCCGAGTGCCTCCGCCGCCAATTCGGGTACCGTCATCATGCGTCGCCCCGTCCCGATTGCCGGATCGGATCGTGGCCGCGCGTCTTGAGATTTGCAATATCGCGCTTGAGGATTTAAGTCCGGACCTTCAGCGAGCGTTCCAGCGTCTGCAGCCCGGCCGCGGCACAAAGATAGGCGGTCGGCGCCGAATCTGATACATTTTTAGAGCGAATCAGCAGGCCCACTCCGGGGGCGGGCCCGTGGAAGTGATGGGCATGATCATCACCGTGGCCACGATGAAGGGCGGCAGCGGCAAGAGCACGCTGGCGAGCTGCCTCGCGGTTCATTGGCATCTTACCGGCCGGCATCCGACGCTGATTGACGCCGATCCGCAGCGCTCGATCGTGCGGCTGGCGGCGCGCGAAAGGGCGTTGGGCGGCGTCTCCGTCGTCGAGGATGCAACCGAGGAAGCCTCGAATGCGGCGCGGCGCCTCGCCGCCGGCGGCTTGGTGATCATCGACACGCCGGGATTTCGTTCGCGGACGACGCTGGACTGTGTCGCGGCCGCGGATTTTCTGCTCGTTCCGGTCAAGCCTTCGCCATTCGACGTCGACCGCATGCTCGACACGCTGAGCATTTTGACTGACCGCACCGATGGCCGACGGCCGCCCTTCCGCTGTCTGCTGACACAGACGACCCGCGATTCCGTGATCGCCAGGCAAATCCGCGCTGAACTCGCCGATGCCGGCTTGCCGGTCCTGCAGAGCGAAATGATGAACCGGGTCGGCTATCCGGAGGCGGCGCTCTGGGGGGCGACGCCGAGCCTGATCAGCTGGAAGGGGCCCGCCGCGCGGGAGATTGCCGCGATCGCCGAGGAGGTCGACATGGTGCTCGGGGCGCAACAGGCGGCCGCATGACCCGCAAGCAGCTCCCCAAGGCCATCAGGCAAACGGACGCCGATCTGCGCGCGATCGCCGCGGGCGCCTTCGTCGGCGAAGAAGCCCAAGCATCCGAGGCCGAACCTCGGCTTGAAGGTTTCTCGCGGCCGGCTGCGAACGATGAATTGCCTGTGCCGGCGGTTTATGCCGGCTACGCGGCTAGACGGCGCCGGCTGGCGCAAAGAATTGTCGACCGGCACAAGACCTACGCCGCCGTCGGTGGCCTCTTTCCGCTACCCATCGTCAACGTGGCCGGCGTGACCGCCATCATCGTGCGCATGGTGAGGCAGTTGAGCAATCTCTATGGCGTACCCTTTGAGCGCCAGCGCACGCGCTCTACCATCATTGGACTCATGGGCGGCGCAGTGCCTACCGGTTTCGGGACCGCAACCGCTTCGACGCTCGCCTTTGCCGTTCCCGGTAGCGCGCTGGTCGGCCTCGCCGTCTCTGCGCTCACCGCCGGCGCCCTGACCCGCGGCATTGGCCTGGTTTTCCTTGAGCACTTCGAAAGCGTGGCGATGCCGCCCGGCGCCACTCCGATCGAGCGTGGCTGAACAAATCCGCGCGCTGATTGCTTTCAGGGAATCTCGTACACCGTCGTCGCATCCGCGATGCCGCGCAGCGCCGCGTGCTGCATGGTCGGGTGCAGGCCAGAGCTTTCAATAATCTTCGCCGATTTTGGATCCTCCACCACCGACTTGGTCACGAAGATGGCGCGCGACGAGGCGAGGCCCTGAACGCGGGCAGCCAGATTCACCGTCTGACCGAAATAATCCTGGGTGTTGTTGAGCGTGACCGCGAGGCACGGGCCCTCGTGAATGCCGATCTTGAGCAGCAAATCCTCGTTGCCGCGTTCGGCGTTGATGCGCGCCATTGCCTCGCGCATGCGCAACGCGGCCGCGAGCGCCCGGTCGGGCGTAGGAAACGTCGCCATCACCGCGTCGCCGATCGTCTTCACCACCGCCCCCGCCTCCGCCGCCACGATCTCGTAGAGAACGCGGAAATGCTGGCGCACGAGGTCGTAGGCCACGAGATCGCCGACGCGCTCGTAAAGCGCAGTCGAGCCCTTGAGATCAGTGAACAGGAAGGTGAGGCTGGTGATCTTGAGCCGCTGATCGACGTCGAGCGTGTCGGTGCGGTAGATGTCGCGGAAAGTCTGATTGGTAAGGAGACGTTTGGCGGTGAGAAACGGCCTGCGCCGGCCGAGCAGATGGTGCAGCGAATCGCCGGCGATCCACAGCGCCGGCAGGACGCGGCGGTCGGTGCGATTTTCCAGCGACAGCCGCAACGGTCCCGGCCGCATTGCGACGGTTCCGACCGGCGCTTGCACGTTGTTGAACACCATCGCCAGCGTCTGCCGCTCGCGCGTCGGCTCGCCCTTGACGTCGATGAACTGCGTGCCATGCGTCACCGGATCGAACACGATGACGAAGTCGCTCGGCAGCTGCACCGACAAGACCGCTTTCTCGCCGGGTGGCAGCTCGATCGAGTCGATGGTGAACTCGGCGAGGCTGTCACCCAGCATCTCCGGGAGATCCACCCCGGAGCTCCAGAAAATCTGGCGGTAGTACTCGACTTCGGGCAGCGTATCGGGACTGTGCGCGGCGATGCGGCGCACGCGCGGGCTCACGGTGAAGGTCACTTCGACCATCTCGTCGAGTGTCGGCTTGTAGCCGGCGGCGCACAGCCCGCAATCATACTCCTCGCGGTTGACGCTCTTCAGCGTTGCGCTCGCATCGAGCACGCCGCCGCAGCCGGGGCAAAGCACATTCCAAGACAGTTCGAACAGTCCAAGCCGCGCCGCGTGCAGGAACGCAGCGATCGCCCGCTCTTCATCAAGGCCGTGCTTGGCGGCGAAATCGAGCGCGTTGACGCGGCAGAGGTCGCGGTCGGCTGCTTCGCCAACCGCGCGCTCGATGGCGGCAACCGAATCGGCATCAGCCGATTGCCGCAATACACTGAACAGGGCTTCGGTTTCGCTCACCGATCAAGACCCCGCCTATCAGAGGCCAGCAGCATGTAGGCATTCGCCGTCAGCACAACAAGGCGCATCGCCGTGAGCGCGCGCGGCGCGCCCATCACGGCGAATTGATCCTTCGGCGCCTAGACGACAAACAGCGTTTTCGGTTTCACGCATCTCACGCTGGCGAGGCGGACGCCGCGAACCGGGATTACGGGCGCGCTCCCGTCTTGGCCGCTTTGTCGGCGTCCCACCACCACAAGGCGGGGAATGCCGCGATGCCGTATTTCGGCAACGGATCGGCATGGCTGAACCGATCCCAGCGCGCCGTGCGTTGCTTGTTGTAGCTCCATTGCGGCACGACGTAGAAGTTCCACAGCAGTATGCGGTCGAGCGCCCTGGCCGCAGCGACAACGTCGTCATAGCTCTTGGCGAAGACCACATGCTCGATCATCGCATCGACCGCCGGGTTTTTGATGCCGATCACGTTGTCCGAGCCGGACTGGTCGGCCGCCCGCGAACCCCAATAGTCGCGCAGCTCGTTGCCCGGCAACTGCGTTTCCCTCCAGCCGAACGTGATAATGTCGAAATCCCAGCCGCGCAGCCGGTTCTCATACTGCGCCTCGTCGACTGTGCGCACCGATACGGTAATGCCCAGGCGCTCGAGCGAAGGCTTGTAGAACAAAAAGACGCGCTCGAAGACCGGGTTGTTGCCGAGGAATTCGACCGTGAAAGGTTCGTTCGTCTTGCCGTCGACGAGTTGCTGGTCGCGCACCTCGTAACCCGCCTCTTTGAAGAGCCGGGTGGCCTCATGCAGATTGCCGCGCACCGCGGCGGGATTGCCGCCGACCGGATTGGAATAGGCCTTCTTGAAGACTTCCGCGGGAACCTGGTGACGCACGGCGTCCAGCAGTTCGAGTTCGCGGCCGCTTGGCAGGCCGCTCGACGCGAGGTCGGTGCCTTCGAAATAACTGGCGATGCGCTTGTATTGGCCGAAGAAGATCTGCTTGTTCATCTCCTCGAAATCGAAGGCGTAATTAAAAGCAAGCCGCACGCGCGGGTCCTGGAACTTCGCACGACGGATATTGAAGGCAAAAGCCTGCATCATTGCGACATTGTTGATCGGGAACTCTTCCAGGATCACGCGCTTGTCGGCGACGGCCGGGAAGTCGTAGGCGGTGGCCCAGTTCTTCGCACTGTTCTCGAGGCGCCAGTCGGCGGCGTCTGCCTTGAACGCCTCGAGGGCGGCGGTGCCGTCGCGGAAATACTCGAACCGCAGCTCGTCGAAATTGTCGCGGCCGACATTGACGTTGACGTTCCTGCCCCAATAATCCTTGACCCGCTCGTAAACGATGTTGCGGCCGGCCGAAAACTCCTTGACGCGGTAGGGACCGGAGCCGAGCGGCGGCTCCATTGTGGTCGAACCGACATCGCGCTTTTTGCCGTCGCTGTCGGTGCCCTCCCACCAATGCTTCGGCAAGATGACGAGTTGGCCCAGGTGCTGTGGCAGCCCGCGGTTGCCCGGCCCGTCAAAGGTGAAGGTGACCTCGCGATCGCCGGTCCTCTCGGCCCTGACGACGTGCATATAAGTGGCCGCGGCCTGCGGACTGAATTTCTTGAATGCCTCGAATGAGAATATCACGTCGTCGGGCGTCACCGGGGCGCCATCGTGCCATTTTGCTTGCGCCCGCAGCCGAAACGAGGCCGACGAGACGTCGTCCGGGTAGCTTACGGCCTCGGCGATGAGCCCGTACGCGCTCGATGCCTCGTCGAGCGCCGGCGTCAGCAGCGTGTCGTAGTTCAGATCGATGCCGAATGCGAGCGTGCCTTTGACGCCGTCAACCACCGTGTTGAAGTTGTCGTAGGTGCCGAGCGCGAGCTGTCGCGCCACACCTCCCTTTGGTGCGTTGGCGTTCACGTAATCAAATTTCATGAAGCCCGTCGGATATTTCAGGTCGCCGAACGGCGATACCCCGTGCCGCCACGTCGGACTCGCCGCTTGCGCGCGGCTCAACCAGGCGGACAGTGGAAGCCGCTGCGCGGCCAGCGTAACCAGGGCGGATGCAAGCAGGGATCGGCGATTCACCGGACTCTCCAATAGACAGGTTGAGATGAACAGTTGAGGGGGTAGAAGTGTTAACCGTTTAACGCCGCATTGGCACAGCTTGCGCGATTTTGCCCACGCGCTGCAAGCCTGATCAGCGCAGGTACCGACCCCCGGGGCTGCCGTCAGTGGCCCATTTTGCGCATTTTCATTGCTTCGGCGTGCTGACCCGCACAAAACGTACCGGCTCGCTCAACCCCCGCAGCGTTGCGCTGTCCTCGGTCAGCGTCCGGCCAGTCAGCGCCGCGCGTGCTTCACCATCGGCCAGCACCGCCTCGGACACGATCACCTCGCCGCCGCGGCATTGGTGTTCGAGCCTCGAGGCCGTGTTTACCACCGAGCCGAAATAATCGAGCACGCCGCCGGCCGTGACGGCGATGCAGGAGCCGAGATGCAGCCCAAGCTTCAGGACGATGCCGCCGTCGCCGCGGTCGCGATTGAAGCTTGCGACCTCATCCTGAATCGATAGCACGGCCCGCACCGCGTCGGCCGGATCGTGGAACGCTGCCATCACCGCATCGCCAACAGTCTTGACGAGGACGCCGTTGTGACGCTCCACCCGCTCCGACAGAAAGGCGAAATGATCACGCACGAGTCGGTACGCCGTGGCGTCGCCGAGATCGTCATAGAGCCTGGTCGAGCCTTGCAGATCGGTGAACATGATGGCGATTCGGCCGATTTCAACGTCGTCGCCGGGACGCAAAAGCTGTTCGGGACAGAGTCTCCGGAATGCCGGCATCGCAATCACGCTTTCGCCGGTCAGGGCGTCCTGCGCCCAATTGCGGTCCTCGACGACGAAGAACAATGGCCGATCGGTATCGTTGCGGATGACGACCTTGTCGCTGTGGCCCGGTGTCGCCAACAGAATGTCCGAGCCGCTGGCCGTGATCTCCGGGATGACGCCATCGCCTTCGATATTGGCATCCACTTCCCCACCCGCCTCGACGGTGCGGAAACGATAGGCCCCCGCCTGCAGAGTCAAGTCGAAGCTCATGCTCGAATGCGCCGCGACCTCAGCCTGGAATTTGACATGCGGGGTCATGCTTTGCCCGAGGAGGCACAGCTCGCCCTCTGGCAGAGGGCGCAGCCACGGTTCGGGATGGAACGTCAACTCGACATTGCGTGTGAAATCGCGCCGATAATCGATGTTGCATGACGAGCAATGCGACCCCTGCGGCAATTCGTGCAGGCGCCCGACATGCGACTTGGCACCGCGGCAGCGCGGGCAAAGCAAATCCCACCCCATCGCCAGAATGCCGAGTTTCTGCGCCGCGAGGAAGAGTTCGACCGCGTCCGCCGGCGCCGCGTGCCAAAGTCGCGCCATCGCCAAGGGGCGAATGCTGCGCAGCGCCACCGCCGGCGCATGCAGCAGAAACTCGGCGAGTTTGGGCGCGAGGCCGTGGCTCGCTCGATCGCGCTTCAGGTCGGCAATCAGGGCGGCGAGACGGCGCCGAGCCACCGGTCCCGCCGCCGCCTGCGCCTTGGCGCCGGGCAAATGATCGGCCCTATCGGCCTCGTCGATCAGCCGCTCGATCGCGGCGAGCCGCTTGTCGCCTTCCCGCTCGAGCTGACCGGATAACTTCGCCAGCCAGCCCAGCACGCCGACACACTCGATCTCGGCGAGGGAAACCAGCCGGCTCCCTGTGCCCTCAGGATAGAGTTCGGCGCCGGCCTGGAACCGGCGGATTGGACCGTTGCGGAAATCGCGGACCTGCATCAACCGGCGATATTCCTGCCACTCGCCAAAGCTTTCCTCCCATCTCAACTGGATCGGCCCCAGGCTCACGCTGGCGAACCGGCGGATGCGGCCCTGTGCGTCGGCACGCTCCTCAACCCGATAGGAGGGCGAGCCCACCATCTCATTGATGCGGGCGGTGTCGACGACGAACGGCCAAACCGCCTCCGGCGGCTTGTCAAAATGCCGTTCCTTTCGGTAGCGATAGACAGTCTTCATTCGTCGCATTTCCGGGCCCGGCGGCGAGTGTCAGCCGGCAAAGGAAGTACGGCAAATCGCTGGAAGAGTTTCGCCGGTATTCAATGCGTCAACCCTTAAGCTCGGGTACCACCAAGTGGCGGCCACGGCTCAATCAGTTCGCCGATTCGAACCAGCGCAGGAACTGGCCGCCCGCCACGCCCCGCGTCAGCGCGAGGTTATATTCCTGGAACACTTCGGGCTTATGCCAGCCGCCAGTGGGCCAGCTCTTCAGGGCGCGCTCGAGCCGCCTGATGTCGATGATCCGGCGCACCAGCGCAGACTCGGAGAAACCGGCGATTTGGCGAGCGAGCTCGCCGCGCTGCCTGTCAAGCTTCTCGTACCAATCCGCCGCCTGCAGGCCGTTGGCGCGATTGGTCAACACCATCTGCGGAAGCAGACCCAACATGGCGCGGCGAATCAGCGAACGATCAACGCCTTCGGCAAGATACTGCTCGGGTGGAACGCCGAAGCAATAGGAGACCACGTCGATGTCGGCGGTCGGATCGCGCACTTCGACGCCGGTGACGGCCTTCTCCGCAGCGTGCCAATCGCCGGCATAATCCGCCTGGGCGAGCGACAGGGTGCGTTCGTCTTGGTGCATGCGATAGAGAAAATCGTGTCCGGCTTCTTTGGCACGCGCGTCCAACGCCATGGCGGCGGCGAAATCGGGACGGATGGCGGCGTGACTTTGCCAGGCTGCGATGCGGCCGGGCTGGCGGCGGCGGTCGGCCCAATTGCCCAGGCATACCGGCAGCAGCGGTTCAACGAAGAGTTTTTCCAGGGCCGCCCGGCGTGAATAAGAAGTGCGGCGATAAAAGAGTTTCCATTGGCGATAGGCAGTGAGCAGCCTCCCGCGCTTGAGGTGAGCGGCGGCTTGCGACCAGCCGTCCCAACTTATCGTGCAGTTGCCGTGAAGGCCGCCGAGCAGCACCCGCCGCCCCTGCGCGCGCGCGCGCCGCAGGATCGCCAGCATCCAACCGAGATTGCTCGGATTGCGCACCGGCCCCTGCAGCGCGATGAAGAACCGCTCGAGTTCGGCAAGGTCGCTGCACTCATTGTCTTGGACATAGGTAACGTCGATATTCCGCGCTGTCCTCGCAATCGCGTCGACATAGGGGGTTTCGTCGGCGTAATGGCCGATCGGCACCTGACCATCGAAGCCCGGCCGCGGCACCCCGGTGAAGGCGGCAAGCCGCTGGTCGTTCTCGGCGAGCGCGCGGGCAGCAAGAGTCGCGACCGACGATGAATCGAGTCCGCCGCTGAGCAGGCAGCCAATCGGCTGAGCGCTGCGCATCTGTCGGCGCACAGCGCGGTCAAGACACGCGCGCAGCCCGTCCGCATAAGCCTGATCGGACGAAAGCTTGACCGGCCCGATTTCGGCTGCGGACCAAAAACGGCGCTGCGTTGTCGAACCATCGAACGTGACCTGCATGACATGCGCGGGGGGAAGGCGGAAGACATTGCGGTAGATGGTCGTTTCCTGGACCGCGTGATTGAGCACGAGGAAATCGGCGAGTTTTTCCTCACTCAATTCGCGCGGCACGCCGGCGAGCGCGAACAGGCCATTCGGCATGGTGGCGAAGGCAAAAAATCGTTCGCTCCTGTGCCACATCACCACGTTCAATCCGAGGTGGTCGCGCGCCAGCGTCAAAGTCCGACGGCGCGGATCCCAGATCGCCGCTCCGAATGGGCCGCGCAGCATCGGCCAAACATCGTCGCCAAACGCTTCCCAGGCGGCGAGCAGGACGCGTGAATCCGACCATCGCTTCGCCTCCGCTGGCGCAATTGCGATCCGGGCGAGCAGGTCATCGCGATTATCCATGCGCAGATCGGCCGTGATCAGTGATCCGCTCGCGCCGCGCCAGGGCTGGCGGTCGAAAGAGTCCTCGGGCGTCAGGCGCATGAGCACATGGACGAGGCCGACGCCGCCGCTGGCGACGACGTCTGATCGATCGGGGCCGTATTGACGCAGCGCGTTGGCGACGCGCTCAAGCTCGTGCCGATTAACTGTCCGGCCGTCGACCCGGAGCACACCGCCGATCCCGCTCATCGGAAGCGCTCGCGCCTCATCAGCATGCTCGGCCGAAATCAGCGAGGCGCGTGAAAGCGGGGGCCTCGGCAGCTCCGATAATCTTGTTGTCGCCGACCTCAACCCAAGCATGCGCGCCGATTCCGCCTGCCTCACGGGCGACGCCGAGGCAGAGCCGGCTCGCTATGCCGCGGCGGCGCAGCATCGCCTGCGCCGCCAGCGCACGCGGCAGACAACCGGCATTGATCCACGGCATCGCGCCGACGTGCTCGACCGCCCATGATACCCAGCTCGTCTCCTCGGCGGCGAAGCGATGAAGGCGCCGGGGCGGGCGGGTGGCCCAGGCAAACAGGCGCGCCGGCGAAACAAAGCGCACGGCGAGCCGTGCGGCGACGAGCATGACCGCCGCCTCGCGCAGATAGACGCGCCGCATCGTCTTTGGTGTCATCGCACTTGATCCGGAACTGTCACCCGCACCAGCCGCTCTTCGATCAGCCTTTGCAGGAACGGCATCACATCGCGGGCAAGGGTTTCCGCATCAACGTCATGGCGTTCGGCAAGCACATCGAAAATTCGGCCGACGCGGCAAGACTCGCCCAGCATATTCCAGATTTCGCTGGCCACGCGATTGAAGCCGAAATACGCGCCGGCGCGCACACTCAGGACAACAACGCCGTCGTCGACGTCGGCCGTTTTCAGCTCGCGGTCGCGAACAAGGATGCTCTCGATCGTGACGTTCAAAGTTGTCACGTGACACTGTTTCAAAATGTGGACAACGCCTAGCGTAGCGGATGTCGTTCCGTGACGCTATCCAACCGGCGGCTCGGTCGTGGAAGAATCGCGTGGCGACGGTTAGCCGACCGCCGGTTCAAAGGGCGGGGCGATTTACTCCCCCCAGCGAGCGGAAAGCGGAAACGCCCACTCGAAGGAAAAACCGAGCTTCGCAGCGGGCGTTGTTAGCGGCTGCGGCTGAGCAACCCGAGGCTGATCCGAGCCCGAAGTCTCCGATCCTGCATGTCGCCCGTTCTTGCGGGCCGACTTCGTTTCAGTACCAATCGCCAACTTTGTTACGGCCGGAGGCTCCCAAGCGCGCGGCGCCGCAGGAATGGTCCCGCTGGACCTCATCGATCGCATCCTTTGTCTCCGTAACGTCACCGCCCAAGAGCATCCTATGGGATTTGCATCCTCCATGGCAACGCCAACGCGCAAGCTGCGAATCTACATTGAGCCAGCTAGTGCAAGCGCTTGGCACGGCGCAACCGCCATGATAGGCTTTTTATAGCTCACGTAGGATGGAGCCGGCGAAGTGTTCGTAACGGCTCGCTCGAGGGGTGGGCCAGCCCGGCATGAGAAGAAAGGATCCGCTATGGCACAGAAACCGACTGCGTCCGTGAGTCCTGAGAAGAGCGAGGCCATTGCGGCAACGGGTTCTGCTGGGTCAGAGCCTGAGACGACCGAGGATCGCGAGGAAATGGCTGCGAAGTTGGTCAACCGCTTCGCCATCTGGTCCGGCGTTGCGGGGCTCATCCCAGTGCCCGTCGTTGACGCCGTTGCCGTTGGCGGTCTCCAGGTCCAGATGGTGCGTCGTATTTCGCAGATTTTCGACGTGCCTTTTTCCGAAAATGTGGGCAAGGCGTTGATAGCGAGCCTGCTGGGGGTGATGATCCCGACGACCAGCAGCCTCGGCGCCGTCAGCGCGGTCAAGGCCGTGCCCATCGTCGGAACGCTCACGGCCGGATTTATGATGCCGGTGCTCTCCGCCGGCGCCACCTACGCCATCGGCAAGACATTCATTCAGCACTTTGCATCGGGTGGGACTTTGCTCGATTTCAACCCTCCGGACTACCGTGAGTTCGTCAAGGCCCAACGGGAGATGTGGGAGTCAGGATCTACACGTTCCGGCGCTGAACCTTCGTCTGGCTCTGGGCGTGCTGCTGGTACGACCACAGGGGCAGCGGCGACCAGCTCTTGATGCGCGGGGGTGTATGCCAACCGACCGGGGGGTGGTTCCACCCGCGAAAGCGAAACAGCAGTTGATCGACGAGACCGGGCCCCATGCTCGAAGCCATCGTCTACATCATCTTATGCGTCCTGACGGGACTTTGCGGGGTCAATCGGCGCATGGGGTTTCTCGGCACATTTCTCCTCGCGCTGGTCGTTACTCCGTTGCTGGTGTTGCCTGTACTGTTCATCACCGGGCCGTCGCGTCGCATCGAATGGCGTCTGCGAGAGTAGGCCAACTTTCTCACCGCAGTCGGCAAACTCGTCCCTCGCTGGACCGGCCATTACGCTTTGTCGAAATGTAGACGGACGACGTTACAGTAATGTCCTTCTTGCAGCTCGTTCGCCGCGGAATGCGCGGCTCACTGCGGAAGCTGGTGTTCATGTCCGCCATCGGCGGCATTAGCAGCGCCGCGATTCTCGCCGCCATCAATGCGGGTGCACAAGCTGCGGATCAAAGCCACAAGCCCAGCCTGTGGGCGGTCGCACTGTTTCTCATCTCGCTCCTTCTGTTCATCAAGACCCTGATCTACGTGACCACCACGGTTACCGCCGAGATCGAAGCCATCATCCACCGGCTTCGCGTACGCCTGATGGATGACGTAAGGCACTCGGAGCTCCTGGCGATAGAAAAGATCGGGCGTTCGAGGATCTATGCGGCAATAACCGGCGACGCGGGGTTGCTGACCCAGGCGAGCAATACGCTGTGCTTTTCAATGCAGAGCGTCGTCGTCGTCTTTTTCGTGGCAATTTATGTGGCGTACTTGTCGCTTGTGGCATTCCTGCTGAGCGTCGTGATCGTCTTCGCAGCGGGAGCAATTTTCCATTACCGGGGACGCCGCGTGACCGCGGAGCGAGCGAGAGCGGCGGAGCAAGAGCGCCGGCTATTCGACCGCCTGACCGACTTCCTGGATGGATTCAAGGAGGTGAGGCTCAACAGCGCGCGCAGCGGTGATTTGTTCGACGACGCCGTTGACGTCTCCAGAACCGCAGCCAACATCAAAATAGGCGCTCAGGTCGAGACTTTCAGGCAGATCGTGTCAGCGCAGGCCTACATGTACATTCTGCTCGGCGCCGTCGTATTCGTGGCGCCGACATTTAGCGAATCATTGGCGGGCGGCTCCATCACCAAGACCACGACAGCGCTGTTGTTCGTCGTCGGGGCGGCGTTTGGTTTGGTGCAATCGATCCCGATCTTATCGAACGCCAACGCCGCGGCGGACCGGCTGCTGCAACTGGATTCCGATCTGCGGGCGACCGTCACCACAGAAGGAGACGAGATCAGGATACCGAGGCGTTTCGACAAGATCGAGATGCGCAACATCATATTTCGTTATGTCGACAGATTCTCCGAGGTCGTCTTTCAGATCGGGCCGATCGACTTTACTCTTCAATCCGGCGAGCTCGTGTTCGTTACCGGCGGCAACGGGTCAGGAAAATCGACGTTTATGCGGGTGCTCGCCGGACTGTATCCGCCCGCGTCCGGCGAAATCATGCTCGACGGGATGCCTGTCACCGACGATACGCGCGACGCGTATCGCTCGTTGATCTCGACGGTTTTCACCGATTATCACGTGTTCCGCCGGCTCTACGGCATACCCGAACCGGCACCAAGCGAGATCGGCGGCCTGCTGGCGCAATTCCGCCTGGCCGACAAGACCGGGTTATCGCACGGCGAGTTTCGTACGCTTGATCTTTCCGACGGCCAACGCAAACGTCTCGCCCTCGTCGTAAGTCTGCTCGAGAAACGTCCAATTCTCTTGTTGGACGAATGGACGGCCGATCAGGACCCAGAGTTTCGCCGACGATTCTACCATGAGCTCCTGCCGGAACTGGTGGCGGCAGGCGCCACTGTGGTGGCGGTCACGCACGATGAGCGCTATCTCGACGAGCTGCAAATACCTGCGCGCAGAATTATGATGGACGAAGGCCATATTGCCGGGGTGGCCTTGATAGGCCCACGATAGCGTTCGATGGAGCACGGCTGATGGTAAGCGATCCAGAATCTCTCGATGAAGAGCCGCTCCCGGCGACGAAGCGGGGATGGCGGCGCTTTATCTGGCGCCATCTGTCGGGGATCGCATTCGGGCTGATGGTGACTTTGCTGCTGATCGTCGTGCTGTGGCCCTACTCGGTAATCACCATTCCCAGCGGACAGGTCGGCGTGCTCTGGTATCGCCTGATCGGGCTTGATCCCTACTGCTGGTGTTTTGTCGGTCGCGGCACGGTGCTGGATCCGAGGGAACTGCGGGAGGAAGGGCTTCACGTGATCGCGCCGTGGAACATGCTGTTCGTTTATGACCTGAGGCTGCAATCGGCGACGCAGATATACAACGCTATTTCCAAGGACGGCGTGAACGTCAACGTCCAGATCAGCGTGCGATTTCAATTGGTTCATGACCCCGTCGCCGTGCTGCACAAATTCATCGGTCCGGAGTACTTCGCGTCGGTCGTGAGTCCCGAGATCGGCAGCCAAACGCGTCAAGTCATTGCGCAGTACACCGCCGATAAGGTCTACACCTCGCGCGAGCTCATCCAGGACCAAATTCGCAATGGCACGCGAAAAAGCCTGGGCGACAATCTCAACGCTCTGGTTCAGATTGAGGCCTCGGAACAGCCGGACAAAAACAAATACAACGCCTCCTTGCAAAATTCGATTCATATCCTGGATACGCTTGTACTCAGCATAGAGCTGCCGCCGGCAATCGTCGGCGCCATCAATCGACAGACCGAGCAATACTATCAGATTCAGGAGTACAAGTTTCGCGTCGAGCGTGAAGCAGAGGAGTCAAAACGCAAGCAGATTGAGGCGAATGGCATAGCCGCGTTCCAGCAAACGGTAAGCAAGGGGATTTCGGATTCGTATCTACGCTGGCGTGGCATCGAGGCCACCCTTGCACTCGCGCAATCCCCCAATTCGAAAATCGTGGTCATAGGAACCGGCAAGGACGGCCTGCCGGTCATTCTCGGCAACGTCGATACCGCGACGGCGCCGAGTGCGACGCCGCAACCCGGCGCGAGTGGCACGAGTAGCCCGTCCGCCGCTTCGCCTCCCGGCACCGGTCGGGCACCGGGCGCTTCATCGACGACGCCGGGCGCGGCTCCGGCCGGCGGTGGATCAACCGAAGCCGAGCAACCAGTTCGCTCGTCACACGGCGGCGCGCCGGAATCGCCTGCCGGTGCCGCAGCCGCGGCGGCGAGCCCGGAACTGCCGCCGAGCCTATCAAGCCGGTACGGCCTCTCCGATATCGAATCCATCCTTTCTCGAATCTCCGGCGCGTTGCGTCCAACCGGATCAGCACCGGCTCCCGGGACCGCAACCCAGCCGAAACAGTAGGACGCGCAAAGTGAGCGAAAAGTCAGCATCAGATCGCTTGGTCGAGGCGTGGATGAGTCCGCGCATGTATCGCGTCTTGATGACGCGAGGCGGCAGGTTCGAACTCGTCGTCGTGGCCGCGATCTTCGTTCTGGCCGTCGCAATTGGCGGACACATATACGGCCGGCGGCTGGCGCTGCGCGAGCTCGGCGAGCGCGATGCCTTCATTCTGTTCCTTCAGAACGAAGGAGGAAAGCTCGAGGCGAGTTTTAACGAACAGACAGCAAAAATTGCCGCGCTACAGGCCGAACTAAAAAGCGTTCAGGCAACCCTGGACGCGATCATGCCTGCGGAGAACACCTATAACATCCATCCCAATCAGTCGTTGACGGTTGCCGGCGGTCATTTGGTCATTGGGTTGGTCGGCGCTCCGATGAACGAGGGTGTCAACATCAACGTCAACGGCAAGCAGCAGTTGGCGGCCGCGGGTACCGTCATTCACGTTGCGCCCGATCCGGCAACGAGCTGCGAGGTGGCGGTCCAGTCCTTCGATATGTTCAAGGCTGCCCTCACTGCGTCGTGCTCGGCGGCGAAGTCCAGGTAGACTTTGGACTTCTCGATGACGCCCGGCTATTCCCAGATGAGGACATTGGGAAGAGAGCCATTGACGCGCCGCAAGAGGGTATAGCCCACGCCGGCAAGTCCGCGAAACAAGCCCAAATTAAACCGGCCCTTTCCGCCGTGCCATCGGTAATCCCCCGTCGTTGCGGCGCTTTGCGCAACCGCCAACAGCCGCTTTGATGCAAGCTCACGAAGATCGCCGCGCCCAAGGACACCGCCGGCCTCGCAGAGGAATTCGATGCTGCCGAGGGTGCCGCAGCAGAGCGTATCCACGTAGCCCGGCCAGGCTCGCTGCGCGCCTTCGACGGCATTGCGGATGTCGCGGGCCACAAGCCCGGCATCGAGCCCTCCCCGTCTGACCGCAGCGATGCGCCCAAGACCGATGCCGGAAGCTCCATGACACCACTGGCATGGCCAAGACGGTTCGCCCCCCCAGCGCAAATCAGGCCAATTGTGGCGCTCTGCATTGTAGCTGGAATTTTCGAATGCAATACACTCCGACGCGGCCTGTGCAAACTCTTCGCGGCCGGTCGCCGCCGATAATGCGGCAAGCGCATAGGCAAAGCCGGCGGCGCCGTGCGCCATGCCGTTAAGCGCTCGCGGGCCAAAGCCTTGCCCGACCCAGCTCCGGCGGCCCAGCGGTCCGAGCCGGTCCTGAGTGATCAGGTGTTCGCCGCACTTCGTTGCCGCCTTCAACGCCTCGCCCGATTGGCTGTCGCGATGAAGGCGAAGCAGGCCAAGGATCGCGCCGGCGCTGCCGCCGACAACGTCCAGATGTTTGTCCGCCGCAATGAGGTCGTCGGTGAACAGTTCCGCCGCCACTTGCGCGTCCGCAAGCAAATCATCACCATGGAGGCATTCCGACATCACCGTCAGTGCATAGACGATCGAGCCGAGGCCGGTGGCGCCACCGACTCCCATTGATCGGGCCATCCGCGCGGCGTTGCGGCTCCTCAAATTCTTGCGAAGGTGTGAAACGGCGGCTAGTGCGAGTTCGCGGGAACGTGCCGACCCGGTTACCCGCGAATGTGCAGCAAGAAACACGCCGATTCCGGAAACGCCGTTGTACAGCTCCGGCCCGAGGCTCACGAGCTGGAAAAAGTCGGAATCGCCCAGCCAATCGAGGCTGATCCAAGCGGCGCCAAGCCCGCGGCGAATCGCCTGGCCAGACAGCTCTCCGACAATCCTGTCGGCTTCCGTGACGAAAATCTCTCTTGCGGACTCGGCAGACGCATCGGAGCGCAAAACGTCCCGCGGCTCCACGATCGTCAGCGGCCGCCCGGCGGATTTCGAAATCGAACTCGTATTGTGCCGAATGATCTCGACCTGCCAAGCGATATCCCGCTCATCAAAGCTCCGAACACGAGCGCGAGCGCGATCCATGCCGGAGATCGACTCAGTATCTATCGACATGCCGGTCGCATCGCGTATCTCAGTTCCATCGCTCATCGACATGAAACGCGGCACATTCAATTCCAGGAGCGCTGAACGTTCGACGAGCTGTAACCGCCAAAAAGGATCGAAAATGTTCTCCCAATCCGCCAGCCTGGCAACGAAGTCCGCTTGCGCGGACCAAACCACGCCATCATCCATGGTCCGATGATTCCGCAGGCGTTGCAGCAACATGTAATAGAATTGGGTGCGACGAACGACCTTGCGGACAGGAAGGCCGGCAAAGCCATCGAACAGCCCTGCCGATTCTGCCTCCCCGCGCCGGCGCAGCAAAAATTTCGCGTAATCCTCGAAGCCCGAGATGAAATCGTCGATATGGTCGACGAAGGCGGCGTAACGGCCGTCGACGTGCGGCAGGTTCGGATTGCTCTTGCCGGCTACCTCCGATTTCGTCGGGCGCATTTCGTCGGAGTTTATCTGGTTCCAGCCGAGGATCGTCTTGGAATTCCAGTCCGACCGCATTCCACCGACGGCAAAGACGGTATTTTCCGCGGAGCGCGTATAGGCGGGAAGCAGGCCGACCATGGTGACCGAGTTGGCCAGGGTTTCCACGGCGGCGTCGAAGGCCTGCCCCTCCGGTTCGCGAGCCTTGCGCTCCTCGGCGGTCGCCTGAAGGATCATTTCCAGATCGATCGGCACCGGATGATCGCCGACCGCAACCATATTCTCATGATGCATGTCGGTGGCCGCGAAACAGTGGAACAGCGCAAGCCACGCGCCGGCGCGGCGGAAAAACCGACTGCAGCCGGCCTGATCGGCGCATCCGGTATGATCGATGAATTCGGTCCAACCGTAGCCATCCTGCGCGATTGCGCGCATCGCCTTCAATTCGACCGGAGGATGGACGCGGTTCAACCGCTCGATGAGGTTGCGCCACGCAACATCGACCTGCAAATCCTTCGGCTTGTACACGACCCGCGAGCCGTCTGCGAAACCGACGATCTGGACCGAATGGCCGCCGTCGTGCGGATCGGAAAGATCGCGTACGATCTTGGCAACCCGGCCGCCGTGGGATTGGAGAATATCGCGACGAAGCGTCGGCAAATCGGCATCGAGGCGCAGGATCATTTCGCGTGACGTATCGATCCACTGTCGCGTCGACAGTGCAAGCAGCCGCAAGAGAACCGGCGTGTCCTCAAACAGACGCCGGAAGCCGCCGGCTTTCATTTCGGCGATGAATTGATTGTAGCGCGCCTTGCCGGCGCCTGGCTGCGATTCCGCTGCGTCGAGCGCCGGCGTTCCGCAAACCTTCCGCGCCCGGTCGAAGCGTTCGTAGATCGCCGGAGCGGAAAGACCGGACAGCTGCTTGAGAAGCGAGCGACGCAGACAGGCGCGAGCCGATTCGTTGAAATTGTCGAAGGCCCGCGCGTCGACATCCGACCAAAGAAGCCTTTCGGCTTGTTCGACCACTGCAGTGAACAGGTCTTCGAACGCACAAGGCTCGAAGTGCTCGCGCGGGCCATCGGCCTTGCCGTTCTCGCTGACGCTCTGTAGCGCCGCCTCGATCCAAATTGCGTCGTCGATCCACGCCGGCGCGGCTGCGGACGCTTTGCGGCGAACGGTGGCAAATCTCGCCAGCGCCTGACCGATCGACCATCCGTCCCGATCCAGCCGCCGCTCAAACAGCGACCAGTCGCCGCTGGCACACGACCGGCACCATGCGGCGAGACGCCGCGCGGCCAAATCCGTATCGGATTTCTGGCCCGGCAACGGTTCGAAATCGTCGGAAAGAACTTCATCGATAGTTGCCGCACGAACGATCAAGCGCTCGTAGAAGGAATCCACCTGACTTCTCTCCGATCGAGTATCTCGGTCCTTTTCCATGCTGCGATAATTTCTACTGCCACGAGATCCAATGTTCATCTCCATCGACGCCCTGGGACCCGCCGAAGCAGCGCCGGTGGTTGTGCCGAAACGTTACACTCAGTGGGTTCTTGGCGTCTCAAATGCCGGCAATCAAGGGGCCCGGATCGACCGGCGCGCCGCGCCGGAAATGTCAGCGGTAACGCCTGGGCGTTGCGACGCAGGCGTTGGGATAGACGAATTGGCCCAGACTTTACAATCACGGCAACGGATGATTTAATATCTTGTGAAGTCGGGGGGTTATGCTAATCGGTCCCCTGCCTTCTTGTCTGCTGACTGCCGGCGCCGCTGGTGCCGCTGGCGAACGAAAGGACCAATGCCGTGAACGACACCACCATCGGACTCGACGTGACTGAAGAAGCGATCCTCACCAACGAGGTCTCCGACAGGGCGCTGGAGGCTGCTGCAGGTACAGGGAGGGAAGAGACAGCGGGGAACTGGACAACGATGTGCACGACACTCGGTGGCTGCCCCGGTGGGCCGGTTTCCTAACTTTCAATTTTGTACCTGATTTGTTGGACGGATAAATCTCCGACGAGGCGCCGGAGGCCACGGCGTCTCGTTTTCTTTTCTCATCGATTTCTCGAGTGCCGGCGGCGGGCAGAATACCGCCCGCGGAGAGACGGATGTCTTGACCATTCGAGCGTCATTGCAACGAGTTCCTGGCGCGCCGCAAGAGACCCGAACTCCTAACCGTCAGGTGTTCTTCTAAAGCTTTCCGGTCCCTTTTGCCGTGGCGTTTAAGCACCAGCTAGCCGCGACGGTCGCAGCGCGTATCGGCAGCTTTCCGCCATCTCCGATTTGGTCATTCTGTTTGCCGTGTCAGGGGTGCGTCCGGTTAGCGGAATATGCAGCGCCATGTTCGACCGGACTGATGTCCTGTAATGTAAGGGTCTGGCCGTGCTCCTGCCTCTGCATGAAAAAGCCCGGCTTCACTCTTTGGTATCTAACGCCTGCAGCCGGCGTCCCGACAAAGCCGGCCGCTCGGGAGGTGACGATGAAGAGATCGGCTGCTGTTGCAATCGGCGCGGCGCTGCTCCTTGCGGGCGCATGCGCTGCCCAGACCCAGGAAAAGATTTCCGACGGCGTGGTGAGAATCGGCATGCTCGAGGACATGTCAAGCATCTACGCGGACATCACCGGCATCGGCGCGGTGACCGCCGCGAAGATGGCGATCGAGGATTTCGGCGGCAAGGTGCTCGGCAGGCCGATCGAAATCGTCTCGGCGGATCATCAGAACAAGGCGGATATCGCCTCGGCGACGGCGCGGGAATGGTTCGACAACCAGCACGTCGACGCGCTTATGGACGTGGCCGCATCGGCGACCGCTCTCGCCGCGATCGAGGTCGCCAAGACCAAGAACAAGATCGTCGTTCTCAACGGGCCGGGCGCGGCGCGCATCACCAACGAGGCATGCACGCCGGTCTCGATCCATTACACCTACGACAACTACGCTCTCTCCCACGGCACCGGCGCCGCAATGGTCAAGGCGGGCTACGACACCTGGTTCTTCCTTACCGCCGATTATGCCTTCGGCCACGATCTCGAGCAGATCACGTCCGGCGTCGTCAAGGCGAGCGGCGGCCAAGTGCTTGGCAGCGTCCGGGTTCCGATCAACACTTCGGATTTCTCCTCGGCGCTGCTGCAGGCGCAATCCTCGAAAGCCAAGGTCGTCGGCCTCGCCAATGCCGGCGCCGACACGACCAATTCCATCAAGCAGGCCGCCGAGTTCGGCATCGTGCGCGGCGGACAGAAGCTGGCGGGGCTGCTCGTCTTCATCAACGACGTGCACACGCTCGGCCTGGAGGCGGCGCAGGGCATGCTGCTGACCAACGCCTTCTACTGGGACCATGATGACGAGTCGCGGGCCTGGGCCCAGCGCTATTTCCAGCGCATGGGCCGCATGCCGAACATGACGCAGGCCGGGATCTATTCGGCGACCACGCACTATCTCAAAGCCGTGCAGGCCGCCGGCACCGACGAGACCCAAGCGGTGATGGAGAAGATGCGCTCGACGCCGATCAACGACTTCTTCGTCAAGAACGGAAAGATCCGCGACGACGGCCGCATGGTCCACGACATGTATTTGTACGAGGTGAAGACGCCGGCGGAATCCAAGGGGGCATGGGACTATTACAAGCTCGTTGCCACGATCCCGGCGGACCAAGCATTCCAGCCGCTGTCGGAGTCCAGATGCCCGCTGGTGAAGAAGACGCAGTAGCCGGGAGAGGGAGCTACCAGGCCATCTCCAATATCGTCAGGACCTCGTCCGGCCCGGCGATCTTGCGCGGGTTGGTCGCGGTCCACGGATCGTGCATCGTGTGCTCGGCGATCGCGCGGAGCTTGTCGCGCGGCACGTTGACGTCGCGCAACGTGCGCGGCAGGCCGAGATCGGCGATCAGCCGCGCGACCAGGTCGGCCGCGTCTGCTTCCGGCTCGCCGAGCGCTTCGGCGACGCGCTTCTGACGGTCGGCATTCACCGGCTTGTTCCAGCGCAGCACGTGGGGGAGCATGACGCAGGACGTGAAGCCATGGGGAACGCCGGCGCTGCCGCCGAGCACGTGGCCGATGGCGTGGCTGGCGCCCTTCTCGACGCCGCCCTGCGTCCCCACGAGCGATAGCCATGCGCCGATCATGCTGTCCAGCCGCGCGTCGAGGTCGCCGGGATCGGCCTTCGTCCGCCGCAGGCTGCCGGAAAGAAGCCGCAGCGCGTGCAGCGAGGCAGCATCGGCGAGCGGTTGACTGTTGATCGAACAAAGATCTTCCACGGCGTGATCGACCGCCCTGATCCCGGTGGAAAGCCATAACGCTGCCGGCGTATGCACCGTGACCCGCGGGTCGAGAATGACCGCGCGCGGCGCGAGGTCGGGATGGGCGTAGCCCTCCTTCACGTTGCGGGCGAGATCGGTCACGCCGGCGATCGCCGTGAACTCCGCACCGGACAATGTCGTCGGCACCGCAACGACGCGGATCGCAAGCGCGGGAATCGGCGCTTCCTGGTGCCGCCGGCCGCGCAGGGCGTCGAACCCCTCCGGCGCAAAGACGCCGCGCGCGAGGCATAATTGCGCGACCTTGGCGGCATCGACGACAGAACCGCCGCCGACGGCGAGGAGGAGATCGGCGTCGGCGTCGCGTGCCGCCTGCGCCACGCGCGCGACATCGTGGCGCGGCGAGTGCGCGCGGATGCCGTGGGCGATCCCGGCGAGGCGCTTGCCGAGCGCCGCGCGCATCGACGCTTCAAGCTCCGCCGCCGCAAGCAGCGAAGCGCTGACAATGGCGAAGACGCGGCGCGCCCCGATGCGCTCCGCCTTGCTCCGCACCGCCTCCTGCCAAGGAATTCCAAACACGATCTCATCGGCGCGAGGATAGCGGTAGGTTCCTGTCAACATCGGACGTCTCCAAGGCTCATCGCCTACGCAGTCCAGCGTCCTCGGCCCTGACCTGCGCAGCCGTTGCAGCCGAGGCCATCCAGCAGCTCTCATTTATTGCGCAACGCTGCCATCGGGTCACCAGCCCGCTGCGAAAACTTGGACTTCCCTGCGAGATCATGCGTTAACCGACCTCACCTTTTGTGGAAACCGGATTCCACTTTTCGCTATCATGCTCTAATGTGCCGATCCGGCGTACGCGGGAGGGGTGTGTGTATGCGTAAAGGACGGATCGGCGCGGCGCGCGTGGCGTTGTTTGTAGGGTTCACCTTGGCGGTGCCGGGCTCCGTGTCGGCGCAGCAAGGCGCGCCGGAACAGCCTTCCATCATGGTGGACGAGGGGCCCGCTGTCGCGCCGCGGCAAACGCCGCAGCCCCAATCGCCGGTGTCGCCGCAACCGGCGAAGCCGGCGCGGGCCCGGGCGCAAATGCCGGCCCTCGAGCCCGATCCCGGCCTCGACGCGGCCGATCAGCTCGCCCCCTCGCAGATCGTACAGCCGATGCCGGGCGCCGTGTCGACGCCGGGCCGGACCGGTGCGGGTGCGGCCGCCGTCGTGGCACAAACCGCTCCTGCGGCCAAGCCCGCGGCGGCTAAACCCTCGGCGCCTCCCACCCGCCTCGTCGTCGCCTGCAGCGGTCCTTTCGGCAGGGATTCAAGTCATCTCAAGCTCGCGATGACCTATGAAACGAAGAACCTCGACTTCGGCGAAGTCGAGGCCTCCGGCGGCCGGGCCGTGGCCTCCATCCTCTACCCCAAGGACCCCAAACGGCGGCTCGAAGTGTGGTGGTCGAATCCGACTAACCGCAAGGACACCTACCTCATCGTGATCAACGGCCGTTCGACCTGGACTGGGCCGGGTGGGCTGCGGCTTGGTCTCAGCCTCGCGGAAGTGGAAAAGCTCAACGGCAAGCCGTTCAAGCTCTCAGGGTTCAATAAGGACGGCGTCGCGGCAGTCAGCAGCTGGGACGGCGGCAAGCTTGCCGCGCTCGACGGCAACTGCAAGGCCGGCGTCAGCGCGCGCGCCGACGCAAAGGCGGCGGCGGACGCGCTCGCCGCCTTGCCCGCCGACCACGAATACACGTCGGCCGACCCGGCGATGCGCGCCGTCAACCCGGCGATCAGCGAGATTCTCATCGGCTATTAGAGCATGATCCGGAAAAGTGGAAACCGGTTCTCCGAAAAGATCATGCTCCGCTAAGTAAAACTGGAGTGCAATCGATTCAACCTGAAGCGATTGCGCTCTGGATCCGCACGAATTCGCACCCGGACCGAGGACGGAAGACTCGGCGTCCCCAGCTGCATGGCGGCGCGCCGCCTCACTGCGCCGTGAGCCCGCCGTCGAGCACAAATTCGGCGCCGGTGACGAAGGCGGATTCATCCGCAAGCAGATAGATGCACAGCGCAGCGACCTCAGCCGGCGTGCCGAACCGGCCGAGCGGAACCGAGGCGGCGAGCCGCTCGCGAGCGCGAGCCGGATCACGAAACTGCCCAATCATGCCGTCCGCCATCGGTCCCTCGATGAAAGCCGGATGCACCGAATTGCAGCGTACCGCCGGTTTTGCCCGTGCGCCGTGGAGCGCGACCGATTTGGTCAGAAGTCGCACGCCCCCCTTCGAGGCGTTGTAGGCGGCGAGGTTATGCCCCCCAACCAGTCCCGAGACCGATGAGATATTGACGATGGCGCCGCCGGCCCGCC
This sequence comes from Xanthobacteraceae bacterium, assembly GCA_035319735.1. Taxonomy (GTDB): domain Bacteria; phylum Pseudomonadota; class Alphaproteobacteria; order Rhizobiales; family Xanthobacteraceae; genus BOG-931. Next base: position 6,639 of record DATHCD010000061.1, on the reverse strand, counting down.
GCAACAGCCGCATGGCGTGCTTGCAGCCGAGAAACGTGCCGTCGAGATTGATCGCCATGACGCGGCGCCAGGTCGCGAAATCGACGTCCTCGACGCTGCCGACCGCTACAATGCCGGCGGCATTGACGAGACCATCAAGTCGTCCGGGACGCCGCTCGATGGCGCCGATCACCCGCACCCACTCTTCCTCGGACGTGACGTCGAGGGTTTGCTCGACGCCGGCGCGGCCGGGAAGATCGCTCGTCACCGCCACGCCGCCCTCCGCCACGACCGCAGCCGCGATCGCCGATCCAATTGCGCCTGCAGCTCCGGTCACCAGCACCACCTTGTCCTTGAGACGATCCATGTCTTGTCCTTCCCTCACTCGTGCCCGAAGCTTTTAGCGTGACCGCGCCCGGCCGGTGATGCAAGCTGCGGCAAGAAAGAATGGGGACGCCGGCGGCATGGCGTTGAGCGACGAGCAGATCCGCGCGCTATTGCGCGATCCGGCGAGACATCCGCCGTCGGCGCGTCATTTGGGCTTCGAGCTCATCGATTTCTCGGTCGAGCATGGCTGGGCGGAAGCAGCCTTTACGCCGCGGGCGGACTTTGCCAATCCGGCGGGCAACGTGCAGGGTGGCTTCATCTGCGCCATGCTCGACGACGTCATGTCGGTCGCCGCGGCTATCTCCAAACGATTTACCGTGATCGTTCCGACCTTGCAGATGAGCATCACCTATCTGCGGCCAACGCCGGTCGCGCGCGTCGTCGCGCGCGGCGAAGTCCTGCGTTTCAGCCGATCGAGCTTGGCGATGCAGGGAACATTGCGCGATGCCGACGGCGCGACTTTGGCAGTGGCGACCTCGACGGCGCTGTCGCGGCCATTTCCGCGCTAGCACCCCGATCCGACAGCGAAGGGAGCGATGAGGGCAAGCGGGGCTATTTTGCCGGCTTTGCGGCGCCAGGCACCGCGCCCTGGGTCGGCGCCGCGCTTTGCCCGCCGTGCTCATATTCGTTGCGCAGCGTGCGCACGTCGCGCGCCATTTCCAGGCAGGTGAGCAGTTCGGTGTAGCTCGATTCCCCGCCCATCGTCGATTCATTCACGCAATGGGCTTTGTCCGCGGCAAGGAAGTTCGGCCATTGCTTGACCAGTTCTTCGCGGATGGCCTTCTCGCTCTCGAGGCAGTTCGCCTTCTCCTGGGCGATCGCCGGGTCACGGAAGGTGACGCCGCCCTGCTTCGCGATCCCCTCGCAGACCTGCTCGACGTTGAGAACGGGGACGCCATCGGCGACCGGCAGCATAAGCTGCGCGCCGAGCGCGAGCGCAGTGGGCAAGATCATGGCGAGGCTCCCTCAGACTGCTGCGGCCCTTATAGCACCGGCGCGCGGCGGACGCAGCAGGCGAGGAAGGCGCAGGGGAAAAATGCAGAGTTGCGGGCGCCGATGCGCCCCGCTATGGCTCAGTCTCCGGGTGAGGGAGATGGCATGATACTGGCACCGCTTCTCGGCACGGCGCTCATCGTAGCGGTGTCGACCGAGCCCCCGATCAACGGAAACGTCGAGGTGAATTTTCCCGCGCAGCAGAAGGTCGCCGCGACCGAGCCCCTGGTGCGTTCGGCGACCGAATGCATCGTGCGTGCGGTCGTCGCCGACCCGCGCTACGCGGCGAAGCCTGCGGCTGCGCTCGGTGACCTGATCGTCGACTCCATGCCGACCTGCGTTGCGCCGGTGCGCGCGATGATTGACGGCTTTGATCGCTACTATGGCGACGGCGCCGGCGAAGCCTTCTTCATGGGTCCCTATCTCGACGTGCTGCCCAAAGCGGTGACCGAAGGAGCGAAGAAGGCGGCGCAGTAGCGGGCCTAGGGCGACGGGCCGATCACGGCGATCACCCGCATGTTGGTTGGATCGACGAGCACGACCCGATCCTGCACCATCGTGTATTTGTAGAATTTGGTCGCCGGATTTTGCGCGAGGATGTTGTCCGGCAGCACATAGAGTTCGATCATTGGCGGCACCTCGGCACCGATCGCCGTTGCGAACTGGCGCGGCGCCACCTTGCTCTTGTTGGCCCGGACCGCTTCAGCCCAACGCGCGGTCGCGTTCCGCGTTCCTGGGCGACCGGCATGCCCGCGAGCTGCGGCCGGTTCCTCGGGCCGCTAAATTGCCGTGACCTCACCCCCGGCCGGCCACGCTTTACGCGTTTCGACGCCAAGCTCCTTGTCGTGCCGCGGAACTTCGCTCGATTGACCGCAGCAATGTCGGGGTGCAGTGTGTGAAGGGCCTCAAAGCGTGTCAATTTCAGCGCTTCAGCGCGTCACATTTTTCTGGGGAGGAGCAAGCATGTTCGGCATCGGCGACCTGTTCCAGTGGGAGCGGTTCGTGACGCCCACCGTGATCAAGGTATTCTATTGGCTCGCCGTGATCATTTCCGTTCTGCTCGGGCTCGCCGGCGCTGTCTCCTCGCTCGGCACCATGGCGTTTAATCCCTTCGTCGGCATGATCTTTCTCATCGCCAGCCTGCTCGGCGCCTTCATGGGCGTGATCCTCGCGCGCATCATGGCGGAATTCGTGCTCATCATGTTCCGCATCAACGAGCACCTCGGCGCCATTCGCAATCAGGGATCAGGTTTCAGAGGTCAGTAATCGGAAATGGGAAGGCGGGAGGCAAAACGGACCGCTGGCCCCAGCCCGGTTCGTCCTTTCCCGTTTCTGGTTTCTGACTTCTGAATCAAGTCGCGAAACGGAAATGCATGACGTCGCCGTCCTGGACCACGTAGTCCTTGCCCTCAAGCCGCATCTTGCCGGCGTCGCGCGCGCCGATTTCCCCACCGTAGGCGACATAATCTGCATAGGCGACGGTTTCGGCGCGAATGAAGCCGCGCTCGAAGTCGGTGTGGATCACGCCCGCCGCCTGCGGCGCCTTGGTGCCCCGCGTCACCGTCCAGGCGTGCGTTTCTTTCGGCCCGGCGGTGAAGAAGGTCACAAGATCGAGGAGCGCATAGCCGGCGTGAATCAAACGGTCGAGCCCGGCCTCTTTGAGGCCGATGGCGCCGAGGAACGACTCCCGCTCGGTCGCGGCGAGCACGGCAATTTCCGCCTCGATCTTCGCCGAGATGACGATCGCGGCCGCGCCTTCCGCTTCGGCGCGCGCCTCGACCTTGCGCGAAAAAGCGTTGCCGCTTGCCGCCGAGGCCTCATCGACGTTGCAGACAAAGAGCACCGGGAGCGAGGTCAGCAGCCCAAGCATGTGGAACGCCCTCTCCTCTTCCGGCTTGCGCTCGGCGAGCCGCGCCGGCTTGCCCTCGCGCAGCAGCACTAGCGCGCGATTGACCAGGGCGAGAGTCTCCTTCGCTTCCTTGGCCTCCCGGTCGGTGCCGCGCGCCTTGCGTTCGAGGCCGTCGATCCGGCGCTCCAGACTCTCGAGGTCGGCGAGCATCAGTTCCGTCTCCACCGTCTCGATGTCGGCGATCGGATCGATGCGGCCCTCGACATGCGTCACCTCGCTGTCCTCGAAGCAGCGCACCACATGCGCCACCGCGTCGACCTCGCGGATGTTGGCGAGAAACTGGTTGCCCAGCCCCTCGCCTTTCGAGGCGCCGCGCACCAGGCCGGCAATGTCGACGAAGCTGAGCCGCGTCGGCACGATCGCCGCCGATCTGGCCAGGGCGGCGAGCGTTTCGAGCCGCCGATCCGGCACCGCGACCTCGCCGACATTCGGCTCGATGGTCGAGAAAGGATAGTTCGCCGCCTGCGCCGCTGCGGTTTCCGTCAGCGCGTTGAAGAGAGTCGACTTGCCGACATTCGGCAGGCCGACAATTCCGCATTTGAAGCCCATGAAGTGTGATTCACCTGAAAAGCTTGATCTGAAAATCGTTAACCAGCTTGCGCCGTTTTTCCACTCAGCGGTGCGCGCGCCTGTCCGCTAATGCCTCAACTCGCCGGAGGATCGAGGGGCCTTTCACCATCGGTCGTCTCGGCAAATCCCTTCGCTGCCATGGACAGGTGCACCTTGTTCTGGAAGCTCGCGTCCTCGCCGCGGACGAGAAGATCGACATTATCGGCAAGAATGCCGAGGAGAGCCTCGACCCAGCGAAGCTCGCTTTTGGCGAAATCGTTGAGCACGTAGCCGTAGACCATATCCTTGACGCCGGGGTGGCCAACACCGATACGCACGCGCCGGTAATCGTTGCCGATATGCTCACTGACCGAGCGCAGTCCGTTGTGACCGGCAATGCCACCGCCGACTTTCACCCGAACCTTGCCCGGCGGCAGGTCGATCTCGTCATGAAACACCGTGATGTCGGCGAGCGAGAGTTTGTAGAAGTGCGCGGCCTCGGCGACGGCGCGGCCGGATTCATTCATGTAGGTCCCGGGCAGCAGCAGCAGCGCGCGCTCTCCGGCGATCGGCCCCTCGGCGGCGACCCCCTGGAAGCGGCGACGCCACGGTCCGATCCCGTGACGTCGTGCGATCGCCTGGACCGCCATGAAGCCGATATTATGACGGTTGCCGACATAGCGCGCTCCCGGATTGCCTAAACCGACCAGGAGCTGCATCAGCCTCGCCCGTGCGACAAAACCCTCACTTCTTCTCCGCCGCCCCGCCGGCGGCGGCAGCGCCCGCCGCGCCGCCAGCCGGTGCAGGAGCGCCGGGCGCGGCGCCCGGAGCCGCGGCCGGGGCCGCGCCTTCCGCCGGCGCGCCCGCCGCCGCGGCGGCAGCAGCAGCCGCGGCGGCGGCAGCCGCTTCCGCGGCCGCCTTCATCTCTTCCGCGTAACCCGACGGTGGCACCACCGTGACCAGCGTGATGTCCTTGCCTGCCAGCGCCCGAACGCCCTGCGGCAGCGTTATATCGCTCAGGTGCTTGGAGTAGTTGATCTCCAGCCCGCTCACATCGACCTCGATGGCGCCCGGAATGGCATCGGCCAGGCAGCGAACCTCGATCGTGTGGGTGACGATCGAGACGGTGCCACCACGTTTGACGCCAGGAGCCTGGTCGGCGTTCTTGACCCGGATCGGAATGTTGACGCGGATCGTCGCGCCCTCGCCGAGCCGCATGAAATCCACGTGCAGCGGGATGTCACGCACGGCGTCAAGCTGAAAGTCGCGGGGAATGACGCGATGCTTCACGCCGTCGACCTCGACGTCATGAATAGTGGTGAGAAAATGCCCGGCATAGATGCGCTGGCGGAGGTCGCTGTAGTCGAGCGAAATGGGCACCGGCGGCTTGCCATCGCCATAAATGATTCCGGGTACGCGGCCGGCCCGGCGCTCGGCCCGGGCGGCCCCCTTGCCGGCCCGTGGACGCGCCGTCGCCTTGATCAGATTGACGGTCGCCATGACGTGATCCTTGTCTCCAGTGTTGCTGTGCGAATGGATTCCCGCAGCGACCTCCAGGGGTGCTGAAGCCGCGGTCGCGGAGCTTATAGCGACGCAAGTCGCTAAAAACAAGGAAGGCGCGGAACGCACCTACGGCATGAGCGCCCGGCGGGAGGGACTCGGGGCGTCGAAGCGCCCGACGCTCGCCGTCAAGGACTCGTCCCGCCAAGCCTCGCTTCCAGCGCCGCGATGCGGGCCTTGAGCGCTTCGTTCTCCTCGCGGGCGAGGCGAGCCATGTCCTTGACGGCCTCGAACTCCTCACGCTGGACAACGTCGAGATCACGGAGTATGCGCTCCGCCTGACTGCGGAACAGCGTTTCGAACTCGCGCCGCACGCCCTGGGCGACACCGGCCGCGTCATTCATCAACCGAGCGACTTCATCGAAGAACCGGTTTGTCGTTTGAACCATGACCGCCTCCGGACCGCGCTGTCGGCTGTTCGCCAACCAAGTTTGCGATGCTCACAGAGAATGGCAATGGTGCGACGCGGCCGCAAGGGGCACGGCGCCATAGCGAGAGCCCGGCGCGCCCGTGTGAAAGCCCACGCGATGCTGGTCCTTCCGGTCCTGCCCTTTCCCGCCATCAATCCGGTGCTGATTTCCATCGGGCCGCTGGCGGTGCGTTGGTATGCTCTCGCCTACATCATCGGCATCATCGCCGGGTGGTTTTACGCGCGCGCGCTGCTCTCATCGCCGCGACTGTGGGGCGGACCGGCGCCGTTCACGGTGATCGACTTCGACGACTTCGTCATCTGGATCACGCTGGGAATTATTCTCGGCGGCCGGCTCGGCTATGTGCTGTTCTACAATTTTGCGCATTTCGCCGCCCGGCCGATCGAGATTTTCGCGCTTTGGAACGGCGGCATGTCGTTCCACGGCGGCGTCATCGGCTGCGTCGTGGTCACCGTCTGGTTCGCATCGCGTCGCGGCATCCCGATGCTGTCGCTTGGCGACGTGGTGACCGCAGCCGCGCCGATCGGATTGTTTCTCGGCCGCATCGCCAATTTCATCAACGGCGAATTGTGGGGGCGCCCGACCGACGTGCCGTGGGCGATGGTGTTCCCGCATGGCGGCCCGGTTGCGCGCCATCCGAGCCAGCTTTACGAGGCGGCGCTCGAAGGCGTCGTCCTCTTTCTCGTGCTCGGCGTGATGGTGCGTTACGGCGCGTTCAAGCGTCCTGGGCTCATCCTCGGCGCCTTCTCGGCGGGCTACGCCATTGCGCGCATGTTCTGCGAGTTGTTCCGCGAGCCCGACATTCAACTCGGTTTTCTCTGGGGCGGGCTG
>DATHCD010000060.1:0-4715 GCA_035319735.1 Xanthobacteraceae bacterium | reverse complement strand
AAGGCGGTCGTTGCCGACTATTCCGACGTAGATTTCGCGCCCCTCGATAAATTGCTCGGCGATCGCGGGCGTGCCGATCCGCTCATGGATGAAGTTGACGCGCTCGACCAGCTTGTCGTCGGAATCGACGACCGACGCCTGCGAAATGCCCCACGAGGCGTCCTCGTTGACGCTTTTGACGATCAACGGCAGGGCGAGCCGTGCCGGACGCTTGACCTTGCGGTGCATCGGGAAAACGGCGAAGGCCGGCACCGGAACGCGGTGGTAGTGCACCAGCGTCTTCGACAAGTCCTTGCCGCGCGCCAGCATCAAGCCGCGCGGATTGCAGCCGGTATACGGCACATGGAGCAGTTCGAGATAGCTCACCACGTTCTGGTCGTAGATGGCCTCGCCGCGGAATTGCTCGAGCAGGGTGAACACCAGGTCGGGTTTAAAGGACTCTATTTCTTCGCGGATCGGCTTTAATTCGTCATGGACGCCGAGCGGGCGGATTTCGTGGCCGGCGGCGCGCAACGTCGTCACCACGTCGTATTCGGTCTTCCAGACGTTGATTTCCTCCTCGCTGTAACCCTTGCTCGACTCCGGGGGAACCAAATCCGGATGCATGAGCACCAGGACACGCAGCCGTTTCATAACGCGATCCACCTTCGCCGCGACGGACCGAACAGCGCATGCATGGTTTTGGCGGTCAACAGCACGGTGAATTCCATGATCAGCTTGCGCTCGGGGCCGACGGCGCGCAGATCGAGCTCGCGGCAGCGTTGTATCATACCGTCCAGCTCGACATCGAAGGTGAGCTGGTATTCGCCGGTCCATTTGGCGACCAGTTCGCGCACCGGCGCGCGGTTGCGCCGGATGAAGGCGGAAGCGGCCTCGCGACGGCGATGCCGCGGATCGGCGGAGAACAAGCGGCGCAGATCGCGATCGTAGGTCTTCGGCGTGTCGACGACATAGAGCGCGCGCTTTTTCTTATAGTAATCGCCCAGCGTCTGAGTCAGCGCGCTCAGCGGCTCGACTTTTTCGCGGCACGTCAGCGTCGGCCGCAAGCCGGCGATTTCCGCCATCAGCTCGTCGACATATTCAAGCTTCTTGAGCGCCGGCCAGCCGGCATAGCGCGTGCGCCAGTTCGAGCGCGGCCGCAGCCAGACCGCAAAGGTTTCGGCGAAATCCTCGTCGGGATGGCTCTGCGCGTACCACAGCCGCAAATGCTGGACATGGTTGCGGCTCGCCGGGTTCGGCCGGTAATAGCGCGGATAGCGCTTCGACGACGGACCGAACAATTGCTGCCAGCGGCGGCGGCGGTAGAGTTGATAGGCATGGGTCACCACGTGCCCGCATTCATGGCGCAGAATGCGCATGCATTCGGCCATGGTGCCGCCCTCGACTTCCAGCATCATTTTCTTCTCGAGCTGCATCAGCCGGGGATGCGCCAGAAAGAACGGCATGGCGATGCCGGGGGTGTTTTCCGGGGAAAACCACTCGCTCGATATCCAGGCATGCGGCCGCACCCGGATGCCGCGCTCGGCGAGTTCGGCGTAAAGCGTATTCAGGCAGCGCTCTAGCCAAGTTCCCTCGACCGTCACTTTGAGGTCCTTGAGCCGGACCTCCAGCAACTCATCATCGGACAGTTTGGCCCAGGGAAATCTTCGACGACGCGGCATGGTGCTTCGAGACCGACAGCAAGACGAGACCGACAGCAAGACTGGTAAATGGTGTCACGGCAGGCCGTTGGCGACAACCGCAAATCCGGTAGGATGGCTGGCAAAACCGTCGCCAAGGAGGATCCCCCTGCCCGCCCCCTCCCGTGAAGACCTCGCCCGATGCGGCTCGCTCGACGAGCTGTACGGCAAGCTGGCGCTGATCGGCATCGCGCCGGGCTGGAACAAGAAGGTCGCCTCGCTGTGGCCGGCGCCGAAGAAGAATTTCGCGCCGGCGCATTGGACATACGAGCAGGCCCGCGGCGCGCTCGATGCCGCCGGCCGCCTGATCAATACCGAGCTGGCCGAGCGCCGCAACCTCATCCTGTTCAACCCGGCCTCGGGCGACAGCTATGGCACGGTGCGGACGCTGGTCAGCGCCTATCAGATGATCCTGCCCGGCGAATGGGCCCGCGCGCACCGCCACACGCCGAACGCGCTCCGCCTCATCCTCGATTCCGAGCCCGGCACCTATACCGAGGTTGACGGCGTCAAAATCGCCATGGAGCCCGGCGACGTGCTCTTGACCCCGAATTGGTCGAGCCACGGCCACGGCAATTTGAGCCGCGCCAGCGCCTATTGGCTCGATTTCCTCGATGTGCCGCTGGTGCAGCTGCTCGAGCCGATGTTCTTCGAGCCGGCGGAGCAGGAGCAGACGGATCAAGCGTCCGCAGACACGCCGCCGACCACGGATTCACCCTTCGTGTTTCCGTTGAGCGAGACGGAAAAACGCCTCGATGCCGCCGCGCCCGAGCCCGCCGGCCCGTTCGCCACCCATATCGAACTGGGCAATCCGGCGATGGCTACGATCGGCCTGCACATGATGCGGCTTGCGCCGCACCTTCAAACCTCGCCCTGCCGCACCACCGCAAACAATATCTACGCCGTCGTCAGAGGCTGCGGCGCCACCACGGTCGACGGCGAGCGGTTCGAATGGCGTCGCGGCGACGTCATCGCCGCGCCGGCCTGGCGGCCGCATTGCCACGAGGCCGCCGAGGATGCGCTGATGCTGCGCGTCACCGATGAGCCGGTAATGCAACGGCTCGGCTTTCTTCGGGTTGAGGGCGAGACCCCGCCGCGACACTAGAGTTTATTTTAGCATGTCCTTTTCGCAAAACCGGTTTCCACTTTTGCGGGACATGCTCTAAGCCGGCGGCCGAGCGTTATCGCGCGCTCAAGAAGAACGTTTCCATCGATCCCTTGCCTTTGAGCGCGATGCTGCCGCGCGGCTCGAAATTGAAACGGTCGCCGAGCATGGCACGGGTCGCGGCCGACACCTGAATGCGGCCGGGCAGCGAGTGGGATTCCATTCGGCTCGCGGTATTCACGGTATCGCCCCAGATATCGTAGGCGAACTTGTGCGTGCCGATCACGCCGGCGACGATGGGACCGGTATGCACGCCGATGCGCGCCTGAAGCTCCAGGCCGGTCGCTTCGGCAATGTCGCCCACCGCGTCGAGCATGCGCGGCGCCAGCGTCGCGACCCGCAACGCGTGGTCGGGTTGCGCCTCCGGTATCCCCGCCGCCACCATGTAGGCGTCGCCGATGGTCTTGATCTTTTCGACGCCGTGCTCGGCGGCCAGACGGTCGAACGCGGCGAAGATCTTGCCGAGAAAATCGATCACGCGTTCAGCCGGCAATTCCTGGCTGAGCGTAGTAAAGCCGACCAGGTCGCAAAACAGGATGGTTGCCTCCATGACGCGATCGGCAATGACCGTCTCGCCATTGCGCATGCGCGCGACGATCTGCTGCGGCAGGATGTTCAGGAGCAACGTCTCCGAGCGTTGCTTTTCCTCCTCCAGCTCGGCAATGAATTTCTTTTCCCGGTCATGCAGCCATTTCTTTTCCAGCGAGGCGCCAACGCGCGCGCGCAGCAGAATCGGATTGAACGGCTTGGTCAGATAATCCTCGGCGCCGGCTTCGATGCAGCGCACCACGCTGTCGACTTCGTCGAGCGCGGAAATCACGATCACCGGAATTTGGCTGGTCCGTTCGTCGGCCTTGAGGCGGCGCAAGACCTCAAATCCGCTCATTTCCGGCATGATGAGATCGAGCAGAATGACGTCGAAATCCTGTTGGGCGGCGAGGTCGAGCGCGGTCGCGCCGTTGGTCGCGGTGACGACGCGGTGGCCCTCCCGGCCCAATCTGCGGGCGAGCACATCGCGATTGGCGGCGTTGTCGTCGACGACGAGGATCGCGCTCGATTTAACGGCGTCTTGCAATGCGTCGTCGACCGGCCTGATGGTGCGCAGTACGTCGGCGACGGCGTCGAGCTGGCCGGCGCGATCGCCGCCGCCGTTCAGCGCGGCGTCGCCCTGCCGCGCCAGCGCCGCCATGGCGTCGATCTGCCCGAGCAGCTGGTCGGCGGATTCCTTGAGTTTCACCAGGTCCGCCCGCAACGGATGATCGCCGTCCGCCTCCATGTCTTCGATCAGGAGCTCGCTGTAGCCCTTGATGGCGTTGAGCGGCGTGCGCAGATCGTGACGCAGCCGGCGATGGAATGTTTCGAGGGTTTCGCCCGCCTGCCGCTCCGCCGACGAATCCTGGATGATGCTCTTCACGAAGGCGTTCAATTGCACGCTGGCGCCGCGCATGCGGTCGAGATCGGCGAGCGGCCCCTCAAGCTGCAGCTTGCGCGCGTCCTCGATGATCATGTCGAGGAACTCGGTGACGGCCATCGCCGGCGCCTGCACTTCCTGACGCAGGTACGCCACCAAAGTCCGGCTCAGGCGGTCGTCCGATGCGGTAGTCGACAAGGCCCCTCCATCGTCGCGGCGAGCGAGCCGCTAGGCTTTCGCCGTACCAAGAAGTTTTTCCATCTTGCCGATAAGGCGCTCAAGCTCGACCGGCTTGGTATCGTAATCGTCGCAGCCGGCAGCGATCGCCTTTTCGCGATCGCCGCTCATGGCATGCGCCGTCAATCCGATCACCGGCACGCTGCGCGTGGCGTCGTCAGCCTTGACGCGCCGGGTCGCCTCCCAGCCGTCCATGACCGGCAGGCTCATGTCCATCAGGATG
>DATHCD010000059.1:0-2396 GCA_035319735.1 Xanthobacteraceae bacterium | reverse complement strand
CTGAGCGCTGGGGACGGCATCTCATTCGCGGACCACGAAGGCGCCTGGAATGGTTTCCGTTCCTATGTCTGCTATGGTCTCGACCGGCGGCTCAGCGTTTTCGTACTGTCGAACCATCCCGAAGTCGATCTTCTCGCGGTTGCCGATGCCGTAATCGACGCCTGTCGCTGATCACGTTGGGGCTGCTGCGCCCCAGAGGCTGTCCCCTTCGAGGCCCAATAAATGTTTCCCAGGCCCAAAGCGCAACTGCAGCCCAACACCTACGCCTATGAATCCGAGCCGATGGTGAAGGCCACCGGCTTTCGCGAATACGACGCGCGCTGGCTGTTCGGAGCCGAGATCAACCTGATGGGGGTCGAGGCGCTCGGGCTCGGGCTCGGCACCCTGATCCACGACCTCGGCGTCCGGCCCGACATCGTCACCGGCCATGATTTTCGCTCATACTCGGCGTCGATCAAAATGGCGCTGGTCAACGGCCTGATGGCGGCCGGCTGCCAAGTGCGCGACATCGGCCTCGCGGTGACGCCGATGGCCTATTTCGCCCAGTTCGACCTCGACGTGCCTTGTGTCGCCATGGTCACCGCCTCGCACAATGACAACGGCTGGACCGGCGTGAAGATGGGCGTGGACCGGCCGCTTACCTTCGGCCCGGACGAGATGCGCCGCCTCAAGGACATCGTGCTCGGCGGCCGCTACCAGACGCGCAGCGGCGGCGGCTTCGTTTTCGTGGAGAATTTTCCCGCGCGCTACATCGCCGACCTCACCAGCCGGCCGAAACTGAAGCGCCGGCTCAAAGTGGTATGCGCCTGCGGCAATGGCACCGCCGGCGCGTTTGCCCCGCAGGTGCTGGAAAAGATCGGCTGCGAGGCCATTCCGCTCGATTGCGAGCTCGACCACACCTTTCCCAATTACAATCCCAATACCGAAGACATGAAGATGCTGCACGCCATGCGCGACGCCGTGCTCAAGAGCGGCGCCGACGTGGCGCTCGGCTTCGACGGCGACGGCGACCGCTGCGGCGTCGTCGACAATAAGGGCGAGGAGATCTTCGCCGACAAGGTCGGCGTCATGCTGGCGCGCGACATCTCGGCGCAGCACAAAAATGCGCTGTTCGTCGCCGACGTGAAGTCGACCGGCCTGTTTGCCACCGATCCGGTGCTGATCAAGAACGGCGCCAAGACGGATTACTGGAAGACCGGGCATTCCTACATGAAGCGCCGGGTCAACGAGATCGGGGCGCTGGCCGGCTTCGAGAAATCCGGCCACTTCTTCTTCAACAAACCGTTCGGCCGCGGCTATGACGACGGCCTCATCTTCGCGCTCGCGGTCTGCGACATGCTCGACCGCAACCCGTCAAAGAGCATGGCCGACCTGAAAAACGCGCTGCCGAAGACTTGGGGCTCGCCGACCATGTCACCGCATTGCGCCGACGAGGAAAAGTACGCCGTGGTCGATGCCGTGGTGAAGCATTTCGAGGACGCCAAGGCGAAAGGCGCCAAGGTCGCCGCCCAGCCGATCCGCGACCTCGTCACCGTCAACGGCGTGCGCCTGACGGTCGCCGACGGCACCTGGGGCCTGGTGCGCGCCTCCTCCAACAAGCCGGAGCTGGTCGTCGTGGTGGAGAGCCCGGTGTCGGAAAAGCGCATGCGCGAAATGTTCGCCGCGGTCGACGCTGTTTTGCGTACTCATAAGGAAGTCGGGGAATATAATCAGAAGATCTGATGTCAGATGTCTGATGTCAGATTTGGAAGACTATCGTCTGACATCCGTCATCCGCCATCACACCTCCTCATACACATCAATCTCCAGCGCGCCCGGCAGCATGGCGCGCCAGGCGGCGAAATAAGCTTGGAAACGCACGTCGCTGGCGATCGATTGCCGGTTGATCTCGAAAGTCGCCGGCGTTTCGTATTCGATCACCTGAATGAACTTTCCTGGATCGTCGGCGTTGCGCAAAAGCTTGAAGGTGGCGTTGCCGAACAGCTGATAAAACGGCGCCGCCGCCCGCATCAGCGCCGCAAGCTGCTCGGAATCCGCGCCCGGAAACGTGAACCGCAGGTGCAGCGTACGCCGGACCTTGCTGTCATCGTTGCTCATCGCCTATCCCTCGCCCATCTCCGCCGCGCTGCGCCGCCGCTGGCGTTCGCGCTGTTAGTTGAGCGCGATCCTTCCGGAAACCGCCCGCTGCCGGGGATCATGCTCTATTTGAACGTATCGCGGAAGGCGTGCGCCGGGTAGACGCCGAGGATTTTCAGGCTCTTCGGCTGCGAGACGAATTCGAGCTCTTCCAGCGCCAGCGCCAGCGCGCGTTCCTTCGGATGGCCCTGCACGTCGGCGTAGAACTGGGTGGCGGCGAAGCTGCCGTCGACCATATAGCTCTCGAGCTTGGTCATGTT
>DATHCD010000058.1:0-45793 GCA_035319735.1 Xanthobacteraceae bacterium | reverse complement strand
TGGTTAAAAAATGCGGTGATTTGTGGACAACACACGCAATACCGGTTGGCCCAGCGGCGTGAACGGGTCGCCGCAGCACGCGGCTGTAACATCATAGCCGCATGGTGCGACATGCCCGCGCGGTCCAGATATACTGCATTCGTATAGCGGCTTAGCGCCAGCAACGTCTGATAGTCTCGTTGCGTTTTTTCGTGCGCGTGCCGGGTGATTGCCATGATGCGAGTGCGCGCGGCTACCGTGGTGATGGCGATGGCGATGACGCTATGCACCATGCCGGCGAACGCCGCCGAACGCGCTGTGGTGCTCGATGTCGACGGCGTCATCGGTCCCGCCATGGCGGACTACGTCGTCCGCGAGCTTGGCGCCGCCGCACCGGCCGAAGTCGGCCTGGTCGTGTTGCGTATGAACACGCCGGGCGGACTCGACACCTCGATGCGGCAGATGATCAGTGCGATTCTCGCGTCTCCCGTCCCGGTCGCGACCTTCGTCGCACCGAGCGGAGCGCGTGCGGCCAGCGCCGGCACTTATATCGCCTATGCGAGCGCAGTCGCCGCGATGGCTCCCGGCACCAACATCGGCGCGGCAACGCCGGTGCAGTTGGGCGGCAATCCGCTTTTGCCCGACAGCGGTTCGGAAAAACAGCAAAACAAGAATGCGGAGCAAACGGATACCGAGACCCGCAAGGCCGTCAACGATGCGGTCGCCTATATTCGCAGTCTCGCGAGCGTTAACGGGCGCAACGCCGATTGGGCCGTCGAGGCGGTGCGCTCCGCCGCAAGCCTGCCAGCCTCCGAAGCGCTCGGCCTTCACGTCATCGATGCGATCGCCGCTGACATTCCCGATCTGTTGCGCCAGATCGACGGGCGCACGGCCGTCGTGGATGGCAAACCGCAGCGGCTCGCGACCGCCGGATTAACCGTCGTCAACGTGCCGGCCGACTGGCGCACCGAGCTCCTTGGGCTGGTGACCGATCCAAACGTTGCCTTCATCCTCATGCTGATCGGCGTTTACGGATTGATCTTAGAATTCTTCAATCCGGGTGCGTTCGCGCCGGGCCTGATCGGCGCCATCTCTCTGCTCGTTGCGCTCTATGCGCTTGCGCTGGTGCCCATCAATTATGCCGGAGCGGCGCTGGTGCTGATCGGCATCGCACTGATGGTCGCCGAAGCCCATATCGGCGCCTTCGGTGCGCTCGGCGTTGGCGGTATCGCCGCTTTCGTCATCGGCGCGCTGATGATGTTTCCGGCGCGTGCGTCCGGTTTCGCATTGTCCGGCGCCGTGGTGATCGGCGCCGCCGTGGGCAGCGCCGCCCTGTTGCTCTTGGTACTCGCGGCGCTGTTGCGCTCGCGCAAGCGGCCGGTTGTGACCGGCGCCGAGGCTTTGATCGGCGCCGCGGGCGAGGCGATCGCTTGGCAGGGTGGCGACGGCCGGGTCCGGGTCAACGGGGAGGTCTGGCTGGCGCGCTCCGACGCGCCGCTCGCGGCCGGCAGCCGCGTCAAAATCATCGGCCGCGAAGGTCTTGTCCTTCGCGTCGAGGCGATACGGCCCGCTTAGCCATTGCCGGGCTGTGGATTACCCGAAGCCCATTATCACGACCAAGGAGCTCAACCATGTTTCTCACCGTCGTTATCGTCATCGCCGTTCTGATCCTGATGGTTCTGTACGCCTCGATTCGCATCTTGCGCGAATATGAGCGCGGCGTTGTTTTCACCCTCGGCCGTTATACCGGGACCAAGGGACCGGGCCTGATTCTGCTGCTGCCGTTTGTGCAGCAGATGGTACGTGTCGACTTGCGGGTGGTCGTCGATGAGGTTCCGCCGCAGGACGTCATTTCCCGCGACAACGTCTCGGTGAAGGTGAGCGCCGTCATCTATTTCCGGGTCGTCGACGCCGAGCGCGCCATCATTCAGGTCAGCAATTATCTGGTGGCGACCAGCCAGATCGCCCAGACCACGTTGCGCTGGGTGCTGGGCAAGCATGACCTCGATGAAATGCTGGCCGAGCGCGACAAGCTCAATGCCGACATCCAGGACGTCCTCGACAAGCAGACCGAAGGGTGGGGCATCAAGGTCTCCACGGTCGAATTGAAGCGCATCGATCTCGACGAAAGCATGATCCGCGCCATCGCCCGCCAGGCCGAGGCCGAGCGCGAGCGCCGCGCCAAGATCATCAATGCCGAGGGCGAGCAGCAGGCGGCGCAGAAGCTGGTCGAAGCCGCCCGCATCCTCGCCGGCGTTCCGCAGGCGATGCAGTTGCGCTATCTCGGCACGCTCTTCGACATCGCCAGCGAGCGCGGCTCCACCATCGTCTTTCCCTTCCCGATCGAGCTGGTGCAGGCCTTCGCCGGGACGGCGCCGCGGGCGACGTGATGGTATCGCCGTCCGCCGCTTGCCGCCCCGCGCGAACCGGCAGGTGAAGAAGTGTTTGAACAACGCCATGCGGATGTTATGAGAGCGCCGGAAACTCGCGGCCAATGATGCTATCAGAGGCCGCGATTTTCATGAAGATCGTGTGACAGGCGGCAACCGGGCATCGCGGACATGCGCGTAATCGTGCCAATTTCCGTCGGCGGGTGGGCCCGTTTGTTCAGCCGATGGGATCTACTCGCGATCCTGCTGACCCTCGGCATGTTGCTGTTCCTGGCCGAGGCGAGCCGGCACCTGTTCCAGCCCTTGGCCGAACTGCAGCAGCAGCCGCTGTCGCTCGATCCCGTCTACCTGCCCGAATACGCCGCGCGCACCACCTTGCGCATGCTCATTGCCATGGCGCTGTCGCTGATCTTCACTTTCACCTATGCGACGCTGGCGGCCAGGAGCAGGCTGGCGGAACGCCTGCTCATTCCGCTACTCGACATTCTCCAGTCGGTTCCGATCCTCGGCTTCATCTCGATCACCGTCGTGTTCTTCATGGCGCTGGCGCCGGGGCGCGTGCTCGGCGCCGAATACGCAGCGATCTTCGCGATCTTCACCAGCCAAGCCTGGAACATGGCGTTCAGCTTCTACCAGTCGCTGCGGACGGTGCCGACCGAGCTCATCGAGGCGGCGCGCAATTTCCGGCTGGGCCCGTGGATGAGCTTCTGGCGCGTCGACGTGCCGTTCGCGATGCCGCAGCTCATCTGGAACATGATGATGTCGATGTCGGGAAGCTGGTTCTTCGTCGTCGCCTCCGAGGCGATCAGCGTCGGCAACACGACCATCACGCTGCCCGGCGTCGGCTCCTATATCGCGCTCGCCATCGAGCACCGTGATCTGGCGGCCGTCGCCTATGCGATCGGCGCCATGCTCGTCGTCATTCTCATCTACGACCAGGTCTTGTTCCGGCCGCTGGTGGCGTGGGCGGACCGCTTCCGCTTCGAGCAGGAGGCCGGCGTTCTGCCGCCGCGTTCCTGGGTGTTCGACGTGCTGCGCCGCTCCCGGCTCGTCGACCGGACGAAGCGGCCCTTCACGGCGTTGTGGACAAGGTCGATGCGCGCCCGCTGGTTCGACGCCAAACCGGTCAAGCGCGCCGCGCGCGATCAAACCCGGTGGGCGGCGGTGATCTGGAACGGCGGCGTCCTGGTGCTCGGCCTGCTCGCGCTCTGGCAGGTTGCGCGCTTCGTCACCGCCGACGTCGGCCTCGCCGATGTCGGCACGACGATACTGCTCGGCCTCGCCACCTTGAGCCGCGTCATCGTGCTGATCGCCATCGCCAGCCTGATATGGGTGCCGGCCGGCGTGTGGATCGGCACGCGCCCCCAAGCCGCCAATCTGGTGCAGCCGGTGGCGCAATTTCTCGCCGCCTTTCCGGCAAACCTGCTGTTCCCGATCGTGGTTTCGGCGATCGTCGCGCTCAAGCTCAATCCCAACATCTGGCTCAGCCCGCTGATGATCCTCGGCACCCAATGGTACATCCTCTTCAATGTCATTGCCGGCGCCGTCGCCATCCCCGCCGAGCTGCGCGCCGTCGGCGCCAATTTCCACGTCGGCGGTTGGCTGTGGTGGCGGCGGATTGCGCTTCCGGCGGTGTTGCCGTACTACGTCACCGGCGCGATCACCGCCTCCGGCGGATCGTGGAATGCGAGTATCGTCGCCGAGGTCGCCTCCTGGGGCGACCAGCACCTCGAAGCGCAAGGGCTCGGCGCCTATATTGCCCGGCAGACGGAGGCCGGCGACTTCCATCGCATCGTGCTCGGCATTGCCGTCATGAGTTTGTTCGTCGTCGTCGTCAATCGCGCGTTCTGGCGGCCGCTCTACCGTTACGCGGAACGCAAATTCCGGCTGGGTTGAGGACTTCCCGAGGGGAGCCGTCATGAGCACCGATCTGCTCGACATTCATGACCTGCGCCAAACCTTTCCGCGCGCCGATGGTGGCGAGCTGCTGGTGCTCGACGGCATCGAGCTCGAACTGTCACAGGGACAGATCGTCGGGCTCCTCGGCCGCACCGGCTCCGGCAAGTCGACCTTGCTGCGCTTGATCGCCGGCCTGGCGCCGCCATCGGCGGGCACCATTACCTATCTCGGCCAACCGGTGGTCGCTCCGGCGCCGGGCATTGCGATGGTGTTCCAGTCCTTCGCGCTCTTCCCCTGGCTGACGGTGCTGGAAAACGTCCAGCTCGGCCTGGAGGCGCTGCGGCTTCCCGAGACGGAGATCCGCCAGCGCGCGCTCGCCGCGATCGATCTCATCGGGTTGGACGGCTACGAATCCGCCTATCCGCGCGAATTATCCGGCGGCATGCGCCAGCGCGTCGGCTTTGCCCGCGCGCTCGTGGTCCATCCCAACATCCTGCTGATGGACGAGCCGTTCTCCGCGCTCGACGTGCTCACGGCGGAAACGCTGCGCACCGATTTTCTCGAGCTGTGGGGCGACGGCAAGCTGCCGATCAAGGGCGTCATTCTCGTTACCCACAATATCGAGGAAGCGGTGCTGATGTGCGACCGCATCCTGCTCTTCTCCACCAATCCGGGACGGATCATTCGCGAGATCACCGTCGACCTCAAGCAGCCGCGCAACCGCCTCGATCCGCATTTCCGCGACCTGGTCGAGAAGATCTACGTGGCAATGACCGCGCGCACACCCACGCCGCCGCGGATCGGAACGGTGGCGATAAGCATCGACACGGTGCTGCCCCGCGTCTCCGCCAATCTGCTCTCCGGCCTCCTGGAAACGCTGGCCGCCGAGCCCTATAGTGGCAAGGCCGATCTGCCAGTCATCGCCGACGAATTGCACATGGAGGCGGACGAGCTCTTTGCAGTCGCCGACGTGCTGCAGATGTTGCACCTGGCGGAGATCGCAGGCGGCGACATCAGGCTCACCGACACTGGCAAACAGTTCGTCGAAGCGGGCCTCAATGACCGCAAAAAGATCTTCCAGCGCCAGCTTCTAGCCAACGTTCCGCTCGCCGCCCATATCCGCCGCGTGCTGCAGGAGCGTACCCATCACGTCGCCCCGAGGAGCCGCTTCTTCGACGAGCTGGAAGATCACATGAGCAGCGACAGCGTGGAGCAGACCCTGCGCGCGGTCACCGCCTGGGGCCGTTTCGCCGAAGTCTTTGCTTATGACGACGATTCGCAGACCTTCAGCCTGGAGAATCCCGCATAGCTCAGCGCGCGAGTGAGCTACGCCGCGCCGCGCCGCGCTTGCAGCGCGATCGACAGCAAGGCGCGCTCGGCGACGGTGTCGGCGAGCGCGGGCATGCGCCGCGATGTCAGGACGGCGTCGGCAAGGTCGGCCATGGCGGCGGCAAGCCGCGCCGCGCTCCACTGCCTGAGCGCCGCTTCGACCAAACCCTTGCGGCGGAAATGCAGCGGCGGCTGCAAGGCGTCGAGCGACAACCGCGCGCCCGCTTCGATCGCGGTCCGCCATTTGTGCAGCTGTGCCAGCTGACGCTGGGCGGCGAAAAAGATCGAGCCGACCGCGCTTCCGGCCGCGCGCGCCTTGGCGAGCTGTGCCTCGAGGTCGGCCGGGCGTCCGGCGAACACCGCATCGACGAGATCATCAAGCGCCAGCGCCGAGGCGTCGGAAACCACCGCCGCCACGTCGTCGACGCCGACCTCGGCGCGGCCGGCGGCGTAGAGCACAAGCTTGCGGATTTCGCTGCGCGAGGCGACCCGATCGCCGCCGAGCAACGGAATAAGCAGGGCGCGCGCGTCGGGCGCAAGCGCGAGGCCGGCGGCGCGCATCTCGCTGTCGATGAGCCGCGCCAAATCCCGTTCGGAATCCGCATAGCAGGGCAGCGCCGCGGCATTCCTGGCGCGCTCGCAGAGGACGCGCAGCGATGCGTTGCGGCGCAGCTCGCCGGCCTCGATCACGACCCGGCCTTCGCAGGCCGGCAAGGCGAGAAGCTCTTCGACCGCCGGCGCGAGATTGCTGCGGCCCCCCGCCTTCACCCACACCGCGCGCCGCCCGCCAAACAGCGGAATGGTCTGCGCCTCCTCGATCAACCGGGCCGGATGGGCGGAGACCTCCTCCCCTTCGAGCCGCACCAGCGAGAACGGATCGCCGGGATCGTCCACCGACGCCTTGATGATGATGTCGACGCGTTCGCTGACGAGGCCGGCATCGGGCCCGAAGACGAGCACGACCGACGGCGCGCGATCGAGGCGCGCGAGGTAAGCATCGACGTCCGCAGCTTTGACGGCAACCATTGCCCAGCCTCAGGGCATGATCCGGAAAAACCCTGCCCCGGACGTGATCCGGGATCGGAACCGGCCAGCCGAAAGTTCACGCTCCACGTAAACTTCAGGTCCCGGCGACGAAGTAGGAAGCCAGCCGGTCCCTGATGGTCTCGGCGACAACCTGGATGGCGCGGTCTTCGGCATCGCGCTGCGCGCGCTGCTTGGCGAAGCGCTGCTCCACGCCGGGAATGTCATAGTCGACATGCGCGAAGGTCGAGTCCTTTACCACGACCTTGTTGGTCGCGATCTCGACCAGCTGATAACTCGCGACAACGGAATCGACCTGCGCACTCGGCCGGCCGCTGATGTGATCGATAACTACCGTCCATTGCGTCGTTCCCACATTCACGACCAGGCGATGGGTCGGCGCGCTTGCAACGGCGCCCCCATTCAGGTCGAACCGCAGCGCATTGTTCATCCCGACCGCGATGCGTTCGACGGGCGAGCCCTGCGGCGCCTTGATCGGCGGGATGTCGATCGCGGCCAGCTTGTCGTGAACGGTCTCGGCGTTGACCGAGGGACGCGTTCCGTAAAGCGGCTCGAAGCAGCCAGCGGTGAGACCGGCCGCGGCGAGTATGGCGGCGAGCCGGGCGTGCCGACGCCATCGCCGGCGAAGTTCACGCCACCACATTGACGATCCGTTGCGGCACGATGATCACCTTCTTCGGTGCCTTGCCGTCGAGCACCCTCTTTACCGCGTCGAGCGCGAGAACGGCAGTCTCGATTTCAGCCGCACCCGCGGTGCGCGCCACGGTCACGTCGGCGCGCTTCCTGCCGTTGACCTGGACCGGCAGCGTCAGCGTGTCCTCGATCAGGAGGGCATGCTCGACCTGCGGCCAGGCCGTCTGCGCAACTAGGCTGTCACGGCCGATGGCGGCCCAGCATTCCTCGGCGAGGTGCGGCATCATCGGGTGGAACAATTGCACAAGAACGTTAACCGCTTCGCTCATCGCCCAGCGCAAGTCAGGCGCAATATCGGCCTCGGCGCCCTCCCCCTCAGGCGCCAAGTCGCCAATGACTGCATTGAGCGCATTGGCGAACTCGTAGATATGCGCCACACAGACATTGAAGTGTAACTTTTCGATGTCTTCCGTGACCTTGGCGAGCGCGCGGTGGGTTGCCTTGCGGAGCGCCAGCGCCGGCGACGAGAAGTGCGCGGGGCGTTCGGCCGGAGCCGAGCGGGCGATCGTCGCGGCCTCGCCGACGAGGCGCCAGAGGCGCTGCGCGAAGCGCCAAGCGCCCTGCACGCCCTTTTCGGTCCAGTTGACGTCGCGCTCAGGCGGGGAATCCGACAGCATGAACCAGCGCGCGACGTCAGCGCCGTATTCCCGGATGATGTCGTCGGGGTCGACGGTATTACGCTTCGACTTCGACATTTTCTCGATCGGGCCGATCTCGACCGGCTCGCCGGTGGCAATGAGGCTGGCGCGGCGATTGTCGCCCTCCTCCACCTTCACCTCCGCCGGCGCCGCCCATTCGCCCGCCGCCGTGCGATAGGTCTCGTGCACGACCATGCCCTGCGTGAACAGGCCGGCGAATGGCTCGTCGAGCCCGACATGGCCGGTCGCCTTCATGGCGCGAGTAAAGAATCGGCTGTAGAGCAGGTGCAAAATCGCGTGCTCGATGCCGCCGATATATTGATCGACCGGCATCCAGGAATCGACCATCGCCCGGTCGGTCGGCGCCGTCGTGATCCACGGATCGGTGAAGCGCTCGAAATACCAGGACGAGTCGACGAAAGTGTCCATGGTGTCGGTCTCGCGCGTCGCCGGTCCGCGGCATTGCGGGCATTCGACGTGCTTCCAGATCGGATGCCGGTCGAGCGGATTGCCGGACCGGTCGAAGGTGACGTCCTCCGGCAGCGTCACCGGCAGATCGCCTTTCGGCACCGGCACCGCGCCGCAGGCGGGGCAGTGGACGATCGGAATCGGACAGCCCCAATAGCGCTGGCGCGAAATACCCCAATCGCGCAGGCGGAAGTTTGTTTGACGCTCGCCTACTGCAATGGGCTTAGCGATGTCCAACGCTTTGCGGTTCTGAAATAGATTTCTTCTGCCGATTACGTAATACCGACCATCAGGCAGCGTTCGCAATTGATAGTACTTGTTGCTGAACTTTCGTCTAGCGTGAAAATAGGACGGACTTCCATTAACATCTCGTACCGCAGGAACAACCACCATCGTAGGCGCTCTGTATGCACCACTAGGTAGATCCAGTCGATAATTACTTGTCTTTCTCTCTTCCAGCCGCCGCGCCACTTCCTCCTTCGCCTCCGCGATCGTCATGCCGTCGAGGAAGCGCGAATTGATCATGCGGCCGTCGCCGTCATAGGCCGTGTCGGTAATGACGAAGGTTTTCGGGTCCTGACCGGGCGGGCACACCACCGGCGTGTTGCCGAGGCCGTATTTGTTGACGAAGTCGAGGTCGCGCTGATCGTGCGCCGGGCAGCCGAAGATGGCGCCGGTGCCGTATTCCATGAGGATGAAGTTGGCGACATAGACCGGCAGCGTCCAACTCTTGTCAAACGGATGCAGCGCCCTGATCCCCGTGTCGAAACCAAGCTTCTCGGCGGTCTCGATCTCGGCCTCCGCAGTGCCGCGGCGGCGGCACTCCTCGATGAATTGGGAGAGCTTCGGGTTCTTCTCCGCGGCCGCGGCGGCAAGCGGATGATCCGGCGCCAGCGCCATGAACTTCGCGCCGAACAAGGTGTCCGGCCGCGTGGTAAACACTTCAAACTCGTCTTCGCCGTTCGGCGTCGAGCGCGGATCGAGCGCGAAGCGGACCAGCAGCCCTTCGGAGCGGCCGATCCAGTTCTTCTGCATCAGCCGCACTTTTTCCGGCCAGCGCTCCAACGTGTCGAGCGCGTCGAGCAGGTCCTGGGAAAACCGGGTGATCTTGAAGAACCATTGGGTCAGCTCGCACTGCTCGACGAGCGCACCGGACCGCCAGCCGCGGCCGTCGATCACCTGCTCGTTCGCCAGCACCGTCTGATCGACCGGGTCCCAGTTCACCTTCGATTTGCGCCGCTCGACCAGGCCGGCGCGCAAGAAATCGAGGAACATCGCCTGCTGGTGCTTGTAATAGGCCGGATCGCAGGTCGCGATCTCGCGGCTCCAGTCGAGCGAAAGCCCCATGGATTTGAGCTGCGACTTCATCGCCGCGATATTCTCATAGGTCCAAATCTTGGGATGGACCTTGCGCTCCATGGCAGCATTCTCCGCCGGCATGCCGAAGGCGTCCCAGCCCATCGGATGCAGTACGGTAAAGCCCATCGCCCGCTTCACCCGCGCCACCACGTCGCCCATGGTGTAGTTGCGCACGTGCCCCATATGGATGCGCCCCGACGGGTAGGGGAACATCTCCAGCACGTAGTACTTCTTGGCAAGCTCAGCATTGGGCGTGCGGAAAATGCCGCGCTCCTCCCAAACTTTCTGCCAGCGGGCTTCTGCCTCGGCGGCGTTGTAGCGGTCGGTAGGCATTTTCGGCTTCGTCACCGGTTGCATTTAGGGTTAGGCGAGGTGGCATGAAAGGCCTTGCCGGTCAATGCAATACAGCCTTCTTGCCGGGGAAGGGGGTACAGCGCAAAATTGACAGCGGATGCAATTTTCTCGATGCGCTCTGTTCTCGGCCCCAACACGGCACCCAGATGGTCGACCGTTCCGCAGGAGGTATCGTGAGCGCGCGCATCCTCATTGTGCTTGGTGGCCTGATGGGGGCGGCGGGAATCGGCCTCGCCGCTGCCGGCGCCCACGCCCTTCCCGGCGCCGGACTCGACAGCGCCGCCTCCATGCTGCTGTTTCACGCCGTCGCCATTCTCGGCGGCACCACACTCTTGCGACAGGGCCTGTTGTGGCCGCCGCTGACGTTCTGCGCGCTTGCCGGCTGGGTGATCGGCACCGTCCTGTTCTCCGGCGACGTCGCGCTGCGCACGTTTGCCGGGCACCGCCTCTTTCCGATGGCGGCGCCGGCCGGGGGCATCATTCTCATCACCGCCTGGCTCGCGCTGAGCGCGGCCGCGATCGCCACCCTGATGCGACCTGCCGCCAAGTAGAAACCCGCTGGTTGCGCCTCAAGCCGCCGCAAGCCCGCGATTGAATGCCGTCGTGCGTCCGGGCCTCTTCGCCGGGCGAACGAGGGGCATCACTTGTTTAGAATTCCTCTCTTTCTAAAAATTCTAAAAAGCATGCGAGACTTGCATCCCGCATTTCAATGCGGCTAAGCAAACTCCATGGATGCGTCTCCCACAAAATTAAGCGCGCCGTCGCATGGCCGATGGCGACGCTTCGCGGTCGTGGCCGGTCCCGGTGTTGTCGTGATGCTCGCGGACACCGATGCCGGGAGCATCATCACCGCCGCCCAAAGCGGCGCGCAATGGGGCTACCGGCTGCTGCTGCTGCAGGTGGTTCTCATTCCGGTCCTTTATATCGTCCAAGAACTCACCGTCCGGCTGGGGACGGTGAGCGGCAAGGGCCATGCCGAACTCATCAAGGAGCACTTCGGCCGGGCATGGGCCTGGCTCTCGGTCGCTACGCTGGTCCTCTCCTGCATCGGCGCCTTGTTGAGCGAGTTGAGCGGCTTGGCCGGTGTCGGCCTGCTCTACGGCGTGCCGCCGCCGGTGACGATGATCTTGATCGTGATCGCGCTGACGTTCGTGGCCTACAAGGGCTCGTATTTGTCGGTCGAGCGCATCGCCATCGCGGTCGGCGCCTTCGAGGTGGTTTTCGTGGTGGTTGCCTGGCAGGCCAAGCCCGATGTCGCCGCGCTTCTCGCCGGCTCGGTGGACATTCCGCTGCACGAAGCGAAATACCTCTACCTCGTCGCCGCCAATATCGGCGCGGTGATTATGCCGTGGATGGTTTTCTACCAGCAATCCGCCGTGGTGGAGAAAAAGCTGAAATCGGCCGATTTACCGGCGGCGCGTCTGGATACCGCGTTTGGTGCGGCGCTGACGCAAATCATCATGGCCGCGGTTCTAGTGGTTACCGCGGCGACGCTGCACAGCGCCAATCGCGCGGGTTCGTTGGACACCGTGCAGCAGATCGCGGAAGCGATCACGCCGTACCTCGGCAATACGACCGGCCGGCTGTTGTTTGCTCTCGGCCTCTCGGGATCGGCCGTGGTGGCGACCATCGTGGTGACGCTGACGGCCGCGCGCACCGTCAGCGAGGTTCTCGGCGCCAAGCACTATCTCGAACACGAGCCGCACGAAGCGCCGTGGTTCTACGGCATCTATACCGCGACCCTTGTCGTCGGCGCGGCGATCATCATCTCGGGCGTCAACCTGATCAGCCTCAGCATCGGCGTGCAGGTGATGAACGCACTGCTGCTGCCGATCGTGCTGGGCTTCCTGTATTTGCTGGCCCGCCGGCTGCCGCCGGCGCATCGGCTGCGCGGCACTTACGCGGCATTGGTTGCTGCGGTGATCGCGGCCACCGTGGTCTTCGCGGTGTATTCCGGATTGGCTGGGTTGGCCGGCTGACGCAACTAAAGTTCGAACCGGCTCATGGCTGCGCCTGGCTTGTCATTTTCGTTATTCCGCCGCGGCGACGACTTTTCGCCGCGCGATCATGTTCACCGCCTTCAACGTCATCACGATCTCACCGGCCTGGTTGAGAACTTCGACGAATGAAGTGACCACGCCGCGGTCCGGCTTCGATTTCGACAGCGAGGCCTTGAGAACGGTTACGCGCACCGACAGCCGGTCGCCCGGCCGCACCGGCTTGGGCCAGCGCAGCTCGTCGAGACCAGGAGAGGCAAGGCTCGCGACGTGGCTCAGATAATTATCGACGTAAAGCCGCATCATCAGCGCGGCGGTGTGCCAGCCGCTGGCGATGAGGCCACCGAAGGGCGTCTCCTTGGCCGCCTCCGGGTCGATGTGAAAGCGCTGCGGATCGAAGCGTTTGGCGAAAGCGATGATCTCGTCCGCCTCGATGGCGATGCTGCCGAGGGTGTGCACGTCGCCTTCGACATAGTCCTCGAAATAGCGATCGTCGATCGGGTGCGAAAAAGCCATGCGGGCTTGAGCCGGATTGTCCCGGATGCCTCCAACTGGCGCGGTTTCTGCGTTTCATTGAAGTCTCCGCTCGCTTGTGTCAATCGACGGCATCGCCGGGCGCTTGCCAGCCTGTCCGGTGCCGGCTACCCGTTTACGCCGGCAGCTGGGAGGCGCGTTATGAACGTCTACGATTTGAATGATCGGATCGCGGTCGTCACCGGCGGAGCGCAGGGCATCGGCTTGGCGGTGGCCGGTCGAATTCTTGCCTCCGGCGGTCGAGTGAGCATATGGGACCGCGACCACGCGCTGCTCGACCAGACAGTCAAGCGCATCGCCAAGCCCGAGCAGGTCCAGGGTCTGGCCGTCGACATCGCCGACCTGGCCGCCGTGGAAGAGGCCACCAAGCGTACAATTGATCATTTCGGCAGGATCGACATCCTCATCAACAATGCCGCGATCGTCGGGCCGAACGCGCCGACCTGGGAATACCCTCCCGAGGCGTTCCGCGATGTGGTCAATGTCGGCTTGATCGGTACTTTTTACTGCTGCCGCGCAGTCGTTCCGCATATGATCGCGGCGAATTACGGGCGCATCGTCAATGTAAGTTCGGTCGCCGGCAAGGAAGGCAATCCGAAGGCGCCGGCCTATAGTTCGATGAAGGCGGCCGTGATTGCGTTGACGAAGTCGCTCGGCAAGGAGCTCGCCGGCTACAATATCGGGGTCAATTGCGTAACGCCGGCGGTCGCCAAAACGACGCTGGCGATGAGCCAAGCGCCGGATTTTCTCGCTATGATCGTGTCGAAGATTCCGCGTGGCCGGATGCTCGAACTCGAAGAGGCGGCCTCGATGATCTGCTGGCTCGCGACCGCCGAGAATTCGTTCACGACCGGCGCCACTTTCGATCTGTCGGGCGGCCGGGCGACGTATTGATCGGAGGCGACGCGTGCAATGAGCGAGATGAAACTTTATTATGCGCCGGGTGCATGCTCGCTGGCCCCGCACATCGTGCTCGAAGAAGTTGGCGCGCGGTTCGAGCTTTCCCGTGTCGATCTCGCGGCCGGCCAGCAAAGCAGCGCGGAGTACATTCGCATCAATCCGAAGGCCCGCGTACCGGCGCTGATCGACGGCGACTGGATTCTCACCGAGGCCCCGGCGATCCTGCGCTACATCGCGGCTCGACATCCGGCCGCCGGGCTTTGGCCGTGGGATCCTCGCGAAGAGGCCCGTTGCGCCGAGTGGCTGAACTGGCTTTCCTCGACGATCCACGTCGCCTTCGCCCATGTCCGGCGCGCAGGCCGCTACGCGAGCGACCCGCGGGCCGTCGAAGACGTCGCCTCGACCGCGAAGAAAACCTGCCGCGAGCTCTGGCAGGCGGTCGAAGCAAAGCTCGGCGATGGGCCCTGGGCGATCGGCGAGCGCTACAGCGTTGCCGACCCTTTTCTGCTGGTTTATTGGACGTGGGGACGCGGGCCGGCTCTCGCCTTCGATATGGCGCGCGATTTCCCGCATTGGACGGCGCACGCCCGGCGCCTCGCGGCACGTCCCGCCGTGCAAAGAGCGTTCAAGGAGGAAGGCCTAGTGTTGCCGGCTTAGAGCGCGATCGCCTCAGGTCGAGGCGATTGCGTTCCGGCTTCCTTTCGTGGGGTATGATCTTTGTGGAAAACGGGGTTTCCAGTTTTCCGCATCATGCTCTCCACCAGCAAACTATCCGAGCGCGGCGATGACTTCGCTCGTTTTGGTTACGGCAGCAACGTTCTGCATGGCATATTGGATGGAAGCCCGGTGCCAATCGGCGTTCATCGTCGAGCAGCAGTCCTCCGGCACGACGACGAAATAGCCCTTGTCGGCCGCCGTGCGAGCGGTGTGCTCGATCGACATGTTGGTCCACGCGCCGGTATCGATCAACGTGTCGCGGCCTCCCGCCCTCAGCACGGTCTCGAGCTTGCTGCCTTCGAAGGCGCACATCCGCATCTTCTCGACGATATGGTCTCCGGGCTGCGGCTCCAGTCCGGCAACCGGCGCGGCACCCCAGGTGCCGCGCACCATTGCCTTCTCGTCGACGACCCCCTCGAACAGCGGCGCGTTGAGTGTGAAGCCCGGCGCGCCCGGTTCGACCACAAACCAGACGTGGATCACCATGACGCCGCGCGATCGGCAAACTTCGGCGAGGCGGCGAATGTTCTCGACCACGTTTTGCTCGCGGGCGTGCTGCGGCGCACCGGAGGCGGCGAAGGCGCCGCCTTCGGTCACCACGTCGTTTTGCATGTCCTGAATGATGAGCGCGCAGCGCGCGGGATCGAGCGCAAGGCCGCCTCTGGCACTGGCGCGCTCGGGTGCCGCCGGAATCGGTGCAGCTGCTGTTGCGCCGGCCGTCGCGCTCGCCCGCATGAAAGGTTCGACGCGCGGCCCGATCTTCGTGCGTACGGCGTAAAGCGATTGGGTGGCGCACATGAACAGCGTGTGCCAATCCGCCTTGCCCCAATGCAGATTGGCGACGAGTTCAGGGACCCTGACCTTACCGAGAAGAGCACCCGAGCGTCCGTAGACCCACACGCCTCCCGGCGCCGTCACCCATATGTTTCCGGCGCTGTCGCATTTCATCCCATCGGGCACGCCGGGCTCCAATTCGGAGCGGATGCCGGAGGCAAAAACGCGGTCGGGGCCGAGCGACCCGTCGGCTCTTACCTCAAAAACCCGGATCAGCGCACGCACCGTGTCGTTGACGTAGAGCAGCTCTTCGTCAGGCGAGAAGCAAAGCCCGTTGGGCTGCTCGAACAGGTTTCGGTCGACGAGAAGCTGCGGCTCGCCGCCGCCGGGCGGCACGCGATAGACGCCCTGGAAGCCCAGCTGACGCGGCCTCTCGACGCCGTAGACGGGCATCCGCCCGTACCAGGGATCGGAAAAATAGATCGAGCCGTCCGAGCGCACGCACACGTCGTTCGGACTGTTCAGCTCCCTGCCCTCGAAATGCGATGCAACAACCTCACGCCGGCCGGCGCGCTCGCGAATGAGGCTCGAGGTCGCGTGTTCGCAAACAACAAGCGCCAGATTTGCGTCGTAGGTCATGCCGTTGCATTTGTTCGACGGCCGCATCACCTCGCGCACGCCGCCCCGCTCATCGTAGCGGCGTCTCACGTCCGCCGGCATGTCGGAGAACAGGAGGTATTGATCGCGGGGATGCCAGATCGGCCCCTCGGTGAAGGTGAACCCGCTCGCCAGCCGCTCGACGGGCGCGTCCAGATCGATCAAGTCCGAGAACTCGCGACGCAGCGCAGTATGATTCATCGGACACCTCACTCCGTTACGCGGGGAACCATTGGCGTCGCGGCAGTGACTGGACGATCGGGCCGGGAACAGCATCCAGCAGGCGGCCGACGACCTGCCCGGCCTCGATCAGCGCCGGGCGGTCGTGGACCGGCAGCACAAAGCGCGAGCTGGCGATGACTTTCTTGATCGCGGCCTTCTCCTGACGCTTCGTGGTGCCGTGGTTGCCGGTGACGCGCGGCTCCATGTCGCCGATTTCGCGGAAGGGTTCGACGATCTGGTCGTTGAAGTCGTAGATCACGTCGCCGCAGATCGTCGCCACGCCTTCGGCGGTCTTGACGATGACATTCATCGAGCCCTCGGTATGACCGCCGGCCGCCTCGCAGATGACACCCGACATCAACTCGATCGGCCCGGACGTTTCCAGGTCGAGAAAGCGCAGCGCGCCCTTCGTGTGCAGACGATCGATGAGATGCTTGATGTCGACAGCCGGATACTGCGGATGCATCAGCCCCGACACCGAATATTCGAGCTCGCGCCTGTTGATGACGACGGCCGTATTCATGGGAAAAAGATCGTCCTTGCCGGCATGGTCGATATGCAGGTGGGTATGGAGGACGTAACGCACGTCGCCGAGCTTGAGCCCGTGTTTCTTCAGCTGATTCTCGATCATGGTCTCGTGGGATTGCAGTCCGCGCATCCCCAGTGTCTCCATGATCTGGTTCGAGCGATAGCCGGTGTCGACCAACAATGGCCAAGTGCCGCCGAGAATGAGAAAGCCCGTGGTCGGCACGCGGCGCGTGCGGCCGCAATCGCGTCCGAGCACCAGGAAGCTCGATTCGAGTTCGATATCGCCGTAGTCGAGTATTTTGATTTCAAGTGCCATGTTCTCCTCCCCCGCTCGGGTCCAATTTTGCGTCGGTCAATTGAGCCGATAGATGCTTGTTGCCGTGTCGCGGAGCACGGCGCGGGCCGTCGTCTCTCCCAACGGCTCGAGCGCGCGCCGGTAGGCGGCAACGAGGTCGCCATACCGGGTCCACAATTTCTCGATCGGGAAATTCGATCCGAACATGCAGCGCGCCGGGCCGAACACCTCGACAGTTTGCCTGACGACGGTCGCGATATGCACGGGATCATTGCGGTGGATGAACGTGCCGAGGGCGGACAGCTTCGAAACGACGTTTGGACGCGCGGCGAGATGATGCATCGCGGCGCGCCATTGCGTCCGTCCGGTCGCGGAGAGGTCTTCCAGCATGCCGGCGTGTTGCAGAACGAAGGTCACCTTCGGACAGGCGGCGGCGAGGTCCGCTGCGCCGTCCATTTGCCCGGCAAAAACCTGGAGATCGAAGCTCCAGCCGTAATCGGCAAGGCGCGCGACGTTTCTCTGCAACAGCGGTTCGCGGGCGAGATCAGGCTTCGCCGCAAACCGATATTGTGGGTTCTCGTGCCAGTGGAGCTGCATCCGCAATCCGCGCATGCCGCGATACTTTGTTAGGCGGTCGAGCTGGGGACGGACGTCGTCGACGAGAAAATCGGCGTAACCGACGATCGCCTGCGGATAGCCGGTCTCGTCGGCGGCACGCTGCACGTAGGCGACCTCGTCCTCGAACGCGTCCTTTGCCCAATTGGCCTGGACGTAAACGGATCGGATGACCTCGCTGCCGGCAATGTCGGAGAGGTATTCGCTGATCGGATAGTCGCGCCGGATTGCCTCATAGGGGCCGAAGATGCGCGGCTGCATCGGCCCGTCGAGCCACGGCAGGTCGGCCCGCCGCCAGATGTGGTGGTGCGCGTCGACGATCGGCGTCATGCCGCCCTCGCCTTGGCCAAATCGAGAACATGCGCGCAGATGCTGTCGATCGATGCGCCGTCGCCAAGTTCGTTGAGGAAGGGCCGCGCGGCGAGGAGGCCGGCGGTGCGCGGCTCGAACGCCGCATCGGCAGCCAGCGGCGTCAGCCAGACGATCCGCCAGGCGATCCGCGCGAAGCGCTCCACCGCGTCCCGCATCGCCCTCGGATCGCCGCGTTCGAGCCCATCGGAGAGCACGACCAGCGCCGCCCCACGTGCCAGCGCGGCGAAACGCGGAACAGCGAGGAAGGCGCCGAGCGCCTCGCCGAGGCGGGTGCCGCCGTCCCAGTCGGCGACAAGCAGCGATGCGGCGGTGAGGGCCCGCTCGCGATTCTTCAGCCGCAGCGCGCTGGTAACGCGCGTAAGC
This sequence comes from Xanthobacteraceae bacterium, assembly GCA_035319735.1. Taxonomy (GTDB): domain Bacteria; phylum Pseudomonadota; class Alphaproteobacteria; order Rhizobiales; family Xanthobacteraceae; genus BOG-931. The sequence goes on along the minus strand of DATHCD010000058.1, from coordinate 27,666 downwards.
CTCGTTCCGATGGTGAAGACCTCGACCGCGTCGGCGGCGCCCACCAGCGTATGAGCGAAGGCCAGATGCGCCTGGGTGCGTTCCTTCATCGAGCCGGAGACGTCGATGAGGACGATGATGCGGCGCTGCCGCAGGCGGCGCTTGCGGCGGCGCATGCGGACAAACTCGCCGGCGTTGCGCATCGCGTCACGAAACATGCGCCGGGCGTCGGTGCTGGGCCCGCCGCGCGCCGTCCGCCAGCGATAGCCGCGCCGCCGCGGCGCGCGCGCCGGCAAGGCGCGGGCGAAGCGCCGCAGTGTTGCGTCCTCGCTTGCGGGCGCGAAGCGTCGCGCCGAGAGTCTTTCCGCGCCCGTTGCCTTGGCGCCGGACTCGCGCGTTTCGTCGCCGAAAATCGGCTCGGGCCCTCCGGCAGAATCGTCGGCCGCCCGCGGCGCCTCCTCTTCGCGCGGCGCCGACTCCAATCCTGCGCTCAACGCCCCGAGAAAATGCGCATCGAACAGCGCGTCGAATTCGTCGAAACGCTCCGGCGGCGGCGCCAGCGTCGCGCGCGCGGCGCGACGGACATCCGCGATTCCGGTCGGCCCCAAAAGCTCGATTGCGGCGAGCCAAGCCATCATTTGCTCGGGTGCGACGGCGAAGCCGGAACGGCGCAACAGCGCGGCAAAGGTCAGGAACGGAGCGAGGTGACGCGCGACGTCGCTCATGCCTGCGCCTCGGCGAGTATGGCGTCGATCTTGGGGGAGACGTGAACGAAGTCGTCTTCATCCTTGAGGGCGACGCCGAGCGAGCGGCGGAACGCCTCCGGCCAGCGCGCGCCCTGCTCGTTGAGGAGCGTCGCCGCTTCCGCCCACTCGACCGCCTCGGCGATCCCGGGGCGCTTGGCCAGCGGCTCACGGCGCAGCCGTCCGACCGCGGCGACGACGGCGCGCGCCGTGCGCTCGCCGACGCCGGAGGCGCGCAGCATAATGATGCGCATTTCGCGCTCGGGCGAGGGATATTCGATCCAGTGATAGACGCAACGGCGACGCAGCGCCTCATGCAGCTCGCGCGTCCGATTGGAGGTGAGGATCACCACCGGCCGCTCGTAAGCGCGAATCGGGCCGCGCTCAGGGATGGAAATCTGAAAGTCGGAAAGAAACTCGAGCAGGAAGGCCTCGAACTCCTGATCGGAACGGTCGATCTCGTCGATCAGCAGCACCGTTTCTTCGGGCCGCCGCAGACAGGCGAGCATCGGCCGCTCGATCAAAAACTCGTCACGATAGATGTCGATCTGGCCGGCGCCCTCGCGCTCCTGGCGCAGCGCCAGCATCTGACGTGGAAAATTCCATTCGTAGAGCGCCGCCGCGGCGTCGATGCCCTCATAGCATTGCAGGCGAAGCAGGCTGCGGCCGAGCACGCCGGCGATTGCCTTGGCGGCTTCGGTCTTGCCGACGCCCGGCGCGCCTTCGAGCAAGAGCGGCTTGCCGAGCGCAAGCGCAAGATAGGCGGCGGTCGCCAGCTCCTCGTCGGCGAGGTAATAGGCGGCGCGGAGCGCCTCCTCAAGCTCTCGCGGGCTCCCGATTCCGACGATCGTGCGGCGCACCGCCATGATGATTCACCGCGCCCGCGCCGGAGCCGCGCCCCCGCGCGCCTTCAACGCCCTGAGCACCTTTTCCGGGGTGATCGGCAGTTCGTCGATGCGCACGCCCACCGCGGCAAAAATGGCGTTGGCGACGGCCGGAAGCACCGGGTTGGCGCACATCTCGCCGATGCCCTTGGCACCGAACGGGCCATCCGGGGCGGGCCGTTCGAGCACGCTGATGTCATGCGGACAGAGGTCGCCCGGGCCCGGCATCAGGTAGTCGCCGAAATCTCGCGGCCCGTCGCGCGTATCCGGGTAATAAGGCTCCGGCGTCTCGTAAAGCGCGTGGCTCGCGCCCATCCACGATCCGCCGACCAGTTGCTGCTCGACGAGCCTGGGATTGAGCGCGCGCCCGACCTCATAGGCGCTGGTCATTTTCAGCACCGTCACCTCGCCGGTTTCGTCGTCGACCTCGACCTCGGCAATGAGGCAGGCGTGGGCATAGCACGTCGCTGGCGACATCTCGCCGGTTTCCGGATCAACGTCCGACAACGGCACCAGAAAAATGCCGCGCCCTGAGATCGTGCGGCCCTGGCGGAATTGGGCGGCGATGGCGACGTCGCGGACCGAGATCGAGCGGTGCGGCGCGCCTTTGACGCGGATGGAGCCGCGGCCGTCGGTCTCCAGATCGCCCGGATCGACTTCAAGCTCCTCTGCCGCCGCTTCCATCATGACCGCGCGCGCCTCGCGCGCCGCCGCCATCACCGCGTTTCCCACGCGATGGGTTCCGCGCGACGCGAACGAGCCCATGCAATGCGGTCCGGTGTCGGAATCGGCGGTATCGACGTAGACGTCCTCGACCGGCACGCCCAGCGTCTCCGCGCAGATCTGCCGCGTCACCGATTTCATTCCCTGCCCGAGGTCGATCGAGGAGAGCGCGACGGAAAATTTTCCGGTCGGATTGGAATGAACCAAGGCCTGGCTTGGATCGCCGCCGAGGTTCATGCCGATCGGATAGTTGATGGTCGCCACGCCGCGCCCACGATGCTTGGCCATGGTCATCGCCTCCTGGTGCCGAAGACTGAGGAAAAGCGCGGCGCCCCATGCGTCGACCCGGCCGGCGCCGGGGCGGCCGGCGGCGCGCTACGCGGCGGCGCAGGCGGTGGGGGATGCGCCGGAGCGGCCGCAGCCGGCCGCTCATAGGCGACGCGCTGCGGCGGACCGGTCGTCGTTGCTGCCGGTGTCACGCGTGCCGGCGTACGATCCGCGCCGCCTCCGGTGCGGGTTACGCCACCGCCCTGCCGCGATGACATCCTGCGGAATTCCTCGCGGATCGGCCAGTTGGCCTTTTCGGCGGCAACCTGCGCGCATTCAATCAGCGCGCAGTTCTTCGCCTCGCGTCGGTGCGCCTTCATGTCGCCGTCGCGGTAGGCGTTGAGAATGCGAAATTCGATCGGGTCCATTCCGATCGCGACTGCGAGCTTGTCCATCTGGCATTCGAGCGCGAAGTCGAGCGCGGTGACGCCGAATCCGCGCATGGCGGTCGATGGCGTGCGGTTGGTGAAGACGCAGAACACGTCCGCATGGACATTGGGAATGGTGTACGGCCCCGGAATATGAGCCGCACACTTGACCGCGGCGTAGCTGGAAAGCCGCGTGTAGGCGCCGCTGTCGAAATATGCTCGCACCTCGCGGGCGAGGATCCGGCCGTCGCGCATGACGCCGTCCTTGATGTAAATGCGTTCGGCGCCGCGCGGGGAGCCGAACTGCATCTCCTCGTGCCGGCTCAGCCGGTAGCGCACCGGCGCACCGGTCAGCCTCGCCGCCAGAATGGCGAGCGGCTCGGTGAGCGTATCGACCTTGCCGCCAAAGCCGCCGCCGACCGTGCCGCCGATAAAGTGCAACTGGTTCGACGGCATCGCGTTGATCTTGGCGGCGGTGTCCAAGGAAAAGAACAGCGCCTGGGTCGAGGTGTAGACGACAAAGCGGCCGTTCGTGTCCGGCACCGCGATGGAACCGTTGGTCTCGACCGGAGCGTGCTCGATCGGCGACATCTGGTAGCGTTCTTCGACCAGCAAGTCGGCCTGGGCGAAGCCGGCCTCGACATCGCCGAAGCGCAGCTTCTGATGGTCATATTTGTCGTAATACTCGAAGGTGTTTTTCGGATAGATGGCGTTGACCGAGGGAGCGCCCGGCTTCAGCGCCTCCTCGACATCAAACACCGCCGGCAACGGATCGTACGAGACGCGCACCAGGTCGAGAGCCTGGCGCGCGGCGTGTTCGCTGGTCGCCACCACGCCGAGGATCGGCTCGCCCTTGTAGCGCACCACGTCGGTCGCCAGCGAAGGCTCGTCGTCCTTGCCGAACTGGATGAGACTCAAGAGCGTATTGAGATTGACCGGCACGTCGGCCGCCCGAATGATCCGCTTGACCCCCGGCGCGCGCGCGGCCGCCGAATCGTCGATCGAGCGGATGCGGGCATGGGCGTGCAGGCTGCGCAGCACCTTCAGATGCAGCAGTCCGGCCAGGCGGTGGTCGTCGTAATAGGCCGACGTGCCGGTGACGTGACCGAGCATGTCCTGGCGCTGCGTCGGTTGGCCAACCTCTTTGAGGTTGTCGTCGCGTTCGTCGGCGAAGATTTCCTTGCGCAATTCCAGCATGGCGCAATCCTTCAGGCGCGGCGGCGCTCGCCGCTGCGGGCGGCATCGAGCACCGCCTGGATGATGGGTTCATAGCCGGTGCAACGACAGATGTTGCCGGCGATGGCCTCGATGACATCCTCGCGGGAGGGATTGGGATTGCGATTGAGCAGGGCCTTCGCTGCCATCAACATTCCCGGCGTGCAGTAGCCGCACTGCGCGGCGAACCGGTCCATGAACGCGATTTGCAGAGGATGCAGATCGGCGCCGCGCCGCAGCCCGGCGACCGTTTCCACCGACTTGTTTGCGCAGCTTTCCGCCAATGTCAGGCAGGAAAGCCGCGGCGCGCCGTCGATAAGCACCGTGCAGCTGCCGCAGGTTCCCTGCCAGCAGCCGCCCTTCACCGACAGGTCACCGACGGATTCGCGCAGCACGTCAAGCAGGTTGGCGCCGCTGTCGGCGAAGGCGGCGACCTCCTCGCCGTTGAGACGAAACTGGATCGGCGTCTTCATCGGCACCTCACTGTCGGACCGCGCCGAGCAGCAGTCGGCGCAGATAAATGGGCAGGATTTCGCGCCGCCACCAGGCGCTGGCGATCGCGTCGTCGACCGGCGAAGTGCCGTCGGTCGCTACCGAAAGGGCCGACGCAATTCCGGCCGCGTCGAGCGTGTGGTTTTCAAGCGCGCGCTCGGCCGCTTTCGCCCGCACCGGCCGGTGGTCCATTCCATTATAGGCGATCCGCGCGCCGGCGATCTTGCCGCTCGCGATCGGCAATTGCGCGGCGATCGAGAGGACCGACATGCCTCTGGGATGGACGCGGGTGACCTTGGCGAACCGGAGCGCATCGGCCGCCGGCCGTCTGAATGCGATGCTCGATACGAGCGCGGAGCTTCGCTCGCGCCGGGCAAGAAAGTCGTCAAGCGGCAGCTCGCGTTGGCCGCCGCCGACCAGCATCACGGTGGCGTCGAGCACGAGCAGCACCGTGGCGAAGTCGCCTCGCGGCGAGAACAGATTGCCGCCGACGGTTGCCGCTTCGCGTATCGCCGGACTGCCCACCGCGCGGGCCACCGGATGCAGAAACGCGAGATCGCGTTCGGCGAGAACCGCCGCCATGGTCACGCCGGCACCGAGTTCCACGCGACCCGATGACACCGCGATGTGCAGCAAGCTCGGATCCGTCGAGCGCACGATCGTCTCGATCGCCGGGTCGGCCTCATTGACCGCGCGCATGACCAGGGTCCCACCGGCGAGGTAACGCGCCCCGCGTTCGCTCGACAGCGCACTGGCCGCGTCGGCCAGTCGGGGGAAGGTCTTTACGTTCACGGTCACGCGCGTCCCTCCAAGCCCGCCGCCGATGCAAGACGCGCGCGAATGGCGGCGAACCCGGCGTCATAGATGTCCTCGCTGACCATACGCGCCATCTCCGCTTCCTCGCCTTTGCGGGTCGAAAAGGAGCAGCGCCACTCCCAGAAGGTGCGGTTCCCGTCGGTGACCGGCGCCAAGCGGACATGGGCAACATAGTTGAACAACGGAATCGGCGTCTCCAGCAGACAATAGGAGAAACTTTGCTCGAGATCGGAGAGCGTCAGCAGGCGCTCGCGCAGCTCGGCGCCGTCGCGCAGGAAGAAGTGGCGCACGCAGCCAAGCTTGTCAGCGCTTTGGCCGCGCTCGATCGCGCTCTTGGCGACGGCCGGATGCCAGCGATCATGGCCGTTGAAATCGCGCAGCAACGCCCAGACGCGGTCGGTCGGGGCGTCGATGATCGTCGAGCGGACGATGCGAATCATCACCTAGCCCCCGAACTGGCGTTTCAAAGCGTCAAACCCGCCCTGAAAGACGCCGCCGCCGATGTTCGAGACGAGCTCGGCCTCGCGTTCCGGCGCGCAGTCGAATTCCGCCGTCCATTCGACGAAGGTGCGGTCTCCGTCGGTGATCGGGGTGAGGCGCAGCGTCGCCACGTAGTTCTCGACACCCATCGGCGATTCAAGGATCGAATAGGTGCAGAAAAGATCGAAGTCCGATAGGCCAAGAAGCTTCTCCCGAATGCGGTCGCCGTTGCGCAGGTGGAAATCGCGCACGCAGCCGACCTTGTCGGATGGTTCGCCGTTCTCGATGCGGCTCTCCGCAATCCCCGGATGCCAAGAAGGCAGCCCGTTGAAATCGCGTACCCGCGCCCAGACGCGGTCGGAGCGACCGTTGATGACGCTCGAAACATACACGCGGGCCATGTTGCTTCTTTCCTGCTTTCTTCTCTGCGCTTGTCGCCGCGAACGTCAGCCGGACGATCCGCCGCCTTCCGGCGGAGCCTTCGGTTTTGCCTCCTTGCCAATCGCCTGCATGTCGCGCGCCTCGCGAATAAGGCCGGGCAAGCGCGACAGGCTGCCGCCTTCGATGCCGATCTCGGCGAGGATCTGGTCGATCATCGGCGCCTGCACGCGGTAGCGCAGTGCCGAATCGATGACCTCGTCGGTGGCGCTGCGTCCGCCGCCGCGGCCACCGCCATTGAGGCCGTCGACCTGCAGGATCCGGATGCCCTCGATCTTCTCCATCGGCTTGACGCTCTCGCGCACGATGCCCTCGATGCGTTCGAGCAGCCGGCGGCGGAAGAGCGAAGCGCGCGCCGCATCGCTGAGAACGTTCTCCGCCTCGTTGAGCAAGCGCTGCGCCTCGGCCTCGACCGCGGCGCGCACCTGTTCGGCCGCCGCCGCTATGCGCACTTCTTCCGCTTCTTTTTCAGCAATAAGCACTTCGACTGCGCGCCGGCGGCGAGCGGCTTCGCTCTCGCGAACCGTCTTGACCCGCTCCTCGGCCTCGACCGCCTGCGCGCGCGCTGTCTCGGCATCGGCCTGCGCCGCCGACTGCTCGCGCGACTTCCGGTGAATTTCGATCGCGCTCTCCATGCGCGCGGTTTCGACGGCCGTTTCGCGGGCAATTTCGAGCTGACGCAGTTCCCGTTCGCGCAGGATGCGCGCCTCGTCGATTCCGCGCTCGGAGGCGATGCGCGCGCGCTCGACCTCCTCGCGGGCGGCGATTTCAGCCTCCTGCAGTGACTGCGTGCGGGCGACCTCGAATTGCTCGACGGCCCTTCGCCGCTCAAGTCGGGCGATTTCGAGCGTCTGCTCGCGCACAACGTCCGTGCGCCCAACCTGCTGGGCGGCGACGATATCGGCCTCCTTCGCCCGCCGATCGGCATCCGCACGCTCGGCGAGCTTGGCCGCGACTTCGATCGAGCGATCGTGCTCGGCAATTTCCAGCACTTTCCGGCGCTCGACGTCGAGCACGTCGCGGGTCTTCGACGATTCGATCTTCTCTCGCTCCAAGGCGAGTTCGGTGGCAACGCGCCCGATCTCGACGACCTCGCGCCGCCGAATTTCGGCAGCTTCGATCGCCTCCTCGCGGGCAATGTCGCGCGACTTGGTTTCCTGTTCGGCGGAGATTCGCTCCGCTGCCAGTCGCTTCTCCTGGACGATGCGCGCCTGCTCGACCGCCTCGCGGGCGGCGATTTCGGCGGTGTCGACCGTGCGATTGCGGCCAATCTCCAGCGCCCGCACCTCCTCCTCGCGCGATATTCTCTCGCCGGCGATCTTGCGGTCCTGAAGGATGCGCGCCGACTCGACAATTTGCCGCGATGCAATCTCGGCGGACTCGATCGCTTCGTTGCGGGCGATCTCCTTGCTGCGGACGTCTTGGTCGGAGTCGATGCGCTCGGCGGCGATCGTTCGGTCTTGAACGATACGGGCCGTCTCGACGAGTTGCCGCGATGCAATCTCGGCGGACTCGATCGCTTCGTTGCGGGCGATCTCCTTGCTGCGGGTTTCCCGGTCGGCGTCGATGCGCTCGGCGGAGAGCCGCTTTTCCTGGGTGATGCGCGCCTGCTCGACCGCTTCGCGGGCGACGATTTCGGCGGTGTCGACGGTACGATTGCGGGCAATCTCCAGCGCTCGCACCTCCTCGTCGCGCGATATTCTCTCGCCGGCGATCGTCCGGTCTTGAACGATACGGGCCGTCTCGACGATTTGCCGCGATGCAATCTCGGCGGACTCAATCGCTTCGTTACGGGCGATCTCCTTGCTGCGGGTTTCGCGGTCGGCGTCGATGCGCTCGGCGGCGAGCCGTTTCTCCTGGGCGATGCGGGCTTGTTCGACCGCTTCGCGGGCCGCGATTTCGGCGGCCTCGATGGCTTCGATCCGCGCGATCTCGCGGCTTCTGGTCTCCTGCTCGGAGACGATCCGGTCGGCGGCAATCTTCTTTTCCTGCGCGATGCGCGAGGCCTCGACCGCCTCGCGCGACGCAATCTCCGCCTGTTCGATCGACCGGGTGCGGGCGATTTCCAGCGCCCGGATGCGTTCCTCCCGCTGGATGCGCGCGGCCGCGGTCACTTCGGTCGCCGCAATATCGGTTTCCTCGAGCGCCTGCGTGCGCTCAATTTCAAGTTTCCTGGTGGCGAGTTCGGAGGCTATACGCTCGGCGGCGAGCGCCTTTTCGCGCGCGATACGAGCCGCCTCGGTAGCCTTGGCGGCCGCGATCTCTTCCTCGTCGATCGCGCGGTTGCGCGCGATCTCGCGGCGCCGGATCTCTTCTTCGAGCGCGATGCGCTCGTCGGTCACCACCCGTTCCTGCGCGATGCGCGCGCGCTCGGTCGTCTCGCGGGCCGCAATCTCGGCTTGTTCCAAGTTGCGCATCCGCTCGATCTCAAGACGCCGATTCTCCTCGTCCTTGGCGATGCGCGCCGCCGTCACCGCGAGTTCCTGCGCAATGCGCGCCTTTTCCGTTTCCTCACGCGCGGTGATCTCTGCCTGCTCGACGCTACGCGTCTTCTCGATTTCGCGTCGCTGGTCTTCTTCCTCGCGAGCGATGCGGGCCTCGGTGATCACCCGCTCCTGGGCGATACGTGCCCGCTCGACCCGTTCGCGCGCCGCGATCTCCGCCTCATCGAGCTGACGACTGCGATCGATCTCGCGCTCACGTATCTCGCGTTCAGAAAGGATGCGCGCCTCCGCGATCGCGCGCTCGTGGCTGATGCGCGTCTTCTCGACCTCCTCGCGGGCGGCGATTTGTGCCTGTTCAGCCTCGGTATCGCGCAACGACCGTTCACGGGCTAGTTCGGCGCGCTGCACCGCGCGTCGCACCTCGATGTCGCGTTCCTGATTGAGGCGCGCAGTCTCGCTCTCGCGGTCGATTTCCAGGGCCTGCTTCTCGGCTTCGAGATTGCGGGTACGAATGAGGATCATCGATTCCTGCTCGATGTCGTTGCGCAGCTTGCGCCGCGCCTCGATGTCCTCAATCAGCTTCGTCAAGCCTTCCGCGTCGAAGCGGTTGGACGGGTTGAAAAACTCAAGGTCGGTCTGATCCAGGTCGGTAATCGCCACCGATTCGAGCTCGAGGCCGTTCTGCTTCAACCCCTCCAGTGCTGCGTCCTTGACGCGCGCAACGTAATCACCGCGCCGCTCGTGCATTTCCACCATGGTCATTTCTGACGCAACCGAGCGCAGCGCGGAAACGAACTTGCCCGACAGCAGGGCGTCGAGGTCGGCGACGTTCGTGGTACGCCGGCCGAGCGTGGCGGCGGCGATCGTCACCGCCTGCGGCGTCGGCGGAACGCGCACGTAGAACTCCGACTCGATGTCGACGCGCATGCGGTCCTTGGTGATCAGAGCATCGTCCCGGTTGCGAACGACCTGCATACGCAGAACGTTCATATTGACCGGGGTGACCTCGTGCACGAACGGAAAGACAAAGGCGCCGCTGTTGATGACGACCTTTTCGCCGAACAGGCCCGTGCGCACGAAGGAGATTTCCTTCGAGGACCGACGGTAGAGCCAGTTGACGAAATAGACCACGATCGCGATGACGACGACCGCGACAATGAGCCAGATGATCAGGCTGCCGAGAATGGCGACGGACATCTTACTTCCTCCCCGCCCGCCGACTGTTTGGTCTGACGCGGGCCTGTTCTTCACTTGCGCTAAGCTTCTTGATCGCCTTGAATTTTGCAACCTGTTCGCGCATCGCACGCTCGACGGGCAGGCGCTCCATCGACGAAGCACCATAGAAACCGTGACAGTGGCGCGCGCGAGCGAGGACAAACTCGGCGTCCGGCGGCTCGGCGATCGGTCCGCCGTGAACGAGAATCAAGATGTCGCGGTTCACGGCGAAAGCCGCGTCGGCCATGGCGTCGGTAAGTGCCGGGCAATCTTCCAGCCGTGTCGACGTCGCCGCTCCGATCGAGCCGCCGACGGTCAGGCCGAAATGGCAGACCAGCACGTCGGCGCCGGCGCGGGCCATTGCCGCCGCTTGCGCGGGTTCGAACACGTAAGGTGTGGTCAGAAGATCGCGGGCGTGGGCCTTTGCGACCATCTCGACCTCGCAGGCGTAACCCATGCCGGTCTCCTCAAGGCCGGCCCGGAAGCGGCCGTCGATGAGGCCAACGGTCGGAAAGTTCTGCACGCCGCTGAAGCCGAGCCGCGCGACCTCGTCCAAGAACACGTCCATTTGCCGGAACGGATCCGTGCCGCAGACCCCCGCGAGCACCGGGGTTTTGCCGACAACCGGCAACACCTCGCGCGCCATTTCGAGCACGACACCGTTGGCATCGCCGAACGGCATCATGCCGGCGAGCGATCCGCGCCCGGCCATGCGGTAGCGTCCGGAGTTGTAAATCACGATCAGATCGGCGCCGCCGAGCTCTTCGCCCTTCGCCGAAATGCCGGTGCCGGCCCCGGCGCCGATGATCGGTTCGCCACGCGCCTTCAACGCGCGCAGCCGATCGAGGATTTCGGAACGTCGGATGCGAGACATGCGGCTATCCTCTGGCGCGCCGGCGGGTGACGCCGCCGCCGAACATGCGGCGGAATTCGGCGACGATCTCCGCGGCGAAGCGCGGATCGTTGATATGCTCCGGTGCGCGTATCAGGCGGCGCGAGGACGTTTGCCGAACGGTCGCTTCAAGCGACCTGAACAGCTCCGCGTCCGCGTTCGGATCTGAAAACGACCGACCGGGAGCGTCGAGCGCCGAAACGCCCCCTTCCGGCAAGAAGAAGCGTACCGGGCCTTCCATCAGATTAAGCCGCTCGCCGATCCAGCGTCCGATTCGTGCATTTTCCTCCGGCGTCGTGCGCATCAACGTCACGGTCGGATTATGCACGTGCAGTGTGCGGCCGCGGTACTGCGCGGGTACGCTGTCCATGGGACCGAAGTTGACCATGTCGAGGGCACCGCATGAGCCGATGTAAGGAATTCTGGTCCGCGCGATCGCTCCGAACCTGTCCTCGGTCGCCGGCAATATCCCGCCGCAGAGGAGATCGCACACCTCGGTCGTGGTGATGTCGATCACGGCGGAAAGCGCGCCGGAATCGACCAGCTTTTCCATCGATTGCCCGCCGACCCCGGTGGCGTGGAAAACGAGACACTCGAAATCGTCTTCGAGTGCGTCGACCACGGCGTCGACGCACGGCGTCGTCACCCCGAACATGGTGAGGCCAATCGCCGGCTTGCTGCTGCCGCGCCGCGCCGGCGCCCGCTCGCGCTCGGCGCTGGCGGCGCTGGCGGCACGCGCCTTGACCATGCCGACCATCGCTGCGGCGCCGTTGGCGAGAACTTGGCGCGATACTGAATTGAGGCCGGCGACGTCCGTCACCGAATAAAGCATCAGGATGTCGGCGGGTCCGACATACGGCGCGACGTTACCCGAGGCGACCGAAGAGATGAGAACCTTGGGCACGCCGATCGGCAGCGCACGCATCGCCGGTGCAACGAGCGAACTGCCGCCCGATCCGCCGGCCGAGATGAGGCCGCCAACCGGCTCGTGCCGCCTGATCCAGGACTCGAACGCCTCCGCCATCGCGGTGATCGCCGCGCCCCGATCGCCGGTGAACACCGCGTTGGGTCCGCCGCGGTAATACGGGGCGATGTGGTGCGGCGGCACGTCGGCGGGCGACGGCTGTCCCGAAGTGGAAAGGTCGACCAACAAGACGCGCACGCCGGCGGCGGCGATCTGATCGCGGATGAAGCGGAGTTCGTCGCCTTTGGTGTCGAGCGTCCCGGCAACGATCACTGTTGCCGGCCCACGATGGATGGGACGCAGATCGATGGTCGGTGCCGCGGTCGATTCGGTCGGCTCGGGCGCCACCGTGCGGGTGCGCGCCGCGGTCTCGATCCGAGCGGCGGGCACCGGCTGCGACCAGCGCGTCGGCGGCGCCGGATTGGAAAGATAGACGCGGATCGGACCTCGCGCTTTCGCCGCCCGGGTTTCGGCGGGAGCCGCGGTTGCCGATGCGACGGGCTCGGCCGGCTCCTCCGCCTCCCCGCGCTGGCCGACGCCGAGCAGCCGCTGCTGCAGATCCCGGTCGGCCGCGAGCCGCGCTGCCTCCATGATCCGGTTGATCCGGCCATTGATCATGATGGCGAGTTTTTCCGCCACCGCAGTGGCAACGCCGATGTTCTGCTCGATCACCAGGACGCCGATGTCGCTCTGCTCGCCGAGCCGCAGCAGGATCTCCTCGACCTGCTCGACAATGACCGGAGCCAGTCCTTCGGTCGGCTCGTCCATGATGAGCAGATGCGGGTTGAGCAAGAGCGCGCGCGAAATGGCGAGCATCTGCTGCTCGCCGCCGGAGAGCTGGTTGCCGCGATTGGTGCGGCGCTCGGCCAGCCGCGGGAAGGTTTCGTAGATGCGCTGAATCGTCCATTGCGAACGGCCGTTGCCGGCCGCGAGCCGCAAATGCTCCTCAACGGTGACCGTGGGCCACAACCGCCGGCCCTGCGGCACATAGCCGAGCCCGAGGCGCGCAATCTCGGCCGGCGTGCGGCCGACCAGCTCCTCGCCCATAAATCGAATCGAGCCGCTCGCAACCGGCGTCAGGCCGACGATCGCCTTGCACAGCGTCGTCTTGCCCATGCCATTGCGGCCGACGAGCGAAAGCACGCCATGTTCGAGTTTCAGGTCGACGCCCTGCAGCGCGTGGCTGCGTCCGTAGAAAACATTGAGGCCTCTGATGTCCAGGAGGGCGCCGGCGCGCTCAGGCATGTCCGCCTCCCAGATACAATTGCTGCACCTCGGGATCCGCCTCGATTTCGTGCGGCGCGCCTTCCTTGAAGATGCGTCCGTCGTGCATCATCGTAACGCTTTCGACGACGCGCAGCGCGACGTCCATGTCATGCTCGATGATGATGTAGCCGATGTGCGCGGGAAGCGCGGTGAGGATCGCGACCAGGTCGCCGCGCTCGCTGGGCGACAAGCCCGCGGCCGGCTCGTCGAACAGGATGAACCGCGGCGCACCGGCGAGCGCCAGCGCGATCTCGAGCTGCCGCTGCTGGCCGTGCGCCAATTCTCCCACCAGACGGTCGGCGACCGAATCGAGATGAACCAGCGTCAGCAGGTCGCTGACCGATTGCATGATCGCATCGCTTGCGCGCGAGCGCAGGAAGGAGAAGCGGCCGCGCGAGACACCGCGACAGGCGAGATAGATGTTGTCGCGCACGCTGAGCCGCTGAAACAACAAGGAAATCTGGTAGGTGCGGCGCAGCCCGCGGCGAATGCGCTCGTGCGGCGGCAGCGTGGTGACGTCCTCGCCGAAGAAACGCACCGTTCCCGAGGTTGGCGGAAAATCGCCGGTCACGCAGTTGAGCAGCGTGGTCTTGCCGGCTCCGTTCGATCCCAGCACCGCCCGCCGCTCGCCCGGCCGCACGCTCAGTGTCACGTCGATCAAGGCGGCAAGCGCGCCGAAGTAACGGCTGACGCCGCGCAGATCGATCGCATTGCCGGTGCCGGCCGCAGCTATCCGTTCGGCGATCGTGCTCAAAAGCCGCTCCTTGCGCCGCGGGCGCGAATGCGCGACGACCAATGCCGCCAAATGCCGATCACGCCGTCGGGCGAAAACAGGACAATGACCAGAAAGCCGAGGCCGATGAGCGTCTGGAAGCGTCGTCCGTCCAGGCCAACCGCGACCAGTGCGTCGAGCGCGAAGGTGCGCAGGATCACGTAGATAATCGCACCGATGAACGGACCGATCGGGTGGCTGAGCCCGCCGACAACAGCGATGACGAGAAGGTTGATGACGACGTCAACGCCGACCGAGAAGGGCGAGATCTGATTGTTCTGCCATACCAGGAGGATTCCGCCGATCGCGGCGATGAGTGCCGCGAAGGCATAGGCGGCGATGCGGTGGGCGGTGACGTTGTAGCCGATCGCCTCCATGCGGCGCGGATTGTCGCGCACGCCCTGCAACGCCAGGCCGAACGGCGCGCGCGACACATAGAGGACGACGAAATAGCTGAGCACCGCGAAGAACAGGACCAGATAATAGAACGGGACCGGCGAGCGCCAATTGACGCCGAGAAAATGCGGCGCGGGAATCGTGGTGAAGCCGTTGAAGCCATTGAAAATCGGCCAGTTCTGCAGCGCCAGGTAGAAGAACGCGCTTGCGAGCGCGAGCGTGATCATGATCGTGTAAATGCCTTCGGTGCGCGCCGACAGCGCGCCGGCGAGTGTACCGAAGGCGCCCGCGATCAGAATCGCAATCGGCACCGCCACCCACCAGGGCCAGAACAGGCTGATCGCGGGGAGCGAGCTGGCGCCGAACACGGCGATCATGTAGCCGGCTATTCCGGCCACCGTCATTTGCGCGAGACTGACCATACCGCCGTAACCGGCGAGAAACATCAGTGACAGCGCGATCATGCCGAGGATCAGGGCCCAGCCTACAATCTGGTCGAGAAAGAAATTGTTGGCGATTGCCGGCAGAAACAGCAGTACCAGGCCGAGCAGCAGGATTGCCGAATAATTCGATAGCCAAGCGGCCGCGTTGCGCTGCGCCTCGTCCATGCCGATGGGAGCGTCGGTGGCTTGCGTGATCGCCATTTCACCGTCTCCCCAAGAGGCCCTGCGGACGAAGTGCCAGCACGATGACCATGATCAGGAAGCTCAAGACGGTGGCATAGTTCTGAAAGTAGACCACGCCGATTTGTTCGGAGAGACCGATGATGAGAGCGCCAAGCGCCGCACCCGGTATCGACCCCATGCCGCCGACGATGACGACCACCAGCGACGCCAACAAGAAATGCGAATCCTCGCCGAGCGAAATCGACTGAAAAGTCCCGCCGACAATTCCGGCCATGCCGGCAAGGCCGGCGCCGAAAGCAAAAACGATGATGAAGAGCAACTGCACCCGGTAGCCGAGGACGGACAGCATGTCGCGATCATCGACCCCGGCACGGATCATCATCCCGATCCGCGTACGATGCAGGGCGATCCACATGGCAATGCCGATAACGACCGCTGCCAGGAAAATGACCAATCTGACGGTGGGGTAGTGGAGAAAGACGGCCTCTCCGCTCGATCTGACGGCAACCACGATCGGAGTGGGGACCGGGCCTGCCAGATAATCCGGAGTGTCGATCTGAATGGGGTTGCCGCCCCAGACCCAGACCATCAGGTCGGAGAAGATAATCGAGAGACCGAGGGTGACCAGCGTTTGCCGCAGATCCTCGCCTTCCATCCGACGAAAGATGAAGAACTGCATGGCCATTCCGACGATCGCGCAGCAAATAAATGCAATCACGTAGCTGAAAAGCCACGAACCGGTCCACTGCGTGGCCTCGTAGCCCATATAGCCGCCAAACAGGTAAAGCGAGCCGTGCGCCAAATTGACGTTGCGCATCAGACCGAAGATCAAGGTAAAGCCGGTGGCGACCAGGAAATACAGCGCGCCCAGCGTGATGCCGTTGAAGAGCGCGTTGATGAAGATGCGCTTTTTGCCGAACCAGTCCTCGAAACCCTCCGGCCAGGGCGCGAACACCAGCCAGAGCACGAAAATGACGGCGATGGCGATGATCAGAGCGCCGATAGGGTGGCGCTCGATCCAGCGGACAACCGCGTCACTGCGTCCGGCACCATGGACCGCCCCGTCATCGCCAAAGGCCGTGGCCACCTTGCTTCCTCCCTTTTGCCCAAAACTAGCCGAGCAAAGGGGCCGCGGCATGTTCGCCAGTCTGATTTTTGCGCCTTTCCCTTTGGGGGGATGAACTCGGGAGATCGTCGTTCTACTCGCCCACCACCCGGGCGATGGTACGGTACTGCGTCGGCGCGATTCCCACATGCGCCGAAAAGAAATGGGTAAAATGGCTCTGCGACGAAAAGCCAAGCTCGTAGCCGATATCCGTCACCGAGGCGCGCGAGCCCGTTAATCGATCGAGCGCGCGCTCAATGCGGATTGTATTGGCGTAGAGTGCGGGCGTTACCCCGGTGTTCTCGCGAAAGAGCTTGAAGAAATGCGGGCGCGACAGGCCCGCGTCACGCGCCACCGCCTTGAGTTCGATGCCTTGGACGGCGCAATCGTCCAACAGGCGCAGCGACTTGCGGACGCGGAAGTCCATGGGCGCCCGTTGCCTTTCCGGCAGAGCGGGCCGGCTGCCCGGCGCCCAGGATTCGTTGAAGCTCGCATCGAAGAGCTGACTGAGATAGCGATGCACGAGCCGGTAGCTCGCGTTGGTCACGAGCACGTGGGAAAGGCTGGCGCAGATGGCGCGGATCGTCGTTCCGACCTTTATCCCGTTAGAGCCAAAACGCAGGCTGCCGCGGGCCTCGTGATCACGGTCGAGCCACCGGTCACAGATATACGCGACCAGGAAGACCGAAGGTTTGTCGCCGGCAAAAGGCTGAAAAGAATGTGGTTGCCAAGGGTTGATCGCCACTCCCGCACTCTCGTCGACCAAGTGCGGAACGTCGGAAATCGTCACGATCGCCGGAGGGCCGCCAAGGTGAAAAGTCAAATGGCCTTCGCGATGGGCGTGAGTGCGCATCGGCCGGTCGAGTTGGTAGACGGTCACGCGGCCGAATGACCCATGACAGACTGCCAAAGCAGTACTCATACGCGGCCTCCCATGAGAACTCTTTGTTTTGTTTGCTGGATTAAACGACGGCAGCGCGTGCTTGACAAGTGGGTCTCTGCGGCGGCGCCTGATCGCATCAGCCCTCGTTCCGGAACGAGGAGGAACGTTTCGGAAGAGGAAGAATCAGACTGGCAGACACGGCGGGCCGACCCGCTTCGGCGGGGGGCGGGCTTGTGGCATAAGCCTGCCCACTGCTACGATTTATGGTCGGTCGGGAAAGGGGGCGACGTCTCCCCGCTATCAACGCACAAGCGCATTCGACCGGCAAGATGATGCCGCCTTAACGGCATTCGCATACAGGAGGGAACCCCATGCGCAAGGGCTTTGGAATTGCGGTCGCGGTCACCTTTACCGCGGTCGTCGGTAGTGGATCGGCTCACGCCGCCGACAAAATCAAGATCGGCGTGACCGCGACACTCGAAGGTACCTACACCGTTCTCGGCGAAGATGGCATGCGCGGCTACGAACTTGCCGTGAAGGCCCATAACCACAAGGCCGGCGGCAAGGAGATCGAGACGGTCGTCGGTTCAACGGATGCCAGCCCGGATTCGGCCGTACGCGCGGCCAAGAAACTCGTCGAACAGGACAAGGTCGACGTCCTCATTTCGCCGCTCTCCGGCGCCGAGGGCATCGCCATCCGGGACTATTCGAAGACGCAGCCGCAGATCACGGTCATAAACGCCGGATCCGGCGCGCTGGAGACGACCTATGGGGATCCGTCCGCCGGGGTCACCCCGTCGCCGACTTTCTACCGCTTCAACATGGACGGCGCGCAATGGCACGCCGGTCTTGGCGACTACATCTACAATACGAAGCACTACAAGAAGATCGCGACGATCGCTGAGGACTATGCATTCACCTATACGCAGGTCATGGGCCTGACCGTTGAATATTGCAAGGCCGGCGGTCAGATCACCAAGCGACTTTGGGTGCCGCTCGGCACCAAGGACTTCGCCTCCTATATCCCGCAGCTTCTGTCGGAAGACGTCGACGGCATCTATCTCGGTCTCGGCGGCGCCGACGCCGTGAACTTCCTCAACCAATACCAGCAGGCCGGCGGCAACGCCCACCTCATCGGCGGCTCGATCATGGTCGACCAGACCGTGCTGTCGTCGAAAGGCAAGGCGAAGGAAGCGTTGATCGGCACGCCCGCCGCCAGCGGCATGGCCGACAATGACCCGAGCCCGAAATGGCAGGCGTTCGTAAAGGCCTACCAGCAAATGCCGAAAGAAGGCTATTTTAAGAATGCCTTCGCCAGCCCGTCATTGCTCGCCATCAATTACTACAACTCGGGCGACGCCGTGTTCAGGGCGCTCGACCAGGTCAATGGCGACCTCAGCGACGGCAACAAGAAGTTCCGCGTCGCGCTGCAGAACATGGTGCTCGACGCTCCGAACGGAGAGATCAAGCTCGACGAAAACCGCCAGGCGATCGGCACCAACTTCGTCACCGAGGTCGTCAAGGACGAGAAGGGCGACCTCATCAGCAAGGTGGTGAAGGTCGTGCCGAACGTGCAGCAACGGCTTGGCTTCTCCAAGGCGGCTTTCGACAAATTCGTCCCGCCGGGACGCGACAATCCGCCTTGCAAGAAGAACTACGAATAACGGCAATTGCGTCGAAAGCTCCGGCCGCGTGTCCGGCGCGGCCGCGAGCCGGTCCGGTCAAGCAACCAGAAGAGAGGCCTGCGCGGCAGGCCTCTTTTTCGTTCAAAGCAGGCCTCGGCGGGCCAAATTGCGCATGAGGTGGCTGGTTCCGAAGCGCCAGGGCTCGCAGTCCTGACAGTATCGCATGCGGTTCGCCAGGCTGCCGAGCTCCGATGCCGCAACGGTAACCACGTCGCCGACATGATGGGTAAAGCCCTGACCCGGTGCGTCGCGGTCGGTGGTGGGCGCAAACAGCGTACCCAGAAATAGAACGGCGCCGTCGGGATACTGGTGGTGTGCGCCGAGCATCTGCCGCACCAAGTCGGCGGGAGCGCGGCTGATGCGATCCATGTGCGAAGTACCGTCGAGGCGAAAGCCGTCGGCACCGACAACCTCCAGTATGACTGTCACCTCGGATACCGCCTGTAGCGTGAAAGTCCGGTCAAAGAAGCGGAGAAAAGGACCGACGGCGCAGCTCGCATTGTTGTCCTTCGCCTTGGAGAGCAAGAGCGCGGAGCGGCCCTCGATGTCGCGCAAATTGACGTCATTGCCGAGCGTGGCACCGACGATGCGGCCGTCGGAGGCGATCGCCAGCACCACTTCCGGCTCCGGATTGTTCCAAACCGAGAGCGGATGAATTCCGGCGTCCATGCCCGTGCCGACAGCCGCCATCGGCGGCGCCTTGGAGAAGATTTCGGCGTCCGGCCCGATGCCGACCTCGAGGTACTGGCTCCACATGCCGCGCGCGATCAGCGCCTCCTTGAGCGCCGCAGCTTCCGCAGAGCCGGGCGTCAGGGATTGAAGGTCGTCACCGATGATCCGCAGGATGTCGCCGCGGATGCCTTCCGCCGCTCGCGGATCACCATGAGCGCGCTCCTCGATGACCCGCTCGATCATCGAGACGGCGAAAGTGACACCCGCCGCCTTGATCGCCTGCAGGTCGACGGGAGCGAGCAGCCACGGTTTTGAAATGTCGCGGGCGTCGGGCGGCGTATTGGCAAGAATGTCGTCGAGCGCGTCGATTCGCTCCCCCCGGACGGCTCTCAGGTTCGCCGCCGGATCGGCGGTCTCGCAGAGATCGCGCATGGTCGGAAATGCGGCCGTTATATCGAACATCCCATCGGCGCGGACCGCTACGATCGAGGGCCCTTCGACATCGGGACGCCAGACACGGCCGGCGAGCGCGCCGGCGAAACCGTCAGCCGGCAAAGTTTCCGATGCGTTCAACGTCAATGCGGCGATCACGAGCAAAATCCCTGCACCATCTCAGCTCGCAATGATTACTCCGGCCGGCGCTGCGCCGCCGCAAACTCGATCGGCATGTCGACATAGATCTTGTATTTCTGCGATTTCGGTTTGGCCTTGTCTTCCTCGTTGAGATATTCGACTGAGCTCTTTCCTAGCAACGCCAATGGCAGGATCATGACGCGGATAAAGCGCGTCGGCCGATCGGCCGCCTGAGCGAAGACCGGCTCCGGCCCGCTCTCGTACCAGGCGCCCCCTGGGCCGTAGGAGGTCGAGCCGCCGCGCGTATCGATGCGCAGGCCGCCTTCGATGAGACAACGGATGCCCGGCCCCTGATGGCGATGCAAGTAAGCGCAGCCGCCCGCCGGGAAGGCGACGCTGTCGCCGCGCAAGAGCAGAGCGCCGGCGGGCAACGTGTCGAGCCGCGCCGAAAGTTTTGCCCGCGACACGA
This sequence comes from Xanthobacteraceae bacterium, assembly GCA_035319735.1. Lineage (GTDB taxonomy): Bacteria > Pseudomonadota > Alphaproteobacteria > Rhizobiales > Xanthobacteraceae > BOG-931. The sequence goes on along the minus strand of DATHCD010000058.1, from coordinate 7,239 downwards.
TGGATGGACGCGCGGCGGCTTTGCCGGCATCGACGCTATCGCCTGGCGCAAGTTCCCATCGCCAAGCCGTCGCGCCGTCGGCCCCGGCCTTCAAACTCGCAGCGCCTTCCCCGCTCCAGACCTCATCCTCGCGCAGGAGCCGGCCTGCGGTCGCGACGGCGCCATGCACTACGAAGATCATGCGCGGCAACGCCGACAGAGACATTTCCGCGCCTTTCGACAGGACGTCCTCGTAGAGTCGAAGCACGGGGTTCATGGGTCCTTCCGCCTGCGCCATGGACGGCTCGATCAACGCCCTCCACTAACCCATCTCAGCATAATTGCTGGCCTAAGGCCGGCAATGACCGTCAGCGAAGGTTCCTGGCGCGCACCATTTCGGCAATTCGGCCACGGGCTTAGCTTGTGCCCCCTCCGTCGCTGGCCGATCCGAAAGGGGGCAAGCCGCGCCGGCGAGATGGCACATCGGCACAAGTCGGTTGATTTGCATCAAATGAGTTGGGGACCGCCGCCGCTAAGAATCTGCTGCCGGGAGCACGATCCGGAAAAGCGGAACGCCGGTTTTCCGAAGAGATCATGCTCCGGACAGGAAAACTAGAGCGCAATCGCTTCGAACTGAAGCGATTGCGCTCTAGTCGCGGCGAACGAACGGTGCGATCTTAACGACACCGGCAGCATGAAGACCGGCGGCCGCGACGGGTGGAAGCGCTGGGTTTGCTCTCGGCAACGGCGCCACAATCGTGCAAACTACGGCGCATTGAAGCGCCCGAAAGACCCGAGGAAACGACAGGAGGGACGAAAATGCAGGACCGGCCCAGATCGTACGAAGGCTACGGATCCAGATCGGCATCGTCGAGTTACTCGCCCTATGGGTCGCAGGCGCGAGGTTCGACCTACCCCGGCAGTGCCGACACGCGCGGGGGCGCCGCATCGTCGGCCTACTCGTCCTATGGATCGCAGGCACGAAGTTCGACCTACCCTGCCGGCTCCAACGAAATCCGCGGCACCGACATCATTGCCGAGTATCTGGTCAAGGAGAAAGTGCCCTGCATCCTCGGCTATGCCGGTCACGGCGCCATCGGCCTGCTCGACGGGCTCTACAAACAAACCGATCGTATCCGCCATATCTCGCCTCGCATCGAGCAGGCCGGCGGGTTCATGGCCGATGTCTACTATCGCCTGACTGGGCAGCCGCTCGCCGTCTATACCTCGACCGGTCCCGGCCCCATGAACATGATGATCTCGGTGGCCAACGCCTACTACGACTGCTCGGCGTTCTTGGTCATCACCGGCCAGGTGCCGACGACGCAGTTCGACACCGGCGCGCTGCAGGACGACTACCGCTATCACGGCGACATGTCCTCGATGTTCACGCCGATCGTCAAGAAATCGTGGCGCATTCGCAAGGTCGAGGACCTGGTCAAGGCGTTGCCCGACGCGTTCACGATGATGCGCACGGGCAGGCCGGGACCCGTGCACTTCGACATGCCCTACGATCTCTATATGAGGACGGCGCCGGTCTCGACCCCGGACCCGAATGTGCACGGACAGCCGCTCAACTGGCGCACGACCGTTGCCGACGAAACCGTCGAGAAGGCGCTCAACCTTCTCACCAGCGCCCAGCGGCCGTTGATCCTCGCCGGCGGCGGCGTGCGCGTCGCCCGCGCCTATGAAGAATTGAAGGCGCTCGCCGAGCAGCTGGAAATTCCCGTCTATACGTCCTTCATGGGCAAGAGCGCCCTGCCCTTCGATCACCGGCTCAACCTCGGCGTCGCCGGCGTCTGGGGCGAGTACCCGGCCACCGAGGCGGCGCGCAGCGCCGATGTGATCCTCGCCATCGGCGCCCGCTTCAATGACCTCCATACTGGCTCTTGGCTTCCGGGCTATGTCTACAATATCCCGCCGACGCGCCTCATCCAGGTGGACATCGATCCGGAGGAAATCGGGCGCAACTATCCGGTCGAGATCGGCATGGTCGGCGATGCCAAGGCCTTCCTCGCCCAGGCAGCGCGGATCGCCCGCGCCAAGGGCGTCCGGTTGAGCTATGGCAGCCCCTGGCACAAGGAAATCGAAGGCTGGCGGGCGGAATGGCGTAATTTCTGCGAACCTTTTGAGCGCTCGAATGAAGTGCCCATAGAGCCGCGCCGCATCATGGCTGAGATGAACAAGATCTCGCCGCCCGAGACGGTGATGGTCGACGACGTCGGCAACTGCCAGGTCTGGTCAGAACAATACTGGAAGCCGCGTATTGCCGGCACGCACCTGACGGCGGGCGGCTTCGCCGCCATGGGCTTCGGCGTGGCCGGCGTCCTGGGTGCAAGGCTCGCCCGGCCCAATTCGCCCTGCGTGACGCTGTGCGGTGACGGCAACTTCATGATGATGCCGCATGCCGTGGCGACCGCGGTCGAATACAATCTGCCCGCGGTGTGGGTGCTGCAGAACAACTACGCCATCGGCTGCATTCGCGACCTGCAGCGCTTCTATTATGATGGTCGTGAGATCGGCACGAGCTTCGTCAACGAACGGACCGGGCAGTTGTGGAATCCGGACTTCGCCAAGATGGCCGAAGCCATGGGCGGGCGCGGTATCCGCATCGAACATCCGGACCAATTCGGCGACGCCTATCGTGAAGCGATCCGCTCCGATACTCCGACTCTCATCGACGTGGTGATCAACCGCGACACGACCATGCCGGTCGTCGGCACCTGGCAGATGCCGCCGATTCCGGAAGTGCAGCCGACCTTCGGCAAGCGCAAGGTGCGCTGAGCAAGACCGGGCCGCCGCGCGCGGCCCCCTCTCACGCCACCTTCGCGGCCGACGGCGCCGGCGCGGCGGCGCCGTCGAGAAAACCGATGAGCCGGATGCGGATGAGCCGTTCGGCCTCGGCCATGATCCGCTCGATCAGCTCGGCGACGGTCGGTATGTCGTGGATCAGGCCGGCGACCATGCCGCAGCTCCAGGCGCCGGCATCCATGTCGCCGTCGAGCATGATCCTGCCGTAGAGCCCGCCGACCTGCTCCTTGATGTCGGCAATCTGCAGCGCCGCACCCTTGGCGCGCTCGATCTCGATGATGCGGTCGACCGCGGCGTTCTTCAGCACGCGCTCGGTATTGCGCAGCGCCCGCATGATCAGCCTGGTGTCGAGCTCGGAGGCGGCGACGAGCGCGTGCTTGACGTTGTCGTGCACCGGGGCCTCCTTGGTGGCGATGAAGCGCGTGCCCATGTTCATTCCGGCGGCGCCCAGCGCCAGCGCCGCCACCAGGCTGCGCCCGTCGGCCATGCCGCCCGAGGCCACGAACGGAATCGTCAACTCGTCGGCGGCGCGCGGCAGGAGGATCATGTTGGGCACGTCGTCTTCGCCGGGATGGCCGCCGCATTCGAATCCGTCGACGCTCACCGCGTCGCAGCCGATGCGTTCGGCCTTGAGCGAATGGCGGACCGAGGTGCATTTGTGGATGACCTTGATGCCTGCCGCCTTCAGCGCCGGCATGTATTGCTCGGGGCTGCGGCCCGCGGTCTCGACGATCTTGACGCCGCCTTCGGCAATCGCGGCGATGTATTCCGGATAGGGCGGCGAGGCGAACGACGGCAGAAAGGTGAGGTTCACGCCGAACGGCTTGTCGGTCATGTCGCGGCAGCGCGCGATTTCCTTGGCCAGCAATTCCGGCGTCTTCTGGGTCAGTCCGGTGATGATGCCGAGGCCGCCGGCATTGGCGACCGCCGAGGCGAGCTCGGCGCGGCCGACGAAGTGCATGCCGCCCTGGATGATCGGATGGCGGATGCCGAACATTTCGGTAATGGCCGTCTTCACGTGAACCTCCGGGTTTTCGCTGTCCGCTATTGGTTAATCCGGCGCCGATTGGGGGCGCAAGAGCCTTGAAAGACCCTTGAAAGACCCTTGATTCACATCAAGGCGCCGCGAGCCAAGCTGCGTTAGCGTTATTTTGGCTCAGTTGGCACGAACAAGAACACGGAGCCAAACGGCCTTTGACCGAACCCTGCTCGTTACCGCGGGAAAGCGGGTCGAGCGACCATGCCGTCAATTGAAAAATATCAAGCGAATGAATGGCGCGCTAATGCGTCAGCCACCAGGCCTCCGTGAGGGCAATAAGCGTCGCCGAGTTCGGACAATAGGTCTCCCACACCGGGTTGTTGGGGTCGCGCCTCAAGTCCACTTCGCAGGCTTGGCGGAAGTCGCAAAGCGCGCAACGCCGCTTGATCGTCGCGAAGGCCTTGCGGTCAGAGCTTTCGATCGCGGCAAGATCGAGACCGAGCATGGCCACCCGGCTGCCCAGCAGATCGTCGCGCGCGGCGGAGCGAGAATCGCGGATTTGCATCAAATCCTCCTCCTGCAATTGCACTGTGGAGCATGATCTTTGCGGAAAACCGGCCGCCACTTTTCCGGATCATGCTCTGGCCGCAAGCAGGCTGAATAAATCGCCGGCGCGCATTGATTTCGATCAAGGAATCGATGGTTTCGTCCGATTCGGGCCGGCGCCAAGGTGCATGGCGCACGGGGCGCGCGTTCACGGGGCGCGCAAGGCCCTCGATAAATCAATCAGGCCGCAATCAGCCCGCCGCTTTCCGCCAACAGGCCGAGATGATGATCGGCGTCGCCGAACATGGTGTCGATCATGGTGACGCGCTTGAAGTAATGGCCGACGCTCGCCTCCATGGTCATGCCGATGCCGCCGTGGATCTGGATGGCGCCGTGGCCGACGATGCGCCCGGAGCGGCCGATCTGCACTTTCGCCGCCGAAATCGCCGCCCGGCGCTCGCGCACGTCGTCTTCCGCCGCCATCATGGTCGCCAGCATCGCCATGCTGCGCGCCTGTTCGAGCGCGATCAGCATGTCGGCGGCGCGATGCTGCAAGGCCTGGAAGCTGCCGATGGTGACACCGAATTGCTTGCGCGTCTTCATATAGTCCACGGTGAGCGCGTGCATCGCGGCCATGGCGCCGACCGCTTCGGCGGCGAGCGCGGCGATCGCCGCGTCGACGACGCGCTCGATCAGCGGGAAAGCAGCGCCGGGCGTTCCGAGCGCCGCCTCGGCGGGAACGCGCACGCCCGCGAACGTGACTTCGGCGGCGCGCAGCCCGTCGACCGTCGCATAACCGCGCGTCGACACGCCCTTGTCCGCCGCATCGACCAGGAAGAGACCGATGCCGTCGCGATCGCGTTGTCCGCCGCCGAGCCGCGCCGAGACGACGAATTTTTCCGCGCTGTCGCCGTGCAGCACCAGGCTCTTGGCGCCGTCGAGCATGTAACCGGAGCCGACGCGGCGCGCGGTCGCCGCGACGTCGGCGAGGTCGTAGCGCGACTGCCGCTCGGCATGGGCGAAGGCGAGAATGAGCTCGCCGCTTGCGATCTTCGGAACGATCGCGGCGCGCAGCGCCTCGCTGCCGCCGAGCCGGATCAGGCCGCCGGCGAGTACGACGGTGGCGAAATACGGCTCGAGCGCCAGCGCCCGGCCGATCGCCTCCATGACGATCATGGTCTCGACCGGCCCGCCGCCCGAGCCGCCGTGTTCTTCCGCAAACGGCAGCCCGAGCAGACCCAGCTCGGCATAGCGGGCCCACAGCGCGCGGCTAAAGCCGTCTTTCTCCTGGGCGTAGCGCTTGCGCGCCTCGAATGCGTAGTGGTCGGCGAACAACCGCTCGACGCTGTGACGCAACAACTGCTGCTCTTCACTCAACGCAAAGTCCATTTCACAGCCCCCAACCTCACAGCCCGGACTTCACAGCCCTGACCTGACTACAGCCCGAATTTCACAGCCCCAAGATCGCCTTGGCGATGATGTTCTTCTGAATTTCGTTCGAGCCGCCGTAGATCGACGTCTTGCGGTAGTTGAAGTATTGCGGCGCCAGCGGGCCGGCCCAATCGGGCCCGACCGGCGGCTCGTTCCAACGATCGCTTTCATCATGCGGAACCTGGTCGGGCAAGGCGTAGGGCCCAACCACTTCGACCAACAATTCGGTGATGATCTGCTGAATCTCGGAGCCCTTGATCTTGAGGATCGAGGACGCGGGATCCGGTTTGTTGGAGCGCGTGCGCTCGGCGACGACGCGCAGTTCGGTCATTTCCAGCGCCTTGATCTCGACTTCGACGGCCGTGATCTTGGCGCGGAAGCGCTCGTCGGCGATCAGCGGCTTGCCGCCCGATTGCTCGAGCGCGGCGAGTTCCTTGAGGCGGCGGATGCGCGCCTTGGAAGCGCCGACCCGGGCGATGCCAGTACGCTCGTTGCCGAGCAAAAATTTGGCGCAGTCCCAGCCCTTGTTCTCCGCGCCGACCAGGTTCTCGGCCGGCACTTTCACGTCGTCGAAGAACACTTCGTTGACTTCGTGGCCGCCATCAATGGTCTGGATCGGACGCACGGTGATGCCGGGCGTCTTCATGTCGATCAGCAGAAACGAGATGCCCTCCTGCTTCTTGGCGGCGGCATCGGTACGCACCAAACAGAAAATCCAGTCAGCGTATTGCGCGAGCGTGGTCCAAGTTTTCTGGCCATTGACGATGTAGTGGCCGTTAGCGCGCTTGGCGGAGGTTTTAAGGGAAGCGAGATCGGAGCCGGCGCCCGGCTCGGAGAAGCCTTGGCACCACCAGTCGTCGAGGTTGGCGATACGCGGCAGGAAGCGCTTCTTCTGCGCCTCGGTGCCGAACGCAATGAGCACCGGGCCAAGCATGTTGGTGCCGAACGGCAACGGCTCGGGCGCCGGCGCCTGCTGCAGCTCGTCGCGGAATAGATAAGTCTTGACCGGACCCCAGTCGGTGCCGCCCCACTGGCGCGGCCAATGCGGCACCGCCCAGCCCTTGGCGTTGAGGACACGCTGCCAGGTGACAATGTCCTCTTTGGTCAAGCGGCGACCCTCGATCATTTTGTTGCGGATCGCCGGCGGCAGCTTCTCATTCATGAACGCGCGCACTTCGTCGCGGAACGCGTTCTCTTCCGGGGTAAAACCAAGGTCCATTTTCGTCTCCAGCGTCTTGATCAGTCATCCTGAGTCACGAGCCGAGCGGGCCTCGAAGGATGTGCGGTTCGGGCTGTCGTCCTTCGAGGGCCGCCAAACCGCGTCGTAGGCGCGCGTAAATGCGCTTGTGGCGGCCACCTTAGGGCGACGGAAAAACATATCCTAATTGATCTCGAACAGTCCGGCGGCACCCATGCCGCCGCCGATGCACATGGTGACAACGGCGAGCTTGGCGCCGCGCCGCCGGCCTTCGATTAACGCGTGGCCGGTCATG
>DATHCD010000057.1:0-2978 GCA_035319735.1 Xanthobacteraceae bacterium | reverse complement strand
CACGCGCCCAAGGGTATCGGCGCGCTCTATATAAGGCGCGGCGTGCGCTTTCGTCCGCAGATCAAGGGCGGCCACCAGGAGCGTGGCCGCCGTGCCGGTACCGAGAACGTGCCGGCGATCGTCGCGCTCGGCAAGGCGTCGGCGCTGGCCGCCCTCCACATGGCGGAACAGAACACCCGTGTGCGCGGCTTGCGCGATCGGCTGGAGAGCGGGCTCATCCAAAGGATCGGCCACAGCTTCGTCACCGGCGATCGCGACAATCGGCTGCCCAACACCGCCAATGTCGCATTCGAGTTTATCGAGGGCGAGGGCATTCTGCTCCTTCTCAACAAAGAAGGTGTCGCCGCCTCGTCCGGATCGGCCTGCACGTCCGGCTCGCTGGAGCCTTCGCATGTGCTGCGGGCAATGAACGTTCCCTACACCGCTGCGCACGGCGCGATCCGTTTTTCACTGTCCCGCGACAACACCGATGACGAGGTCGATCACGTCCTCGCGGTGATGCCGGCCATCGTCGCCAAGCTTCGTGGAATCTCGCCGTTCTGGTCAAAGGAGGGGACGCCGCAAGCGTTCGATCCAGCCTATGCGTGACCGTTCCCACACTGCTGACTGGTATCCGGGTGGCATCGCCGCGCGCGATAGCTTCTGCCCGATCGTGCTCAACGACACCACCCTGCGTGATGGCGAGCAAGCCCCAGGCGTTGCCTTCACCTGCACCGAGAAAGTGGCGATCGCGCGCGCTCTCGCCGCTGCCGGCGTCACCGAGCTCGAGGCCGGCACGCCGGCCATGGGGCGCGAGGAAATCGCCGCCATCCGCGCGATCGTCGAGGCGGAGCTGCCGCTTACGGCGATCGCTTGGTGCCGCATGCGTAAGGAGGATGTGGACGCCGCGCTCGCGTCCGGCGTCTCCATGGTCAATTTGTCGGTTCCGGTATCGGACGTGCAGCAGGCGGCGAAAATTCGGGGCGGACGCACCGCCGCCCTGGATATGATCGCACGCGTGGTCGGCTATGCGCGCGACAACGGTCTCGCCGTTGCGGTCGGCGGCGAGGATTCCTCGCGCGCCGACGTCGCCTACTTGATCGACGTCATTGCCGCTGCCAAGGCGGCCGGAGCGCGCCGCTTCCGCGTCGCCGATACGCTCAGCGTGCTCGATCCGTTTTCGACCTATGCGCTCGTCTCCGCGCTGCGCGAGACCACCGATCTCGAGATTGAGATTCATGCCCACGACGATCTCGGGCTGGCCACCGCTAATACGCTTGCCGCCGTGCGGGCCGGCGCCACCCACGCGTCGGTCACCGTGATCGGACTCGGCGAGCGCGCCGGCAATGCTCCGCTCGAAGAGGTCGCGGTGGCGCTAACGCAACTCTATGCGCAACCGACCGGCGTGGTGCTGACGGAACTCGGCAAGGTCGCGGCCGTCGTGGCCGCTGCCGCGGCGCGGGCCATCCCTCTCAATAAGGCGATCGTCGGCGATCACGTCTTCACCCATGAGTCGGGGATCCATGTCGACGGGTTGCTCAAGGATCGGCTCACCTACCAGGCGCTCGACCCCGGGCTGCTCGGCCGGTCGCACCGTTTCGTCATCGGAAAACATTCCGGACTGGCGGCGATCAGCGCGTCGCTGGCCGATTTGCGGCTGCCGGCCAGCGCGGAGGAAGCCCGCGCAATTCTCGCGCGCGTGCGCGCGCACGCGATCGCTCACAAGAGTCCGGTTGCGGCCGAGACGCTCAAGGCGTTCTGGCACGAGGTCCGCGACTGCACTTTCGCCAACTGTGTTTGAGCCGCTCATGCCTTGCGTCGCCACTCATCCAGTATCCGGCAACATCCTTGCGAAAATGCAGGCGTCGGCAGCGGCCGAAGATATTTTCCGCCTGCTTGACGTTGCCTTTGAGGCCAAAGTCATGAACGTCGCGAGGCTGCACATTCTCAAGCGGATGGGCGAATACCTTGCCGGCGAAAGCTTCGCCGACATGCCGGAGAGTGTGGTGGCGGCACGCTGCAAGGCGGCGCTCGAGCGCGCCTACGATGATTTTGCGAAGGCGTCGCCCTTGCAGCATCGCGTATTCAAGGTCCTCAAGGACGCCGTGGCTCCACCAAAACCCGGTAACTTCGTTCCGTTCGACACTTTGTTGAAGTAAGCGCCGCTGATCGCCGATGGTTCGGCGCAGCGATGAAAAACGCCGGAGGTTTCACATGTCGAGGAAGCTGAAATGACAGTCGCACTCGCCAATCGCGTCTTCTCCGACCATAGGATGCCGGCGCCGGACGCCGTCGTGATGCGTTTTGCCGGCGATTCCGGCGACGGCATCCAGCTGACCGGAAGTCAATTCACGCTGTCGACGGCCCTCGCCGGAAACGATCTCGCTACCTTTCCCGACTTCCCGTCGGAGATTCGCGCGCCGCAGGGAACGACATTCGGCGTATCCGCGTTCCAGATTAATTTCGGATCGACCTCGATCGACACCGCCGGCGATGTCCCAGACGTGCTGATGGCGATGAATCCAGCCGCCCTCAAGGTAAATTTGGCCTCCCTTCGGCACGGTGGCCTGATCATTGTCGACAAAGGCGCTTTCGATGCGCGCAATCTCGAGAAGGCGGGCTACGCCGGCAATCCGCTTGAGACGTCCGATCTCGCGCCCTACCGGATCGTCGCTCTCGACATCACTCGCCTGACGCTCGAGGCGGTCAAGCCGTTCGCACTGAGTAATCGCGATGCCTTGCGCTGCAAGGCGATGTGGGCGCTTGGTCTGGCGCTGTGGATGTTCGATCGCGACCGGCGACCATTGATCGAGTCGCTGCATGCGAAGTTCCGCGCCAAGAGTGACAAGCTCGTTGCTGCTAACGTGGCAGCGCTGAACGCCGGCCACGCCTATGGCGAGACGGCCGAGATCGATCTGCCGCTCAGGCAGCTGCGCGTTCCGCGCGCCGAAATGGCGCCCGGGCTCTATCGTACGGTGACTGGCGGAGAGACGATCGCG
>DATHCD010000056.1:0-35970 GCA_035319735.1 Xanthobacteraceae bacterium | reverse complement strand
GGCTCGGTCAATCTCCTTGCCGAACAAGAGCTGCGCGAGGTCGAGCAGCAGCACGGCGACCTTTCCGCCGAACGTGACGATCTGGTTGAGGCCATCAGGCGGCTGCGGCAGGGCATCCATAGTCTCAACAGCGAGGCGCGCGAACGGCTGCTCGCGTCTTTCGCCACCGTCAACGTCAACTTCCAGAAGCTCTTTATCGAACTGTTCGGCGGCGGCAACGCCGAGCTGCAGCTGATCGAAAGCGACGATCCGCTCGAAGCCGGCCTCGAGATCATGGCGAAGCCGCCAGGCAAGAAACAGGTGACGCTGTCGCTATTGTCCGGCGGCGAACAGGCGCTGACCGCATTGGCGCTGATCTTCGCGGTGTTCCTCACCAATCCAGCGCCGATCTGCGTGCTCGACGAGGTCGACGCGCCGCTCGACGATTACAATGTCGAGCGCTTCTGCGACCTGCTCGACGAGATGACGCGCTCGACCGACACCCGCTTCGTCATCATCACCCACAACCCGATCACCATGGCGCGCATGAACCGCCTCTATGGCATCACCATGGCCGAGCGCGGCGTCTCCCAGCTCGTATCGGTCGATCTGGAAGGCGCGGTGAAGTTGAGAGAAGTGGGCTGATCAAGCGCCTTGCAACGGCACTCCGGCCTTTGCCGGGCCTTCAGGCGTTGAGGGTAAGACGCATCCCTTAACGCGCCCGAAGGCGAGGTTGTCATTCGCCTCGCTGGCACGGTTCTCGCGACAAATCAGTTTTGCATGTTGTGCTGTCCCGTTTCGGCACAGCACTTTGACGCATTTCGCCTAAAGGCAACAGCGACGCCGGCGCCGCGATGAACACGCATCCAAGCTATACGCTGGCAGCTCGGCCGCCGACCGGCCCGATACTGCGCGTCTGGGCGGCTGTCTCGCGCGGCACGTTCTCGGGCGCGATTTTCCTGGCCGACGTAGCGCTGATTGTGGCGACGTCCTGCTGCACCGGAATCGCCTATCACCTCGCCGCCTACGGCGCTCCCGGCAACATCGCATCCTTCCTTCAGGTCGGCGTGCTGGCGGCGAGCATTTTTGCCGTTTCCAATATCTTCCGCGACGAATATCGGTTGGCGAACTTCTTTACCTTCAGAGCGCATGGCCGGCGCACGATCCAGTTGTGGAACGTGACGCTGATCTGCCTGCTCACGCTCGGCTTCCTGGCACAGATCAGCGTCGACTATTCGCGCGGGTGGATCGTGCTTTTCTATGTCGCCACGCTCCCGGGGTTGATCGTGCTGCGCTTCCTCATCGTGCGCGTCACCGCGCTCGCCTGCGCCGCAGGTCTCGTCTCCGCGCAACGCGTGTTCCTCATCGGCACCGGTTTCCATATCGGCGCCTTCGTTCATCGCTACCAACCGTGGACGCTCGGCGTCACTATCGTCGGCTGCCGTTTTCTCACCCCGGTCGCGGCGACTGCGCCGGCCGCGGCGCGGCGCGCGGCACTCGATCGCGACCTCGCCGAGGCGGTCGCCAGCGTGCGTAGCCTCGAGCCCGACGCCATCTTCCTGTTGCTGCCCTGGTCGGCGACCGCGACCATCGATCGCTGCGCCGAGACCTTCCTCACGCTGCCGGTCGAGATCCATCTCGGACCCGAGCAGATTTTGCACAAGTTCGAGGAAGTCGAGTTGTCGAAGCTCGGCCCGCTCGCTAGCCTGCGGCTCACCCGCATTCCGCTATCGCGCTTGGAGATCGCGCAAAAGCGCCTGTTCGATCTCGTTTTCGCAGCAGCCGGCCTTGTTCTGCTGACGCCGCTTCTGGTCTTCGTCGCCGTCCTGATCAAGATCGACAGTCCGGGGCCGGTGTTCTTCCTGCAGCGTCGCTACGGCTTCAATCAGCAGCCGTTCCGCATCATCAAGTTTCGCACCATGCGCACGCTCGACGACGGCTCTGTTATTGCGCAGGCGCGGCGAAACGATCCGCGATTGACCAGAATCGGGCGCTGGCTGCGGCGCTGGAACATCGACGAAGTTCCGCAGCTGTTCAACGTGCTCGCCGGCGACATGTCGCTGGTCGGTCCGCGCCCGCACGCGCTGACGCACGACCGCGAATATGAGCGGCGCATCTCGCTCTACGCGCGCCGCCACAACGTCAAGCCGGGCATCACCGGCTGGGCCCAGATTCACGGGCTTCGCGGCTCGACCGACACCGAAGAAAAGATGCGCAAGCGCGTCGAGTACGACCTTTTCTATATCGACAATTGGTCACTATGGCTCGACCTGCAGATCATCGCCCGTACGGTGTTGTCGCCTGCCGCCTACCGCAACGCCTATTGAACCGTGTAATTTCTTAAAGTGGACGGCGAGCGCTTACGTTACGATTCGCGGCGACAGAATCGTGCATGCGCGCCACGCGGCAAGCCACGAGCGCATAAGTCCGACGCGGTGCGCTAAAAAAGACTACCCGACCAGTCTGGCAATGGCGGCGACCGCGCCTAGGGTGACGAGCGCCGTCGACAGCCACAGCACCCCGATGATCAGCCACACCGGGCGCGGCTTGCCTATCGTGCTCGTCGGCGGCTTGGTCCAGGATTCCAACGCCGGCTCAATTTTGCGCAGCGCGGCGCTGGCGCGCTCGATCTCGGCGATGTCGAGCGCAAGTTGGTCGCCTTCGGCGCCAGCGAAGAGCAAGTCGCCATCATCGGCGCTCGCATCGGCGGCGCCGCGTTGCATCGCCTCGAGCCCGCGAAGACTCGCCAAGACAGCCTGGCCCTTCGCGCTGCTCAAGGAAAGGAAGCCGAGGTGATGCTTCGACATGGCGCCCATTTGTCTGTCGCCCAGGCGATTCACTAAACGACAACCAGCCCCGGCGCGATATTCATCACCCGCTAACCTTAACGGCGCCCCTCAGGCATCCTATCTATGAAACTGGAGCGGCGCATGGCCGAACATCCCTCGCGCAACGCCGCCGCTCGGCCGCGAATTCGCGCTGCGCTATAGGCATCCAATCCGATCTTCCGTCAGCCAGGGATTCCATCGATGAGCACCTCGACACTGATCATCCTTGCCGTGATCGTGGTCCTGGTTTTGGGGGCGATCACGATCTACAACGGCCTGGTCTCCATACGGCAACGGGTCAACGAGGCCTTCGCCGACGTGGACGTGCAGCTGCGCCAGCGGCACGACCTGATCCCCAATCTGGTGGAGACGGTAAAGGGTTACGCCGCGCACGAGCGCGGGACGCTCGACGAGGTGGTCAAGGCGCGCAACGTCGCGGTCGCCGCGCAAGGCCCAGCGCAGCAGGCGGCGGCCGAGAACATGCTGTCAGGCGCCTTGCGCCAGCTTTTCGCCCTCGCCGAGGCCTATCCCAATCTCAAGGCCAACGCCAATTTCCAGGCGCTGCAGGCCGAGCTCACCGACATCGAGAACAAGATCGCGGCGGCGCGGCGTTTCTTCAACAATGCGGTGCAGGAATACAACACCGCCATCCAACGCTTCCCGGCTGTCCTGTTCGCCTCTTGGTTCGGCTTCGCGCCGAAGGAATTCTTCGATCTCGGCGAGGAGCGCAAGACGGTCGGTGAAGCGCCGCAGGTAAAGTTCTAGAAAAGCCCGACAACGCAGTCGTCCGCGATGGCCGCTTACGGTCTCTACAGTCACATCCAGTCGAACCGGCGCCGTTCGCTAGCGCTCCTGGTCGGACTTTTCCTGCTCGTCTATTTGCTCGTCTATGCCGGCGCGCTGACCGCCGAGGCGATGTCGGTCGACGCCGACCTCAACACGCTGCTGCGGCTGGCCTTGAACGATCTCATCAGCGCGGCGCCGCTGGCGACGCTGGGGACGGCATGCTGGATCGTCATCGCCTATTTCTTCCACCAGAACATGATCGACGCGGCAACCGGCGGGCGGGCGGGCGCGCGCGCCGACGCGCCGCGTCTCTACAACCTTTTGGAAAATCTCTGCATTTCGCGCGGCATCACCATGCCCAAGCTCAAGGTGATCGAAAGCGACGCGCTCAACGCCTTCGCCACCGGCATGAACGAAAGGCAATACTCCATCACGGTCACGTCCGGGCTTCTCGGCCGCCTCGACGATGCCGAAATCGAGTCGGTGCTCGGCCACGAGCTCACGCATATTCGCAACGGCGATGTCCGCATGATGGTCATCGCCGTCATCATCGCCGGCGCCATTTCTTTTTTTGCCGAACTGTTCTTCCGGCTATGGTTCTACGGCGGCTTCCGCGGTCCGCGGTCCTCCGACGAACGCAGAGGTGGCGGCGCGGGCTTCGCCATCCTGATCGCGGTTTTGCTCATCGTGCTCGCCTACGTGCTGTCGTTCCTCATCCGCCTCGCTCTGTCGCGTTCGCGCGAATTCCTCGCCGACGCCGGCTCGGTGGAACTCACGAAAAACCCCGACGCCATGATCTCGGCGCTGCGCAAGATCGAGGGCCGCGGCGAATTACCGGGCGCGACCTCCGCGGTAATGGAAATGTGCGTCGACAACCCACGCGAAGGCTTTGGCGAGCTGTTCGATACCCATCCGAGGGTCGAAAGCCGGGTTGCGGCGCTGGTTAAATTTGCCGGCGGCCACGATCCGGGCCCGATGGCACTGCCGCCGGCGGGCGAGACCGACGAGGAATCGGACGCCGATCGACCGGCTGCCGCGGGGCCGTGGGGCTCATCGCCGGCGGAAAGCGGTCCGTGGGGTTCGCCGGCCGCACGGGCTGAGGGCGAAGTCTCTGGCGAATCACCGCATCCGCCGGCGCAAACACCGTCCGCACCCGGGCCCTGGGGACCGCATCGCAGCTTCTAGCCCAGAGTTGGCGCGAAATTCCGAACACAAAATCTGCGAGCCGCATTGGCGCCACAATCCGCCGCCGCAAAACGCGCGCGCCACTTCAGGCTTCCAAATGGGAGCCGAGATGTGTAGAAGCGATTCCTGGGGAAAGTCCTGGGGAAAGGGCGCGCAGCCTTCTCGATTTTACCACTGTTTTCTGCCGGAATCGCGAAGCCCGACGGGTACGAGTATGGCACGGCGCGGCGCCAGCGAGGGTCGACGATGACGAAGCCAACTGTAGTCGTTGTAGGTGCCGATAAGGGCGGCGTCGGCAAGACCACGGTCGCTCGCACGCTGCTCGATTATTTCACGGCGCATCACGTGCCGACGCGCGCTTTCGATACCGAATCTCCCAAAGGCACCTTGAAGCGCTTCCATCCCGATATCAGCGACGTCGTCGACGTAACCGCGGTCCCCGACCAGATGCGGATTTTCGACACGCTGTCGGACGCCAGCGTAACCGTGATCGACGTGCGCGCCGGGCTCCTCTCGCCGACATTACGCTCGTTGCGCGACATCGGCTTCCTCGACGCGGTGAAGAAAGGGCAGCTTACCTTCGTCGTCTTTCACATCCTCGGTTCATCTATCACCTCGCTCAACGAGATCGAGGAAATGGCCGCCTTCATCGGTGACGCGAGCTATTTTCTGGTCAAGAACTTCATCAACAACACCAGCTTCTTCGAATGGGACCAAGCCACGCACGCCTCGTACTTCAAGAAGCAGAAAGACGCTGTCGTCATCACCATTCCCAAGCTCAACGAAATGGCTTTCGAGCAGGTGGAGCTTGCCTCCGTCCCCTTCCTCACCTTCGTCGCCAACAAGGGACCGAAAGGCGAAAGCGCCAATTATTCGTTCGTGCTGCGCGGCTATGTGCGCCACTGGCTGGGCAATGTCTGGGGCGAATACGACCGCGTCAAGCTCAATGAACTCGTCGCCAGCGCGCCGCCCGCTGGCGGCGCGCGCGTACAGGTTGTCGGCCGGTCGTAATCGCGGCGGTCATCCTCACAGCGACGGATGCCGGCGCGGCTGGATCGGTATTTCAGGGACCGATTGCCGGGATGACCCAGCCCGCTCCCCTTTATATCGTTGCATCGCCGCGCCCGCGAGTCGGTAAGACGCTGATGGCGCAGCTGCTGATCGAATTCTTTCGCGCCGGCGATCGGCCGCTCGTCGGCTACGATCTCAATCCGCGCGAGCCGTCGCTCGCCGGCCGTTTCCCCCACCTCGTTTGGCCCGTGGACATCGGCGAGACCCGCGGCCAGATGGAGCTGTTCGACCAGCTGATCGCCGACAATGCAAGCACGCAAATCGTCGATCTGGGATACGGCGCATTCGACCAGTTCTTTGCGGTCATGGGGGAGATCGATTTCGTACGCGAGGCGCGGCACCGACTCATAGAGCCGATCGTACTGTTCATCGCCGATCCGGCGCCGGCGACCGCGCGCAGCTATACCGGGCTGCGGTGCCAATTGCCGGCGATGACATTCGTGCCGGTGCACAATGAAGCGGTGTCGATCATGTTCGCCAAGGAGGATTTTCCGGCGACGCGCGCCGAATGCAGCATGATCCGTATCCCGCGCCTCTCTCCGATCGTGCGCGGCGTGATCGATCGGCCGAACTTCTCCTTCGCCACCTATCGGACCACGCAAGCCGGCAGGCCGACCGAGATCCATCAATGGATCGCGGAGATTTTCACGGAGTTTCGCGAACTCGAGCTGCGGCTGCTGATCGGCCGGCTCGCGTCCTCGCTTGGCGGCGCGCCGGCAAATACGCGCGAGTTCCGGCGCGAGCGCTAGGGCGGCCGAGAATGCGTTGAGGGTATGACCATGAGACAGAGGATCGTTGCCGGTCTGTCAGCAGCGAGCCTCGTTTTGGCAAGCGCCCTGGCTTATGCCGCCGGCCAATACGGGCCGGGCGTCAGCGACACCGAGATCAAGATCGGCAACACGATGCCCTATAGCGGCCCCGCTTCGGCCTTGAGCAGCGTCGGCAAGGCAGAAGCCGCCTACTTCGCCATGATCAACGACCAGGGCGGCGTCAATGGCCGCAGGATCAATTTCATCAGCCGCGACGACAACTATAGTCCGCCGAAGACCGTCGAAATGGTGCGGCAGTTGGTCGAACAGGAGCAGGTCCTGTTGATTTTCAGCTCACTCGGCACGGCACCCAACACCGCAATCCATGCCTACCTGAACGACAACAAAGTTCCACAACTGTTCATCGCCACCGGCGCCGCCAAGTGGAACGATCCCAAGAACCATCCCTGGACGATGGCTTGGTCCCCCAGCTATCGAACCGAGGCGCGCATCTATGCCCGCTACATCCTCAAGAAATTCCCGGATGCCAAGATCGCGGTGCTCTACCAAAACGACGACTTCGGCAAGGATTACCTCGTCGGCTTGAACGAAGGGCTGGGCCCTGGCGCCAACAAATTGATCGTGGCCACCCAAAGCTACGAAACAACCGATCCGACCGTCGACTCGCAAGTCGTAGCGCTGCAGGCAAGTGGCGCCAATGTTCTGCTCACGGCCGCCATTCCGAAATTTGCCGCCCAGGCCATCCGCAAAATCTATGACATCGGCTGGAAACCGACGCATTTCCTCACCTACGTGTCGAGTTCGGTCGGAGCAGTGATGCGGCCCATAGGACCGGAGAAGGGCATCGGCGTCATCTCCGCGACCTTCGATAAGGACGCTACCGATCCGCAATGGCAGGACACGCCGGAATACAAGGAATGGCTGGCCTGGCTGAAGAAATACTATGCTTCCGGCAACATCGCCGACACGTTGATTCCCGACGGCTATGGCCGCGCGCAGGCGATGGTCGCGGTGCTCCAGGCGTGCGGCGACAATCTCACCCGCGAGAACGTGATGAAGCAGGCGGCCAGCATCCGCGGTCTGAAACTGCCCACGCTGCTCCCCGGCATCACCGTGTCGACCAGCGCCGACGATTTCGAGCCGATCAAACAAATGCAATTGCAAAGGTTCGATGGCACCAGCTGGAGACTGTTTGGCGAGGTCATGTCGGGATCGGGGGGCTGACCGGCGCGCTGCGCGGGCCATTCCGGTAGGCGCATGGGCGGACGCGCTAATGCCCCTCGAAGCTGATGAGCGTGCGCACCGGCACGCCGAGCTTCCGAATCTTCTCCGCGCCGCCGAGGTCCGGCAGGTCGATGATGAAGCAGGCGGCGAGAACGTCGGCGCCGATCTGCTTGAGCAGTTTGACCGCGGCTTCGGCGGTGCCGCCGGTAGCGACGAGATCGTCGACCAGGATCACGCGTTCGCCATTGATCACCGCATCCTCATGCATCTCCATTTCGTCGATGCCGTATTCGAGCGAATAGCCGATGGTCACGCGCTTGAACGGCAGCTTGCCCTTTTTCCGGATCGGGACGAAGCCGGCCGACACCTGATGGGCGACGGCGCCGCCGAGGATAAAGCCGCGGGCTTCGATGCCGGCGACCTTGTCGATTTTGCCGCCGGCCCAAGGCTGCACCAGTTCGTCGACCGCGCGCCGAAAGGCCCGCGCATTGCCGAGCAGCGTGGTGATGTCGCGAAACACGATGCCCGGCTTGGGGTAATCCGGGATGCTGCGGATCGCGGCCTTAAGGTCGTTTTCGAAAGCGATGGTGGTCATGGTCGGCGCCCCATCTCAACTCTCTGCGTCACGTCCCTGTACCACGACGGCAGACCAGCGCGCGAGGAAGTGCTTGCGGCCGGCCTCGCTCTGGCGAACCATGGCGACCGAGCCAACCGGAGAGCCCGCCATGAACGAGAACAGCCAGCGCTTCGTCATCGTCGATCTACGCATCCCCTTTGTCCGCCTGGTGCTCTTCTTCATCAAGGCGGCGCTCGCCGCCATTCCGGCCGCAATCGTCGTCGGCTTCCTGCTCATGCTGGCGACGGCGCTCGCCGTCGGGCTCATGGGCGACAACGGGTTCATTATGATGCGGCGGTGGTCATTCTGAGCGGCATCGGCGCTGCGAGTCCGCTTGCGGCCGCTCGCGACAGTCTCGCCTGAACAGAGCTCGGCCGCGGGTGTCGATCGACCGCCGCGGCTTGCGCTATTCGGGCTAATGCTTGACGTCCTGCCAGACCCGTTTCTTGGTGAAATACAAAAGCCCGGTCAGCACGATGAGGAAGACGAACACCTGAAAACCGAGCCGTTTGCGCTCATCGAGCTTCGGCTCCGACGCCCACATCAGGAAGGCGGCGATATCGCGGCCGTATTGGTCGACCGTCGTCGGCGTGCCGTCGGTATATTCGACCTGTCCGTCGCCGAGCGGCTTCGGCATGCCGATGGCGTGACCGGGAAAATATTTGTTGTACTGCGCGCCCTGCGGCAGGGCGAAGCCGGGGGGCGGCTCGGCATATCCGCTGAGCACGGCGTGAATGTAGTCGGGGCCTTCCTCCTGGTACTGGCTGAACGCGTCGATGATGAACCAGGGGAAGCCGCGCTCATAGCCGCGTCCCTTGGCGAGATCGGACATGTCCGGCGGCAGCGCGCCGCCATTGGCGTTGCGCGCGGCCTGCTCGTTGGCGAAGGGCGGCGGGAAATGGTCGGCGAGACGGCCGGGCCGCTGATACATTTCGCCCTGATCGTTCGGGCCGTCGGTGACCTGGAAGGTGGCCGCGATCGCCGCCGCCTGCGCCTCAGTGAAATCGGGGCCGCCGGGATCGGCGAGATTGCGGAACGCCAAGAGCTTGAGGCTGTGGCAGTTGGAGCAGACCTCGCGGTAGATCTTGAAGCCGCGCTGGAGCTGCTCGGGGTCATAGAGGCCGAACGGCCCCGCGAAAGACCAGCGTTGCGGCGGCGGGGTTTCCGTCTCTTGCGCCGCCGCCACCCCGATCGCCGCCGCGGGAACAAAGGCGGCGAGCGCGAACGCAAGGACGATGCGGCGTCGAGCATTCATGGCCGGCCTCCTCAAGCCCCGGCGCCGGACGCCGGCGCCGAGGCGCCGGCGGCGACGCCCTCGCGCAAGACCGATTCCGAGATCGAGCTGGGGAGTGGCTTCGTCGTCTCCAACAGACCGAGCAGCGGCAAGATGATAAGCAAGAAGGCGAAGTAGTAGGCGGTGAGGATTCGCGCCGCGATCACGTAGCCGCCCTCCGGCGGCTGCGAGCCGAGATAGCCGAGACCGATCACGACCAAGAAGAAGACCAGGAGAAATTGCCGGTAGAGCGGCCGATACTTCGCCGAACGTACGCGCGAGGTATCGAGCCAGGGCAGGAAGGCGAGCAGGACGATCGAGCCGGCAAGGGCGATGACGCCGAGGAGCTTGTTCGGTATCGCGCGCAGAATGGCGTAGAACGGCAGGTAATACCACTCCGGAACGATGTGCGGAGGCGTCTGCCCGGGATTGGCGGGGATGTAATTGTCGGGATGACCGAGATAGTTCGGGATGTAGAACACGAACCAGGCCAGGAACAGACAGAAAAGGCCGATGAAGAAGGCGTCCTTGACGGTGGCATAGGGCGTAAACGCCACCGTGTCCTTCGCGGTCTTCGGCTCGACCCCGGTCGGGTTGTTTTGCCCGACCACATGCAGCGCCCACACGTGCAGCACGACCACGCCGGCGATGGCGAACGGCAACAGATAGTGCAGCGAGTAGAAACGGTTCAGCGTCGGATTGCCGACGGCGTAGCCGCCCCACAGCCAAGTTACGATCGGATCCCCAACGCCGGGGATTGCCGAGAACAGATTGGTGATCACCGTCGCCGCCCAAAAACTCATCTGGCCCCAGGGCAGCACGTAGCCCATGAATCCGGTGACCACCATGAGCAGGAACAGGATGACGCCGAGAATCCACAACACCTCGCGTGGTTCCTTGTACGAGCCGTAATACATGCCGCGCGCGATATGGGCATAGACGGCGACGAAGAAGAACGAGGCGCCGTTCGAATGCAGGTAGCGCAACAACCAGCCGTAATTGACGTCGCGCATGATCGTTTCGACGGAATTGAAGGCGTAGTCGACCTGCGGCGTGTAGTGCATCGCCAGGACGATGCCGGTGACGATCTGCGCGCCGAGCATGAAGGTGAGAATGCCGCCGAACGTCCACCAGTAGTTCAAATTCCGCGGCGTCGGATAAACGACGAAGGACGAATGCACGAGCCCCATGATCGGCAGCCGGCGCTCCAACCATCGCATGAACGGGCTCTGCGGCTCGTAAACCGGATGTTCGCTCATGATCGGACCTTATGCATTGCCGGATGCGGTATCGCCGATTCGGATCACGGTAGGGGAAACGAACTGATAGGGCGGCGCGAAGGCTCCGCTGCGGGGGTTGTCGTCACAGTGGCAGTCCTCGTCCGTCTTGTCGGGGGTTCCATCCGCGCTGCGAACCGTACCCCTTCCCCGCCCTTCCCGCCTGCGGGAGAGTAGGGACAAGGTTCCGGCGGCGGACGATCCGGTCTCCTCCGACCTGGGGAAGGTCAGAAGCGACGCAATCCCGCGGCTTTTATTGGCACCCTTGCCGGGAGAGCGCAAGTGCGCCAACCAACCCACTCCTCGTTCGCCTGATCGGGCGGGCATCCCGAACCGCGCGCATGCATATCGCCCTCTTCGAGCCCGACATTCCCCAGAACACCGGCACGATTCTGCGGCTATGTGCCTGTCTCGGCATCGAGGCGCACATCGTGGAACCGGCGGGATTCCCGTCCTCCGACCGGGCCTTCCGCCGCGCCGGCATGGATTATCTCGATGCCGTCGCGATCATGCGGCACGCGTCATGGCGTGATTTCGAAGTTTGGCGGCGCGCGCAACGACTGCGCCTCGTGCTGTTCACGACTGCCGCGGTGCTTTCCTATCTCGATTACGGCTACCGGGCGGACGACGTGCTGCTGTTCGGGCGCGAATCGGCGGGCGTGCCGGAGGAAGTCCATGCCGCGGCCGATGCCCGCCTGGTGATCCCGATGCGTCCCGGCTTGCGCTCGCTCAACGTCGCGGTCGCCGCCGCCATGGCTGCCGGCGAAGCGTTAAGGCAGACGCAGGGAATGCGGAACGCCTAGAATTGTCTTCCGCGAGCGCTTAAGCCAGAGACGCGACCGCGGCGAGGCCGGCACCGGCCGCGCGTGCAACCAGCCGCCGAAATTCGGCAGAGACCATGGACATAAGCCAAATCGAAACCCGCAAGGACCGCGCGCATCTCTGGTTTGAGATGTTGCGCGACGAGATCGTGGCAGCTTTCGAGGAACTGGAGAATCTCCTTCCGAGCGGCGCGCCGCACGCGGATCGCGCCGCCGGCCGCTTCCGGCGCACGCCCTGGGAGCGCACCGATCACACCGGCGCTCCCGGCGGCGGCGGCGTCATGGCGACGATGAAGGGCCGCGTATTCGAGAAGGTCGGCGTCCATGTCTCGACCGTTTTTGGCGAATTCGCCCCGGAATTCCGCATGGAGATTCCCGGCGCTGCCGACGACCCGCGTTTCTATGCCACCGGCGTCTCGCTCATCGCCCACATGCATAACCCCCACGTGCCGGCCGTGCACATGAACACGCGTTTCGTCGTCACCACGAAAGCCTGGTTCGGCGGCGGCGCCGACTTGACGCCGCTGCTGGCGCGCCGGCGCACGCAGGACGACCCCGACACGATCGCCTTCCATGCCGCGATGAAGGCCGCCTGCGACGCCCACGCCGCGGTCGCGCCCTATGACAAGTTCAAGGCGTGGTGCGACGAGTATTTCTTTCTCAAACATCGCGGCGAGATGCGCGGCATCGGCGGCATCTTTTACGACTGGCTCGATAGCGGCGACTTCGAGGCCGATTTCGCCTTCACCCAGGAGGTCGGCCGCGCCTTCCTCGGCATCTATCCCGAGTTGGTACGGAGAAACTTCACCAAGCCCTGGAGCGAAGCCGAACGCGAGGAACAACTCGTGCGCCGGGGGCGTTACGTCGAGTTCAATCTGCTCTACGATCGGGGTACCGTTTTCGGCTTGCGCACCGGCGGCAATGTCGAATCGATTCTTTCGTCGATGCCGCCGGTGGTGAAATGGCCGTGAATAGCGGCAAGAAATACGCGGGAGCCCTTGCGCCAGGGGTCTTTGAAGAGGAGAAGCATTATGAAACTCGTCCGCTACGGCGCCCCGGGCCGCGAAAAACCGGGCATGCTCGACGCGCAGGGCCGCATCCACGACTTGTCGAAATTCGTGCCCGATATCGCCGGCGACGTGCTTTCCCCTAAGGGCCTCGCCAAGCTGCGCAAGCTCAAAGTCGACAAGCTGCCGCTCGTGCGCGGCCGGCCGCGCATCGGCCCCTGCGTCGGCAGGGTCGGCAATTTCATCGCCATCGGGCTTAACTATGCCGACCACGCCGCCGAATCCGGCATGCCCTTGCCCAAGGAGCCGCTGATCTTCAACAAGACGCCGAGCTGCGTGTGCGGCCCGAACGACAACACCATGATCCCGAAGGACTCGATCAAGCTCGACTACGAGTGCGAGCTCGGCGTCGTCATCGGCAGCCGCGCGCGCTATCTCGCCAAGGACAAGGCGATGGATGCGGTCGCCGGCTATTGCCTCGCCAACGATGTGTCCGAGCGCGTCTTTCAGCTCGAGCGTGCCGGCCAATTCGTCAAGGGCAAGGGCTGCGAGACTTTCGGACCGCTCGGTCCCTGGCTTGTCACCAAGGACGAGATCGCCGATCCGCAGCAGCTCGACATGTGGCTCACGGTCAACGGCGAGCGCCGGCAGAAGGGCTCGACCCGCAACATGGTGTTCGGCGTCGCCCATCTGGTCTGGTACTGCTCGCAATTCTTCGTCATGGAGCCGGGCGACGTGATCGTCACCGGCACCCCGCCCGGCGTCGGCATGGGCTTTAAACCCGAGCCGAAATTCTTGCGCGCCGGCGACGTCGTGCGCCTCGGCATCGACGGGCTCGGCGAGCAGCAGCAGAAAATCGTGAAGTTCAGAGCGTGAGCAAACGGCCTGTGCGGCCGTAATGGGGGAACGTCATGGGAGCGAATTTCGGCATCGCCGGAATGGACTGGCAGCAGCGCGTCAACTGGGATCGGCTGCGCAACTATCGCACCGAGCGGGCGCGCGCGATAATGAAGAAGCACGGACTCGGCGCGCTCCTGTGCATGTACGACGAGAACGTGCGTTACATCACCGGCACGCTGACGCCCGGCTGGAACCGGCTCAAGCCGGGGCTGCGCTATGCCATGCTTTGCGGCGACGGCGCGCCGGTTCTCTTCGAGCAGGGCGACATCGGCATGCAGATCGAGCGGCACGTACCGTGGCTGCCGAAGGAGAACGTCCGCCACTCCTTCGCCTGGATCAAGGGCGCGGCCGGACCCGCCTCGACCCAGCAGGTGACCAAGTTCACCAACGCGGTCATCGAGGAGATGCGCCGGCACGGCGTCGCCGGCCAAAAACTCGGCGTCGATTTCATCGACATCAACATGCTCAACATCTTCAAGGACCGGAACATCGTCTGGGTCGACGGCATGACGCCGATGATGGAAGCGCGCGCGGTTAAAAACGAGGACGAACAGGAGTGCATGCGCATCGTCGGCGCCATCGGTGACGCGACCCATTGGGAGTGCATGAAGTTCCTACGCCCCGGCATCACCGAGAACCAGGTGACGGCGCACTTGATGGAATATCTCTACCGCATCCCCGGCATGGAGGACGTCGAGGACGTCATCGTCTCCTCCGGGCCGAACACCTGGCCGAACTGGCGCAATTTTTCCGACCGCATCATCCAGCCCGGCGACATCGTTTTCATGGATTTGGCGGCGCTCACCTGGAACGGCTACAAATCCTGCTACTACCGCACCTATTGCGTTGGCAAGGAACCGACGCAGGAGCAAAAGGAGACCTACGAGATTGCGCTGAAATGGCTTTACGATTCGATCGGCGCGGTGAAGGTCGGCGCTACCACGCGCGACATCGCGCTGAAATGGCCCTCGGCGATGGAGACCTGGGGCTATGAGGATGAGGACCAGGCGGCGGCAAACCTTTGGGGCCATGGTCTGGGGCTGGCGCAATACGATCAGCCCGTGATTTCGCGCATCTGGTCGCTCGACCATCCGGTCGAGATCAAGGAGGGCATGACCTTTGCGCTGGAGACGCAGCATGGCAAGAAATTCCGCTATGGCGTACGCATCGAGGAAATGCTGATCGTGCACAAGGACGCAATCGAGATCGTCTCCAACTTCCCGGTCAAACAGATCACCGTCGTCGATCCGCTTCCCGGCTACGGCGATCATGTTCAATAAATCGCGCGCAATCAGTCCCTTCACCTTTCGCGGCGCGGTGCAGCGCCGCCGGGCCGCGACCGCTACGACGCCACGCCCCTCGAGGTGACGGATTGAGGCAGCAGCACATGGCGTCGGCTTTCATCCTTCCCCTCTCCTCGCCCGCCGCGATCGACGCCAGCCGCGTCGGACCGAAGGCCGCAAACTTGGCCGCCCTCACGCAGGCGGGCTTGCCGACGCCGGGCGGAGTGTGCATTACCGCCGAGGCCTATCAGCGGCAGATCGCGCATCTTCGGCTCGCTAAGATGCTGCGTGACTATGCCGACGCAGATCCGCCGCGACAGCGACGGCTGTCGGTCGAAATTCGTTTGCGGCTGCATCAAGGCGAGCTCGCACCGGAGCTCTTCGAAGAAGCGCTGACCGCGTGGCGCGATCAACAAAAGCCGACCGCGGTGCGTTCCTCGGCGCTGATCGAGGATCGCTCGGGTGCAAGCTTTGCCGGCCAGTTCGAGAGCTTCCTCGGCATCGTCGACGAGGCTGAATTTTTGACCGCGTTGCGCGCCTGCTGGGCGGCCTTGTGGACCACCAACGCGCGGAGCGCGATGGCGCGGCATGGCCTCGATCCGGTCGAAACGGCGATGGCAGTGCTCGTTCAGCCGCTCGTCGCTGCGCACGCCTCGGGCGGCGGCCTGAGCGAGACCGCCGACGGCCGCATGCTCATCAGCGCCACCTGGGGCCTCGGCTCGGCCATCGCCCAAGGCGAGGTGGTGCCGGACCGCATCATCCTCAGCCGGACGGGGTTTCTCCGCACCATGGAAAGCGGGCGCAAATATCATCGCGACACGTGCGCCCATGGCGCCGGCCTAAAGGCGCAGGCGGTGCCGAATCCTCTCGCGCGCACCCCCTGCCTCGAAGCGGGACAAGCGACCATGCTCGGACGGCTCATGCGGCAAGCGGAGAATATTCTCGGCCTGGCGGTAGAGATCGAGTGGGCGCTCGACGATGACGGCTTCAAGCTCTTGCAGGCGCGGCCCCTGCGCGTCGAGCCTGCCCACGTGCCGGAGGAGATCTGGTTGCAACATCCCGGACTCAACGGCCATCCCGCCGGCATCGGCTGGGGTTGCGGCCGCGCCGTTGTGGTCAACTGCGAATGCGAGCTGACCCGCGTCGCGCCCGGCGATGTTTTGGTCACGCGCGTCGCCGGTCCGGCGCTGAGCCACATCCTGCCGCGCGTTGCCGGCGTGGTCGCGGAGCTCGGCGGCTCGACCTCGCACCTTGCTTCGCTGGCGCGCGAGCGCGGCATTCCGATGGTGCTCGGCGTCAACGACGCGACGCGACGCATTCCCGACGGCGCGCGAGTCGCGGTCGACGGAGTCGCCGGCGTTGTGCGCTGGCTCGCCTGATGAGCCCCCGGAGCCCGCGCCTGGCGCGCCCGCGCATCTTCGTCACCCAGCCGGTCGCGAAGAGCGCCATTGCGCGCCTGCGCCAAGTCGCCGTCGTCACGGTCCATCCCGACGCGAGCCGCATCATCGGCCGGCGCGCGCTCATCGCTGCGCTGCGTCGATGCGACATTCTGTTTTGCCTGTTGCATGACCGCATCGACGCCGAAGTGATCGCTGCCAACCCGCGCCTGCGGCTCATTGCGGCGCAATCGATCACTCCGTCCTACATCGATGTCGAAGCGGCGACCGCCCGCGGCATCCCGGTGACCGTCGTGCCGGCATTGACCACCGAAGCGACCGCGGATCTCGCCTTCGGTCTGATGCTGGCGTCAGCGCGGCGGTTGATCGAAGGCGACCGCCTGGTCCGCGCCGGAAGATTTCCTGGCGCGCAGTCGAGCTACCTCCTCGGCTCTGCGGTTTGGGGCAGGACGCTCGGCCTCGTCGGCGGCGGCGGTCTGATCGGCAAGGCGGTGGCGTGCCGGGCGCGGGGCTTTGCCATGCGCGTTCTCTATTGGGCGCCGCGCCGCAAACCGGAAAACGAGGAGCGCGCAGCCGGCCTCACCTACGTACCGCTCGAACAATTGCTGCGCGAATCGGATTTCGTCTCGATCCATTCGCCGCTCAACAAACAGACACGGCATCAGATCGGTGCGAGCCAACTCAAGCTGATGAAGAAGACGGCCTACCTCATCAACACTGCACGCGGCGCCATCGTCGACGAGGCCGCGCTCGTTCGCGCGCTCAAGCGAAGGCAAATCGCCGGCGCCGGCCTCGACGTGTTCGAGCACGAGCCGAAGGTCGGCAGCGCGTTGCGCAAATTGCCGAACGTCGCCCTCACGCCGCATCTCGGCAGCGCCGTAGCCGAGACGCGTGAAACGATGGCGCACTTCGTCGTCGACAACATCCTTGCCTTCCTCGGCGGCAAGCCGCTGCCCAATTGCGTCAATCCGCAGGTGTTCGATCGCTCGTCCTGTTTAACCGCAGAGGCGCGCGCGTCTACCGCATCGAGCGCGGCGCGGTGATGCAGGCAGCGTGACGTTCGCACGAGAGCAAGCGACATGAAACGCGAACCCCATTCGGCGCCCGCAGACATTGCCCGCCGCGGCGGTAGCGGAGAAGTGTTCGCCATCTTTCTCCGGCTCGGCCTCACGAGCTTCGGCGGCCCGATTGCGCATCTTGGCTATTTCCACGACGAATTCGTCGCGCGTCGACGCTGGCTCGATGAAGAGACCTATGTCGACCTCGTGGCGCTCGCTCAGTTTCTGCCCGGACCAGCGAGCAGCAAGGTCGGCATCGCCATCGGCCTGTCGCGTGCGGGCTATCCCGGAGCCCTCGCGGCATGGGCGGGCTTCACGCTGCCGTCGGCAATCGCGCTCGTACTGTTCGGCTGCGGCGTCGCCTCCTTCGCCGAAGTGCTGCACAGCGGCTGGGTGCACGGGCTCATGGTGGCCGCGGTGGCGGTGGTGGCGCAGGCCGTTCTTTCGATGATGCGCGCGCTCGCGCCCGATCGCGCGCGCGCGACGCTTGCCGTCGCGGCAGCCGCCATAGTGCTGGCGATGCCGTCCTCCTTCGGCCAGATCAGCGCCATCATCATTGGCGGCGTTATCGGGCTTGCTTTGCCGCGCAGCGCCACGCCCCACGCCCACGCCAGCCTGCCCCACCCCGTCAGCCGCCCGGCCGCGCTCGCGGCGATTGTCTTGTTCTTCGTGCTCCTGATCGGGCTGCCGCTTGCCGTTACCGCCTCGCCGAACCACGCGCTGCGATTATTCGAGGTGTTCTATCGCGCCGGCTCGCTCGTGTTCGGCGGCGGTCACGTCGTGCTGCCCTTGCTGCAAGCGTCGGTCGTGCCGCCGGGCTGGGTCGGCAATGACGCCTTCCTGGCCGGTTATGGCGCCGCGCAGGCGGTGCCCGGTCCGCTGTTTACCTTCTCCGCCTATCTCGGCACTGTCATGACGCCGTCGCCGAACGGATGGGTGGGAGCGATGCTCTGCCTCGTCGCCATGTTCCTCCCCGCCTTTCTCCTGGTCATCGGCCCGTTGCCGTTCTGGGACGCGTTGCGCCAGCGCTCCTGGGCGCAGGCGATGCTGCGCGGCGTCAACGCCGCCGTGGTCGGATTGCTGCTCGCGGCGCTCTACCGCCCGGTATGGACCTCGGCCATCACCAATGCCGCCGATTTCGCCCTCGGCCTCGCCGCGTTCCTGCTGCTGTTCGTGTGGAGGACGCCGCCCTGGCTCGTCGTCGTGTTCTGCGCCATCGGCGGCGAGGCGCTGACGCTGATCCCATTTGCTCAGTAACCAGACGCGCGCCGTTAGTCCTCCGGCGCCGGACCGCACCATCCAGGCAGGTAATTGGCGTCGGTACTCTTAGCCAATTGCAGCGCCCTCTCGACCGCGCGGTCGAAGTCATTCTCAACGATCTTGCGCTTCATGCGCCGGCGCAGAAAGTCGGCCCAGAGAAATTCGCTGAACGGCGTCGTGTCCTTGGCGAAGCCGCCGGCGCGCCGCAACTCGCCGGCGAGCGAGCGAAACGGATCGTCGACGAGACCGGTCACCGATTTGGGAATATCGCGATAATGACGGCGGCGGCCGTCGGCGTCGAACGGATGCATCCAGTTGCGGTTGTCCATGACCATCCAGAACGCATCGCGCTCGAGTTTGCTCAGATTGGCGATAACCGTCACCGCTATGTCCTTGACGCCCTCGTCATGGAGGGCGCGCGCGAGATGGTGATGGTCGACGACATAGTGCCGCAGCTTCGGGCCGAGGATCACTGGAATCATGTGGTTGCCGAGAAATTCTCCGCCCTTCTTCGTGCCTGTCTCGCGCCAACGCCGGCGTTTGGCCAGAACTTCGCGCATGCCGACGGTGATCTGGGTTGGACGTA
The DNA here is from genome assembly GCA_035319735.1 of Xanthobacteraceae bacterium. GTDB lineage: Bacteria > Pseudomonadota > Alphaproteobacteria > Rhizobiales > Xanthobacteraceae > BOG-931. The sequence goes on along the minus strand of DATHCD010000056.1, from coordinate 16,649 downwards.
GATCGGCGACAGCGACCGGCGTCAGGACGGGTTCGCGAACCGTCATATTCGGCTCCTCAATGAAAGCGCTGTCATTGCCCGGCACGGAGCGCCGCAGCAACCGGGCGATTGCGCGAAACAAAGGGCTGCTGCGATTTAGCCGCCGCGCACGCGCCGGTCAATTCGCTGCGGCGCTCACGGCGCTGCTCAATTTCTCGAACAGCACGGCGATGTCATTGCGGATCGTCGCCAGCTTGAGAAACTGTTCGTTGAGCATCGCGACGCGCTGTTCGAGCTCTCTTTTCGACTCGGTGAACTTCCGCACGCGCTCGGCGAGGTCGCCGTCCTCACTCTCCTCCATGCGCTTGATCTTCGCCGCGAGCCGGTCACGGATTTCCTTAAGTTCCTCCACGGCGCTCACCACGCCGCCATTCTCGGATTCGAGCGGGCCGAGCCGTGTCTGGATCTCGGCCAGCTTCGTCTTCAATTGAGCGAAGATCCCCACTCTGTGTTCGATATCGTCGAGGTGAGCCTGCGTCGCCGCGATGAATGCCGTGAGTTCGTTGATACGCGTATCGACGGCGGCTGCGCCGTCGCCGGACCCGCCAATGGCAAGCACGTCGAGCGCGCGATCGAAGCCGGTGAAGAGCCCGGCAACGTCTTTGCGCAACGTCACGAGCTTGGAAAATTCTTCGTTCATTTCCGCCAAGCGGCCTTCGAGCGACTTCTTGTCATCGGCAAATTTCCGTACTCTTTCGGTCAGCGATCCTTCCGACGTCTGCTGCAGAGAATCGATCTCCGTTGTCAATTGGTCGCGCGCTTCGCGCAGCTCTCTGATCCGACTCTCGATGCCGCCGTCCGTCGCCGCGAGAGGCGCGAAACGATCGCGCAGCCCGGCATAGTCCTCGTTCAGGCCGGCGATGACCTTCGACGCCCGCTCGATCTCGTCGCAGCGCCCGTGGCTTCTCTTGACGAATTCGATCATGTTTTTCAGACCAATATCGATGGCGGCCGCATCGTCGGCGCTGGCCAGCTCGTCGAGCGCCCGATCGAGATCGTTCTGGCGGCCATGCAATTCCATGAAAAGCTGCTCGATCGACCGCCTTTTTTCCAGCACTGGAGCAAGCCGATCGTTCAGCGCCTGCTGTTGAGCGCGGATATAGTCGACGCGCGACTGCAGATCGCCGACCTCATTGCGGCCGTGTTGGACCTGGGCGACACTCTCGGCCTCCGCGAGCCGCCGTTTGATCGCGGCCATCGCATCTTCCGGATCCGAGCGGACGAGTTGATGCACCGCCGCCTCGGCTTCCACCTGCGTCTTCACCAGTCCCTTCACGTCGTCGCGCACGCCGCCGAGGCGCAACTCGAGCGCTTGCGCCACCCGGCGCTGACGCACGAGCAAGTGGGAGAGCCATACCGCGGAGACGAGCAGCGCCAGCGACACGAGCACGATCACCGACCACGCCGCCTGCAGCAGCAGCGGCAGAGACCGGAACGCATCCAACAACGCCGCCAGCTCGCGCCCTTCGGTCAGCAGGACAAGTCCGAGCGCAAGCGCCAAGAGCGCGACGCAAATACCGACGACTGTACTCATGCGCGACGACCCGTGGGCTTGTTACGACAGGAGCGCGGCCGGCACAAGTGCAGCGCGACGCATCGAAGCGTGGACAGGCCGCCTTAAGCTCGCTATGGGCGATAGCTCACGCTCAGGAGTTGATCATACCGCGGGAACAGCGTGTCATGAGAAGGCTGCGGCACGCCGGAACGACGACGTGGGTCGTCTTCCTGATCCTGCTCTGCGCCGGCCGGCCGGCGCAGAGCGAACAGCATGGCTCGCCGGCGGCCAAATCCGCGCCTGCGGGCTGTCAGCGTTCGGCTTTCCGCGTCGTCGTCGATGTCGGCCATACCGTCGAGGTCCCCGGCGCAATCAGCGCACGCGGCGTTCTTGAATACGCGTTCAATTTGCAACTTGCCAACGACGTCAAGCAAGCGCTTGTCGATGCCGGCTTCGACAAAACCGTCATGCTGATCACGGCCAAGGCTCCCCCGATGGGTCTCATCGAGCGGGCGCTGCGCGCCAACGCGATGCGCGCCGATCTTTTCTTCTCTATCCATCACGATTCAGTGCCGGATTATCTTCTCGAGACGTGGGAGCACGACGGAAAGCAGAACCAATTCAGCGACAGATTCAAGGGGTACGCGATCTTTATCTCCAACGACAATGCCGATCGCAACGGCAGCCTCAAGTTCGGCCACCTGTTGGGCAAAGAGCTGCAGGCGCGCGATTTGCAATATACGCCGCATTACACGCTCGCCTTGATGGGAAGCCGCCGCCGCCAACTCCTCGACTCGGACGCCGGCGTCTACCGCTACGATCAACTGATCGTGCTACGCGACACCCGCATGCCGGCAGTGCTGTTGGAAGCCGGATCGATCGTCAACCGGGACGAGGAGGTGGAATTGGCGGGCGCCGAACGGCGCTTGCGCACCGCCAATGCGGTCGTCGCTGCGGTCGAGGATTTCTGCCGGACTCGCTTGCGCCCGGACAGCGACCAACCCGTGAAGCGGCGGACCTCGTCGAAGACGGCAACGCCACCCGGCCACGTCAATCCCGACGTTTCCGCGCGTTGACTCGCCCGTCGCAAAAATTCTTGCCAATCCGGAAATAAACGGAGCCATCCCTCGATCCGGTCAGGGCTCGCGCGCACGAATGTCGAGGCACGAACATCGAGATGGTGCAGGGGTTTAACGTGCGGCATTGGACGCAAGAAGGCCTCGACTTCTGGGCCGTCAGCAACATCAGTGCGGACGAGCTTACCGAATTCAGCCGGAAGATCGCCGACGCGATCCGGCCCCCGCCGGACGGTTCCTGACTGGCCTCAAGCGTCTTTAACGGCTAAAGCAAGTGAAGATTCTGTCGGGCCGACGGTTTGCGGTCCGCAACGGGCCCGCCGAAACCTATTTGGCGCAGCAAACGTTTAGCTCATCATGGACCAGCGCACTGACAATGAGCGGCGTCAGGACACCGCGCCAAGCCGGGAGGCAAAACCCGTCGTCGGCAAGGCGCGAACGACACGCTCCTGGATCGACAGCCTTCGCGAGCGTCGTCGCTCGGTGCTCGCGATCACTGCTTTGATTATCATCGCAATTGTCGGAGTCGTGTTCTGGTGGATCAGCACCAGCGGTTATGTGTCGACCGATGACGCCTTCGTCGACGCCCGCACGGTGTCGATCAGCTCGCAAGTCAACGCCGGCGTTGTCGACGTGCCGGTGACCGACAACCAGCTCGTCGAGGCCGGGACCGTGCTGGTGCGCCTCGACGACCGCGACTTCAAGGCCCAGGTCGATCAGGCCAAAGCTCAGGTTGGGCAAGCCCAGGCCAACATCGTCAACATCGATGCACAGGTCGTAGCGCAGCATGCCCGTATCGAACAGGCCGAGAAGCAGACCGCTCAGGCGCAAGCGGCGCTCACCTTCGCGCAACAGCAAGACGAGCGTTATCAGCGGCTGGTCAAGACCGGCGCCGTCACTGTCGAGCAGGCGCAGCAATACACGTCCAATTTCCTGCAGGCCCAGGCAACCTTTGCCGCGGCGGAACGCAATACCAGTGCCACGCAAATGCAGCTTCCGGTGCTGGAAGCGCAGCGCAAGCAGGCGCAGGCGCAGGTGGATCAGGCGCGCGCCACCCAGGAACAGGCCGAGATCAACCTGTCGCGCACGGTCATCACCGCGCCGGTCGCGGGCCGGGTGACGAGATTGACCGCGGCCAAAGGCGATTATGCCTCCGTCGGGCAGGCGCTGATGATGTTCGTGCCGCGTGAGGTCTGGGTCACGGCGAATTTCAAGGAAACCGAACTGAGGCATGTCCGACCCGGACAGGCCGTGGACATCAAGGTCGACGCCTATGCCCACCGCATCTTCAAAGGCCGTGTCGACAGCATCCAGGCCGGCAGCGGCACCGCTTTCAGCCTGTTGCCAGCCGAGAACGCCACCGGCAATTACGTCAAGATCGTCCAGCGCGTGCCGGTCAAGATCGTTTTCGATCAGCCGCCCGACGTGCTGCTCGGGCCCGGTCTCTCGGTCGTGCCGTTCGTCAAGATCCGATGAGCGATCAGCGGCATTATTCTGGGCCTCTGAGTCGCTCGGCGGCGGGCGATCGCAGCCCCTGGCTCGTCGCCATCGTTCTCTCGCTCGCCACCTTCATGGTCGTGCTCGACACCGCGATCGCCAACGTGTCGCTGCGCTACATCGCCGGCAGTCTGGCGATCAGCGTCGACGAGAGCACCTGGGTGGTCACGACCTACCTCATCGCCAATGCCGTCGTGCTGCCGGTGAGCGGCTGGCTGTCGAACGTGATCGGCCGCAAGCGCTTTTACATGCTCTGCGTCGGAACGTTCACCGTGGCCTCGCTGTTCTGCGGACTGGCTGGCAGCCTGAGTGCATTGATTCTGGCTCGCATCCTGCAGGGACTCGGCGGCGGCGGCATGCCGACCAGCGAACAAGCCATGCTCGCCGACACGTTTCCGCCGGAGAAGCGCCCACAGGCTTTTGCACTCTACGGCATCGCCGTCATCGTGGCGCCGACCGTCGGCCCCACTCTCGGCGGCTGGATTACCGACAACTATTCTTGGCACTGGATCTTCTTCATCAACATTCCCATCGGCCTCATTTCGCTGGCGCTTGTGCACTGGCTGGTCGTCGAGCCGGAAGTGATCGAGCGCGAGCGCAGCGAACGCCTTGCCGGCGGACTCAACGTCGACTGGGTCGGATTGACGTTGATTGTGCTGATCTTCGGCAGCCTGGAGTTCGTGCTCGACCGCGGCCAGATCGACGACTGGTTCAACTCAACCAGGATCGTCATTTTCGCGACGATCGCGGCCTGCTCGTTCATTTTCTTCATCCCCTGGGAACTCACCCACGAAGATCCGATCGTGGACATTCGGCTGCTTTTCCAGCGCCAGTTCGGCATGGCGTTCCTGGTGATGATGGCGGTCGGCGCTATCCTGTTCGGCTCCAACCAGATCACGCCGCAGCTCATGCAGACGAACTTTCCCTATACGGCGATGCTTTCAGGCTTCGCCATGATGCCCGGCGGCCTGGCGATGATGGTCATGATGCCGGTCGCCGGTCAGGTCGTGGGGCTGATGGAGCCGAAATACTGGATGGCAATCGGTCTCGGCGTGGTAGCGCTGGCGATGTGGTACTCGACCTCGCTCACTCCGGACGCAAGCTTCAGCTTTTTCGCGACGGTGCGCGTCTATCAGACGATCGGGCTGCCCTTCCTGTTCCTTCCGATCAATATCGTCGCCTACAACGGCCTGCCGCTGGACAAGACCAATCAAGGCTCAGCGCTTGTCAACGTCGCCCGCAATCTCGGAGGAAGCATCGGGGTGTCGCTGGCCAATACCCAGATTCTGCAACGCTCGCAGTTTCATCAAGCGCGGCTGGTCTCGAACTTGACCCCCTCCTCGCCCGTGTTTGAGTCCACGCTGAAACAGATGACCCACTACTTTGCGATGAGCGGATGGCCCGCCAACGCCACGGGGCGGGCGACGGGCTTAATCGGCCATATCGTCGAAGCGCAGGCCGCCATTATGGCGTATATCGATGTTTTCTACAGTTGGGCGGTTTTCGCCGCCCTGCTCATTCCGGTCGTGCTGCTGCTGGTACGGCGGGTGGGGTTTAGCACGACGCGAGCGACAGCGATGCACTGACGAACGGCGGCGTCCGGGCCGTGATGCCTCGATCTGGCGATTACGTCCGCGAGCGATTGTTGCCGCCTTCGTCATGGGCAGGTCGATGAAAAATGCGTCCCGAGCGCGGCCCCACGCTTCCGTGCCGCAGCATTGAGAACGACCGCCATCGAGCCAAACTGCGAAGATGGCCTTGGAAAAGCCGAAGTGACGGAGCGAGATTCTCCTGCGGTCAAATGTCCGTTTTGCGCTTCGCACGGCACCATTCTTGCTTCGACGCGTTGTCGCAGGGGTTGTGGGGGTTCTCTGGAAGCCCCGGGAGACAAGACCGGGGGAGAAAGGAGTCGCCAATGTGTGACTTTAGCCTCCAAAGCGTGCGGTCGCGAGCTGCCAAGGTCGGTGACAAGCTTGTAACGCGTGACTTCGGCACCGGCACGCGAGGATTCGCGGCCGCTGACGATCTCGGCATGGCGGTGTGTCTATTGCCGGGAACAGAACTCGCCTTCGCCGGGGAAGTCGCCTGCCTGCCGGCCGGTCTGCTCGGCTGGAAGACGAAGACGATCAACCACCAGACGGCCATCTTCCGCCAAGTCAACAAGGAGAAGTTGGCCGCGCATCACGATGCGCTGGAGTTTCCGGACGGTCACATCGTGTTGTTGACGCTTTTGTGCGAAGGCCAGCCGGCGACGGTGCTACAGTTGCCGGCGCAACCGAAGACCGAGGCCGAGGCGCGCGAGCAGGAACGTGTCGCTTTCCTCGGCTGAATCCGCGCCCACTGTTCACATCTGCCGATCAGGCGGGCAATAGCCACAGCGAAAAGCCGGCCGCCCCTGGCGGCCGGTGCGTTTTTTGCGGAGCCATGACACCCAGTCGGACGCCGTCGACGCACCGGCGTTCGTCGGCGCGACCTCCGATCCAGACGCAGGCCGCAATTGCGATTGCAGCGGCGACCGCCGCTTGCCATGAATGGTTCACCGAGACCATTTGCCGAAGAACTTCTTCGCAAAAAATTTGTCGGCATGACTCCTCCGACGACTCAACAGCCCTCCCCCACCGAAACCGTGGCAACACCGCCTGTCGAAGCGGCAGGCCGAGCAAGCAAGGCGCCGTCGCCTCGCTCGCTGTTTCTGACGGTCTTTCCTTCGATCATGCTGCCGATGTTCATGGCGGTCGCGGACCAGACGATTGTCGCCACCGCGCTTCCGGCCATCGCCTCGAGCCTCGGCGAGGTCCAACGGGTGTCCTGGGTTGTCGTGGCCTACCTGATCGCCAATACCATTGCCGCCCCGGTCTACGGGCGCCTCGGCGATTCGTTTGGCCGCCGTCGCATCATGCTCGCGGCGCTCGCGTTATTCATGCTCGGGTCGGTTCTCTGCGCACTCGCCCCCAACATCATGTTCCTCGCCGCGACGCGGGTGTTGCAGGGATTCGGCGGCGGCGGGCTGATGACGCTGTCGCAAGCCCTGATCGGCGAGATCATTCCGCCGCGCGAGCGCGGCCGCTACCAGGGTTATGTTGCGGGCGTAGTGGTCGTTTCGAGCACATTTGGACCAGTTGCCGGCGGCTATCTCACCCAGGCCTTTGGCTGGCGGTCGATTTTCCTCATCAACGTGCCGCTCGGGCTTATCGCCCTCGTGCTCGTGCTGCGCCTCAAGGCGCGCCCGGGCGATCGCCGGCGGACGACGTTCGATGCTCCCGGTCTGATTCTTTTCATGATGTTCGTCGGCCCGGTCATCCTCGCGCTGGAACAGGTCCAGCAGATGAGCCCCGGTTCGCTGCCGACCATTCTCGGCCTGTCCGCTTTCGGCATGGTGTCGCTGTTCCTGCTGGTCTTGCAGGAAAAGCACAGCGCTTCGCCGCTCATTCCGCCGCGCCTGATCCGCGAGCCTTCGGTCTGGCGCAGCGACGGCTTGGCCGCCTGCCACGGCGCGGCCCTGGTGTCGTTGATCACGTTTCTCCCGATCTATCTGCGCGCGGTCCGCGGCGCGACGCCTGGCGAGACCGGCTTGCTGCTGCTGCCGCTGATGTTCGGCATCGGGCTTGGTTCGTTGATCACCGGCCAACTGGTGACGAGAACCGGACGCACCGCAATATTCCCATCCTGGGGATATGTGCTGGCGACAGTAGGCCTGCTTTTCCTCGCCTTCCGAATTCCGCATCTGAGCCGGGTCGAACTGCCGTGGGTGCTCGGCGGCATCGCCTTGTTCATGGGCGCGGTGATGGGCGTGGTCCAGGTCACCGTACAAACCGTGGCCGGTCAAGGGATGCTGGGGACGGGCGCGGCCATGGTGAGCTTCTCTCGCTCCGTCGGCGCTGCCTTCGGCACGGCCACGGTCGCCGCAGTGTTGTTCTCCGTCCTGGCCGCGACCGACCGGGAGGCAGCGAGCCTGTTCGCAGCGCTCATCGATCACGGGCCGGACGCAATCGCCGCGCTCGCGCCAGCGCGGCGAGCCGTCATCGAGGTCGAGATCGGCGAGGCGTTCCGCGCCGCCTTCATGACCATTGCAGCATTCACGAGCCTCGGGGCGTGGCTTGCCTGGTCGATGCCCTTGCGCCGGTTGTAGCGGCCGCCGCAGCAACAAACCGGCGGCGATTTGTTTGACCTTCACGTCGATGGCCGGTGCGCGAGCCAGCGGCCGGCCTCGGCGGCGGCGAAGAGGTCGGCGAGCGCGGCGTTGACGGCAGCCGGCTCCTCGCTGGTGATGGTGTGGCCCGAGCGCGGAATGACGGCGAGCGCGGCGGTGGGGACCGTGCGCTTGAGAAAAAGGCTCCCTTCGAGACAGGTCTCGTCCTCGTCGCCGACGATGACGAGAAGCGGCACGGCAAATTGTTTCAGGTCCGCTTCCATGTCCCAGAGCGTCGGACGCTTTGCCTGAAGTGTCGACATGGTCAGCGCCTGGCCTTGCGCCGAATGCTCGGCAAGCATGCGAGCGAATTCCGCATAACCGCGCGGGTCCTTGTGCTTTTGCGGCTGGCGCGTGGGGCCGTCCGCATAAATTGCCGCCGCCTCGGCGATGGCTTTCTCGGTGAACATGGCGGCGGTCTCTGTAGCGACCTTGCGCATCGCTGCGCGCACAGCCGCGTCAGCGGCCGAGCCCCAGCCGCAGCCGGCGGCGGTCACCGAAATACAGCGTTCCGGGTGGCGGATGCCGACATGCAGCGCGGTATAGGCGCCCATCGAATGGCCGACCGCATGCGCCTTCTCGATACCCAGTGCATCCATGATGGCGATCACATCGCCGCGCGCGATGTCCTGGCCGTAGCGCGCCGGATCGCCGGGCACGTCGGACGGCGGATAACCGCGGGCGGAAAAGGTGACGCAACGATGCGCGCGGGCGAAATGGCGCAGCTGCGGCTCCCAGGTGCGGTAATCCCCGGCGAACTCGTGGATGAAGACGATCGGTGTTCCGCGGCCAACCTCTTCGTAGTAGAGCCTTGTGCCGTCCGCGCTCGTGATCATAGGCATCGTCGGCGTCTCGTCTGCCTTTTCCAGCCGCTAGGCTGCTTGCGGCATAATTTCGATTTCGCGGATTTGCGTCGCCGGCTCGGGCAAGGGGCCGCCCGCGATATCGTAGCCGACGGCGCGCAAAACACCGCGGGCCGGCGACATCGCCACTGCGAGTCGCGTGTAGGGGTTGAGCACCGGCTCGCGCAGCCAATCGAATCGGCCGTTTGCAAATGAGCCGCTCCAGCCCGCCAGCGCCTCGCGCCGCGCCCGGCTGTAGCCCGCCGCTTCCGCAAACGAGCTCAGCAAAAACCGGCGGGTTCCGATCCGACCCTCCCAGCCGGGTCGGCTCGGCAGCCAGTCGTTCGCCGCGCTGGTCTCGTCCTCGCGGGTGCGAAAATCGGTCTCGGTGCGCTCGATCACGCACCGTTCGTGGGCCGCGCAACCGACAAGCGTGTAGATGACCGGGCGCGCGACCGGCGTTTCTTCGAGCACGCGCCTCGCCGTGGCATAGCTGTCGCAGAGCTCGAAGGTCCGGCGCAAAAGCTGGTCCGGCGGCATGCGGTCGGCGCACGCCCATACCTTCAGCGCATTAGCCGCAAAGTCATAGGGTCGAAGCCAGCGGTGTCGGGTGCGGCGCCACATCGGCGCCTGGTTGACGCCGGCCGCGAAGCGCTGCGGCGCCATGGCAGTGAGCACGCCCACATAGCCGGGCCAGGTCAGGCTGAAGAAATCCCCGTACGCGCCGCGCATGCGCGCCAGCTCGACGTGCCGTCCCAGGCCGGTAAAGGGCCAATCCAGGGTTCGCGCGAGCCAGGGGATTCCTCCCTGTTCGCAGGCGAGCGCCGTGCAGCCCCATTGATAAGAGGCATTGAGCAACCACACGCCGGAGAAGTCGAGCATCGCCGCGATCTGCGCGATTTCCGGCAGGTAGGGCGAACGCGAACGTGCGAGCCAGCGCCGCGAAATGTGATCGAGCGCCGGCACCAGCGGCAGCGCCGCGCGCGGAAAAAACGCAAGGCAGGCATCCCGCAGCGCCCGCGCCGCGGGGGCCCTGTGCCGCGCGTGGTGCGGCGGCCCGCCGTTACGGATGTCGACAAAAGGAATAGCCGAGAGGGCTGCGCCCATCGAAAATCCCACGCTTGAACGTCGACCAAACCTTCCGAATATCCGCGCGTCAATGTCTCCGCCGCCCCGCCACGTCAAGTGCTCAGCGGCGCAGGGAAAATGCCGAAACGGATACGATTCCGCCGCTGTGGACGAAAGGTCGTGCTGCCTTCCAATGGCGCTGGCCGGGATCGACCGATCGCCACCAGCACGGGCGTTCATTAAATTTTCGTTTCTCTTGCCACTATACAGTCGAGAACCGACACGCCGCCAGCTCCCCGGTCGCCAGGCAGGCATCATGCCGCCGGGCGCTGCCGCTGGGGCATTGGCAAGCAGGGCGCATGGCGCACTTCCATCAGCTGCTCGATGAGGTGCCGGAGGGCGAGAGCGAGGCGCGACGGGCGGTTGCGCTTCTCAATACCATCATCGACATGCTGCCGGTTGGCGTGACCGTGCAATCGGAGGACGGCACGGTTCTGCTCGCCAACGAGACGGCCGCAGGATTCCGCGGCGCGGCCGATCCAGCCGTCGGCGCTTCCGCGGCGACCGCGGCCGTGTCGCAGCTGACGCGCGAGGCTGACCCTGGCCCGCCAAGTCGCCGCGCCTCGACCGTGACCGAAGAACGCATCATCGGCATCGCAGGCGAACGTACGCTGCTGACCTGCCGCCGACCGGTGCGGATTCTCGATCGACCTCTGCTGCTGTCGGCCGCGTTGGACTTTACCGAACGCAAGCAGGCCGAATTAGAATTATCCAAACGCGCCTATTTCGACGATCTGACCGGCTTGCCGAACGGTGCGCTGATCCAGGATCATGTCGAACGGCTGACCCGCACAGGCCCGCATACTCGGTTCGCGCTGGCCTTGCTCGACATCGACAACTTCAAGCACATCAATGATTACTACACTCATGCGCTCGGCGACGCGCTTCTTGTCAAGATGGCGCAACGAATCGCGGCTCACATTCGTCCGTCCGATTTTCTCGGCCGCATCAGCGGCGACGAATTCTTGCTGGTCCTCAACCCCCTCGGCCGCGCGGACACGCTCGCCGAGCTGGTCAACAATCTTCTGCAGCAGATCAGACAGCCGTTCTTGATCGAGGGCTTCGAGATCATGACTTCGGCATCGGTCGGCGTGAGCGTGCACCCGGATCACGGAGTCAATTACGAGATGTTGCGGCGAAGCGCCGATACCGCCATGGATCAGGTTAAGACGAACGCCAAGGGCGGAGCGGCATTCTTTGACGGCGAAATGGCCCGCGCCATGACGGTGCGCACGGCGCAGGAGCAGCGGCTGCGGCTCGGCATCCGCGACGGACGATTTTGCTGCGCATTTCAACCGAAGCTCGACATGCGCACACTGGAGGTCGTCGGGGTGGAGGCGCTCATCCGGCTGCGCGACGAGGACGGCGAGATCCAAGGTCCGGCCGAGTTCATCGGGCTCGCCATCGATCTCGGATTGATCGACGACCTGACCCACTTGGCGCTGGGCGAGATCGTCAGATCGATGGATCTTCTCAACGACGCATTCGGACCGCAGACGCCGATCAGCGTCAACGTGGCGGCGAGGCAAGCCGGCGATGTCAAATTCATGACCTCCTTTTGCCAGGAGCTGAAAGCGACCGATTGCCCCAGCCGCTTCATGGTCGAAGTCACCGAAGAAGCGTTTCTGGCCAAGAACAGCTTCCAGGCCGAGGTCCTGCCAATGCTGCGCGCGCTCGGCACCCGCGTGTCGGTCGATGACTTCGGCAGCGGCTATTCCTCTTTGGCGACGCTTGCCGACATCACCGCCGACGAAATCAAGATCGATCGGTCGTTCATCACCGGCATTCACCAACGCCCGCGGAGCCAAAGCGTTCTCAAGGCGATCGAGGCGCTCAGCGAGGCGCTTGGCATGACCATCATCGCCGAAGGCGTGGAGACGTTCGAGGAGGCCGCGTACCTGCAGGCTACCACCCGGATCAGATTCGCCCAGGGATACTATTTCGCCAAGCCCATGCTTTTGCAGGATCTCACTCCGGCGCCGCGTGTTATCGACGCCGCCCGCAGCAGCCCGCAATCGCGAGAGCGGTCGCCGTTACGGGGACAACGGACGGCGGGGCGCTGACGCCGTTCCGCCGGCCGGAATTGGCTAATTCTTGCTTAATGAGGCTAAGGATTGCCCGGCCCGCCCCAGAAAGCCCAGCCGCCGCGGCGCCGAGGCCCGAGGGCCACTGGCTGTTAACGGAATCTCCAATCGGCGCGGCTTACCTCTTGGCACCGCCGCTGTGAACAACGGCGCCGCCTCGGAGACGGACTTGGCAATCGGCGATACCCAATCCGCAGACCAGGCGTCAGCGCAGAAAATCGAGTTTCTGGGGCGCGTTATCGCGGTTCGCGGATCGCAGGCCAGCGTTGGTCTTCCCGCGGCCGCGCCGGATGCTCCCGAAGAAAGGCGGGTCACTGTGGGCAAGTTTCTCGGCATCGCCGCCGGGAAGCGCCTTCTCGTCGGCGTGATCACCGACGTCTGCTTGCGGACGGAACCGGCGTTACCCGACCATGATCATGTTGCCGCGGCGCAGCTCGACCTCATCGGCGAAATCCGCAGCGGCGAGGCTCGAACCGCCCATTTTCAGCGCGGAGTCACCACCTATCCCGCCATCGGCGACCCGGTGGTGTCCATCGGCTCGCGCGAGCTGCGGCTGATTTTCCAGAATTCCAGTTCGCGCATGATCGACGTCGGTAAGCTGCAGCAGGACAACGCCATCGCCGCACGAGTCGACGTTGATGAAATGTTGAGCAAGCATTTTGCCGTGCTGGGCACCACCGGTGTCGGCAAGTCGAGCGCCATCACGCTGCTGCTGCACCAGATGCTGCAGGCGCGCCCCGATTTGCGGGTTTTGCTTCTCGACGTGCACAATGAATACGGCCGCTGCTTCGGTGAACGAGCGCAAATCCTCGACCCGAACAACGTAAAGCTGCCATTCTGGCTCTTCAATTTCGACGAGATCGTCGATGTCTTCTTCGGCGGGCGGCCGAGCCTCGAGGAGGAAGTCAACTTCCTTTCCGAGGTCATCCCGCTGGCGAAGGCCTCCTATGCCCAACAGATCGGATCTGCAGGTCGGCTGGCATTGAAGGGCAGCGAGCAAGCGAACGCGCGCTACACGCTCGACGTCCCGGTGCCCTACCGCATCGCCGACTTGCTCGCCCTCCTCGACACCCGCATGGGCAAACTGGAAAACCGCGCTTCGCGCATGGTCTACCACAAGCTGATCACGCGGATCGAGACGGTCTGCAATGATCCGCGTTACGCCTTCATGTTCGAAAATGCCAATGTCGGCGGCGACACCATGGTCGAGATTCTGGCGACGCTGTTCCGGCTGCCGCCGAATGGCAAACCGATCACGATCATGCAGCTCGCCGGATTTCCCTCCGAGGTCGTCGACGCGCTCGTATCCGTCACCTGCCGGATGGCATTCGATCTCGGGCTGTGGAGCGACGGCGATAATCCGCTCTTGGTCGTCTGCGAAGAGGCGCATCGGTACATGGCCGCCGACCACAGCGTCGGATTCGCGCCGACCAGACGTGCCATCTCGCGCATCGCCAAGGAAGGGCGGAAATATCGCGTCTTTCTCGGGTTGGTTACGCAACGGCCCGCCGAACTCGACCCGACCATTCTGTCCCAATGCAGCACGCTGTTCGCGATGCGCATGACCAACGACCGCGATCAGGCACTGCTGCGCTCGGCCGTAGCGGATACCGCCGCCAATTTGCTGGCGTTCTTGCCCTCGCTCGGTACCGGAGAAGCGTTCGCCTTCGGCGAAGGCGTCGCCCTGCCGACGCGGCTCAAGTTCAGGCAATTGCCCGCGCAACTGCTGCCGCGAAGCGACACGATGGGCGGCGATCAAGGCGATGCCAATGCCGCGATCGACAATCATTCCCTCGCGGCGGTGATCGACCGCTGGCGCGGCCGAACAACGAAACCGCGAACAGCCCCCGACAAACCTGCCGAGGAGGCCGCAGCTGCAATGGTCCCGCCAAGTCCCTCGCTGCAGCCGACGCAGGGGCTTGATCCCAACCGCTTCCGACTGCTGAAGAGGCCACTGGAAGACCAGTCCGCCAAGGCCGGTCTGGAAATGCAAACCGCCGAGCCGCCGCTGCGGTAGCGGGAAGGCCTGACAACCTCGCGTTACGCCTGCGCCGTCGCTTCATGTGGCGCCTCGGCGGACGTGAGCTGCGAATCGAGTAAACCGGTCAATGAGCAGTTTATGCCGCTGCCCGGTCGGTTTGATTCAAGTCAACGCCGCCGGTCGGCCATTCATCCAATATGCTGGGAATATGCTGCCAGGGTCGGCCGCGGGAGGATTTGATGCAAGTCTGCAATTCTCTCTCCAGCTCGCCCGACAAGCCTTTGGCCTGTCTGATGGCCATGCTTGATCTCGACCTTCGCGCGATCGAAAGGGGCGGCGAACTGTTCGGATCAATCAAACGGCGCTGCACGATTTGCGATCTTCGCGAACGCTGCGAAATGGCGCTGCGGCGAGCGCGCCTCGATATTGCCTTGTCGGGCGCTTGTCCGCCTGCCAATGACCGCCAGGTCTGACGAACATTTTCGCAGGAGCAGCAGCGGCATTTAGCGCGGAATCGTGCGATAAGCGCTCATGACGCGAGCGCGTCATCTGTCATCAACTATTGATTTTCGACCTTGTCGGCCAGCAATCCGGCCTTCGCCAGACCGCCAGCAACGCGTTCGGCGTCCTGCGGCCTCAGCGGTTGCCGGCCGATATGTTCTTTGAACGAGTAGTTCGGATTTATCTCTTGCAGTTCGCTCCAGATGCGCCGCGCCTCATCGATCTCGCCGAGATGGCCGAGGGCGGAAGCGAGCACGACCCGGGAAAAATCCGTATCCGGCACCAGCGCAATCCGCTGCTTCAGCAACACCGCCGCGGTTTCGTATTTGCCGGCCAGCAGGTAGGCGATGCCGAGGAAGTGGAGAAATTGCGGACTGAAGGCCGGATCGAGGCGCATGGCGTGCTCGATCGCCGGTATCGCTTCCAGCGGCCGCCCCGAGTAGCTGCGAATGGTGCCAAGAAGGTTGTGGGCCAAGGCCAAATTCGGATTAAGCGACAGCGCCCGATCGATTTCGGATTTCGCCCGATCGAGGTTGCGTTCGAATATGGCGACCAAGGCCGCGATACAATGCGCCAGCGGCTCGTTGGGGTCCTTGTCGATCGCCTGCTGGGCGTATTGTCTGGCAAGCCCGAGCGAGCTTTCGGGATCCTCACTCCAGCGGTTTTGATAATCGAACATGTGCGCAAAACCGAGGCACGCATAGGCCTGCGAATAGTTGAGATCGAGCTCCAGCGCTTTCTTGAAAAACCTCACCGCCTCCTTGAAGGTGGTGCGGTTCTTCTGTTTGCCAAGCATCATCTCGCGGCCGCGAAGGAAGCAGTCATAGGCGTCGATGTTGGACGGCTCATTTTCGCCGCGCCGCGCCTCCTCGGCCGGAGTGAGCGTCACCTTGAGCGCGTCGACGATTCGCCGCGTGACCTCGTCCTGGACTTCGAAGATATCCGTCAAATCGCGGTCGTAGCGCTCGGCCCATAGATGCGCGCCGGTCGCCGAGTCGACGAGCTGCGCGGTGATGCGCACGCGTTTGCCGGCCCGGCGGATCGAGCCCTCGAGCACGGAGTGCACGCCAAGCTCGCGGCCGACGGTGCGGACGTCGACCGAGCGGCCTTTGTACGCGAAGCTCGAGTTGCGCGCGATCACCATCAGGCCGGCAATCTTCGAGAGGTCGGTGATGATGTCTTCGCTAATGCCGTCGGAGAAGTATTCCTGCTCCGGATCGCCGGACATGTTGGTGAACGGCAGAACGGCGATCGATGCAGCCGCGCCGTTCGGCCCAGCATTGGCCGTGTTCGATCGCGGCGCCGCAGCGGCAGTCGTACCGGGGTGCCATCTCCAGATGCGAATCGGCCGATCGATATTCTTGACACTGATGTCGCCGCCGTCCTGGAAACGAACGTCGATGCGATTACCGATGCTCTCGTTGACGATCGAGGAGATGCAGATGCCGCCCGGCTCGGCGAGCGGCTCCAGCCGCGCGGCGATGTTGACGCCGTCGCCGTAGATGTCGTCGCCTTCGATGATGACGTCGCCGAGGTTGATGCCGATGCGCAGCACGATTTTCGGCTCGTGCAGGGCCTCGTCGGGCAAAGTGCCGTTGGCACGCTGGATCGACAGCGCGCACAGCACCGCGTCGACCACGCTGCCGAATTCGCAGATAGTGCCGTCGCCGATCAGTTTGACGATCCGGCCGTTATGGGCGGCCACCGCAGGGTCGAAGATCGCCTGCCGGTGATGCTTGAGTGCCGCCAGCGTGCCGGCCTCGTCGGCCCCCATCAACCGCGAATAGCCAACCACATCCGCAGCCAAAATCGCCGCG
>DATHCD010000055.1:0-46353 GCA_035319735.1 Xanthobacteraceae bacterium | reverse complement strand
GTGGTCTGAAAACGCGGCATGAACGATACGCCGAAGCGCGCCGGTTGAAAAGAGTCGCTGCCGACAGGACCGCCATGGGTGGTCCACGATTGCTTGCCGGGAGCAGCAAAGCTCTTTATATGTCGCGCGCCTTTGCCCGCCGCGCGCGCCGCGGCATCTGCGCCCTTCGTCTAGCGGTCTAGGACATCGCCCTTTCACGGCGGTAACACGGGTTCGAGTCCCGTAGGGCGCGCCAATTGCTTTCAATGCCGCGACGTTGAAAGGCCGAAGGATGCCCGCGCATGCACCAGGATCGCTTCCTGCCGCCGGCCGGCGCCTTTAGCCGCAGCGTGCCGGTGCGCTTCTCGCATTGCGATCCGGCCGGCATCGTCTACTTCCCGCATTATTTCGACATGTTCAACGGGCTGATCGAGGACTGGTACACGCAGGAGCTCGGCTACGATTATGCCCGGCTGATCATGGGCTCGCAGTACGGATTTCCCTTCGTTCATATCGAATGCGACTTCATGATCCCGAGCCGCATCGGCGAGGTCATCGATCTCACGCTCTTGGTCGAGCGCATCGGCCGCTCCTCGCTCGGCATCGCCATCGTCTGCCACCAGGACGGGCTCGAGCGGCTGCGTGCGCGTATGGTCACCGCCATGATGTCGCTGCAGACGCGCAAGCCGGTGCCATTGCCGCAAGCACTGCGCGACGCGGTCGAAGCCTACTATCGGCGAACGACGGAGGGCTGACGCTCACGATTGCCGGCTCGCCTCCGCTCGCGCCGGATTGCCCGAGCCGGTCGCGTAGTCGACCGCGGGCATCGCCTGGTCGTTGACGACGAGCCGGAACAGGTCGGGCCGAGCGTAATGACCGACGACGTCGAAATCGAACTTGCCCTGCGCGATCTCGTCCGTATCGAGATCCGCGGTCAGAATCGTCTCGCCGTTGAAATCGGGGCCTGCAAGCATCCTGCCTAAGGGACTGACGATGAGACTGCCGCCGCGCATGAGCACATGGTCCTGCTCATCCGAGATGCGGTTGCGCATGCCGGAGGGAAAATCGGCGCGCGTGAGATATTGACAGGAGGACAGGACGAAGCAGCGTCCTTCCAGTGCGATGTGCCGCATTGTCGAGGCCCAGCTGTCGCGGTCGTCCGCGGTCGGTGCGCAGTAGAAGGCGATGCCCTTGCCGTACATGGCGGTACGCAGAAGCGGCATGTAGTTCTCCCAGCAGATCACGGCGCCAAGCCGACCCCAAGGCGTCGCCACGGTGGTAAGCGTCGAGGCATCGCCGAAGCCCCAGCACAGGCGCTCGGCCGCGGTCGGCATGATCTTGCGATGCTTGCCGAGGAGATCGCCATCGGGACCGAAAAAAAGCGCCGAACAGTAGAGGGTGCCGCCGTCGCGCTCGATTACGCCGATCGTGACGTAGAGTTTCGCCTGACGCGCGGCGCGGCCGAGGGCGACCGTTTCCGGGCCCGGCACCGCGATCGCTCCCGCCCAGTAGGCGGCAAATTCACTGCGCCCCTCCGGCGTGCGCCCACCGACGAAGATGTGGAAGTCAGCGCCCTTCGGGTAACCGCCGATGAAGGCTTCCGGAAACACGGCGAGCGCGGCGCCTCGCCGTCCGCATTCGGCGATGAGCCGCTCGGCCTTGGCGACCGTCGCCGCGGTATCAAACCCCACTGAACCGGCCTGTACGACGGCAGCCGAGACGTGCGTCATCGAACTCCCCTCACATTTTTGTGTTGATTTAAATCAACGATGAAGTTGCGCTTGCGTGCGACCAGGAACCATGGACCGCCCTCTTCCGACGGCAAAGGCGCCGGTTTGCCCGAACTGCGCGCAGCCGATGCGGCTTATCAGGACAACGCAAAGATTCGGCGATTTGCCCACTTTGCATACCTTTGATTGCCGGCCCTGCGGCGTGGTTTTCACCCGTGAGGCAGAAGCGAAACCGGCATAGTTCTTCGCGCGTCCCCGCAGAGGATCCGATCGCCGCGGCTAAGAACGCGGATCATGCTCTACGGAGTCGGCATCGGCGGCGATTTGATCTCTTCGGTCTCGCGCACGTTGCGAAGCTCGTACCAAAGCGCATTGAGGATGCCGACGGTGGCCGCGAGACCGAGGCCGAGGATCCAGGAAAAGTACCACATCGTAGTGTCTCCGCTGTCTCAGAGCGCAATCGCCGCAAACTGGATCGATTGCCGCCCCTTCCATTCTACTGCTGCACGATCCTTGCGGAATATTCCGCTCCGGATCACGTCCGGGGCGGCTTCGGCCGGATCATACATCTAATAGGCCGTCGATCCGGCGTTCTCGATCGTCGCGTCGCTGACCTTGCCCCACAGTACCCGGTAGACCCAGGCGGTGTAGGCGAGCACGATCGGCAGGAACACTACGGTCGCGATCAGCATGTTGCGCAGCGTTGCCCGGCTCGACGACGCATCGAACACCGTGAGTGCGTCGCCAAGATGCGTGCTCGACGGCAAGATAATCGGGAACATGGCCAAGCCGACGGTGGCGATGATGCAGGCGATGCCGAGGCCCGAGACTAGTACCGCCAGACCGCCCCGGCGGGCGTAGAAGGCGGCCGCGGCCAGCAACGGCGCGGCAATGCCGAGCGCCGGCACCGCCGACAGCCACGGAACCGCGCGGAAGTTTTGCAGCCAAGCCTGCGCATCAACGACCACCGTCTTGCCGAGCGGATTGGACGGGCCGTCCCACGCAATCGCGCTCGTCACCCGATAGCCGCCGAACAGACCGAGCCAGACCAGCACGCCGCCCACGGCAAACAGAATCGCCGTTATCAGCGCCGCACGCCAGCCGATTGCCGCGGCGCGCGCGGCGACGGCGCCGTCGGCCTTGAAGGCAAGCCAGGCCGCGCCGTGCATCACCAGCATGGCGAGCGAAACAAGACCGCAATACAACGCCAGGGGATTAAGAAGCCCGAACAGAGTGCCCTCGTAGACCGGCCGCAGCTCGTCGGTGAAGTGGAACGGCACACCCTGCAGGGTATTGCCGACCGCGACGCCGAAGATCAGCGCCGGCACCGCACCGCCGATGAATAGCGCCCAATCCCAGTTCCGGCGCCACGCTGCACTCTCGCGCTTTGAGCGGTACTTGAACCCGACCGGCCGCAGGATCAACGCGAACAGCACCAGAAACATGGCGAGATAGAAGCCGGAGAAACTGAGCGCATAGAGCGCGGGCCAAGCGGCGAAGATCGCTCCGCCGCCGAGAATCAACCACACCTGGTTGCCTTCCCAGACCGGACCGACGGTATTGATGGCGACGCGTCGCTCCGTGTCGGTCTTGGCCACGAAAGGCAAGAGCGCGCCGACGCCCATGTCGAAGCCGTCGGTGACCGCGAAGCCAATGAGCAGGACGCCGAGCAGAACCCACCAAATCAGGCGCAGCGTGGTGTAGGCAAAAAGTGTCTCGATCATGGCTTTGTTTCCTTGCCAATGCGGTCAGTGGATCATTCGGCCGGAGCCGCTGGCGCCGGTCGGCCTTGTACTGCCGACGAACCTGTGAACGCGCCGGCCACGGCAATGTAGGCGTCGGGTCCCTTGCTGATCGCCTGCAGCATCAACCTGACCTCGATGATGGCGAGAACTGCGTAGACGACAGTGAAGCCGACGATGGTGATCACCAGGTCGGGGATGCCGAGTTCGGACGTCGCCAGCGACGTCGGCAGCACGCCATCGATGATCCAGGGCTGGCGTCCGAACTCGGCGACGAACCAGCCCAGCTCGGCGGCGAGCCACGGCAGCGGCAGCGCCAGCAATGCCAGCCTGAACAGCCAGCGCGGCGCCTCCGCTTCACGCATCGTGTACCAGAGCGAGATCAGGAACACGGCCAGCAGGATGAAACTGAACAGCACCATGAAGCGGAAGGTGAAAAACAGCGACGGCACGCTCGGAACCGTCGACCAGGCCGCGTCATGGATCTGCTGCGGGGTCGCCCGCAGCGGATCGGCTACGGAGCTCTTCAGCAACAAGGCGTAGCCGAGATCGTCGCGCGCCTTGTCGAAGGTTGCGCGCGCGGCGGAATCGGCATGGTTGGCTTTGAGCTTCTGCAGCGCGCCGTAAGCGACCAAGCCGTTCTTGATGCGGCCTTCGGATTTCTGCACCAGATCGAAGATGCCGGGGATTTGCTGGTCGATCGAGCGCGTCCCGATAAGGCCGATCAACCAGGGAATGGTGACGGCATAGTCGGTCTTGTGGGCCTGCATGTCCGGTATGCCGAACGCGGTGAAGGAGGCCGGCGCCGGTTCCGTCCGCCACATCGCCTCGATGGTGGCGAGTTTCATTTTCTGGTTGTCGGTGATCGTGTAGCCGCTTTCGTCGCCCAGGACGATGACCGACAGGGCGGAGGCGACGCCGAATGCCGCCGCGATCACGAACGACCGCTTCGCCAGCTGCACGTGCCGCCCGCGCAAGATGTAGAAGGCGGAAACGGCCAGCACGAAGGCGGCGCCACAGACATAACCCGCCCCTACGGTATGCACGAACTTCGCCTGCGCGGTCGGATTGAACAGGACGGCGACGAAGTCCGCCACCTCCATGCGCATGGTGTCGGGGTTGAAAAGGGCGCCGGCGGGATGCTGCATCCAGCCATTGGCGATGAGGATCCAGAGCGCCGACAGATTGGTGCCGAGCGCCATCAGCCAGGTCACCGCCAGATGCGCTCGCGGCGACATCTTGTCCCAGCCGAAGAAGAAGATGCCAACGAAGGTCGCTTCGAGAAAGAAGGCCATCAGGCCTTCGATGGCCAGGGGCGCGCCGAAAATGTCGCCGACATACTGGGAATAATAGGCCCAGTTCATGCCGAACTCGAATTCCATGGTGAGCCCGGTGGCCACGCCGAGGACGAAGTTGATGCCGAACAAGAGCCCCCAGAATTTGGTCATGTCGCGCCAAATGGTCCGGCCCGTCATCACATAGACCGTCTCCATCATCGCCACGAGGATCGACAGTCCGAGCGTGAGCGGCACGAACAGGAAGTGATACATCGCGGTCAGCGCAAACTGCAGCCGCGAAAGCTCGACGAGCAGCGGATCGGTCATTGAGAAGCTCCTTCCCAATTTGCCTTGCCATACTTGACCTGGCCTTGGACGATTCATTGATCAAAATCAAAATTACCGCGCCGCGATCGAAGCATTAAAATGCCTGTGCGCATGTAGAATGACGGAGAGCCGGCGCCGCGTTTGCGGGTTACCGGTGCGGAAAGTGCCATGGGAGATTCGTCCGGCAACGAGGTATACGGTCTCGCTCGCAAGCTTGGCGGCGCGGGTCGGCGCGCGGCGCTCTCATGGCAGATCGCACGCGCGCTGTTCCGCCTCGGCTTTGCCGCAGCAATGGCGATTTTCGCCGGCGAGATGATCGAAGAAGGAACGCTTTCCGTGCCGGCGCTCCTCGGCGCGATCATCGGTCTTGCCTTCTCGAGCTGCGCCGGAATGTTCGCCGATCTCGGTGCAGCACGCGCCGAGACCGGCGTCGTCAACGGCTTGCGGACGGCGCTGCAAGGCGCACTTTCGCGCATGCCGCCGACACAGAGCCGCCTGCGGCCCGCCGGGGCGCTCATCGCCGGGCTGCAACGTCACCCCGAAGCGCTGTCGAGCCTTGTGATCAGCCACGCCGCAGCCCGGTCGATGCTCGGATTGGGTCCGCTGCTGGCCGCCGCAGCGGTCGCTTTGGTGTCATGGCATGCGGCGCTGACCCTCCTCCTCGCCATTCCGGTCATGATCATCTTCTTTGCACTGCTCGGTACGGCGGTGCGCAGCAGGGCCGAGATGCAGGAGCGGGCTTTCGGCCGTCTCGCGGCACAGTTTGCCGATCGCATCCGGACGCTGCCGACCATCCTGGCCAATCACGCGCTCGGTCGCGAGCACGGCAAGATCGAACGGCGGATGACGGCTTACGCCGACAGCACGATGGGCGTGCTCAAGGTCGCCTTCCTCAACGCCGGCGTTATCGACTTCTTCTCCGCGCTGGCGATCGCCCTGCTCGCGGTATTCCTCGGCCTCGGCCATCTCGGGCTCGTTCAGGTGCCCGGCTTTTCCCGTCTCGAGCTCTGGCAAAGCTTGTTCATACTGGTGATTGCCGCCGACTTCTTCACGCCGTTCCGCCGCTACGCCGAGCAGTATCACCTGAAGGCCGAGGGCGAGGCCGCAGCGCAACAACTGCAATGGTATTTCGACGATTCCAACGCGGCATCGACGCTTGACGGCAAGAACGGGGCCGAGGTTTTCAGCGCGACGGGCGTGGATAAATTCGATGCGGCGAAACTTCCGGCCGCAGGCCTGATCGCGATCTCGGGGCCAAGCGGAGCCGGCAAATCGACGCTGCTGCGCCTGTTGGCCGGGATCGAGCCGCCGTCATCGGAAGTCGCGGCGCTGCCGCAGGTGACGACTGGCGGCTGCGCCTGGATCGCAACGGACATTTACGTGCCGGCCGGATCGCTCGCCGGGGCCGTTGCCTGGAACCGCAACGCCGTCGACCGCGCCGCCATCCGCCGGGCGGCAGAGAGCGTTGGCCTTCTCGATGAAATGCTGCTGCCGGGGGGACTTGACGCCCCGATTGCCGAAGGCGGGACTAACCTGTCCGGCGGCCAGCGCATGCGGATCGGCATCGCCCGCGCCCTCCTTGCCGGAGGCATTGTCTTCGCCGACGAGCCGACAGCCAAGCTCGATCCGATGACGGCAAAGCTGGTGCGACAAGCGCTGGTCGAGATCGCCCTCGAGCGTCTGGTCATCGTCGCAACGCATGATGATCGGCTGATCGAGGCGGCCGACCAGCATCATGTCCTTCACCTGCGAAACCGCATCGACAAGGCGGTCGCCGCATGAATATCGCTGCAAACTCCGCGCCGATTGCGACGCCTCAGCCCATACCGGGCCCGCGGCACGGCAAAGCCCCTTGGCGACTCGCCATTCTGTTCGCGATGGCGGCGGCGGCCTCCGGCATCCTGCTCACCGGCGTGTCGGTCTGGTTCCTCGCGGCCGTGGCGCTCGCCGGATTGGGACCGGCCGCACTCGCTTTCAATTTCCATACCCCCGCCGCCTTCGTGCGCCTGTTCGCGCTCTCCAGGACCGCGTGCAAGTACGGCGAGCGCGTCATCGGACATCGCGCCGCGCTGCTCGATCAGGTGCGGCGCCGGGCCGGTCTGTTTGCAGCCATGGCCAATGCGCCAACCACCCGCGCCGCGAGCTGGCAGCTCGGCAATCAGGATCGTCTGTCCGATTACATGGAAGACGTGGAAGACGTCGACTACGCACGCTTGCGCGTCGGCATGCCGACGCTGGTGCTGACGGGAGCAATGGCGGCACTGAGCCTGGCAACTGCATGGCTGGCGCTGCCGGCGCTCATCCCGATCGCGGCGCTGTCGATCCTTTTGATCATGACGCTTCGGCGGGCGATGCCGCGGGCCAGCGCTCGCTGGGCGGCCGCCCGATCGTCGCAACGGGCCGCGGCGCGGCTCCTTGGCGCGGCGCTGGCGGCGGTCATTCCGCTCAAGGCCGAGCGAGCCTTCGCCAACGTTTTGGCATCGACTTTCGCGCGCTTCGATGACGCGGCCGCCGCGCTGCTCGCGCAGCGTCGCCATTTGGCCGCGGTCGATATGCTGGTCGGCATCGTCGGCCCGGCGGCGGCGCTGAGCGTGCTCGCCGCGGCCTGGCATGCGGGAAGCCGCGGCGAGGCTCTCCTCGTTCCCGCATTTCTCGCTTTCGCCTGGCTTACATTCGGCGAAACGGCGATCGGCGTTTCGCGCATCGTGATCGGGCGGGTACGCGAGCGCGCCGCCCGCCAAGGACTCAAATCTTGGACCGCGGCGGCAGGAGTGGATATGGCGGCCTCTCCCGCCTTCGCGGTCCTCCACACGCTGGCGCTGACCAATGTTCCGCGACAGACCCCCGACGGCCGACGCCTCGGGGAAGCCGCCAGCCGGACGTTCGAGGCCGGCAACCCGACGGCCCTCGTCGGCGCCAGCGGCGCCGGCAAGACGACGTTGCTCAAGCAGATCGCCGGATGGATCGGCACCGATCATGACGGCCGTTTCGCCGCCGACGGCATCATGCTTCTCGCCGCGCGCCGCCGCGCCATGTCGCATTTGAGTCTGCATGACGCCGCGATTCTTTCCGATACGATCCGCGAGAACCTGTTCGCGCCCGACGCCTCCGATGCGCAATGCTGGGAGGCGTTGACCGCCGTCGAGCTCGACCGCCGCGTCGAGGCGGCGGGCGGGCTCGATGCCTGGATCAATCAGGACATGTTGTCGCTCGGCGAAGCGCAGCGGCTCAATCTGGCCCGCGCCCTTCTCAGCCGCGCTCCGCTGGTGCTGCTCGATGAGCCGGTCGAGCATCTGGACACCGAACAGGGCGCGCGAATACTCGACCGCGTGTTCCGCCGATTGGCGGACCAGATCGTCATCTATTCGAGCCACAATCAGCAGGCGGCGCCGCAGGGGATGCAAGTCGCGTTATGATGCGCGTGGCCATCCGGCAATCAGGGCCTGGCGACGACGACACCCAGTCCGCGACCCACCCCTGCCCTACGCTGTAGCGCCGGCGTCAACCGTCAGCACCGTGCCGGAGATATTGCGCGCCTTGTCGCCGAGCAAATACTCGACCGCGTTCGCCACGTCCTCGACCTCGGCGAGGCGGCGCAGCGCGCTGCGCCGCATCACCCTGAGGCGCTGCTCCTCGGCGAGCCCCTGCGTCATGTCGGTATCCAGGAACCCGGGCGCCACTGCATTCACCGTGATGCCCAGCCGGCCGACCTCGCGCGCGAGCGAGCGGGTGAAGCCGAGCATCGAGGCCTTGGTCGCGGCGTAGACGGACAGGCCGCTATAGCCGGTAAGAGCGACGATCGAGGCGACGTTGACGATGCGGCCGGCACCGTCCGCCATCATCGCGCGCACGACGTATTTGCTCAGCACGATGGGCGACAGCGTGTTCACGCGCACGAGCTGTTCGATCTGCGAATTGTGCATCGTCGCCAGCACGCCGTCAGCGCCGAGCGCGGCGTTGTTGACGAGCCCGAACAGCGGCCCGAACTCCTTGCGCAGCCTGCGCACCAGACCGGGAATCTCGCCGATGTCGGCGAGATCGAAGGGCACGAAGTGGAGCGCACCGCGCCCGGCTCGCTTCGCTTGCGCGATTGCGGCCGTGACCTCCCGGTTGCTGCCGCGCGCCACGGCGATCACGCAGTAGCCAGCAGCAGCGAGTTTTTCCACTATGGCGAGACCGAGGCCGCGGCTGCCGCCGGTGACGAGAACGTTGCGCATTGCGTCGGGTTTCGACTGCGCCATTTTAAGCTCTGCGGCGCGCCAGCTTGCCGGTGGCGGCGACCGCAAGGCTCGGCACGAAGCTGATCGCCGCCGGAATTTTATGGCGCGGCAGGGTGTCGCGGCAGAGTCTGAGAATTTCGTCCCTGAGCTGGATTTTCCGCGCGGCGGCGTCTTCCCGCCCCGACTTCAGCACCACCTCGGCGACCGCGACAGCGCCGGTGATCGGGCTCGGCTTCGGCCGCACCAGCGACATGCGCACCTGCGGATGGCGGTTGATCACCGCCTCGATTTCCTCGGGATGAACCTTCAGACCGCCGATGTTGATGATGCCGCCCTTGCGGCCGACGAAATAGTAGCGCTCGCCGCGCCGCTCGACGATGTCGCCGGTGTCGACGAAGCCGTCGGCGTCGGCAAGCGGCTGTTCGCTGCCGACATAGCGCGCGGCGGTGCGCAGCGAGCGGACGCACAGCGAGCCGTCGGAACAAACTTTCATCTCCACGCCGTCACGCGGGGGACCGACGAAACCGACGGGAAAACCGGCAAGGCCGTCGTTGACCTCGAAGGCGACGCCGGCCTCGGTCGACGCATAGGCGTGGGCGATACTTGCATGCGGAAAGACGGCGCGCAGACCATCGAGGATCGCCTGGTCGGCGATCTCTCCCGACAGCCGGACATAGCGCGGCGCGACGCCGCGGATCGCCGGATGCATCAGCGCGCGGCGCCAATGCGACGGCGTGCCGGAAAGGTGAGTGACGCCATGGCGCCCAAGGCGCGCCAGATGGTCGGCGACCGGCTCGCCAGCATCGGACAGGATGAGCGAGGCGCCGCCGAGGACCGCGCGGAAGAAAAACTGCAACCCGCCGTAACGGCGGATATCGTAGAAGGTGCCCCACACCGTCGCGCCCTCAGCCGGGCTTTTGGCGCGGATGGCCGCGGTGAGGCCGGCAAGATCGTGGCTGACCATTTTCGGCACGCCAGTCGTGCCCGAAGTCAGCAGCACCCACTCGGTGCGCAGGCGCACCGGCGGGCCCTGTGCCAGCGGCAGCATCGACGGCACGCAACCGACGCGAACGGCACCGTCGAACGCCGCGCATCGCGGCGAGCCGCCGTCGATCACGACGGCGTCGATTTCGGCCGCGGCGATCACGGCGCCGAGATGATCGGCCTCGACATCGGGCGGCAGAACGACGATGCGGCGCGCATGGCCGTCCAGCTCAATCAGCGCCAGCGCCGTCGTCAGTTGGCTTGCCGTCGCCAGGAGCACCGAGCGGCCCGACAAATCCGCGAGCCCGTCGCCGAGACTCGTTCCGCGATTGAGATCGCCGACGCGGAAAGCACCGCCGCGGTCCCGGAAGAATTGCGCCGGCGGCGCCTTCGCCACGTGGTGCCGCAGCGATAGCGCCTCAGCGTGCGCCATTCTCGTAAGCCTTCACGAAGTCGCCGAACGTCTGGGGAAAGATGGCGTCCTCGGCGGCACTGAATGGGTCGACGCCGAGCGCGTCCTCCAGCCGTGCCACCAACACAGCAAAGCCGAGCGAGTCGAGACCGCAATCCGCCAGCATGAGGTCATCATTGAGCGGCGCCAGAGTCTTGCCGTGTTCGCGCGCCACCTGCACCATCTGCTCGCGTATGGTTAATATTGTCGACATCGCCGCCCACCTACGGTTTGTTCACACCGGCTCCGGTATATTCGCGCAACGCTTACAATCAAGTTCACGACCGGGTCGTGGTCAACGCGCATGCTTTCTCCCGCGCCGCCTTTGCGCTGCCGCCAGATCGGTGAAGCCGATATTGCCGCCGTGGCGACGCTGCTGGCGCGTGGTTTTCACAAGTGCGATCGCCGGTTCTGGCTGCACGCGTTCGCGCAACTGGCAAGGCGCGAGCCGCCGCCCGGTTTGCCCAAATATGGTTACCTCATGGAGAGCGCCGGCGTGCCGGTCGGTGCGATCCTGCTGATTTGCGCGACAATGCCGGCGGGCGATCGCGCCGCAGCTCGCTGCAACCTCTCAAGCTGGTATGTCGAACCTTCCTTCCGTCCCTATGCGCCGCTCCTCGTGTCGCAGGCGTTGCGGCGCAAGGATGTCACCTATCTGAACGTCTCGCCGGCACCGCACACCCGATCGATCATCGAAGCCCAGGGTTTCGCGCGCTATTGCGACGGCGTCTTCGTCGCCGTGCCCATGCTGCAGGGATTGTTTGGCGGCGAGCGGGTAAAAATCGTCCGGGTGCCGCAGCAGCCGGAAGCCTGCGTCGACCCCTTCGAGCAGCAGGTGCTGCTGCAGCACGCGGCGCTTGGCTGCATCAGCCTGTGGTGCGCGACGTCGGAAGCCGGCTACCCGTTCGTGTTCCGGCCGCGCCTGGTCAAGGGCATCATTCCCTGTGCGCAGTTGATCTACTGTCGCGACATGGCCGACTTCGTCCGCTTTGCCGGACCGATCGGGCGGTTCCTCGCGCTGCGCGGCTGTCCCTTGGTCATTGCCGATGCGAACGGCCGCATCCGCGGCCTGCTCGGCGCCTTTCGCCGCGGCAGCGCGCCGAAATATTTTAAGGGTCCGCAGCGCCCGCGGCTGGGCGATCTCGCCTACACGGAATCCGCGTTGCTGGGCGTGTAGGCTTATTTGATCGCCTGCGGATTGATCGGAGCGTCACCGCCTCAAGGAGCGCAGATTCCACCCTCGGGCCGGCGATAGGCCGGACCCGTCGATTGGCGCCGCCGGCGCGCGGGGGACTTTACGCCTCGGCGTCGGCGAGTTGCGGGACGGAAGCGGCAGCTGTTTCCGCCGACTTCTTCGGCTCGAGAGCGGCGGCGACCGCCTCCTCGACACGCTCGAGCCAGATGAACTCAACCTCGCGGCGCGCGATCTCGGGAATATCGTCAAAATCCTTGCGGTTGCGCGCCGGCAGCATGATGCGCTTAATGCCGGCGCGGTGTGCGCCGACGACCTTTTCCTTGATGCCGCCGACCGGCAGCACCAGGCCGCGCAGACTGATCTCGCCGGTCATTGCCGTGTCGCTGCGCACCGTCCGATCGGTCATGAGCGAGACGAGCGCCATGAACATGGCGACGCCGGCGCTCGGCCCGTCTTTCGGAATGGCGCCGGCCGGCACGTGGACGTGGATGTCGCTCTTCTCGAAGCGGCTCGCATCGATGCCGAGTGCAGCGGCACGGTTTTTCACGATCGAAAGCGCGGCCTGCGCGCTCTCTTTCATCACGTCGCCGAGTTGACCGGTGAGGATGAGCTTGCCGGTGCCGGGAACGCGCGTCGCCTCGACGAACAGGATGTCGCCGCCGACCGGCGTCCAGGCCAGCCCGGTGGCCACGCCCGGCACGCTCAGGCGCATTGCTGTCTCGCTCTCGAATTGCGGAGCGCCGAGGATCGCCGCCAAGTCAGCAGCCGCGATGCGGATCTGCCCGCTACTCCCTTCGGCAATGCGCACGGCGGCGTGACGTAGCGCCTGGCCGATGAGGCGCTCCAGGCTGCGCACGCCCGCCTCCCGCGTATAATTCTGGATGATTTCGCGGATCGCCTCGTCCGTGATTTCGACTTGGCCCGGCGCGAGACCGTTCGCCGCCATTTGCCGAGGAACCAGATAGCGGTGGGCGATCTCGAGCTTCTCGTCGGCGGTATAGCCGGCGAGGCTGATGATCTCCATGCGGTCGCGCAGCGGCCCGGGGATGGTGTCGAGCATGTTGGCCGTCGTGATAAACACCACCCGGCTCAGATCGAACGGCACGGCGAGGTAGTTGTCGCGGAACGTGTTGTTCTGCTCGGGATCGAGCACTTCAAGGAGTGCGGCGGCGGGATCGCCGTGAATGCCGGCGCCGAGCTTGTCGATCTCGTCGAGCATCATCACGCAATTGCGCGCGCCGGCCTTGCGGATGGCCTGGATGATGTTGCCGGGGAGCGCGCCGATATAGGTGCGGCGATGGCCGCGGATTTCCGCCTCGTCGTGCACGCCACCGAGACTCACACGCGTGAACTTGCGGCCCATGGCGCGCGCAATCGACTGGCCGAGCGAGGTCTTACCGACACCCGGCGGCCCGACGAAGCAAAGGATCGGTGCCTTGCCGTGGGGCGCAAGCTTGCGCACGGCGAGATATTCGATGATCCGCCGCTTGATCTTGTCGAGGTCGTAATGGTCCTCGTCGAGGATGCGCCGCGCCTCCTTGATGTCGATCGGCTTTTCCTCGGGCAGTGCCCAGGGCAGCTCGATCAGCCAATCGAGATAAGTGCGCACCATGCCGTATTCGCCGGCCGCCTCCGGCATGCGTTGCAGTCGGCGCAGCTCCTTGCGCGCCTGCTCCTCGATCTCCTTCGGCATGCCGGCCTTGGTGATCGCTCGATCGAGCTCGGCCATCTCGGCGGCCTTGCCCTCTTCGCCTTCGCCAAGCTGGCGTTGGATCGCCGCCATCTGCTCGCGCAACAGCACCTCGCGCTGGCGCTCGTCGAGCGCCGCCTTGGTCTGGCGGCCGATCTCCTGCGACAGCCGCAACACCTCGATGCGGTGCGACAGCAGGCGCGAGACCTTGTCCATGCGCGCCACGATGTCGACGGTCTCCAGAATCTCCTGCTTCTCTTCCGGCTTCACGTCCATATAGGCGACCGCGAGGTCGGCGAGCGCCGCCGGCGTTTCGATCGACTGGACGGCGGCGGCAAGATCGGGCGGCGCCTGCGGCAGCAACTGGATCGCTTCGACGGCCTGCGCCCGCAGATTGACGAAGCGCGCCTCGACCTCGTCCGTGCGCACGTCCGGTTCGGGGATCTGCAACACGCGGGCGACGAGGAATGGCCAGCCGCTGAGATATTCGGTGACCTGAAAGCGCCGCTCGCCCTGACAGACGAGATGATGCGTGCCGTCGGGCGCGGTGACGTAGCGGACGATATTGGCGACCGTGCCCATGCGATGCATGTCGATCGGGGTCGGATCGGCGACTTCGACGTCACGCTGCATGAGGATACCGACCTGGCGCTGGTCGCGCACCGCCTGCTGCGCGGCGGCGATCGACTTCGGCCGACCGAGCGTGATCGGCAGGACGAGACCGGGAAACAGCACGGTGTTGCGCACCGGCACGATGATAAGCGCATCGG
The DNA here is from genome assembly GCA_035319735.1 of Xanthobacteraceae bacterium. Lineage (GTDB taxonomy): Bacteria > Pseudomonadota > Alphaproteobacteria > Rhizobiales > Xanthobacteraceae > BOG-931. Next base: position 31,988 of record DATHCD010000055.1, on the reverse strand, counting down.
GCGGCAATGGCGGCAGCGAAGCGGCGCCTTCGGCCGGCCCGCTATTGGGGCGCATTTCGAGCTCAGCCACGGCTCGCCTCCGATTTCTGCAAGGTGATGGCCAACAAGCCGTCGGCCACAGCCCGGCGCACCGCGCTGTAGCGACCGGCCGGCAGCCGCAGCCGCCGGTAAAATCGCCCTTGCGGTAGCTCGAGCCGATGGATCGTTGCGGTGCGCAGCTCGCGCGGATAGGTGCGCGTGCCGGCGATGACGAGATCGCCGTTCTCGATCACGGCTTCCACTTGCTCGACATCGACGCCGGGCAACGCGACCAGCGCCAGCACCTCGAACTCGGTCTCGAGAATATCGACCGGCGGCTCCCAGGCCGGCTGCCTGGCCTGCATACCGGCCGGCCGAAACAGCTCGCGATGCATCCGCTCGGCGCGAGAGAGCATCTCCAACGCCTCCGACCACATCCAATCGCGCGCCACGTCACGGGCCATAGAGCACCCCACCAGTCTGGCCTGACTATGTGTGCAGCCGAAATGCGAAATTCAACGCCTGCATGGCGATGGGACTACCTCTCATTTCAACTCGGCGGGCGTCTTTTCGAGCGCGTGGTCATGGCCGAGCACAAGCACGATGATCATGGCGGCCACCGCCAGCGCGGCAATCAGCAGCAGCCCGCCGGTAAAACTGCCGGTCGCGTCCTTGATCCACCCCATGGCATAAGGCCCGAAGAAGCCCGAGAGGTTACCGATCGAGTTGATGACGCCGATGCCGGCGGCGGCCGCACTGCCGGACAGCACGGCCGTCGGCAGCGTCCAGAACAATGGCAGCGCCGCGAAGACGCCGCAGGTGCCGATCGTAAAGGCAATGATGGTCAGCGTCGGATCGCCGGTCAGCGTCGAACCGGCGATGCCGGCAGCGGCAATGAAGAGCGCGACGGTGGTGTGCGCCTTGCGTTCGAGCTTGGCATCCGAATGATGGCCGTACCAGACCATGAAAGCGGCGCCAATGGCGTAGGGGATGGCGCTGACCCAACCGGTCATGACGTTCGACAGCCCGAAGGCCTTGATGATCTGCGGCAACCAGAAGCCGACACCGTATAAACAGGCGACGTTGCCGAAATAGACAAAGGACAGCGCCCAGACGCGCGGATTGAACATCGCCTGTGCGACCGAAAGCTTGTGCACCGCCTCCCGCTGCCGGCGCTCGGCGTCGAGGCGGTCGCCGAGCCAGGCGCGCTCGTCGGCCGCGAGCCAGTGGGCGTCGGCTGGACGGTCGGTGAGATAGAAATAGGTGACCAAGCCGAGGAGCACCGCCGGCGCGGCCTCGATGATAAAGAGCCATTGCCAGCCGTCGAGGCCGCCGACCCTGTCCATGCCGAGGATCAGGCCGGAAACCGGAGCGCCGATGACCAGCGAGATCGGAATCGCAGCGATGAACGAGCCGATGATGCGGCCGCGATAGACCGAGGGAAACCACAGCGTCAGATAGAAGATGATGCCGGGAAAAAAGCCAGCCTCGGCCAGGCCGAGCAGCGCCCGGATCAGGTAGAAGGTGGTCTCGGCGCTGAATCCGGCCGCGCGGGCGATGCCCGGGATGAAGGCCATCAGCGCGGAGAGAATACCCCAGCTGATCATGATGCGCGCGATCCACTTGCGCGCCCCGAACCGGTCGAGGAACAGATTCGACGGCACTTCAAAGAGAAAATATGTGAGGAAGAAGATGCCGGACCCGAAGCCGAACATGGTCGCGCTCAGACCCAGCGCCTTGTTCATGGTCAACGCGGCGAAACCGACATTCACCCGATCGAGATAGGCGATGAAATAGCAGACCATGAGGAATGGGATCAGCCGGGCCGAAACCTTTCCGATGGTGCGGGCCTCCAAATTCTGCATCTGCCCTCTCCATGCGCGCGTCGATCGATTTTCACCGACGCGAAAGCCGTCTGCGAATTTTGTGCTCGCGGCGCAGAGGGTTTTAGCCTAAGACCGACCTCGGAGACCATCGGCTCGATCCCGTCAAGAACCGCCAAGGCTGCGCACCTTCAAGTCCGCGCCTACCCGATGCCCCCCGCCGAGATGCGCCGCGCGCTACGCACGCCTTCGGCAAGCGTCCGCACAAGGCCGGCGACCGACTGCACCGTTTCCGGCGTCGCCTTGCCGTCAGTGCCGAGGCTCCGGCGCGCCGCCTCGACGAGCGCCGACCCGACCACGACGCCGTCGGCGCCCTGCGCGATCGTGCGCGCCTGCTCGGCCGTGCGCACGCCGAAGCCGACGCAGACCGGCAGCCTCGTGTGCCGCTTGATGCGCGCGACCGCCGCCGCGACCTTGCCGGTTTCCGGGGCGGCGGCGCCCGTGATGCCGGTGATCGACACGTAATAGACAAAGCCCGAAGTGTTCGCGAGCACGGCCGGCAGCCGCTTGTCGTCGGTCGTCGGCGTCGCCAGGCGGATGAAGTTGAATCCGGCCTGGAGTGCTGGCACGCACAATTCCTCGTCCTCCTCGGGCGGCAGATCGACGACGATGAGCCCGTCGACGCCGGCGCTCTTGGCATCCGGCAAAAAAAGCTCGACGCCGTAGACGTAGATCGGATTGTAGTAGCCCATCAGCACGATCGGCGTCGCGTCGTCCCCGGCGCGAAATTCGCGCACCAGCGCAAGCGTCCGCTTCATATCCTGCCCGGCATGAAGCGCGCGCAGCCCGGCCGCCTGGATCGCTGGCCCGTCGGCCATTGGATCGGTGAACGGCATGCCGAGTTCGATGACGTCGGCGCCGGCACGCGGCAGCGCCTTGAGGATCGCAAGCGAAGAGCCGTAGTCGGGATCGCCCGCCATGGTGAAGGTGACGAGCGCCGCGCGGCCTTCTTCTTTGAGCGCGGCGAAGCGGCGGTCGATGCGGGTCGCGCTCATGGTTCGCATGACGCCGTCATCAGACCTTGTTTCCGAGGTGCGCGGCGACGGTCGCCAGGTCCTTGTCGCCGCGGCCGGAGAGATTGACCACCATCAAATGATCCTTGGGCTTTTGCGGCGCCAACTCCAGCACCTTGGCGATGGCGTGCGCCGGTTCGAGCGCCGGGATGATGCCCTCGAGCTTGGAGAGCAGCCGAAATGCATCGAGCGCTTCCTCGTCGGTCGCCGACAGGAAGATCACCCGGCCGACATCGTTGAGCCAGGCGTGCTCAGGACCGACGCCGGGATAGTCGAGGCCAGCAGAGATCGAGTGCGCCTCGTCGATCTGCCCATCCTCGTTCATGAGGAGATAGGTGCGATTGCCGTGCAGCACGCCAGGGCGGCCGCCGGCGATCGAAGCGGCGTGCCGGCCGCTGTCGAGGCCGTGTCCGGCGGCCTCGACGCCATAAATCTCGATCTGCGGCTCGTCGAGGAACGGATGGAACAGCCCCATCGCATTCGAGCCGCCGCCGATGCAGGCGATGAGCGAGTCCGGCAGGCGCCCCTCGGCTTCGCGCATCTGCGCGCGCGTCTCGCGGCCGATGATCGACTGGAAATCGCGCACCATCATCGGATAAGGGTGCGGCCCGGCGACGGTGCCGATGCAGTAGAAAGTCGACTCGACGTTGGTCACCCAATCGCGCAACGCCTCGTTCATCGCATCCTTCAGCGTCTTCGAACCGGATTCGACCGGCACGACCTTGGCGCCGAGCATGTGCATGCGAAAGACGTTCTGCTCCTGCCGCTCGACATCGACCGAGCCCATATAGACGATGCATTCGAGGCCGAAGCGCGCGCACAGCGTGGCGGTCGCCACCCCGTGCATGCCGGCGCCGGTTTCGGCGATCACGCGTTTCTTGCCCATCCGCCGCGCCAGCAAAATCTGGCCGAGCACGTTGTTGACCTTGTGCGCGCCGGTGTGGTTGAGCTCTTCGCGCTTGAGATAGATTTTGGCGCCGCCGCAATACGCCGAGAGGCGCTCGGCGAAGTAGAGCGGCGACGGGCGGCCGACATAATGCGCCAGATAGCCGTTCATTTCTTTCTGGAAATCCGCATCGGCCTTCGCTTGTGCGTAAGCCTTCTCCAATTCCAGGATCAGCGGCATCAATGTCTCGGCGACGAAGCGGCCGCCATAGATGCCGAAGTGCCCGTGCTCGTCAGGCCCGGTGCGGAACGAATTGGGCCGCTGCACGGTCATGAATTGCTCGCCACGGGGCGCGAATTGACCCGGTGATAAGCATCACGAGCCGCCCGAATGAAGTCGCGAATTTTTTTGATATCCTTTCGTCCGGGAGAACTCTCGACCCCCGATGATACGTCGACCGCCGGAACGCCGGTGATGCTCAATGCTTCTTCGACATTTCTCGCGTCGAGGCCCCCTGACAGCATGATCGGAACGCCGGGGACGGCACCTCTTATCAGGGTCCAGTTGAAAGGCCTTCCCAAGCCTCCCGGCCGCGTCGCATCGGCGGGCGCTTTGGCGTCGAACAACAGCCAATCACTCACTGAAGCATAGTCCTTCGCCCGCGCGATATCGTTTTTCGCTTCAATAGCGAGCGCCTTTATGACGGGCAATCTGAAACGTGCTTTGATGCCGGCCACTCGCTCGGGCGACTCCTTGCCGTGAAGCTGGAGAAAATCGGGGCAAAGCGCATCGACGAGGCGGCGCAACGTTGCGTCGTCGGCATCAACGGATAGGGCGACCTTCTTCGCCCTTCGCTGCACACGCTCCCCCAAGCCGCGGGCCGCATCAAATGATACGTTGCGCGGCGACGGCGCGAAGAACACGAAGCCCACCATGTCGGCACCCGCTTCGAGTGCGACCTCAAGCGCTTCCGGCGTGGAAAGACCGCAGATTTTGACGATCAGCGACATGAAACTGCCCGTATCCGCCACCGCCCGTGATTAACCGGCACCGTTCTACATCGCCTCACAGGCGCTGTCCTGCCGGGGCGAGCGCCGGCCTTCACGGCAGCGGCGGCCGCAGTTGAAGGCGCGGCGCAGCATCGCCCCCGCCCGGGACGACTGCGGGCCCGCTTGCCGGGCCCTCGAGCGCATCGACTTTCTTGCGCAACGCCTGCACCTGGCGTTCCAGGCGGCGCGCGGTCGAGCGCCACTTGCTCTGCCGCAGCCATGCCGCCACGCCGCCGACCAGCACGCCGAAAATGAGCAAAAGGATGATCAGCGCAAACAGCGGCAGAGTCAGCGCCGCGGCGGGCTCGCTCGAACTGAACGGATCAAACGACACCGTGACGATCTGCCGATTCGCCACCGCAAACGCAATAATGATGACAGCGAGCGGAATGAGAATGAGCGCGGTAACGATTTTCCGCAGCAATTTTTGACCTCCTTTGCCGGCTTGTTCTACCTCATTTACGCGCGCAGGCGGAATCAAGACGCAAGGCGCCGGATCGCGGCAGGATGTTCTTGGTCCCGCTTGCGCGGGGCGAGCGGGGTCCGAGCCTTCGCGCGCCGGCGACGCCAGGGTCAGGCCGCGCCGACGCGATTAAGCCGCTCCCGCATTTCCTTGCCGGTCTTGAAGAATGGCACCCGCTTTTGATCGACGGCGACATGGGCGCCGGTGCGCGGATTGCGTCCGGTGCGCGCCGGGCGCTGCTTGACGGAAAATGCGCCAAAGCCGCGCAGCTCCACGCGGTCGCTGCGCGCCATCGCGGCGATGATCTCGCCGAGAATGGCGTTGACGATGTTTTCGACGTCGCGCTGATAAAGGTGCGGGTTCTGCTCGGAAATACGTTGCACGAGTTCGGACTTGATCATGGGTCGCCTTGAGTCGCCCGCACACGCGGCTGCGGTTGTCGCCACCCGATCGCAGCGGAAAGCCGAAGCCAAATAGGCGCGCCGCCGCTCAGTTGGCGTTGGCAGGGTGCCAAAGGGCCAACAGACCGTCAAGATTAAGCCGCTCGACCGCCTGCAGGGCGCCCCATTCGTCGATGGCCCGCGCGAACGTGGTCAGCCCCGCCGCTTCCAACGCCGCCGCGGCCGCCGCGTGCAGGAACGGCAGGTCGGCGAAGCGGCTGTGCAGCTGATAGTCGCGCACCGGCAGCTTGGCATCGACATTCTTCTCCTTAGCGAGCCAAGCGATGCCCGTGGTCTCGTCGCCGATCTCGTCGACGAGCTTAAGCTCGATCCCCTGATGTCCGGTAAACACGCGGCCGTCGGCGACGCGGCCGAGCGCCTCGTCGTCGAGGTGGCGACGGTCCCGGACGATGCCGCGGAACCAGCCGTAGGAATCCTTGATGATCGATTCGATCGCCGCGCGCGCCTCCGGCGACGTCGGTTCGAAGCCGTTCGGTGCCGCCTTAAGCGGCGACGATTTGATCGTCTCGACTTTGACGCCGATCCTGTCGAGAAGATCGGCGACGTTCGGATATTGGAACAGGACGCCGATCGAACCAACGAGCGAAGTCTGCTTGGCCACGATGTGCTCGCCGGCGAGAGCCGTAATGTAGCCGCCCGAGGCGGCCAGGCTGTCGACCACGATGACGAGCGGCTTCTTTTCCTGGAGACGCAGCAGCGCATCGTAGAGCTGCTCGGAGCCGGCGGTGGTGCCGCCGGGGCTGTCGACATGCACGATCACGGCGCGCGCGGTCGACGATTGGGCGAGGCGCTCGAGTTGCTGCACCCGCTCCTGATCGTCGCGGATCAGCCCCTGAATCGTCACCCGCGCGATATAGGCGCCGGCGCCGGCAAGGCCGGCGCGACGGCTCACCAGCTCCGCCGCCCCGGCCAGGGCGAGAACGATCACCACGATGGCGGTGACGCGCCAGAAGGCGAGCTGGCGCCGCATGCGGCGGCGGTCGACGATCAGGTCGGCATCGAGCGACATGGCTCAGTTCCTTTTCTTCATCCCCCGTTGCCGTTCACGCGCCGTTCATTCCAGTGAAAGCGGAATTGAGCGCGGCACGAGAGCAAAACCGGATCCAAGCTGTCGCGGAACGGCGGAAGGAATTCCTCATTCCTTTGCCTCGCCCTTTTCACCCTCCTCGCCCTTGCGCTTGAGCGCGGTGCCCAAAATGTCGCCCAGCGTCGCCCCGGAATCGGAGGAGCCGTATTGCGCGATCGCTTCCTTCTCCTCGGCGACTTCCAGCGCCTTGATCGACACGGTAATCTTATGGGTGCGGCGATCCACCTGGATGACGCGGGCATCGACCTTCTGCCCGACGGCAAAGCGGTCGGGGCGCTGCTCGGAGCGGTCGCGCGCCAGCTCCGAACGCTTGATGAAGGTGGTCAAATCGGTGCCGGCGATCCGCACGTCGATGCCACCCTCCTTCACCTCGACCACCTCGCAGGTGACGACGGCGCCCTTCTTGAGATCGCCGGTCGTCTCCGCGGCGGCGGCGCCACCCTCCGCCAGCTGCTTGATGCCGAGCGAGATGCGTTCCTTGTCCACATCGACGTCAAGCACTTGCGCTTTGACCTTGTCGCCCTTCTTGTATTCCTCGATCACCTGCTCGCCGGGCCGCTTCCAGTCGAGATCGGACAAGTGCACCATGCCGTCGACGTCGCCGTCGAGGCCGAGGAACAGACCGAATTCGGTCTTGTTCTTGACCTCGCCTTCGACCACCGAGCCGGGCGGATATTTTTCGACAAACACCTCCCACGGATTGCGCATGGTCTGCTTGAGACCGAGCGAGATGCGGCGCTTGACCGGGTCGACCTCGAGCACCTGCACCTCGACCTCCTGGGAGGTCGAGACGATCTTCCCCGGATGGACGTTTTTCTTGGTCCACGACATCTCCGAGACGTGGATCAACCCTTCGATGCCGGCCTCCAGTTCGACGAAAGCACCGTAATCGGTGATGTTGGTGACGCGGCCCTTGAAGCGGGCGCCGACCGGGTATTTGGCTTCGATGCCCTGCCACGGATCGTCGAGCAGTTGCTTCATGCCAAGCGAGATGCGGTGGGTCTCGTGGTTGATCTTGATGATCTTCACCTTCACCTGCTGGCCGATATTGAGCACCTCGGAGGGATGATTGACGCGCCGCCAAGCGATGTCGGTGACATGCAGGAGGCCGTCAATGCCGCCGAGATCGACGAACGCGCCGTAATCGGTGATGTTCTTGACCACGCCGTCGATGACCTGGCCTTCCTCGAGGTTCTGCACCAGCTCCTGACGCTGCTCGGCCCGCGTCTCTTCCAGCACAGTGCGGCGCGAGACCACGATATTGCCGCGCCGGCGATCCATCTTGAGGATCTGGAACGGCTGCGGCTGGTTCATCAACGGCGAGACGTCGCGGATCGGCCGGATGTCGACCTGCGAGCGCGGCAGGAAGGCCACGGCGCCGTCGAGGTCGACGGTAAATCCGCCCTTGACCTGGTTGAAGATGACGCCCTGGACCTTCTCGTTGTTCTGGAACGCCTTTTCGAGCTTGCCCCAGCTCTCCTCGCGGCGCGCCTTGTCGCGCGAGAGCACGGCTTCGCCGAGCGCATTCTCCATCCGTTCGAGATAGACCTCGACCACATCGCCGACCTTGATATCGGCGGCGCGCCCCGGTCCGGCGAATTCGCGCAACGCCACGCGGCCCTCGGTCTTCAATCCGACATCGATGACGGCGACATCCTTTTCGATGCCGACGACCGTCCCCTTGACAACGGATCCCTCCTGCAGATTGCCGTGACCGAACGATTCATCGATCAGCCGGGCGAAGTCCTCGCGCGACGGCGCGGCGGTAGCGACTTGAGCCATGAACACTCCGAGCCCCACGAGATGAAACGATCCCGAATATGCGGCAGCCGCCGGCGCTGCCGGCGGTTGGGGCCAAGGCCAGATAATCGGGACGAAGCTAAACTCCGAGCCTCGCATGCGAAGCGCGTGAACGGGCGCAACCTCCAATGACGAAAGCGCGGTCAGCGGCGCCTTCGGCCCGTTCGGACGGCCTCGATGATCTCGACTGCGGCCCGGAACGCGGCGTCTATACCCAAATGCGTGGTATCGAGCAAGTGCGCGTCGGGCGCGGGCTTTAAGGGCGCGGCGGCACGCCTCGAATCGCGCTCGTCGCGCCGTAACAATTCCGCCAGGACCTCGCCCTCGTCCGCATCCACGCCCCGTTTCCTCAGCTCGAGCACCCGGCGCTTGGCGCGCACCTCCGGTGTCGCGACGACGAACAGCTTCACATCGGCGCCGGGGGCGATCACGGTGCCGATGTCGCGGCCGTCGAGCACGGCGCCCGGCGGGCGCGTCGCGAATTCGCGCTGATAGTTCATCAAGGCCTGACGCACTTCCGGGATCGCTGCGACCACCGAGGCGGCCTCGGTGATCGCCTGCGCCTTCAGCGCATTCTCATCGAATTGCATCGGATCAAGCGCGATCGCAGCCGCGGTCGCTTGCGCGACGTCGTCGGGGGAATGCCCGGCGTCGAGCACGGCTTTGGCCACGGCGCGATAGATGAGCCCGGTGTCGAGATGATGAAGACCGTAGACCGTCGCCAATTGCCTGGCGATGGTGCCCTTGCCCGAAGCGGCCGGTCCGTCGATGGCGATGATCATGAAAGGTCTGCCCCCACTTCACGCATCAATTCGACGAAGGCGGGAAAGCTGGTGGCGATGAAGCTCGCGTCGTCAATCTTCACCGGCTGTTCGCTCGCAAACCCCATCACCAGCGCCGCCATGGCGATGCGGTGGTCCATATGGGTCGTAACCAGGCCGCCGCCTAAGGCCCGCCCTCGGCCGTGCACGAACAGGTCGTCGCCTTCGACGTCGACCGCAACCCCGTTTGCGCGCAGCAGAGCGGCGGTGCCGGCGAGACGGTCCGATTCCTTCACCCGCAGTTCCTTGAGCCCCCGCATCACCGTCGTCCCCTCGGCGAAGGCGGCGGCGACCGCGAGCACCGGATATTCGTCGATCATGGCCGGCGCGCGGGAGGCCGGCACCTCGACGCCGCGCAGCGCGCCGGCCCGCACGCGCAAATCGGCGACCTCCTCGCCGCCCTGGTTGCGCATTTTGAGCCGCTCGATCGAGCCGCCCATTTCGGCGAGGGTCGTGATCAAGCCGGTGCGCAGCGGATTCATCATCACGCCTTCGAGGATCAGCTCGGAGCCTGGCCTAATCAAAGCGGCGACGAGCGGAAACGCGGCTGAGGACGGATCGGCCGGAACCATGATCGGCCGCGGCGTGAGTTCCGGCTGCCCGACGAGCGTGATGCGGCTGCGGCCATTTTCCAGCCGCTCGACCCGCAGGTTGGCGCCGAAATGGTTCAGCATCTTCTCGGTGTGATCGCGCGTCGGCTCCGCCTCGATCACGACGGTCTCGCCCGGAGCCGAGAGGCCGGCGAGGAGAACGGCCGACTTCACCTGCGCCGAAGGGACCGGCGGCTCGAACACGACGGGAATGGGTTCGCGCGCGCCGGCAAGGGTAAGCGGCAAGCCGCCGTTCGTGGCAGCGAGCGTGCGCGCGCCGATTTGTTCCAGCGGATCGAGCACGCGGCGCATCGGACGCCGACGCAGCGAGGCATCGCCGTCGAAGATGGCGGCGATCGGGCAGCCGGCAACCGCTCCCAGCATGAGGCGGCACCCCGTTCCCGAATTGCCGAAATCGAGTTTTTGCTCGGGCGCGGCGAAGCCGCTGACGCCGACGCCGCGGACACGCCATTCACCCGCGCCGACGCGATCGACGAGCGCGCCAAGCGCTCGCACCGCCTTGGCGGTATTGAGCACGTCCTCGCCCTCGAGCAAACCGCTGATGCGGGTCTCGCCGACCGCCAGCGCGCCGAGAATCAGCGCCCGATGCGAGATCGATTTATCGCCGGGCACGCGCACGCGGCCCCGCAAAGGGCCGCGGCCGCGGGCGGTCAGTGGGGCGGGTTCAGCGTGCATCGGGAGGAGTCCAGCCGGCGCCATGAATTTGCTGCTCGTGCGGGCAAGTGGCAATTGCGCATGGGATTTTCAAATTCAAAAACCGCACCAGATCATGGAGTTGTCGGTGTCCCCTTGACCCCGAAACTCGCAAGGGAATCGGTCGCAAACCCTGTAAACTCCCGAATTCGGACACGAACGTTCTCTACCATGGCAGCCGGGTAATCCGCTATTGACAGGCGTGGCGTGACTGGCCAAGTGAAGCTCCCGAATCGAAGGATTTTCGACCGTGGCGAAACCCGAACTTGGCACCAAGCGCGTCTGCCCCGACACCGGGCGCAAGTTTTATGACCTGAACAAGGATCCGGTCATCTCGCCCTATACCGGCAAGGTCGTGCCGGTGGAAACGCCGGTGGCGCGCGCACGGCCCGAGCCGGCGCCCGCTCCCGTTGCGCGCACCGTTGCCCCGGCCGAGGAAGTCGCGGTGCCGGAGCCGCAGGAGGCTGAATTCGTCTCGCTGGAAGAAGCCGACGCCGAGGCGCAGGGTGCGAAGAAGCCGGCCGAGACCGCCGAGCCGGAGATTGAGGAAGAGGTCGAGATGGACGAGAGCCTCGACGATGCCGCCTTCATCGAGGAGCAGGAGGAAGAGGACGCCGACGTTACCGACATCATCGGCGGCGACATCGAGAACGAAGAAGAAGGTTGATCGCGTTATCGGTAATCGGTGGTCGGCAAATCAGATTCAAACGCCGTTTCTGATTTCTGATCCCTGTTCGGTGGAGGGGCCATAGCTCAGTTGGGAGAGCGCTTGAATGGCATTCAAGAGGTCGGGGGTTCGACTCCCCCTGGCTCCACCAGTTAAATGTTTGAAATTTATTGAATAACTTTTGCGCCGCGCAATGGGATTGCCGCCGAATACGAATATAAGACAATGGGTGTGACGGGTACGAATTGGGCACAACACGTTCTGCCCTCGGGCCAAACCTTTGGGACTGTTCTGGCTTACACGCAATCTTGGCTGGTCGATCAAGGTTACGTCAGTGCAACAGGGGCTCATCCGGCAGAACGGGTCACACTTTCCGAAAAAGGATTAGCAGCAATGAATGCCGTCCCTTCCGGCCTCAAGCAGTCTATCGGTATGGAACTTATACAGGTTGCTGCAGACACAATCTCACCCGGCGCAGCAAATAAAATCGCCGAGCTCGTAGGCACATTTCTCGGCAGCTTCACGAGAAGCTACACGAAAGGCTGATGGCTTGCGGATTATTTCCAAATTACAAAGACACCTGTGGGGCTATTTTTTCGTTAAAATTGAAGCTAGTACGGCGGCCGACTGATCAATGCCACAAGCCTTTAATCGATCTCCAATAGCTTCCGCCTTGCCGCGCGCCCTATCTTTTTCGTAGCTCCGAAGCAGCTCACTTATGAGCTTCTCGACACTATTTTTGCTCTTCAAGTCAGACTTGTAGTCGCTTAGCGTCCCCTGCCTCATTTCATGATTGAGATCGATAATAATTGAAGTCAATAGGTCATCTATCAGTTGCAATACACAATCCATCCGCTCATCTTTAAACAATATCGTTGGAGATTGACATACTCGCGTTCCAAGCGGATCGGAGCTAAGAAGCTTTTTGATAGTTGCCAGAATGGTGTATTTGGTCAGTCCGTAGTGCCCAGAAGACGGATTTTCAATCCGCTCAAGATGAGCTTCAACCAAACTCATGATCTTAGCTAGGAATATAATTCGGTGCGCAGTGACTTCGGGCCGCGCAAAAATGTCAGCATATTTCTCGTCAAACACCTTGTAGGTCTGGTGACAGGACCACGGCTCATTCAAATCAAACGCTAAAAGCAATTTTCCGGCGTATTCATTTGAAATTGTGTTTGCAGTGCCCTCTTCTCCACGCCTTACATCGAACGAATAGCCTTTAAACGAGAGTTTCTCAAATTCCGCTTGCAAGCGGACCTGCACTGCATCATTTGATCGTAGATCACGCGGCTTGATCCCATTTTGATTATTGCTGTTTATCGAAATCTCACGCGCAAGATCGGTATTGCCGCCAATCTCAATAATTCGTGTCAACACCTCAAGATCACTGGTTATCCTTTTTTCACCACTACGAAATTGCTTAAGGCTCTGCGCGCCATTCACGACAACGAAATTTTCGATCGTTACGGCGCCCTTCCCGACCTCAACCTTCTCGGCGAGGACGGTAATTCCATTGTGAAAGAGGGGGAACTTTACATGCTGTTGCTGATGCTCAATGGAGTCTCGTATTGCTTTGTTGACTTTGGTACTCCCAAGGGGCAGTCGGACGTTCAGTTCAAAGAGCGAACCGTCGGCGATGCCGGGCAATGCTGCTAGTTCCTTTCCATCTGTGAACAACACCAGCACCTTGGCCAGTGCGCCAGCCTGAAACTGCAGAGGCGACCCATCGATTGAAAATGTATATTTTTGTTTGATACCTCCTTCGATGTTCAAATCAACGTAATCTTGAACAATTCTACTGCGATCATACGCGATGATTGAAGGGTCCGCCTTGATCACATCAAGCCCATTCGCGTCAATGGGAACGTTCGTCACGAAAATTCCGCGTACTGCAAATCCTTTCTCAAGAAGGCCGCGCAAACCTAGCTTTTCGATCTTATCTTTGATCTCCTGATCGACCTTGCCGGCCAAAAACGCGTCCAGGGCATCTACGGAGCGCAACTGATTGAGGGTACCAGAAAGCTCTCTTAAATCCTTGTCGCCTATAGTTCCGTTCTGTTTTGTCTTCGATTGAAGGACATCGATCTCCAACTGATTCTCGTCAACGTAAATGCCATCAATGCCTCGATCATTGCTCTTATCGCAAATTGCATCTTCAGCCGATACCTGATCCAGGCGATAAATGTGCTCCAAAAACCAGTTTAGAAACGCAATCGAAATTGGCCTGCCCTTTTCGATATAAGACCTAATCGCCTTGACCATATTGGCGTATTCGAGGTCTGCTTCCTTCATCTGCCTTCCCCTTGCCGGATACGGGTCACGAATGATGGATAACTAGGCGGCATCATCCTCAGTGACGTCCCCATCGACCTCAGGCAACTCCTCGGCACCACGGCCGTCAATAATGTCGCTGAAATTCAACATAACCTCTCGCAGGTCAATACCGCCCTGATTTAATTTTCCTGGCGGCGGTCCTTGAAATCCTCTTGCGCTGCATCCGAACAAATGCTGACAACAGGCTAGTCTGGAATTCTATTACTATACCCAGTGTAGAATCGCTCGCCACCATAACGCCGACGGACGTCCAAGAAGTCTAAGACCGCGTCTCCGCCCTGGTTTCCCGGGCATGAGCCGGCCTGCTCAATTTCGCCTCCTTCGTACGGTGCAAGGCAGCTCCGGTTCATGGCCACGGATATATTAGGTTCATGTCCGAAGTCTGAAGCGTTAGGGCGGACGCGGCGTGCTAAAGTGACGGCGTCTCGTTAAGAATAGCAGCCCCGGCTTGCGACCGGCCAGCCGACCGCACGGTCGACGCGCCGCGGGGCGACGGCGCCCTTCGGCGATCGACGGCGGCGAATTGGCTCATGACCACGGAAGACCCCAAGACAGAGAGCGAAGCGCCGAAATCGGCCGCCCCACAGCCGAAGCAGGAGGCTCGGCGGTGGAAGTGGAGGAAGATCGGCGGCCTTTTGGCCGGGGTCGCCGCCGTAGGCACCGTGCTCGCCGGGTTGACCGGCTATTGGACGACCTATCGCACGGTCACGAAGGAAATATTCGCGCCCGCAAGCCCCGGCCCGATTGCGCCGCGCCTTTCGATCGCCGTACTTCCGTTCTCGAACCTCACCGGGGACGCGACGCAGGACTATCTCGGCGATGTCATCACCGAGGAGCTGACCACCAATCTCTCGCGTATTCCTAATAGCTTTGTCATCGCCCGCAGCACGGCCTTCACCTACAAGGGCAAGGCCGTGGACGTAAGGCAGATCGGCAAAGACCTCGGCGTGCATTACATTCTGGAGGGTAGCCACGAGCAGAGCGGCAACAGGGTGCGGGTGAATGCCCAGCTCATCGATGCCGACACCGGCGCGCACTTGTGGGCAGATCAGTTCGATGCCGACCGCAGCGATCTCTTCGAGATGCAGGATGAAATCGTCATACGGCTTTCACGGGCCCTGCAGATACGCCTGATCGAAGTCGACGCCGCTCACCTTGCGCGAACTCATCCCGGCGATCCGGATGCCGACCAGTTGGCCATGCGCTGCGAGGCGGTTCTTGTCAACGCCCAACCCGGCAGCCTCGAAGCAGAGCAGGGTTACAGTCTTTGCGAACGCGCTCTGCAGCGCGACGAGCGCAACGTCAGGGCACTCGTCAATCTGTCATTCAAGTTCATCGATCGGGCGCTCACGCTGCAGAGCACGGACCGCGAGGCCGACATCCGCATCGCGGACGAACTGGTGTCGCGGGCGCTGGCGATTGACCAAAATGTCTACGGTGTTCACTTCGCTAAGGCCCAGATTCTTTTGGGCCAGGAGCACTTCGACGAGGCGATCGTCGAGGCGGAACGCAGCCTCGCCCTAAATCCGAGCTTCGTCAACGCGTACAGCGCCCTGGGTCTTGCAAGCAGCTTTCTCGGCCAGCCGCAAAAAGCCGTCGAGTATGCTGACAAAGCGATGCGGCTGAGCCCGCGTGATCCGATACTGTATGTCTTTTATCTGGAAAAGGGGTTTGCCTTATCGCTCCTGCATCAGGACGAAGAAGCTATCGACTGGCTGCGTCGAGCGGTCGCGGGCGCTCCGCAATGGCCGCTCCCACAGGCGTTGCTCGCCGCAGCGCTTGCGCTGACCGGGCATGAAGCCGAGGCCCGCGACATGCTCAAGCGTTACTTGTCGCTCGGTGGAACGAGAGCCAAGACCGTCGCCCAGTGGAAGGAGCAGATGCCCTCAAACAATCCGCTGTTCGTGGCTTATGCTGCGCGACTCGGAGAAGGGCTCCGAAAAGCTGGCCTGCCCGACTAATTGCCGCCGCACATCGAGATCCCGGAAAAGCGGAAAGTGGTTTCGCGAAAGATCATGCTCCGCTCAGAAAAGCGCGAGCGAATCGATGCAACATGAAGCAATTGCGCTGCAGCGTGCGCGCCGGCCGACTGTGGCTTTGGTCCGGATATGCGGTCCGCAGCCGTTTGTTCAGATCGAGAGGTCGAAGAATTCAGCCAGTCCACTACGGCCGGCAGGCGTGACCGTCAGCGCGCGACTGTCGCGCACCCGCTCGATCCAGGCGAGCTCGAAGAACCGCTGCGCCAGCGCCGCACCAACAGCGCCGCCGATGTGCAGGCGGCGTTCGGTCCAATCCAGGCATGGTCGGCAAAATACCCGACGCCTTGCGCGCATGAACGAAAGATCGACGCCGAGCTTCGACAAGAAATCCATGCCGGCCTGCGTCACCTCACCCGCTTCTTCGCCGAGGATGACCAGGCTGCGCGCGCTCATGCGCTCGGCGAGTCCCACGCCGAGCATGCCGGCGATGTGGTCATAGCAGGTGCGGGCGAGCCGCAGCTCATCGTCGAGCCTCGATTTCGGCTGAAACCGCGGCGGCCCGGCCAGAGCGACATTCATGATGCTCTCGAGCATTTGCCCGACCTGCGGTCCCGCCAAGCGATAATACCGATGACGCCCCTGCTTCATGAGCACGACCAGCCGCGCGGCAAACAGCTTGCCGAGATGACCGCTCGTCGTCTGCGGCGACACGCCGGCGGCGACGGCGAGCTCGGTCGCGGTGAGCGCGCGACCGCCGAGCAAGGCGCACAGGATGTTGGCGCGCGCCGGATCTCCGACCAGCGCGGCGACCTCGGCGATTTGCGGCGCGTTCGACATGGCCGGAGTATGAGCGCAGAAAACCATCATTGCCACAATCAATGCTTCGGCAGCGACCGAAATAAATCGGGTGGCGAAGGGCGGGGAGAGAAGCGATGTTACGGAGCAGGAGGCGATCGTGAGCAGCAGACCCGCATTCGGCAAGGTCCCGCCCATATTTTACGGTTGGTTCGTGGTCGCGGCCGGCTTTGCCATCACGCTGGTGGGCTTCGGCTGCGTCTATTCTTTCAGCGCATTCGTCGACGCGTTGCAGCGTGATTTCGGCGCCGCGCGCGGCTCGGTTTCGCTCGTCTTCTCACTGGCCGGATTTCTTTATTTCGCCGTCGGCAGCGTGAGCGGACCCCTCGCCGATCGGTTCGGGTCGCGCCGGCTGGCGGTGATCGGCATGATCCTGATTGCGGCGGGACTCGGTTTTGCCAGCATGGCCGCGAGCCTCACGCAAGTATACGCCGCCTATGGACTTGGCGTCGGTATCGGCGTGGGCTGCTCCTATGTCCCTGCCATGGGCGCCGTGCAGCGCTGGTTCGTCAAACGCCGGGGCTTGGCGTCCGGCATTGCCAGCAGCGGCATAGGCGCCGGCACGCTCGTCGTGCCGCCGCTCGCATCATTCCTCATCGCCACTTTAGGATGGCGCGGAACCTATCTCATTCTTGGCGCCTTTGCGCTGACGGTCGGCGCCGGCATGGCGCTTTTGATCGAGAACGACCCGACGGATCGCGGGCTCGCCGCCGACGGCGAGGTTCCGCAGCCGGGCATTCAAGCCACGGCGCCCTCCGGGTCTTCAATAATGGATGCCGTCAAGTCGCGGCAGTTCATCGGTCTCTATGCTGCGTGCCTGGCCTGCTCGTTCGGCGCCTTCGTCCCATTCGTTCACTTGGCGCCCTATGCAATCGATCGCGGCATCGCGCCTACCTCGGCGGTGCTGCTGGTGAGCGTGATCGGTATCGGCAGCACTCTCGGCCGCTTCTTTCTCGGCGGTGCGGCGGACTTGCTTGGGCGCCAGCTCGCGCTCGCGGCAACGTTTGTTGGCATGGCAATGGCTCTCGCCATCTGGGTCAGCTCGACCAATTTCTGGCCGCTGGCCGCCTTTGCGTTTCTCTTCGGCGTAAGCTATGGCGGCTGGGTCGCGCTGCTGCCGGCTGTGGTGATGGATTATTTCGGCGGCCGCAATGTCAGCGGCCTCATCGGCATTCTCTACACCAGTGCTGGAATCGGCACTCTGATCGGCCCCAGCGCGACTGGATACGCCTTCGACGTCAGCCACAGCTACGCGCTGCCGATATGGGCGAGCATTTGCGCCAACTTGATTGCCGCCGCCATTGTGGCGTTCACCTCGCGGCCGTCGATGGGCGAAATCCCGGACAGAATCGCACGCTAAGGGCGACCTAAGACTCGGGCCGTTCCGCGTTGGCTTGCGAAAGCGAGCGGCTCAATATAGACGGTTCGCCTAGCGAATATTTTGTTCGTCAGGCGCGGGACACTGCGGAACTGCCGGCATTGGCACAAGCGTTCGAGACCGATTTTTGGAAGGATGCGGCGAGCCGCAAGATCTGGGACGACATCGTCCCCGGCGAGCCGCGCAAGACGATTCCCTACACCTTGACCGTCGAGGCCATCCAGAAATATTGCCGATCGGTCGGCGAGGACCATCCGCTCTATTTCGACGAGGACTACGCCGGCAAGTCGCCCTATGGCGGGCTGATCGCACCGCCGTCGATTCATATCCTGCTGATGTTTGCCTGCACGCCGACGGACGACTGGATGCGCACTCCGGGCACGGTGAATGCCGGGCAGTCGTGGAGCTACAACATTCCGGCTCGCCCGGGCGACACGATCACCTTGCAGGCGCGAGCGCTGGACAAATTCATCAAGAAGGAGCGGCTGTTCGTCATTCACGATAATGTCTTCTTCAATCAGCGCGGCGCGGTGATCTGCAGCGGCCGCGGTTGGACCATACGGCCGGTCTGAGGAGACTTCCCGATGGCGGCGACGTTTGCCAATCTGGCGCCCGGCTATCGCATTGACGGTCCGGCCTTCGCGGTGTCGCGCGAAACAATTCGCGCCTTCTGCGAGGCCTCGCTCGACTTCAATCCGCTGCATCTCGACGACGACTACATGACCGGCGGCTTCGGCAAGACCAATTTCGGCGGCATCATCATGCATGGCATGAGCAATTTCGGGCTGATCACCCGCATGCTGACCGACTGGGCCTATGCGGCCGGCGCCGTGCACCGCCGGTTGGAGACGCGCTGGCTGAAGCCGGTCAAGCCGGGCGATACGATCCGCCCGCGCGGAATTCTGAAATCGAAGCTTGAAACGCACAAGTCCCGGTGGGTGGTCATCGACGTCGAGGTCCGCAATCAACGCGACGAAGTGGTGGCGACCGGCGAAGCAATGCTCGAATTTCCTCTTGCCGAAGCGATGTTTTGAACGCGCCGGCCCTGCCGATTGGGTCAGGTTGGAGCGTGATCCGGGAAAAGTGGAGAGCCGGTCTTCTCGAATGATCGTGCTCCGCTAAGGAAAACCGGAGCACAATCATTCAGCCTGAATAGCGATTACCTCCAGCTCAGCGCCCGAGAAATTTGGCCGGACGCTTGGCGTCGAACGCCTCGACTCCCTCCTTGAAATCCTCCGACTGACGCAGACGGCTGTAACAATGCCCTTCCAGCTCGATGGCGATCGTCAGCGTCGCATCCTCCGTGTCGTTGAGCAGCTTCTTCGCGGTGCGCTGGGCGATCGGCGAGAAGGCGCGCAACTCCGCCACCAGCCTGTCGGTCGCCTCCTCGAGTTCCTTGTCCGCAACGCATTCCGTCGCAATTCCCCAATCCAGCGCCTGCTTTCCGGTAATCCGTTTCGAGCGCATGACAATGTCTTTGGTGCGGGTGATGCCGACGATTTTCTGCAGACGGGCGGAGCCGCCCGAGCCCGGGATCTGTCCCAGCCTCTGCTCGGGCAGGGCATAGAGGGTCGTTTCTGAGGCGAGGCGGAAATCGCAGGCCAACGACAGCTCGAACCCGACACCGAAACAATAGCCGCGATTGGCGACGATCACCGGCTTGGCGCAGCGCGCCGGCGCGGCGATATTCCAGGCGAGCTTCGACACGTGCTCGGGGGAGGCCTCTAGAAAGCCGCGGATATTGCCGCCGCTGGAAAAATGCTCGCCTGCCGCCCGAACGACGATGACGCGGACCCGTGCATCCTCATCGAGCGTCTCGAAGGCAAGCCGCAACTGATCGCGCTGCGGCATCGACACGACGTTGAAGGGCGGGCGGTCGAGAATGATGTCGGCGCGCTCATTCGCGATGTCGATCTCGACCTGAAAGCCATCGAGCTTGGCCAGGCGCGGTTCTTCGAACTGATAAGGTGATGGCATGTCGGTTTCCTTGCTTCGACCGATCTTCAGGCGGCAGGCGGAGTGACTTCGGTCTGGTAGTCCCCGGAAACGAGCAAGCGCCGCAGCAGCTTGCCGACGGGCGATTTCGGAATGTTGTCGACGAAGACGATGCGGCGCGGTCGTTTGAAGTTGGCGAGCCCCGAGGTCAGGCAAAACTGGTCGATTTCCTCCGCGGTCACCGGCGCGCTGCGCTTGATGAAAGCAGCCACGATCCTTCCCCATTTCTCGTCGGGCAGGCCGACCACGGCCACCTCCGACACGGCCGGATGCAAGGAGATGCAGCTCTCGATTTCGACCGGCGAGACGTTTTCGCCGCCGGTGATGATCATGTCATCGACGCGCCCGGTGACGAACAGGTCGCCGTCGCCATCGATAAAGCCGGTGTCGCCGGTGAAATACCAGCCGTCGCGCAACGCCCTGGCGTCGGCATCGGGGCGACGCCAGTAACCCTCGAAAGCTTCATCGCCGGCGAGCGGGGCGATGATCTCCCCTTCCTCGCCGGGAGCCGCGACTTCGTTCGCCGTTTTCGAACCGAGCCTCACGACTTTCACATGCTGATTGATGCCGGCCTTGCCCGCCGAGCCCGGCTTGGCTGCAGCGTTCTGATCGATCGTGAGCGTGTAGACTTCGGAGCTGCCATAGTGATTGACGAACAGCTCCGGCTTGAAGGCGGCATTCAGCTTGTTCAGGAGCCCGTCGGTCATGGCGGCGCCGGCGAATCCGATCCTGCGCACGCTGGAGACGTCGGCTGCAGCGAACTCGTCGGCATGAACCAGATCATGAAACAGGGTCGGCACAAGATAAAGATTGGTGATTCTTTCTGACTCGATGAGCTTCAGCGCCCGGCGCGCATCATATCTTGGGAGACAGACGAACGTTCCGCCCACCAGCGACATGGCGATGAGAGAACGAACGCCCATGGTATGATAGAGCGGCATCACGCCCAGCGTACGCTCGCCTCTTCGATAGAGGTTCTGCGCGACATGCGCGACGCCGGCTGCTCTTTCGGCGCGATGGCGACGGGGCACACCCTTCGGCTTGGACGTCGTTCCCGACGTGTAGAGCATGACCGACCATGCCTCGGCGTCGACCTTGGGCCGTGCCTCGGCGGCGCGCGTGGCGGCGAAATCGTCGAAGGAGTGGGCGCTGCCGTCTCCGATGACGTCAGCGCCAACGCGGACGCGGGGCAGCGATCTCGCGCGCGCAGAGGCGGCTGCGGCCTCCGCCGAGACATCCTGATAAACGACAGCGCGGGCCTCCGAATTCTCGATGCAGAAGTCCAATTCGTCGGTTTTGGCGCGCCAGTTGAAGGGCGTGACGATGAGGCCGGCGAGCTGACAGGCCCAATGCAGCGTGGCCGCCTCCCAGCGGTTTTGCAAAGCCGTTACGATGTGATCGCCCGGCCTCAGTCCCAACCGCTCGAGCGACGACACCAGCGCCGAAATCCTGCCATACCATTGCGCGTAGCTCAGCCGAAGGCTGCCGTCGACGATCGCCAGCGCATCCGGATCGCGCGCAACGCTGGCGAGGAAGCTGGTCCCGAGATCGAGCATCTGTTGTCGTTTGCGTCGCGGCTGCGATTCAAACCGCCTCTATGCCTCCGGTCGCGCGGCGGCGCAAATCATCGCTTTCGCCCAACGATAGAGTCCCATCGCGCCGCAGTGACCGGCTGAGTGCCCGATCCTAGCGGCGCCGCGCGATCAAAACAAATAATTGATTCAAATGTGCTCCCCGGGACTCTTTTGATTTCGGCGCTGCGCGCGGCCCCGGCCCCGCTCGTCTTCTCGCCGGCAGGATTTCTTCACTCCGTCGCCGGCAGTGCCGGCGAACGAACCGCTCGTCAATCCACTATTTTCAGTTAAGATTCTTATCCGGTTTGCTGCATCCGGATCGCCGGCGCTGGACGCGGCGCAAACTCCTCGGCCTATTGCGGCGCGTCATTGCCGCAACACGCTACCAGGACACTGACGGTGGGAGCCGCAGGAAATGTGATGGCTGCGTGTGTTGTCGTGCCCGCCGCGACTTCGAGCTCCTCGTCAGAAACAGAGAAGGTGAGAACGTCTTCGCCGCATCTCCACGAGATGCCTGGTGTTGTCCATGTCACGGGTCCATTCGCTCATTGGCGCCGTCGCGTGTCTACAACGATCATCATAGCATTGAGGACGGGAATGGCATAGCGTTCGTGCCGAAATCGACGCAAGCGAGGCGCCGAGGCTGCAGCACTACCGACCGGATTGTCAGCCTTGGCCAAGCGGCATCGCCACGAATCGATTGGCATCACCGGTCTTCGCCTTCATGAGAACGTCGCGCTTACCCTGCGACTTCGCTTCCGTGAGGGCTTTACGCACGTCGCCGGCATTGACGACCGCCTTTGCGGCTGGTGCACCGCGGCGGTTTGGTTTACGACCACCGTCCAATCGCAACGTGAGGATGCCAGCCGATGCCGTTGTCTTCTCCCGCCTCCCGCCGACCCAATCACAGGCGAATGGTCACTTATCAAAGCTATCAGCGCGATGACGGACTTTGGGACATCGAGGCGGAGCTGCGCGATGAAAAGGCGGTCCCCTACCACGACATGGAGCGCGGACTGCGCGAACCGGGAGCCCCGGTTCACGATATGGCGGCACGGGTGACCTTTGATGATGAGATGGTCATTCGGGTGGTGGAAATCGACATGAGGGACGTGCCGTTCTCGCTGTGCAACGAAAGCTCAAGCGGATGCCGGTTCCTCGTGGGCGCCAAACTCGGCGACAAATGGCGGCAAACCCTGAGCGAGCACCTCGGCGGCTCGAAGGGTTGCGTGCATGTGCGCGAACTTCTTTTCGGCGTCGCCACCGTGGCCCTGCAGACGCTGTGGGCGCATTTTCGCGAGAGGGACTTGCGCAGCGGCAAACAGCCGAATCAGCATCGACAACGGCCGTCCTTTTTGGATAATTGTTACGCCTGGGCCGCGAATCGTTCTGTCGTTGCCCGCTACATGCCGGAGTTCCATGTCGCCCCGAAGGAATAGGGCCAAGGCAAATGCCTAAATACGGCGACGGGCTTTACAGGAGACAATTGTTTCGTTGTCCCTGGTAACCTTTGATGTCCTGCGGACCACCAATCAGCCTAAACAGCGGCCGCCGGGAGCCGCGCGCTGATTGCGGTTGCCACGGATGCCATTTCACCCTGATGTCAGTGCTTGCGCTTTCCGGACGGCTTGTCGAACACCATCACCTTGGAAATAAAGGCTTTGACGTCGCGGACATGCGTCAAGCCGTGATCGGCCGCCAGCGCGCAAAAGTCTTCATCGGTGTAACTTAGATAATACGGCTCGTGATAGTTCTGCGGAAACAGTTCCAAGAGTCCTTCATAATCCGGCTGATCACCACGCTGGAATGAATCCACGAGCACCAGGCGGCCGCCGGGCTTGAGCACCCGGGCGCATTCGCCGAAGGCGGCGCGCCGCACCTTTGGCGGCAGCTCGTGAAACAGGAAGATGCCGGTCACGGCATCCTGGCTCGCGTCCGGTACGGGAAGCGCTTCAGCCTTGCCGACCAGAAGGCCGATGCGCGACCAGCGCAGCAAATGCCGCTTGGCGTGCTTGATATAAGCCTCGGACATATCCAAACCGAGCGCCGGAAGCCGCGGCCACGCCTGCTTGAGGAAATCGAGAAATCGCCCGGTGCCGCAGCCGATATCGAGAGCTCTCAGTTCGCGCTGATCGCGTCCGGCGAACACCTCATGGAGCGCCGGCAACGCCTGCCGTCGTATGGCATTGGCTGTTCCGTTGAAGAGAACCTCGACCTGCGTGTCATATCTCTCGGCGGAATCGTCGGTCATCCAGCCGCCCGACTGAAAATGGAAATTCTGCAGATAGTAGCGGGGCCGCTTGCCGCGCGTTTCCTCGTTGAGGATTTCGCGATGCGCGCGGCGCTCGCGGCGCCGGTGCACGTTGGGAAGATCCTCGAAAAAAAGCCGAGAGCGATAGATGGACGTTAACGGAGAGCCATCGTGGTCGGCGGGAAGCGGATAGATGCCGGACTCGATGTTGGCGAGGTCCTTGAGAAAAAGTGCAGCCATGTCCGCGTAGACGCGCCTGCGGTCCGGCACCGGCGCATTGGTATGGGCGCGGGGCCGCGCTTTCGCGCCTGCTCGTTCCCGCGCGGCTTCCGAGAGTCGCCGCAGGGCGAGACTGTGGCCAACATACCAAGCCACGCGCGGAAGCTGGCTGACGCCATAAGCCACACGAGTGGCAATGCGGGAGACTGGAGAGCTCATTTGTCGCGTCGATAGTAACCTGAGCAATTCTAGTGCATGATCTGGAAATGTGGAAAGCCGGTTTTTACGAAAGATCATGCTCCGTCAGGGAACCTTGTGCGTGATCGATCAACCTGAAGCGATAGTGCTCAGCTCATCACTCGCCTTCAGTCGCCGGCCTGTCTCCGCCGTAGCCGGCCTCGGCCAATAGCCATTGCGCGAACTCACGCACATGCGGCTTGCCGGCGGACAACTGCGATTCGATTATGAAATACGCGCGCGATCCGACTAGCGTTTGTTTGAACGGCGCAACGAGCGCACCCGATTTGATCAGTTCGTTGACCAGGGGTTGACGACCGAGCGCCACGCCCTGGCCGCTGATTGCCGCCTGGATCATCTGCTCGTACTGGCTGAAGTGCAGTGCGCCGGCGAATTTGAGCTCGCTGATGCCGAGGGCGGTGAGCCAGGTGCCCCAATCCATGTACATTGCTTCCATGCCGACATAATCGAAATGCAGCAGAGTGTGGTGCGCGAGATCTTGCGGCCGTTTCAGCGGCCGCGTTTTGTCGCGCAGGAGCGCGTGGCTGCACACCGGGATCATTTCCTCGCCAAACAGCCGGACCGCGCCCTCCGGCACGGTCTCAGGCCTGCAGTAGCGGATGGCGACATCAATCAGGTTGCGCTCCAGATTGAGCGTGTCGGTCGTCGCCGAGATGCGCACGTCGATATCGGGATGAAGCGCGGTGAAGCGTCGCAGCCGCGGAATGAGCCAGAGCGACGCAAAGCCCGTCGTGGTGGTGAGCGAGAGCTGGCGTGTGCGGGTCTCGGCGCGGAGCCGATCGGTCGCGGCCTGCAACCGATCGAGCACATCGATCGCAATCCGATAAAGCGCCTGCCCGTTCTCGGTAAGTGTGAGCGAGCGCGGCCGCCGCTCGAACAGCTTCAAGCCAAGATTATCCTCGAGCGCTTTGATCTGACGGCTCACGGCGGACTGGGTGATGAATAGCTCCGCGGCAGCCTTGGTGAAACTCAATGTGCGCGCCGCGGCCTCGAAGCCCTGGAAGAAGGACAAATGAGGTAAATTGTAGCGTTTATTATGCATTCCTAATTCTCATTCATTGGCTGAGGAAAGATCGTTTGCAGCGCGGTGAACTCCCAGGCAATGTGCGGTTTGAGATAGCGATGCAGCGCATGTCCACAGCATACCATGCATCGATCTCATGTACCAGGAGGTACGCCATGCCAGCCCCGCTCGACATGCCGGTCTACCTCAGGGCGGGCCACTTGCTCCTCATCGAGGATGGCGCCGGCCTGGAAATAAAATGCCTTCAGGGCAATCTCTGGGTCACCCAGGAGGGGGATCAGCAGGACAGAATCGTCAGCAGCGGCGAATCGTTCGTGCTCGATCGACCCGGGCTGTCGGTGGTCACCGCCCTGCTCGAGCCCGCCCTGCTCATCGTGCAGCCGGGAAGGGTCGAGGCGCAATCGCCGCTCCGGCTCGCCGCGTGAGCGCCATGGCGCGAGCGCGACCGCTCGCCCTTCGCGTGCTTAGTTTGTCAGCCGGCGAAGGCGTGACGCTGCGGCCGATCGGCCCGCGGGACGCC
Organism: Xanthobacteraceae bacterium; assembly: GCA_035319735.1. GTDB lineage: Bacteria > Pseudomonadota > Alphaproteobacteria > Rhizobiales > Xanthobacteraceae > BOG-931. Next base: position 6,146 of record DATHCD010000055.1, on the reverse strand, counting down.
GACGTTCTGCAGGCCTATGTCCGCGGGCTCTCGCCCGAGTCTCGCTACAACCGATTTTTCGGTGCGCTGCACGAACTGCCCTCAACGGAGCTCGACCGCGTCATCCACCTCGACCGGATGCGCCAGCTCGCGCTGCTCGCGGAGACTTGCGTCGACGGCACGCCGATCCTGATCGGTGAAGCGCGCTATGCGCTGGCGCCAGATGGGCTGGAAGCGGAATTCGCGCTCTCGGTCGCCGATGACTGGCGCCGCAGGGGATTAGGTGCGTTGCTCATTGCCGCTGTCGAGTGCCGCGCGAGGAGCGACGGCGCGCGCCGACTCGGCGGCGACGTGTTGCGTTTCAACGAGCCGATGAAGGCGCTGGCGCGCAAGACTGGCTTCCTCATGGCCGGCGTGCCTCGCGATGCCAGACAGGTCCGCGTCGTGAAGGACTTGGCCCATTCACAACCAGCAAGACCCTGCGAAACGCTGGTCGGATCCAATCTGGCAGTTGCGGCGTGACGTGCCTCCAAGGCTCGCTGAGCATCTGGAAAGAACTGCACCTCCCAGACGGACCCTGGCCCATTCAAGGGACGATCTCGACCGAAATACCAATCGTGAGACCGAGCTCGCGGTCGGCGCGCCCTTGATTGACGGCAATTTCTGCAAGCCCGTTGGAATTCTCGTACCAGAAGGCGGTGCCCGGCGGCCGGTCGCTGAAGGTCACCGCGCGCTGCAGCTTACGACCCGCTGCGACAAGCCTGGCATTGCGCGGCAGCATCGCCGCCCTGAGGCCGGTCATGGCATTGCCGAAATGATCGACGTAAACGATCTCGCGGAGATCGTCCGGCCAGTCCGTCCGGCGATGCACGCCATCTTTGTGCGGCCGGCCCAGCGGAAGCTCGCCGCGCGCCAGCATGGCGGCAACCGGCGCGAAGAGATCGCGCCCATGAAAGCTGGCCGAGAGGCGCTCCGGCTTCCAGTCGATGTCCCAGCTGCGCGCGCTTGCGGAACGGCGCTCAACCAACTCGAACAAGCCGTTGCCGGGGCCGACATACCAACGGCCGTCGGCCTGGAGAATAATGGGCGGGCGCTTGCCGCCGACGCCCGGATCGACGACGCAGAGAAAGACGGTTCCCGCGGTGAACCAGTCCGCATAGGCCGCCAGGAGGTAGGCCGATGCCTTGGGATTGCCGACCGGCGCATCAGCAAAGAGATCAATTGCCGGCGTGCCCGGCGCCATTTGCTGCAGCACCGCCTTCATCTGACCCGTATACGGGCCCTGCAAGCCAAAATCGGTGAACAGAACGATCATGTTGTTACCTTGCGACCGGCCGAGCACGGCAAAGTGATCTTTTACCTTGATTTTTTTTGCCGATATCAGCGCCGAGGACGTCGTCTGGCGCGCCTAGCGACACCATTCGATGTCACTGGTTCCGGTACAGCTCCTGCAGAACGCGCTTCATGGTCTTGCCTGCGACGTTGCGTGGAAACGTCTCGACCACCATGACGTCGCTTACCCGCTGAAATTTGGCGGCGACGCGACTGTTAATCCATTCCACGAGTTCCCGAGCGCCGGCTTCGCGATCGCGCAGAACGACCGCTGCGACCGGCGTCTCCCCCCATCGCGGGTCCGAGGCACCGAACACGGCAACCTCCACCACCGCCGGATGTCGGACAGCGATCTCCTCTATGTCGCGCGGATAGATATTCACGCCGCCCGAGATGATCATGTCCTTCTTACGGTCGACTAGGAACAGGTACCCGTCCTCGTCGACGTATCCGAGATCGCCGGAATGCAGCCAACCGTCGACGATCGCCTTGGCAGTGAGATCGGGACGGTTGTGGTATCCGGCCATCATGAGCGGGCCGCGGCCGCAGATCTCGCCGATCTGTCCGGCCGGTAACTCGCAGCCGTCCTCGCCGATAATGCGCATCTCGTAGAATCCCATTGGCGTCCCGACCGAGCCCATCTTGCGAACCGCATCGAACTTATCGAGCACCGTCATGAATCCTTCGGTCAAGCCGTAGAGCTCATAGAAGCGTCCGGGGAGCGCCTCGTTCAGCTTGGTCTTGTATTCGAGGTGGAGCGGCGCACCGACCGATTGGATCATCTCGAGCGATTCGAGCCGCTTCGAAGAGAACGCCGGACTGTTCAGCAGCGCGACGATCTGCGAGGGAACCATGACGATGTGCGTGACCCGCGAGCGCTCGATTTCCTCGATCGCTCGCTGAGGGTCGAATGCGGCGTGGAGGATGTAGGTGCATCCCAGATACATCGCCGGCATGAGGTCGAGGAACGCGCCGTTGAAGACAATGGACCCCGCATGCAGACACACACTTTCCGGCGTCATTCGAAATGCCGAAGCGAACATCGTGCAGTAGCCGGCCCGGACGTAATGCGTGTGGATGATCCCTTTGGGCTCGCCCGTAGTGCCGCTCGAGTAAATGATGTTGTAGGGATCGGCATCGCTCAGTCCGACGTCGGGCGGCTCCTCCGCCGAGGCGTCGACCACGAAAGAAGCGTAGGTTCGGAAGCCGGCTGCCACGTCGCCGGTGAACACAAAGCGATCAGCACGGATTGCCGGCAGTCTGCTGCGAATGCGATCGAGGGTCTCGGCAAAGGCCGCCGAGGCGATCACCAGCTTCGCGTTGGAATCGTCGAGGAGCGAGGCGAGGCCGGACTCCTGCAGCAGCGGGCTCATCGGTACCGCGACAAGGCCAGTCTTCGCCGCCGCCCAGTACACGTCGATCTGTTCGAGACAGTTCGGCAGCACCGTAGCGATCTTGTCGCCCTTCGCCAGTCCCGCGGCGAGGAGGGCATTGGAGAGCCGGTTGACGCGACGGTTCAACTGGGCAAACGAAAGCCGCTCGTCTTCGAAAACGACAGCGACGTGATCGGGACGATAACGCGCGTGCCGGGAGAGCAGCGTACCGATGTTCACGGAAAAGTCCCCGGTCCGATGAACTTATCCACGGTCTCATGCGCCGAACGCACGACGGTTCGCATCACTTTGTAGACCAGTATTGGGTCCTCGGAGAGCAGAGATTCCAACTGATTACGGCATAAGCCAATGACACAACATTTATCATTTTCCGCTTTGACAGTCGCGGTGCGTTTCAGACCGTCGAGAAAGGTCAGCTCGCCGGTGATGGTCCCTGCTCCAAGCCGAGCTAGGCTTTCTTGGCCGCACGGGCCTGTTCGGTAAATTCCCAATTCACCCTTTGCGATGGCGTACAGACGATCGTCATGATCGCCTTCAGAAATTAGAATCTCGTTCTTCGATAACTCGCGCACTTCCACTCTGTTGAAAAGTATCTCGACTTGATCGGCCGTCAATTCCGTCGCTAAGGCTGATGCCCACAGACAGCCAACGCAGTCCATTGGAGGATTGCAGGCTTGAAGCATCGTCGCCTCCCTTCGCGGAATGCGCGATCTGACTATAGTTTTGATGAAATTTATCGCATGGGACTTATCGCATGGGAACCTCTTCGAATTGTCAATGATCTATATCAATCCCTTGCGAATTTAGGGCGTCTAGTTGGCGGCCTCGCTCCTATTGTCTGTCCGCTCCTGCTGCGCAGATCCTCACTCGCACAAGCCGATGACAAGAGTTACTCGGATTGCCAACAGTACGGTCCTTCCCGCGCCATCGGAGTTCCGCCATGCCCTTCCCCCGCGCCTCGAAAGCACTTGCACGTTTTACCGTTCTTGATCTCACCCGCGTGCGCGCGGGCCCGACCTGTGTGCGCCAGCTTGCCGACTGGGGTGCGAACGTCGTCAAGATCGAGGCGCCGCCCGGGCCGGAGGAGCCAATGGGCGGGCCGCGGGAGGCGGGCGATTTCCAAAACCTGCACCGGAGCAAGCGCGGCATGACGCTTAATCTGAAGGTGCCGGAAGGACTCGCCGCCTTCAAGCGCATGGTCAAGAAAGCTGACGTTGTGGTGGAGAATTTCCGCCCCGGTGTGAAGAAACGACTGGGCATCGACTATAAGACGCTCGCGCGGATCAACCCGCGCCTGGTCTATGCCAGCATTTCCGGCTTCGGCCAGGATGGGCCGTACGCCGATCGGCCGGGCTTTGATCAAATTGCGCAGGGCATGGGCGGGTTGATGTCGATCAACGGCGTGCCGGGACATGGAGCGCTCCGCGTCGGCATCCCTGTCGCTGACCTTAGTGCTGGGCTGTTCGCGGCGCTCGGCATCCTCGTCGCCCTCTTGGAGCGGGAAAAGTCGGGCAAGGGCCAGCGAGTCGAGACCTCGCCCTTGCAGGCGCAAATCTTCATGCTCGATTTTCAGGCCGCGCGCTATTTGGTCCAGGGCGAGGTGGCGCAACAGGCCGGCAATAATCATCCGACGAGTATTCCGACTGGCGTGTTTAAGACGCGGGACGGCTACGTCAACATCGCCACCACTGGAGGCAAGATGTGGGAACGGTTGTGCCGGGCCATCAAAGCGGATGCAATCCTGCAGAAGGAGGACTATCGGACTACCGCGGCGCGATCGAAAAATCGCGATGCGCTCAATACCGAGATCGAAACCTACCTGAAGAGCGGCACAAGCGCCGAGTGGGTCGCGCGCCTTAACAAGGCGAGCGTGCCCTGCGGGCCTATCTATTCCATCGATCAAGTGTTCGCCGACCCGCAGGTGCGGCATCTCGGCATCGCGCAGAATGTCCGCAAGAAAGGCCAAGGTACCCTACGTCTCATCGGCCAGCCGATGTCGCTGTCGCGCACACCGTCTCATCTTGCGGCGCCGGCGCCGGAACCCAACGAGCATACCGATGCCGTGCTCAGGGAATTCGGCTTTTCCGCGCGTGAGATCGGCGTGCTTCACGAGGCGAAGGCTGTGTGATGGCAATTCGAACGAGGCCAAAGGACCTTGTTGAACGAAATGGCATAACGGCACTGTCGAAAGACCTGCCGACTTCCGAACGCGCATATCCCAAGTCACAGACGTGACGGTGCAGGATGGTTCGGTGCTGCTTCGTGGGTGAAAACCACGCCGCAGGACCGGCATTCAAAAGTATGCAGTGTGGGCAGGTCGCCGAATCTTTGGGTTATCCGCGCAAGCTGCATGAGTTGCGCGCAACTCGGACAACGGAGCAGCTTTGGCGTCCAATCGGAAGTATCCATGCACTCTCGGCCGAACGCAAGCACAGCTGCAAAATAAGGTCATACCCCCACCAGAACGTCTTGATTTGGATCAATGGTTCGTGCGTTCTGCCGGCGCATCGGAAGGCCAATTTCTTCTCATGGGATGGCTCGGCCGTGTTCCATCCCTCAGCTCTGCAGTCGACGAAGCTCCCGTGCCGCCAAACACACGAACGCCACGGGGATTCTTGAGGCTTTGGAACGCTATGACTCTTCTTGAACGATATGCGCGCTCGAATAACCACAGATGTTGCATTCGAACGTGTAGTTGCTGAGTTGGATTCCTCGCAGCAACGTTCGTTCTTCCTTGCTCTTAAAACTCATAATCTCACAGCAGTTTGGGCAACCAGGAGGCAAGGGCCATGCCTGCCTCGGCGTTTCCTCGATGTACATGGGCTTCCTCCTTTTTTTCCGCTCAGCTCTCAAAGCGGAACAAGGACGCTCGAAAAGCCCCCCATTTCTGAGTTTTGTAGGAGCGAAGGTATCAGGCGAGCTTGCTGGCAATTTGAGATGAATCAAATGGTCAGTATTCTTTACTCATTAGCGGAACCTGACTTCAAATCCGACGTCGGTTGCGCGTCAACAACGCCAGCCGAGGTGGAAATCCCATAATATCATGCACTTGCGAAGCTTTTCAGTCGGCCGACACCGATACGTAATCGGGTCTCCGACGCTTGGTACAACGTTTGATTTCAAGAGCTGCGCATTGATGTAGATCAACTTAGACCCGCAGAAGGATGATACTTTAGTATTAGGTATACGTTCAGAGGCTCGATTGCTTGCACCGAGATTCTGAATGTGTACGTCATCCTTGCCGCTGACGTATGCCATCGGATTCTCATTCGATGGAGGTCATCATGACCGGCATTCGTGTCTTCAACGTCCATTATCTCTGGGAAGATTTTGTCAGCATGATCCTGGGCGTTCTAATTGTGCTGACCTCGTGGATGGTTGGCGACGTGACCAGCCACACCGTTGCAGCCAATGCTGTAATAGTTGGCATCCTCGTGCTGG
>DATHCD010000054.1:0-34174 GCA_035319735.1 Xanthobacteraceae bacterium | reverse complement strand
GCCGAGCGAGCTCGACGTTTACGCGCTGTTTCCCGACCTCAAGCGCCCAGCGCTGCAGCCAGCCGGTACCCTATCGGGTGGCCAGCAGCAACAGCTCGCCATTGCGCGCGCTCTCGCCACTTCGCCGCGGCTTCTCATCGTCGACGAACTGTCGCAGGGGCTGCAGCCGTCGATCGTCGAGGATCTCGCCCAGGCGCTGATCGAAGTGAGGCAACGGAGCAGGCTTGCTCTAATCCTGGTCGACCAGAACCCGAAGCTCGCCATGCGCATCTGCGACAAGGTCATGGTCATGCAGCGCGGCGAAGTCGTCGCCGCTGGTCCGTCGGCCACCCTCGGGTCGGATGAGCGGTTTATGGATTTGTTGATCGTGTAACCACGTGTCTTTCGCTCATCAGGAGCATTCCATGGCAAAAGAAATGCAAGGCAAGGTTTGCCTCATCACCGGCGGCGCCGGCAGCATCGGCATAGCGTCTGGAAAGCTTCTCAACGCGGAAGGCGCAAAAGTGATGCTAGTGGATTTGAACGACGCCGCCTTAAAGAAGGCGGCGGCGTCTGTCGGCGGCGGTGACGTGGCCTGGGCCACAGCCGACGTTACCAAATCGGACGAGGTCAAGGCGGCCGTTGCCAGCACGGTCAATCGGTTCGGCAAGATCGACGTGTTGTTCAGCAATGCCGGCAATTTCGGCGCGGTGGCGCTGATCGCCGACTATCCGGAGGACGTTTTCGACGCGGTCCTCGCCGTTCACGTCAAGGGCGCGTTTCTTTGCGCCAAGCACGCGGTGCCGCATATGAACGACGGCGGCTCGATTATCATCACATCGAGCATCGTCGGGGTCAAAGGGGACCCCGGCGTATATGGCTACATCACCGCTAAGCATGCCCAGGTAGGGCTGATGCGCGTGCTGGCAAAGGAGCTTGCCGGCCGCAACATTCGCGTCAACACGCTGCATCCCGGTCCAGTGGAGAACGAATTCCAGCTGCAGGTCGAAAAGAACCTGAGTGCCATACTCGGCCGCGACGCGACTCAATTCTTCAACGATGTTATTCCGCTCCGGCGCCATGTTCGCGCCGAGGAAGTGGCACGCTCGGTGCTCTATCTTGCTTCCGACGCCTCGAGTTTTACGACCGGCAGCCTGCTGATGGTCGACGGGGGCTTAAGCGCCTAGAATTCATAAAGCGAGAGCAAGAAACGATCGAACCCGAGCCGTGGTTGGACAATCGGACGAAAGGCAAAGAAAATCAAAAGCAGATATTGGCAGGTGGCTCCCCGGGCCGGATTCGAACCAGCGACCAACCGGTTAACAGCCGGTTGCTCTACCGCTGAGCTACCGGGGAACAAGGGCAGCGGAAGGCTTTAAGCGCGGCTGCATATAACAAAGCCGGCGCGGCTTTGAAAGCGCTTCGCGCGAATTCGCCGGTCGCGCGCGAACGAAGCGCTCTAGACCATGCGCGGCGCGGCAAAGAGAGCGCCGATATGCTTGACACTTAAACTATTTAGCGGAAAGTAGGCCCCGTTGCGAATTTGCGCGGCGGCGAAGGAGGGGCAGGGGCCCGATGGCCGGTCTTCGCGATCAACACGCCATCGTCACCGGCGGCGGCCGCGGCATCGGCGCTGCCGTCGCCGAGGCGCTCGCGCGCGCCGAGGCCCGCGTGACGCTGATGGGCCGCAGCCGCGATCCGCTGCAGGCGCAGGCCGAAAAGCTGCGCGGCGACGCCGAGGTTCAGGCGATCGAGGCTGACGTGGCCGCGCCCGAATCGGTCAAGCGCGCGTTTGCTCGCGCCGAAGAGGGCTTCGGGCCGGCGGCGATCCTGATCAACAATGCCGGCCAGGCCGCGAGCGCGCCGTTCCAGAAGACCGACATGGCGCTGTGGCGGCGGCTGCTGGACGTGAATTTGACCGGCACTTTTCTCTGCGCGCAGGCGGTGCTGCCCGGCATGCTGCAGGCCGGATACGGCCGCATCGTCAACATCGCCAGCATCGCCGGGCTCGCGGGCGCGCCTTACGTCGCCGCCTATTGCGCGGCCAAGCACGGCGTCATCGGCCTGACCCGGGCGCTCGCGCTCGAATTCGCGCGCAAGAACATCACCGTCAATGCGGTCTGTCCGGGCTACACCGAGACCGACATGGTCAGCGCCGCGGTCGCCAACATCATCGCCAAGACCGGCCGCAGCGCCGAGGAGGCGAAGGCCGAACTCGTTCGCCGCAATCCGCAGGGCCGGCTGGTGCAGCCGCAGGAAGTGGCGAACGCCGTGCTCTGGCTGTGCCTGCCGGGGAGCGAATCGATCACCGGCCAGGCGATCTCCATCTCCGGGGGAGAGGTGATGTGATGACGCGCAGCGCGCCGGGCACGAGCGAAGCCGCGTCGGCGCCGAATGACCTCGAGACGCGAGCAAGCGATCAGCATCACCAGGCGCTGCGGCTGTGGTTGCGGCTCCTTGCCTGCACCAACAGGATCGAGGGCGAGATTCGCCGGCGACTGCGCAGCAAGTTCAATACCACGCTGCCGCGCTTCGATCTGATGGCGCAGCTCGAGCGCAGCCCCGGCGGGCTGAAGATGAGCGAGCTGTCGCAGCGCCTGATGGTGACCGGCGGCAATGTGACCGGAATCACCGACCAGTTGGAGAAGGAAGGCCTGGTCGTGCGCGTGCCCGATCCCGGCGACCGCCGCGCCCAGACCGTGAGGCTGACGCCGGCCGGCCGCTGCGTGTTCGCCAAGATGGCGGCGGTCAACGAACAATGGGTCATCGAACTCTTCGCCCGACTGAACGCCGTGGAGAAGGAGCAGGCCTATCGGCTGCTCGCCAAGCTCAAATCCGGACTGCAGCTGACCGCGCTGGCACCGTCGAACAAGAAGGGGGAGAAGCGAACATGAAGGGCGAGAGGAGTCCGGCCCGCGCGGCGCGCGCGGCAACGCCGGAAGCCTGGACGACGCGCGTAACCGGACGCGTGGAGCAAACAGGCAGTTGCGTGGAAGCTTCAGCACTCCGGCCCTTGCGATCGACATGAGCGACAAGACCTATCTCGACTGGCCGTTTTTCGAGGATCGACACCGCCGCCTTGCGCGCGAGCTCGACGCCTGGGCGGCCGAAAACATCACCGATCATCACGACAGCGACGTCGACGCCGCCTGCCGCACGCTGGTCGACCAGCTCGGCGCTGCGGGCTGGGTGCGCTACGCGGTCGGCGGCACGGACTACGGCGCGGCCTATGACGCAATCGACACGCGCGCGGTCTGCCTGCTGCGAGAAACGCTGGCCCGGCATTCGGGCCTCGCCGACTTCGCCTTCGCCATGCAGGGCCTGGGATCGGGAGCGATCACGCTCCACGGCACGGAAGAACAAAAACGCGCCTATCTGCCGCGGGTCGCTTCCGGCGCGGCGATCGCCGCCTTTGCGCTGTCGGAGCCGGATGCCGGATCGGACGTGGCGGCGTTAAGCTGCGTCGCGCGCCGCGACGGCGACGGCTATCTCCTCAACGGCGTGAAGACGTGGATTTCCAACGGCGGCATCGCCGATTTCTACGTGGTCTTTGCACGCACCGGCGAGGCGGAAGGAAGCCGCGGCATTTCGGCGTTCATCGTCAATGCCGCGACGCCGGGATTTTCGATCGCCGCGCGCATCCCGTTGATCGCGCCGCATCCGCTGGCGCTCCTCTCGTTTAGCAATTGCCGCATTCCGGCGGCGCGGCTCCTCGGCCCTTCGGGCGGCGGCTTCAAGGTGGCGATGCAGACCTTGGACATTTTCCGCACCTCCGTCGCCGCGGCCGCCGTCGGCTTCGCCCGCCGCGCGCTCGATGAGGCGCTCAAGCGCGCAACCACGCGCGACATGTTCGGGCAGAAGCTCGCCGATTTCCAGCTTACGCAGGCGAAGCTTGCGCAGATGGCGACGGCGGTCGATGCCGCGGCGCTGCTCACCTACCGCGCCGCCTGGCTTCGCGACCAGGGCAAGAGCGTGACGCGCGAGGCGGCGATGGCGAAGCTGACCGCGACCGAAGAGGCGCAACGCGTGATCGACGCGGCCGTGCAGATCTGGGGCGGGCTGGGCGTGGTCAGCGAACAGCCGGTGGAAAAACTCTATCGCGAGATCAGGGCGCTGCGCATCTACGAGGGCGCAAGCGAGGTGCAGCAATTGATCGTCGCGCGCGAGCTGCTGCGAGGGATGAAGCTTTCGTGACGTAATAACTTACGTGGTGTAGGCAATGCTGGAAAAATCGTTAAGTTCCCTACTCTTTATCGGAATGAGTCAGCGGTATCTTCAGGAGGCCAAGGTGGGCCGCCCAATCAAGGCGCGTGGCAGTGTATTAGCTAATATAATTTCCTTTTTACGTGATATCGATAATTTAGGTTTCGCCGTTACTCGCCGGGCCGCATTCGCACTCGTGGATTTGCAAGCTAAGCTTGAAAAAGCTGAGAACGAGAAACTAACCAAAGAGCAAGCTACCGAGTTGGCAAAAATTATGCGCGAGTTGCGGCCAACACTGTTGGCCGAAGCCCGAGGTACATTAGCCTATATCATTTCGGAGCGGCGCTTTCCTATTGAACGCTTGGTCGACGATATCAGCGGTCTTTTTGCAAATGGAGTGCTCGATCTTTTACCCGAAATAGCCCGACAGGATTTTGCCGAATCCGGAAAATGCCTTGCTTTTGAACGACCGACAGCGGCAGCATTTCACATGCTCAGAGCTACAGAGGCGGTGCTGAAAAAATATTATTGCGAAAGGGTGAAGAGAAAACGATCCGATCTGATGTGGGGCGCGATGGTTCAATCGATGAAGTCAATGCCAAGGAAGTTTCCCCCGGTCATCGCAAATCAGCTGGATCACATTAGACATGGATTTCGAAATCCAACCGCGCATCCTGAGAAGCAGTTCGACATCGATGAAGCTCAAGATCTTCTGTCGATTTGTATCGATGCGACGAATCGTATGATTCAAGATATGCAATGATTCACCGATCCGAGAGCAACGCAGCTAGCAAGTCGGGATCAACCCACCACTCGCGGCCAACGCGCTCGGCGATCTCATAGCGTCGGCACCAATTGCGGATTGTTTGCAAAGAGCCGACGCGCGCGCCGGCGAGGGCGCCGAGCACGACCGAGCAGACTGGAGCTTTTCACTAATGTGGAGGCCACGCCCGGAATTGAACCGGGGTAAACGGTTTTGCAGACCGCTGCGTAACCACTCCGCCACGTGGCCGTCTCAAAGGCATGGAGGTCAGCCGACCGCCGATGCCTCGCGTCCCGCTCTATAATGCAAGCCCGCGGGTCCGACAACGGTACGGCCACGTCACCAGAGGGCGTGGTTTAGCGCGACTGACGTCGCGTTTGCCGATGGCTTCCCGACGGCCGCGACGGCGAATATGGCTCTCCCTTGCTGGACTCGCATGCGGACTTGCATTTTGCCGGGCCGTGCCGCACAAGGCAGCATTCCAAAACGGCTCCAATCATGAATATGGCAACTCAAAGCATGGTCGATAATGCTGCCGCACGTCGGCTGATGGTGGACGGGCAGGTCCGCACCACCGACGTCACCGATCCCGCCTTGCTCGATGCGATGTTGGCGGTGCCGCGCGAGCGTTTCGTGCCGCCGGCGCGCGCCGAGCTCGCCTATCTCGACAACGATATTCCGATCGGCGGCGGCCGCGCGCTGCTCAAGCCGATGGTGCTGGCCAAGCTCATCCAGGCGGCGCGCGTGCGCAGCACAGACCATGTCCTCATCGTCGGCTGCGGCACCGGCTACTCGGCGGCGCTCCTGGCGCGCCTTGCCGGCTCGGTCGTCGCTCTGGAAGAGGACGCGGATTTGGCGCGTCAGGCAAAGGAGGCGCTCGCCGCCGTCGGTGCCGCCAAGGCGGAGGTCGTCATCGGGCCTATGAGCGCCGGCTGGCCGGCCAAGGCTCCCTATGACGTTGTTCTTATCGACGGCGCCATCGAAATCGAGCCTGATTCGCTCGGGCGCCAATTGAAGCCGGACGGCCGAATCGCCTGCATTTACGGCCGCCCGCCGAGCGGGCAGGGCATGATCTATCGCGTCATCGAAGGCCGACCGGTCGGCCGCCCGGTGTTCGATGGGGTTGCCCGGTTGTTGCCCGGCTTCGCGGCGCCGCCGGCCTTCGTTTTCTAGCGAATCCGGGCGGAAGAAGCCTCTGGGACCGGCCGGTCGGGCGGCGACCTGTGGCTTATATGCGCCATACGCCGGAATTCTGTGCCTAAGGCCGTTCGCGGGGGTTTCACCCGGTTCTCCAGCCGAATAATGTCGCATGATCTTCATTGGCCGACGCGGGTTGCCGCGGCGGCGATTTGCGTCGCGCTGTCCGCAGCAACGATCCTGCGGAGCGGAGCGCGGCAGGGCAGGCGGGGAGCAGTGCGCGTCCGATGAGTACGCGAGGGCTGCGGGGGAAGATTTGGGCCGGCGCATGCTTCTTTCTCGCCGGCGCTACCGTCATGGCCGGTTCGCAGGCCGCGGCCGACACGCTGGAATGGGCCTTGGTCCAGGCCTACCAGAACAATCCCTCGCTCAACGCGCAGCGCGCAGCTCTGCGGTCGATCGACGAGAATGTGCCGCAGGCCCTTTCCGGGTATCGACCGAAGCTGAGCGTCACCGCCAATGGCGGCTACAATGCCACCAATGCGACCTCGCGGTTTCCTCTCTCCACCGGGGGGCCGCTCAGCACCATCCAATATGCCGAGGCATTCTACTCCCGCAGCGTCGGCGCCACCGCGACGCAGACGCTCTTTAACGGCTTCCAGACCGCCAACCGCACCCGCCAGGCGGAAAGCCAGGTCATGGGCGCGCGCGAGACCTTGCGCGTCACCGAGCAGCAGGTGCTGCTCGATGCCGCGACCGCCTACATGAACTTGCTGCGCGACCAGGCGATCCTCGATCTCAACCGGCGCAACGTCGAGGTGCTCACCGAGCAGCTGAAGCAGACCCGCGACCGATTCAATGTCGGCGAGGTCACGCGCACCGACGTCGCCCAGGCCGAATCACGGCTCGCCGCCGGACGATCCTCGCTGCTCGGGGCGCAATCGAACTATGTCACCTCGCAGGCCAATTATCGGCGCGTGATCGGGGTCGATCCGGGCCGGCTTGCTCCCGGCACCCCGGTCGATCGACTCTCGCCGAGGACGCTTCCACTCGCGATCACCGAAGGCCAGCAACAGAGCCCCTCGGTGCTGGCGGCGATGTACGGGGTCGACAGCGCCGAGCTTGCGGTCAAGATCAGCGAAGGCGCGCTCTATCCGACGCTTGCGCTGGCGGCGAGTGCGTCGCAGGGAACGGACCCGGCCTTCGAGGTCATCAAGCAGACGCAAGTTTCCGTTCTCGGCCAGTTGACGGTGCCGATCTATCAGGGCGGCTCCGAGTATTCCACGATCCGCCAGACCAAGGAAACGCTGGGGCAGCAGCGGCTCAACCTCGACGTCAACCGCGATCAGGCGCGAGCGACCGTGGTGCAGAGCTGGGGTCAACTCGATGCCGCCAAGGCGCAGATCGAGGCGACGACCGCGCAGGTCAACGCCGCCGAGATCGCGCTCAACGGCGTGCGCGAGGAGGCGCGGGTCGGGCAGCGCACCACGCTCGACGTGCTCAATGCCCAGCAGGAACTCGTCAACGCGCGAGTCGCGCTGGTCACGGCGCAGCACGATCGCGTTGTGGCCTCCTACACGGTGCTCGCCGCCGTCGGCGGGCTGTCGATGCAGAGGCTCGGCCTCAATGTCGTCATTTACGATCCGCAGGTGCACTATCAGCAAGTTCGCGACGCTTGGATCGGCGTCCGCAATCCCGATGGCCGATAGAGCGGGAGCGGCCGGCCCAGCGGAACCGGTCTCATCGCATCGCGAACCCTTATCGCTGCTTGCGTTCGACTTTTCTGATGACATACTCACCGGCACCATCGCATGATCGCGGTTGGGTGATTCGCCGCCGGCGGGCTTGGCCACGGCATCGGCGGCGGCGAACGCATCAGGGGGCATGGGACTGATAGGGGTGGGGATGCGCGCATGACGCAAGCGGCGAAATCATCACAGGAACCGTCGATGGAGGAGATTCTCGCCTCCATTCGCCGCATCATCGCCGACGACGACGCCAGCAAAACGGGGCAACGCGCAGCGGAACCGGTGAAGCCGGTCTCGCGACCGGTCGCGCCGCCGCCGCGGTCGTCGTCCCCGCCGCCTCCAGCCGCCCCGCCCGCGCTGCCCGAGCCGCCCGCGTTGCGCGGCGCCGTCGAGGGTCAGTCCTCCGACATTCTCGATCTCACCGAATCGATGACGGCGTCGATACCGAAAGAGCCCGCAGCCGCTCCTGCGCCGAGCGCGGTGCCCGGGCCGGCGCCGCAATTTCGCAAGATCGAGGGTCATTCCGACGTCGGCTTTGCCGAAGCGGCCGAAAAGGCAGACATGCAAAAGGCCATCGACGGGCTGCGCCAGCAATTCGACCGGGAGGCCGCCGAGCACGACGCCGACGAGCGTGCCCAGCTCATCTCCAGCGAGACCAGCGCTGCGGTCGATTCCGCCTTCAATACGCTGGCGCAGACCGTGCTGGTGCAGAACGCCCGCACGCTCGAGGACTTGGTGCGCGAGATGCTGCGGCCGATGCTGAAGACCTGGCTCGACGACAACCTTCCCAGCATGGTCGAGCGCCTGGTGCGAGCCGAGATCGAACGGGTCTCGCGCGGTCGCGTCGGCTGAGCGCCCGTCGTAGTTGCACGCGTTGAAAAAGGCGTTACCTCGCCTTGAGCGCGGTCGCGAGTTTCAGCGCCCGGTCCGATAGTATCGCCGGCTCCTCCTTGAAGCTCGCCGGCGGCTTCAAGGGCACGCCGTTCTTGCGTGGGATGATGTGAATATGCAGGTGGAACACCACCTGGCCGCCGGCGGGTTCATTGAACTGTTGAATGGTGAGGCCGTCGGCGCCGAACACCTTCATCGCAGCCCGCGCCACCGTCTGCGTCACCTTGACGAGGTGCGCGAGATCGTCCGCGTCGATGTCGAGAATCGTGCGCACGGCGGCCTTCGGAATCACCAGCGTGTGTCCCGGCGCCCGCGGCATGATGTCGAGAAAAGCGAAGGTCTTGTCATCCTCATAGACCTTGTGCGCCGGCAGATCGCCGCGCAGGATCTTGGCAAAGGCGTTGTTCGGATCGTAGCTCGGCATCGCGTGGTCCCCTTTTGAGAGCATGATCCGGAGAAGCAACCGAAACGATTGCGCTCGGGCGTCCCGATCCTAATCAATCCGGTTCGCGGGCGAAATCCTTGCGAAAGGGTCCGGCAGCGGCCAGTTCGGCGCCGACCGCCGCGACATAGGCACGCTCGCGCACCAGATAGTCGGCGACCGCCCGCCGCAGCGCCGGATCGGCGATGTAATGAGCCGAATAGGTCGTCGTCGGCATGTAGCCGCGGGCGATCTTGTGTTCACCCTGGGCTCCGGCTTCGACGCGCGGCAGCTTGTGCGCGATCGCGTAATCGATCGCCTGGTAGTAGCACAGCTCGAAATGCAGGAACGGATGATGCTCAATGGCCCCCCAATGGCGGCCGAACAATGAGTGCGAGCCGATGAAATTGATGGCGCCGGCGATCCAGCGGCCGGAACGCTTGGCCATCACCAGCAGGATGCGCTCGCGCATCGTTTGGCCGATGAGCGAAAAAAACGGCCGGGTGAGATATGGCCGACCCCATTTACGCGAGCCGGTCTCCATGTAGAACGTGAAGAAGTGATCCCATACATCTTCGCTGAGGTCGTTGCCGGTGAGCCAGTGCACGCTGATGCCGTTCGCCAAGGCCTCGTGGCGCTCGCGCCGGATGGTCTTTCGCTTGCGTGCGGCGAGCGCCGCGAGGAATTCGTCGAAGCCCGCATAGCCCGGATTTTCCCAGTGGAACTGCTGGTCGGTGCGTTGCAGGAATCCGATTTCGCCGAGGAAGCGGAATTCCGGCTCCGTCGCAAAGGTCACGTGAACGCCGGACGTCCTGTCGATCCGGCACAGCTCCATGAGGCCGGCTGTTAGGGCCCGGCGGGCCTGCTGCGCATGCGAACCCCGCCGCACCAGCAGCCGGCGCCCCGTCGCCGGCGTGAAGGGAATGGCGACCTGGAGCTTGGGATAATAGCTTCCGCCGGCCCGCGCATAGGCTTCGGCCCAGCCGTAATCGAATACGTATTCGCCGCGCGAGTGGCTCTTGAGATAGCATGGCGCCGCGGCGACAAGCGTGCCGTCGGCCGCCTTCACCAGCACGTGCCGAGCGTCCCATCCGGTACGCGAGCCGACTGATTTCGACGCCTCAAGCGCCGATAGAAAATCATGCGACAAGAATGGGTTATAGACATGTTCTTGATCGTTAAATTGAGCCTGATCGCCAACCGCTCGGCAACTGCCATCCGCGGCTTGCGAATGGATTGAGCCGGGCATGCCGCCGGGCTCGGAATCCGCCGCCGGATTGGCACACGCGTCCCACGCCGTCGCCTCGACTTCGCGCATGGCGTCAATTACGCCGACACGCAGATGTCCTGCCGCGGCTCGCTCGCGTTCCTCGACGGGCTGGGGCTCGTCGCGTAGGTGGTTCATGGCCGAAAGCCTTCGAAAATCATCTGGTCGGCGCAACGGGCGGCGCGCTGGCGCTCGGCCTGCGTCCGTACGACCCACGTGATCAGCGGCAGGCATAAAATATGCCGCGCGAGAAGCGGCGCCAGCGCCGGCAAATCGCCAATCGCATAGGCTACGAAACTCGGCCGCGCGGTCAAGGACGGGAGCAAGGATCCCATGCCGTAACGCAGCCAAAGCGGCATCCGATCCCAGTAGGGATGCGGCCGATATTTGGCGGCCACAATCCCACGCGGCAGGCGAGGGGCTTCATGCCGCAGCACCGCAAGCTGCATCGGGTCGAACGACATCGGCGCGACCGGTCCGCGGTATGCGGAGAGAACCGCCGCCACGCGGGCGGGGAGACGGGGATCGCCGTCGAACCGGCTTTTCAGCTCAACGAGCATGGCCCCGCGCCCGCCGACAAGGTCGCAGAGTTCGCCAAGCGTCATCATGTGCTCGGCGCTGCCGCGGAAAGGGATGCGTTTGAGCGTGGCGGCGCTCAGTCCGTCGAGCCGACCCTCGCCCTCGGTGAGGCGGCCGAGCACGTCGTCGTGATGCACCATGGCTTCGCCGTCGGCGCTGATTCGTAGGTCGACCTCGATGCCGTAGCCGGACGCGATCGCGGCCTGCGCGGCGGCGGCCGTGTTCTCGATCAGGCCGCGCGCGGCATCGTGGAGGCCGCGATGGGCGATCGGGCGCGCGGTGAGCCAGTCGAACTTGGCGCGCACCGTTCAGGACACTTCGAACAGGGCCTCGACCTCGATCGCGGCATCAAGCGGCAGCGCCGCGACGCCGACCGTCGTGCGCGCGTGCCGGCCCTTGTCGCCGAAGGCGGCGACCATCAGGTCGGAGGCGCCGTTCATCACCTTCGGGCCGTCGACGAATCCCGCTGCCGAGTTCACGAACCCGCCGAGCCGAACCACGCGCGACACCTTGTCGAGGTCGCCGAGCGCGGCCTTGACCTGGGTGAGCAGGTTGACCGCGCAGGCCCGCGCCGCTTTCTGTCCGTCCTCGATCGAGACACCGGCGCCAAGTTGTCCTTTGGCGACGAGCTTGCCGGCCCCGTCGAGGCAGATCTGCCCGGATACCATGAGCAGGTTGCCGGTGCGCACGCAGGGAACGTAGTTGGCAACGGGCGCCGCCGGCTTCGTCAGCACGATGCCGAGTTCGCTCAGCTTCTTTTCCACCGTGCCGGCCATTCGTCTCCTCCAGGCGTTGTTCGGGATTTCTTGCTGATCGCAGCATAGCACGAAAGCCGGCGGCGCGCGGTTCGCAGTTGCGGCGGGCGGGCGAGGACCCTATTTTGCCGCGATCCGACTGACGAAAAGGGGCTCATTGGCGGGAACGGGCAGAGGGCGACACATCCGGAATTGATGCGAGCGAGAGAGGTTCATCCTGTGGCTCACACCATGGCGTCGCGCAGCGCCGTCCTTACCCTCGCCCTGATTTTCGCGGCTACGGCGGGCGGCGCGCGAGCGCAGGTCGGCCCGGTCGTGCTCGTTCCGCACCGGGCGGTCTATGAGCTCACCCTCGGCGACACCCGCGGCAACTCGCAGATCGTCGGCGTGCGCGGGCGCATTCTTTACGATTTCGACGGCAATGCCTGCGAGGGCTATACGCTGCAATTCCGCCAGGTTTCCGAGCTCGACAGCGGCGACGGCAAGGTGTCGACCAGCGATCTGCGCGCGACGACCTGGGAAGGCGGCGACGCCAAGAGCTTCAAGTTCGCGTCGGAAAACTTTCTCAACGAGAATCTGGTTGACGCCGTCGACGGCCGCGCCGAGCACGGCGCCGGCACAACCGCGGTCAGCCTGATCAAGCCGGAGCACAAAGTGCTGGACGTCGAAGCCGGAGTCGTGTTTCCGACCGAGCACATGGTGCGGGTAATCGCGGCGGCCCGCGCCGGCGGGACGATCCTCGACTTTCCCGTCTTTGACGGTTCCGATTCCGGCGACAAGGTCTACGACACGCTCACGGTGATCGGTCGCAAACTTGCGCCCGATGAGCGTCAACACGCCGATGCCGCTGCCGATGCACCGAAGCTTGCCGCGATCAAGCGCTGGCCGGTGACGATCAGCTATTTCGAAAAGGACAAGACGAAAAAGACCGGCGAACAGACGCCGGTTTACGCGATCGGCTTCGAGCTTTATGAGAACGGCATTTCGCGCGCCTTGTCGCTCGACTACAACGATTTCGTCGTCGCCGGCAAACTCACCTCACTGGAGATCAAAGCGCCGAAGCCGTGCCCGTGAATGCATTCCATCAATCGCACGGGCGCCCATAATCGAGAGCTGCCGACCGATTGCTTCGCCACGCTCAGCGTTCCTTGGGCCCCGCGAAGGCAAGCCCCCTGACCACAGCATCCTCGCCGAAGCGGGCGCGCACACGGTCGACCGCGTGCTCGGCCTCGGCGGCGCGCCCATCGACGAAATCGACGGGATCCGCCTCTTCCGCTGTGCTGAGCGCGCTTGCGCCGACGCCAAGCAGGCGGAATTTCGTGCCGTCGGTTTCGCGTTCAAGAAGGCTGCGGGCAGCGGCGAAAATCCTTCCCGCCAATTGCGTCGCCGCGCCGAGCGAGCGCGCCCGCGTGCGAATCCTGAAGTCGGCGGTTTTCAGCTTCAGCGTCACGGTCGCGCCGGCGAGCGCCTTCGCCTTGAGCCGCGCGGATACTTCCTCCGCCTGCCTCCAGAGAATGCGTTCGAGAGAGCGGAAATCCGCTATGTCGCGGTCGAAGGTCGTTTCCGCCGATACGCTCTTGGTTTCGCGTTCGGCGGAAACCTTGCGTTGATCGATGCCGCGGGCGAGTCGGGCGAGGCGGCGGCCCTCCTCGCCGTAGCGGCGCATCAGCGCGACCTCGCTCGCGTTCTGCAGATCGGCGATGCGGCGAAAACCGTCGCGCGCGTAGCGTGCCGCGCTCGCCTTGCCGACGCCGAAAATAAAGCTGACCGGTTTCTCGGCGAGGAATGCCGGCGCCTCGCTTGCGCTTAGGACCGCGAATCCGCGCGGCTTGTCGAGGTCGGAGGCGATTTTGGCCAGGAATTTGTTGCAGGAGAGCCCGATCGACACGGTGATGCCCAGCGTCTTTTCAACGTCGGTCGCAAAGCGCGCCAGCACCTTCGCGGGCGGTAGGCCGTGCAGCCGTTCGGTGCCGGACAGGTCGAGGAACGCCTCGTCGATCGACAACGGCTCGACCAGCGGCGTCAAAGCGAGCATCAGCCGGCGGACCTCCCGGCCGACGCGGGAGTATTTCTCCATGTCGGGCCGGATCACGCGGGCCTGCGGGCACAGCCGCAGCGCTTCGAACATCGGCATCGCCGATCTCACGCCGAAGGTGCGGGCCACGTAACAGGCCGCGGCGACGACGCCGCGGCGTCCGCCGCCGATGATGACCGGCTCGGCGGCGAGCGCGGGATCGTCGCGCTTCTCGATCGTCGCATAAAAAGCGTCGCAATCGACATGGGCAATGGCGAGCGTTGCCAGCTCCTTGTGCCGCGGCAATCGCGGCGAGCCGCAGACGCGGCAGCGCGTCGATTGCGGCGGGGAGTCGGCGAGGCAGTCGCGGCAAAATGCGATGCTCACGGCCCGTCCTGGTTTCCCTGATCGCCGAGCGCACCGTGCGCTCGCGCGACCGCCGCCGGATCGATCCCGGCGCTGGCGGCAAACGCGATCAGCAGATTCTCGTCGCCGAGCATATGCTCGAGCACGCCGGCGAGAAAGCCGGGCGAGTGCGCGGCTGTGCGCATCTCATCAGCCGCGATTCCGGTCATGACGAGGAAGTGCTCGAGCCTTTCCGGTTTTTCGGCGATGAAGGCAAACGCCTGAATCGCCAGCATTTCCGCGGTTTCCCGCGATGGTCGCAAGGGCGCCCTCATTGGATTACATTTGCCTTTCCGTAACACATCGGGGCTAGCCTGAACGGTGCTTGGGGGCAGTGCGTTTGGGGGCGGCCCGCGCCCTCGACGCGGCGGGCATTGGCCGAGGACGGGCGAAGGATTGGGGGATGGCCAAGACCGTCCTGATCGTCGAGGACAATGAGCTCAATATGAAGCTCTTCCACGATCTGTTGGAAGCGCATGGTTACAACACGGTCGGAACGCGCAATGGGATCGAAGCGCTCGACCTCGCGCGCCAGCATCATCCCGACTTGATCCTGATGGACATCCAGCTTCCCGAAGTCTCCGGCCTGGAAGTCACCAAATGGCTCAAGGATGATCAGGAACTCAAACACATTCCGGTCGTCGCCGTCACCGCCTTCGCCATGAAGGGGGACGAGGAGCGTATCCGCGAGGGCGGCTGCGAGGCTTATCTCTCCAAACCGATCTCGGTGGGCAAGTTCATCGAGACCATCCGCCATTTCCTCGGCAATCCGTAAGGGCCAGCGAATGACCGCCCGCGTTCTCGTCGTCGACGACGTTGCCGCGAACGTCAAGCTGCTCGAGGCGCGGCTGTCGGCCGAGTATTTCGACGTAATCACGGCGATGAGCGGCGCGGAGGCCTTGGCGATCTGCGAACGCGCCGAATGCGACCTGGTTCTGCTCGACGTTATGATGCCCGACCTGGACGGGTTCGAAGTATGCCGGCGGCTGAAGACCAACCCCGCCACGCATCATATTCCGGTGATCATGGTGACCGCGCTCGATCAGCCGTCCGACCGCGTGCGCGGGCTGGAGGCGGGCGCCGACGATTTTCTGACCAAGCCGATCCCGGACTTGGCGTTGATCGCGCGCGTGCGCTCGCTAGCGCGGCTGAAGACGATCACCGACGAACTGCGCATGCGCGCCGTCACCTCGCGCGAGATCGGCATCCAGTCGCCGGAGCGCGCGGCGGTCGCCGACAGCGGCCGCGGCGGGCGAGTGCTTATCGTTGACGATCATCCGGCCTCGCATGAGCGCATCGCGGCTACGCTCGCCGAGGAGCAGAGCGTCGAGGTGGAGGCTAATCCGAACGAAGCGTTATTCCGCGCCGCCGACGGCAACTACGATCTGCTCATCGTCTCGCTGGCCTTGGAGAATTTCGACGCGCTGCGGCTGTGCAGCCAGCTCCGCTCGCTCGACCGCACCCGCAACGTGCCGATTCTCGCGATCAGCGAGCCCGACAACGATGCGCGCATGGTGCGCGGGCTCGAAATCGGCGTGAACGATTATCTAACGCGGCCGATCGACAAGAACGAGCTGTTGGCGCGGGCGCGCAGCCAGGTGCGCAAGCGCCGCTACACCGAGCGGCTGCGCGACAATGTGCAAATCTCGATCGAGATGGCCATCACCGACGCGCTGACCGGCCTGTTCAACCGCCGCTACATGGAAAGCCATCTGGCAACATTGCTCGAGCAAGCGATCGCGCGCGGCAAGCCGCTGGCGCTCTTGGTCATCGATATCGATTATTTCAAATCGGTCAACGACAGCCACGGCCACGATGCCGGCGACGACGTGCTGCGCGACTTTGCGCTGCGCATCAAGCGGTCGATCCGCGGCATCGATCTTGCGTGCCGTTACGGCGGGGAGGAGTTCGTCGTGGTCATGCCGGAAACCGACATGACGGTGGCGGCTATGGTGGCGGAACGGCTGCGCCGGCGCATTGCCGCCGAGCCGTTCGCGATCCATGGCGGAGCGCGTTGCATCCCGGTCACGATTTCGATCGGAATTGCCGCCGTGCGCGGGCGCGGCGACAATGCCGCAAGCGTGCTCAAGCGCGCCGATCAGGCGCTCTATCGCGCCAAGCGCGACGGCAGAAACCGGGTTGTGCCGGACGCCGCCTGATCGCGCTTGGCAGCCGGTCGCGGGTCTTCGGCGAGGCGGCGCCGGCCGGGCCCAATTTCAAGTTTTGGGCGTATTGCGGATTTTGGCGAAATTTTGGCAGTTGATTTCCCTGGCCGTTGCGATAGCTTTGCCGGGCAATCAGCAATGATGGAAAGGCGCCTTGCCGCGTGCCCGAAAAGGCCCGGCAGGCGTGTGCTGCGTTCGATAACCCTACGGAATGCTCAGGTCCGCCGCATCTCCTGGGTCCGTGGGGTTCGGCCGGCCCGGGGGCGGTGCGAGTGGCCTCCTCATGACACCGCTCTCGGCCGGCCACCTTTCAGGGTGAGCAACTCACAACTTCGCCGATAAGGCTGTCGAGGTTCGTTCCGCCGCCCTGACGCAAAACCGGGCGAATCGGATGATGCCACCTCTTCGGCGCGCTACTTGATCTTGGATTCGCGAAACTCGACGTGCTTCTTGGCTACGGGGTCGTATTTCTTCTTCACGAGCTTGTCGGTCATCGTGCGCGAATTCTTGCGCGTCACGTAATAGAAGCCGGTATCGGCGCTCGAAACCAGCTTGACCTTGATCGTTGTGGTCTTAGCCATGATCGGACCTCGATATTCCTGCAATCCTGCGCGGGTTGGCGATCAACCTAGTCGCCGCGTCCTCAATGTCAAGAAAGCAGCGAATCTCAAGAACTACGCCGGCACAATCAGAACACCTCGCGCACGAAGCGCTTGTGCAGCATGCGGTAGAACGGCACCGGACGATCATGGTTCATTCCCGCCGCGATGCGGTCCTTGAGTTCTTCGAGCACGATTGCTGTGATGCCGGGAACGTCGAGGCTGCGCGCCTCGGTAATCGGCAGCCACACGATTTCCACCAATTCGGCGTTCGGTCCGACGAAGCCCTCGGCGCGGTGGGCGATGGCTGAGCTGTCGGCGGCAAAGAAGCGGTTGTCGAAACGCCGCGGGCGGCCGGGGGGCGTAATGGCGCGGGCGATGAAGTGGACGGCGCTGAGGTCGGGGAGGACACCCGCCTGGGCAAAAGCCTGCCAGGGGCCGGCGGGCGCAGCGAAGCTCCCGCGTCGACGCGTTCCCAGCATAAGGCCGGTCTCCTCGTAGGTTTCGCGCACGGCGGAAAGCGCGAAGGCGGTCGCTTTGGCGGAACTCGGCCGCTTCACCTTCTGCATTAGGCGCGCGCAGTCGCGCGGATCGAGCGGCGCGGCCGTCGGCATCAGCCGATCGGTAATTTCGACGCGGCCGCCGGGAAAGACGAATTTTCCCGGCACGAAAGCATGGCGGGCGTGCCGGCGCCCGAGCAGAACCTTCGCCACCGGCCCGGAGCGGTCGATGAGAATGAGGGTAGCGGAGTCCCTCGGTTTGATGGTGGGGAAGGATAAATCGCGCACCGTGCGGGTCAGGCGCTCGGCGCGGTCGGTCGCCGTGCCGGGTTCGACTCTGGTCTCGATGTCGTCGCTCATGCAGTCCCGCCTCGCCGGCCGCGTCGCTCCGAGCGACGCGCGATTGTCCGCTGCCGCGGCACCTTATGTCCAGCCCTGCGCAAGGCGGCCCGATCGTCTCGCATGAGCTTGAACCGCAGGGCGCCGGCGACCGGCGCCGCCTCGACGAGCTCGACCGTGACCGGGTCGCCGAGCCGATAGATCGCGGACGCGCCAACGAAGGCATGGCTCGCCTCGCGATAGTGGAAATATTCGTCGCCGATGCTGCGGGCCGGGATGAAGCCGTCGGCGCCGGTCTCGTCGAGTCCAACGAACAGACCGGCCCGGGTCACTCCGGAAATATGCCCGTCGAAAGTCGCGCCGACGCGGTCAGCCAAGAAATGCGCGATCAGTCGGTCGGCAGTCTCGCGCTCGGCCTTCATGGCGCGGCGCTCGGCCGCCGAAATATTGGCGGCGACTTCCGAAAGCGTGCGCAGGTCGGTGTCCTCCGGCAAGCCGTCCCGACCGAGCTTGAGCGCGCGGATCAGCGCACGGTGCACGATCAGGTCGGCATAGCGGCGGATCGGCGAGGTGAAGTGGGCGTAGCGGCGCAGCGCCAGGCCGAAATGGCCGAAATTCTCCGGCGCATATTCCGCCTGCGCCTGTGTGCGCAACACGACCTCGTTGACTAGGCGCTCCACGTCGCGGCCCTTGACCCGCTCGAGAATGCGATTGAACGCATCCGGCCGCGGCACGCCGCCCTTGGGCAATGAGATATCGAGCGTCGCCAAGAACTCGCGCAACGCATTGACCTTTTCCGGCGCCGGCTCGTCGTGCACGCGATAGACGAGCGGAACGCGCGCTCGCTCGCAGGTTTCGGCTGCGGCCACATTGGCGAGGATCATGAATTCCTCGATCAGCCGATGCGATTCGAGTCGTTGCGGGATGATCACGCGATCGACCGTGCCGTCGGATTTGAGCACGATCTTGCGCTCGGGAATTTCGAGGTCGAGCGGCCCGCGCTCGTCGCGAGCGCGGCGCACCGACCGATAAGCGGCATAAAGCGGTTCGAGGATTTTCTTTACGATCGGCTCGGTGATCTCGTCCGGCCGGCCGGAAACCGCGAGCTGGGCCTGTTCGTAATGCAGCCGGGCGGCCGAGCGGATCATCACGCGGTGGAACGTGTGCGAGCGTTTGCGGCCGTCGGCGCCGATGACCACGCGCACGGCGAGCGCCGGGCGGTCTTCGTCGGGCCGCAGCGAGCACAGATCGTTGGAGATGCGTTCCGGCAGCATCGGCACAACGCGGTCGGGAAAATAGACCGAATTGCCGCGCTCGGTCGCGGCGCGGTCGAGCGCCGAGCCCGGCTGCACGTAGTGCGCCACGTCGGCGATGGCGACGCTGACGAGATGGCCGCCGCGGTTGCGCGGGTCGGGATCGGGCTCGGCGTGGACGGCGTCGTCATGGTCCTTGGCGTCGGGCGGATCGATGGTGACGAACGGCACCTTGCGCCAATCCTCGCGCAGGGATTCACCGTCCCCGATCGTTGCCGGCCGCGCCGCCTCTGCTTCCGCCAGCACCGCGCGGGAAAAGGTGTGCGGGATGCCGTGGGCATGGACCGCGATCAGGCTGACCGCGCGTTCGCTCTTGATCGATCCGAGCCGCTCGACGACCGATCCTGATGGCAGGCCGAGGCGGCCGTGCCGCGCGACCTCGACAGCGACGAGGTCGCCGTCGAGCGCGCCGGCGCTCGCGCTGGGCGCGATGATGAGTTCGCGGCCGAGTTGCTTCTTGTCGATCGGCACGAGGCGGCCGCCGCCGCCCGCGACGCTGCGGAAAATGCCGAGCGTGCGGTGCTTGGCGCGGTCGATGAGCTTGATGATTCGGGCGCTCGTCTCCTCCTCGCTCGTGCGTTCGATGCGCACCAGCGCGCGGTCGCCGACACCGGCGACTTCGCCGGGCCGGGCGCGGCGGGGCGTGACGATGTGGATGACTGGTGCGGCGCCGTGCACGTCTTCGTCCCATTCGGTCGGCCGCGCCAAAAGCTCGCCATCGGCATCGCGGCCGGTGACGTCGGCGAGCACCACAGACGGCAAGGTGCCGCCATGGTGCAACCGCCTGCGGCGCCGCTCGACCTGGCCCTCTTCGGCAAGTTCCCGCAGCATGCGCTTGAGCGCGATCCGGTCGGCGTTCTTGGCGCCGAACGCTCGCGCGATCTCGCGCGTGCCGACCTTTCCCGTGTGCTCGCGGATGAAGGCAAGAAGCTCCTCGCGCGAGGGGAGGTGGGTGGATCTCATGGGCCGCGTCATGGGCCGCTCATGGGGCCGTTCATTTGACCGCGTCGGTGGCCAGGACCCTTGATGTAGGAATTATTCGGCAGCTTGCGTGCCCTTGCGGGAGGATTTGGCGGCCGCGGCTCGTTTTGATGGTTGTCTCGCAGCCGGTCGCTTGACGGGCCTCGCCGTCATGGGTGCGGCGCGCTTACCCTTGCGCGGTCGCGCATGCGGAGCAGGAGCATTGCGCTCGGCTCGGGCGTCGAGAAGCGCAACGGCTTCCTCGAGCGTGATGGTTTCCGGCGTCTTGTCGCGCGGCAGCGTGGCGTTGATGCCGTCGTGGCTCACATAGGGACCATAGCGGCCGTTCTTCGCGACAACCGGCCCGCCCTTGGTCGGATGCTCGCCGAGCGCGCGGCCCGGATCAGCGCCGAAGCGGCGGAAGCGCGGACCCTTCGCGCGTTTTTCCGCAATCAGCGTCACTGCGCGGTTGAGGCCGATGGCGAACACGTCTTCGCCGGCTTCGAGATTGGCGTAGGTCTTGCCGTGCTGAACGTAAGGCCCGAACCGGCCGATGCCGGCGCGGATCGGCTCGCCGTCCTCGGGATGGCGTCCGATCTCGCGCGGCAGCGACAAAAGCGCCAATGCGCGTGCAAGGTCTACGGTCTCAGGCGTCATGCCCTTGGGCAAACTGGCGCGTTTCGGCTTTTCTCCTTTGACCGCCTCGCCGAGTTGCACATAGGGGCCGAAGCGGCCGCTGCGCAGCGTCACTTCGAGGCCGGTGTCGGGATCTTCGCCGAGTTTTTTGGTGCCAATCTCGGCGGCGCCTTCGCCCGGAATCGACAGCGGGCGGGTGTAGCGGCATTCCGGATAGTTCGAGCAGCCGATGAAGGCCCCGTATTTGGAGAGCTTGAGGGTGAGCCGGCCGTTGCCGCAATTCGGGCATTGCCGCGGATCGCCGCCATCGGCGCGCGGCGGGAACAGATGCGGCGCCAAGAGCGCGTCGAGCGCGTCGATCACTGCGGAAATCTTCAGATCCTTGATCTCATCGACCGCGCCGATGAAGTCGCGCCAGAAATCGCGCAGTACATCGCGCCACGCCACCTCGTTATTGGCGATGAGATCGAGCTGCTCCTCGAGGCCCGCGGTGAAATCGTACTCGACATATTTGGCAAAAAAGCTCTCGAGGAAGGCGACTACGATGCGGCCGCGGTCCTCCGGATAAAGCCGGCGCTTGTCGAGCCGCACATATTTGCGGTCCTTGAGCAGCTGCAGGATCGAGGCGTAGGTCGAGGGTCGGCCGATGCCGAGCTCTTCCAGGCGCTTGACCAGCGACGCTTCGGAATAGCGCGGCGGTGGCTCGGTAAAATGCTGATCGGCGGCGATCGAGCGTTTGCTGAGCCGTTCGCCCGCGCTCATCTGCGGCAGCCGGCGCGCTTCCTCGTCCTCGGGGTCCTCGTCGCGCCCTTCCTGGTAGAGCGCGAGAAAGCCGTCAAACTTCACCACCGTTCCGGTGGCTCGCAGCTCGAGCAGCCGGGCCGCCACCTTGGCGGCGATGTCGACGGTGGTGCGCTCGAGTTCGGCCGATTCCATCTGGCTCGCCACGGTGCGCAACCAGATCAGTTCGTAGAGCTTGGCCTGGTCGGCATCGAGAAACCGCTTGGTCTCGCTCGGCCGGAAGGCGATGTCGGTCGGGCGGATCGCCTCGTGGGCCTCCTGCGCATTCTTGGCCTTGGTTTCGTAGCGCCGCGGCGCGTGCGGCACGTAGCGCGCGCCGTAATCGGTCTCGATGAGGCGGCGGGCCGCGGCGATCGCTTCGCCGGCGATCTGCACGCCGTCGGTGCGCATATAGGTGATGAGCCCGACGGTTTCGCCGCCGATATCGACGCCTTCGTAGAGCCGTTGCGCGACGCGCATGGTGTGCGCGGGAGCAAAGCCGAGCTTGCGGCTTGCTTCCTGCTGCAGCGTCGAGGTGGTGAATGGCGGCTGCGGGTGTCGTCTGACCGGCTTCGCCTCGACGGCGGCGACGGTGAAGGCGGCGGTTTCCAGCGCCTGCTTGAACGCTTCCGCCTCGGCGGCCGAACCGATGTCGAGGCGTTGCAGCTTTTGTCCGTCGGCGCCGACGAGACGCGCTTCGAAAGCCTCGCCGCGCGGCGTCGCCAGCGTGGCGATGAGCGACCAATATTCCCTGCGCACGAATTTTTCGATTTCCAGCTCGCGGTCGCACACGAGCCGCAGCGCCACCGACTGCACGCGTCCGGCCGAGCGCGCCCCCGGCAGCTTGCGCCAGAGCACCGGCGAGAGCGTGAAACCGACCAGATAATCGAGCGCCCGGCGCGCGAGATAGGCGTCGACCAGGGCCTGGTCGATGCGTCGCGGCTCCTGCATCGCCGCTGCCACCGCCTGCTTGGTGATGGCGTTGAACACCACGCGCTCGACCGGCTGCCCGTTCAGCGCCTTCTTTTGCTTGAGCACTTCGAGCACGTGCCAGGAGATCGCCTCGCCCTCGCGGTCGGGGTCGGTCGCCAGGATCAGCTTTTCCGCGCCTTTGACCGCGCGGGCGATCTCATTGAGGCGCTTCTGCGCCTTCGGGTCGACCTCCCAGATCATGCGGAAATTGGCGTCCGGATCGACCGAGCCGTCCTTTGCCGGCAGGTCACGCACATGGCCGAAGGAGGCCAGGACCTCGTAGCCGCGGCCGAGATATTTATTGATGGTTTTTGCCTTGGCAGGCGATTCCACAAGGACGAGATTCATGAAAACCCGTTGATTTGAAAGCGTTTTCGGCTGTTTGCCGGGCTGCTTGGGGCCGTCAGGCCGCCGCGAACATGGGTAATGGGACCCGCCCTGTCAAATCCTCCCGGCTCCGGACCGCCGGCCAAGCGCGGCCAAGATGCTGCGTTTCCACGATAAACTGATTCTGCGGCCGGCCATTAGGAGATTGCATCCCAATGGTTGAGTTTTTGTTATTTACAGCCACTGGTGATCATCCGCTGGGAATCCGGGCTGTCCGGAACTGGCCCAGTCCGCAAAAAGCCGACCGCGCATTGTGCTATCGAAAAACCGGCCAGGAGATGCGATCGGGCTGATCGATCGCCATGCGCCAGGAGACTGTCATGCGCAGCGTCGTGATCACGGGAACGTCCAGCGGCATCGGCTGGGGCGCGACCAAAGTTCTCGTCGCGAACGGCTTTCGCGTTTTCGGCAGCGTGCGCAAGGAGGCTGACGCGCAGCGCCTCTCGGCCGAATTCGGTCCGCGCTACGTGCCGCTCCGTTTCGATGTGACCGATGAAGGCGCAGTGAAGGAGGCCGCCGCCGAAGTGCGCGCGGCGCTCGCGGGCGAGACGCTCGCCGGTCTGGTGAACAATGCCGGTGTCGCCGTCGCCGGGCCGCTGCTCGAACTGCCGATCGCGGAGTTTCGCCGCCAGATCGAGATCAATGTGGTCGGCGTGGTGATCGCCACCCAGGCCTTTGCGCCGCTGCTCGGAATCGATCGGCAGCTCAAGGGCAGCCCCGGCCGCATCGTCAACATCAGCTCGGTCGGCGGCAAGATCGGTAATCCGTTCATGGCGCCCTACGCCGCATCGAAATTCGCCCTCGAAGGCCTGTCGGAAAGTTTGCGGCGCGAATTGCTGTTGTTCGGCATCGACGTCATCGTGATTGCCCCTGGCGCCGTGGCGACGCCGATCTGGAGCAAGGCCGAGGAGGTCGATACTTCGTCTTATCGCGACACGCCCTACGCGCTGGCGCTGGAGCGGCTGCGCAACTATATGCTCGCGATCGGCAGGGCAGGGCTTCCGCCGGAGCGGATCGGCGCGGCGGTCCTTAATGCGCTCACCACGGCGCGGCCCAAGGCGCGCTACACCGTTTCGCCGCAGCCTTTGCAGCACTGGCTGGCGAGCAACCTTCCCAAGCGCGTGGTCGATCGGATGATCGGCGGCCGGCTCGGATTGCTGCCGGCGCGTTAGAGCATGATCGGAAAAGTGGAAATCCGGTTTTCCGAAAAGATCATGCTCCACTAAGAAAACTGGAGTGCAGTCGCTTCAACGTGAAGCGCTCGCGCGCTAGGTCAGCGACACCAGGCCGCCGCCATGTCGCTCCAGCCGTCCGGCGATTTCAAGCTCGAGCAACACCATCCGCACCGCGGCCGGCGTGCTTTGCGACAATCGCACCAGATCGTCGATCAGGATCGGAGCGGGGCCGAGCAGCGCGATGATGCGCTTGCGCTCGTCGGGCGCCGGTTCCCCCTCCGCTGATCGACCTTCTTCGGTCGGCTCTCCCGCCCGCGCCGGAAACTTTTTCTCCGCCATGATCGGCGCCAGCACGGAGACAATATCGGAGGTCTCGGTCACCGGCGTCGCGCCCTGCTTGATGAGGCCGTTCGTGCCCTCGGCGCGCGGATCGAGCGGCGAGCCGGGAACGGCGAAAACCTCGCGGCCCTGCTCGAGCGCAAAGCGCGCGGTGATCAGCGAGCCCGAGCGCTTGGCGGCCTCGACGATGACGACGCCGAGGGAAAGCCCGGAAATGAGCCGATTGCGGCGCGGGAAATCGCGGCCGCGCGGCTCCCATCCGAATGGCATTTCCGAGAGCGCGGCGCCGGCCGGCAGGATGGCATCGAGCAGTTCCGCATGCTCGGCCGGATAGACGCGGTCGTGGCCGCCGGCGAGAACCGCGATCGTTCCGCTGGCGAGCGAGGCGCGGTGCGCCGCCCCGTCGATGCCGCGCGCGAGGCCGGAGACGACGGCAAAACCGGCCTCGCCCAATTCGCGCGCGAGCCGCTGAGTGAACTTCATGCCCGCGCCCGAGGCATTGCGCGAGCCGACGACCGCCACCATGGGCAGCGCCAGCGCCGGAATGTGGCCGCGCACGGCGAGGAGCGGCGGCGCATCGTCGATCATCTGCAGCCGCGGCGGATAATCGGGCTCGCCCAGCGCCACGAAGGCGACGTCGAGCTTGCGCGCGGCGGCGATCTCGCGCTCGGCGTCCGCGCGTTCGCAAATCTCCATGCCGGCGCCGGCGCCGCCGCGGCGGGCGAGCGACGGCAGCGCCGCGAGCGCCGCACGCGCGCCGCCGCAATGGTTGATGAGCGCGCGAAAGGTGCGCGGCCCGACGTTCTGGCTGCGGATCAATCGCAGCCAGTCGATCCGCTGCTCGTCCGTGAGACGCACGCCCTCTCGATCTTCGCTCACCTCGCCCCCACGCTTCACGGCGCATTATCTCATGCGCGGCGCAAGCATAGCTCGAAAGCGCGCACCGAGTGGGCGAAAAGAAAGGAAGCCTCGTGGCCATTGCTTCTGAGGAGGAGTGGCGCGAAACGAACCGCTGTGTTCCTCAAGCACAAGCTGCGGGAAGCCGAAGTGACCTATTTTGAGCTGGCGAAACGGTTCAAAAAGCACGGCTTCAAGGAAACCGAGGCGTCGATCACCAATAAGCTCAAGCGCGGGACATTTCCGGCCACGTTTTTTCTGGCGTGCCTTGCGGCATTGGAATTGGATGGGGTAGCGTTGGAAGAAATTTAGTCCTGCGGCCTTGGCCCCACAAATAAGGAAAAGGCACCTTCTCCGAAGCCTGATCGAATCACAAATGGCACGTTGATGCCGAGTTTAAGCAAGATTGTCCGCAGTTCCTCTGCGGCGGTTGGAGGTTTGCTGGCATCAGCCACGTAAATCAGAAGACCTTTTTCATCTGGCGAGTTGGGGTGAGCCGCGTTGACAGGACATTCCACTCCAGCCTCATCGCATGCCCTTCCAAAATTGCTTATAAACGGCCCAGAAGTTCCGTCCGTGTTCATCCTACTTAGTTCGATCCTTCGTTTAAAGGTGTCTCTCGCCTTGTAAAGCTCATCTGCAAGTGCGGCGACGCCACTGTCTGTCAAATTGTAGTTCGAAAAAAATGGCGTTTTTGCTTCCTGATTCCGTGAAGGCGGCGGCAGTGCCGGGGTGGCTGCTGGCGGTGCGATCTGCGGCGGCCCAATTGTGAAGGTCGGGGCACCACTAGGTTTGATACCAGCGGCCCAATTCTGCTGAAATTGCCATATGAGTCCAATTGCTACGGCGGCTAGGCCGCAGACCATTACGCAAGCGCCAAATGCAATAACTTGCGCGGGAAGCACTCTATAACCCTTCTTTCCGCGAGGTCTGATTAAGAAAACATAGGCCGCAAACGCGGATGCTGCCAACGTGGCAAATTCAATTATCCGAGCGAGCACCTGTTGTCCCGTTACTGACGGGAAATCCTCATGGAATCCAGTCCAAATTGGACGCCATGTCCCGGCTGCCAACACTCCGATCCCCACCACCGCGATCGCTATCTTGGCCAGCCAATGGACATCGAGCCGCTTGGCGATATGGACCGCCAATCCAGCCGTAAAGAGAACGCCCAAGCTTCGCAGCTCCCAGCTCATTTCGACCAGCCCCACCAAGAGGCCGACGAAAAGGCCGATAAGCGTCTCCAGTGAAAGGGGCGGTAGCCGCATAGGGCGGGCTTTAACATGCCGAGGTCTCCTCGGCATTGGCATTTTGGATCGTTAAATTCCGGCCGCTTGTGGCGCTTGCGCCATCATACCGCGCGGGCCGACGTTCCTGCTGCGGATCGATCGCAGCCAGTCGATCCGCTGCTCGTCGGCGAGACGCACGCCTTCTTAAGATGAGGGCGGTAATTCAAGGGTCGCCTGCGGTCGGCGAGGGAGCGCCGATCTTGCTTTCCGTTCCGCGCAAGAGCCGCGCGATATTGGCGCGGTGCATGATCCATAGGATCGCCGAGAGCAAAAGAAACACGAGCGCGTCCGCAGCGTCGCCGCGCCACAAGAGAAACGCCGGCGCCGCGGCGCTGGCGATCAAGGCGGCGAGCGAGGAGTAGCGGGTCAGCGCCACGGTCGTGAGCCAGATGGCGCAGAAGAGGATCGCCGTGGGCCAGGCGAGGCCGAGCAGCAGGCCGATATAGGTGGCGACGCCCTTGCCGCCGCGAAAGCGCAGCCAGACCGGAAACAAATGACCGAGAAACGCGGCGACCGCCGCGACGATCGCGAACTCGCGGCCGAGGAAATAATTCGTGAGCACGATGGCCGCGGTGCCCTTGAGCATGTCGCCGATGAGCGTTGCCGCGGCAAGGCCGCGGCGGCCGGTGCGCAGGACGTTGGTGGCGCCGATATTGCCGGAGCCGATGGCGCGGAGGTCCGGGCCGCCGGCAAGCCGTGTCAGCAGGATGCCGAACGGGATCGAGCCGCAGAGATAGCCGAAGACGAATGCCGCCGCATCCGCATAGGCGGGCGCAAGCGACCAGTCGATCGGATGCAGCATGGCAGCGGCGTTTCCCGGCGAGGTTTTGCGTCAGCCGGTACGGACTTTTCTTCCGCTTTCGCGCGGCGCAAAGCCCGCGGCCGCCGCGTCGGCTTCGCTCTCAAAGACCACGAGATGCCTGAGCCGGTCAGCCGTGGCGCGTAGGAGCGCAGCCAAGCTCGGCGAATAGGTCTTGCGCGTGGTGTCGCCGACGACGAATTGGGCGGCCGCCTCTTCGTCGATGTCGGTCTCGCAATAGAGGCAGCGCAGCTTGCATCCCGGCGGATGCCGGCCCTGCACGATGTAGAACTTGTTGGCAGCGTATTGTTTCTCCGCCGGATCGCGCGTGATGCAATTTTTGTTGATGCAGTGGATGCCGGTACCGATCGGCTGCACGTAAAGCGGCTGATCGGGGGCAGCGAAGCCGCCCGGGTAGCGGTGCAGCGATTTGTTCTGCAGATGCAGCAGCAGCGAGATCAGCGCCATGCGCACCGGAACGCCATAGGCGGCCTGGCGGAAATAGACCGCGCGGCGATCGCTGTCGAAGGAAGCGTCGAGCTCGTTGACGCGCGGCAGCGGATGCATGACGCTTGCTTCCGAGTATTTCGGCTCGCCGAGGAACTTGGCGTCGATCTTCGGATAGGGCCGGTCCTTCTCGCTCCAGCGCTCCTTCTGGAAGCGGGTGACGTAAACGGCGTCGATCTTCTTCTGCAGGAGGAGCCCGTAATCGATTTCCGGCTCGGCATAGAGCGAGAGCTGATGCGGCTGGTCGGCGGTGACGTAGAGCGCGTCGATCGAGCCGCGATCGCTCGGTTCGGGCGCCTTGGAGATGATCCGGCAGTGAAATTCCTCGCGCAGGCGGCGGTCGACATGGGGCGGCAGCTCCATTCCCGGCGCCGGCAGCGGATCGATGATGGCGCCGAACCGGGCGAGCGCGTAGACGAATGAATGGATGGTGCGGCTGCCTTTGAGGTCGCCGGAGATCGCGACCTTCATATTCTTGAAGCTCTTGTTCTTCGAGCGCAGCGTGAACAGGTCGCAGAGCGTTTGCGTCGGGTGCTCATGGCTGCCGTCGCCGCCGTTGATCACGGGAATCGGCGAGTATTCGGCGGCCAGCCGCGCCGCGCCGTCGCGCGGGTGGCGGATGACGATGATGTCGGCATAGTTGGCGGTGACCTTAATCGTGTCGGCGAGGCTTTCGCCCTTGGCCGCCGAGCTGGTGGCCGGATCGGCGCTGGTGATCTTGTCGCCGCCAAGCCGCAGCATCGCGCTCTCGAAGGACAGGCGGGTGCGGGTGGAGGGCTCGTAGAACAGGCTCGCCAGGATCATTTTCGAGGCGATGCTGGTGCCGCGTCCGATCCGGTAGGGGATGTCGGGATCCGCCAGCTCCTTCACCAATCCCTGGGCCACCTCGAAAATCGTCTCGATCTCCTTATTGCTGAGATCGTTGATCGAGATGATATGGCGGGTCAGCGACTGCGATTTCGTCATCAAAGCGCTGCTATAGGCCCAATTCGATCGTCGGGGCAAGCCCGCTATGGCCATTTCGACCGATAAATGCACCGGAACTTTTGCCGCATGGAGCGTGCTACGATGCGCTCAGCCAAGAGAGGAATCGCCATGACCGCCCGGCCGAGCTTCGACACGCACGAGATCCTCAACCAATCGCCGCCCTACGAGAACGTCGATCTCTATTCGAGCGATGCGCCGCTCATGGAGGCGGTCAAGGCCAATGGCGCCGGCGGCGAAGCGGCGGCGCTCGCCGATTTCGGGCGTTCCTGGGGGACGGCGGAGATGTTCGCTTTGGCGCGGCGCGCCAACGAGAATCCGCCCAAGCTTTTCACCTTCGACGGCAAGGGTTTTCGCCGCGACACCGTCGAGTTCCATCCGGCCTATCACGATTTTATGCGCGCAAGCATCGCCGCGGGACTGCACGCCTCGACCTGGACGTCGTCCGGCAAGCGCGCCGCGGCACCGGCGGAGGTCGCGCGCGCGGCGCGCTATTACATGGCAGCGCAGGTCGAGGCCGGGCATCTCTGCCCGGTGACCATGACGCGGGCGGCGCTGGCGGCGCTCGCGGCCGCGCCGGAACTGCTCGCGCAAGTCGCCGCCAAAGCCGTCACCACGAGCTATGACGCAACCTTCCGGCCGTGGTGGGAGAAATCGGGCATCACGCTCGGCATGGGCATGACCGAAAAACAGGGCGGCACGGACGTGCGCGCCAACACCACGACCGCGGTGCCGGCCGGCGATTTCTACACCATTACCGGCCACAAATGGTTTCTCTCCGCGCCGATGTGCGACGCCTTCCTGGTGCTGGCGCAAGCGCCGGGCGGGCTCACC
The DNA here is from genome assembly GCA_035319735.1 of Xanthobacteraceae bacterium. Classification (GTDB taxonomy): domain Bacteria; phylum Pseudomonadota; class Alphaproteobacteria; order Rhizobiales; family Xanthobacteraceae; genus BOG-931. The sequence goes on along the minus strand of DATHCD010000054.1, from coordinate 4,537 downwards.
TGCTTCTTCCTCCCGCGCTTTCGGCCCGACGGCTCGGTCAATGCGCTGCGGCTGCAGCGGCTCAAGGACAAGCTCGGCAACCGTTCCAATGCCTCGAGCGAGGTCGAGTTCGCGGAGGCCTTCGCGCTGCGGGTCGGCGAGGAAGGCGCCGGCGTGCGCACCATCATTCAGATGGTGCAGCTCACGCGGCTCGATTGCGCTTTGGCCTCGGCCGGCTTCATGCGCATGGCGCTGGCGCAGGCCGTGCACCACAGCCGCTATCGCAGCGTCTTCCAGAAGCATTTGTACGACCAGCCGATGATGCGCGCGGTATTGGCGGATCTCGCGCTCGAGGTGGAAGGCGCGGTCGCCTTGGCAATGCGGCTCGCGCGCGCGTTCGACCGCGCCGCGACCGATGCGCGCGAGGCCGCCTATTCGCGCCTCGTCACGCCGGCGGCGAAATATTGGATCTGCAAGACCGCGCCGGGCTTCATCTACGAGGCGATGGAATGCCTCGGCGGCAACGGCTATGTCGAGGAGAGCGTGTTGCCGCGGCTCTACCGCGAAGCGCCCGTCAACGCCATCTGGGAAGGCTCCGGCAATGTCATGTGCCTCGATGTGCTGCGCGCGGTCAGGCGCGACGAAGAGGCGGCAGAGCTGTTCGGCTCCCTGGTGCGCGAGGCTTCGCCGCTCATCGGTCGGGAGACGGCACGCTTCGACGCCAAGGACGAAGTCGCGAACGAGGCCGCCGCCCGAATCATGGTCGGCAGGCTTGCCGGTTTGGCCGCCGCCGCTGCGCTGAACGCCAGCGCGCCTCCCGCGATCGCCGAAGCCTTCGTGCGCACGCGGCTGACGCGGCCGCGCGGCGCGCTGTACGGCGCCGACGGGCTCGATTCGATCTCAACCGAACTCGCGTTGCGACGGGCGCTGCCGGAACTCTAGCCGTCGCCTTTCGCGGCGCGCTGCGCACTTGCGTCAGGGCGACGGTGCAAGGCCAACAGCCGGTCGAGCGCGCCCTGAAGGATGTAGGCGGCGGCGTGCTGGTCGATCACGGCCTTGCGTCGGGCGCGGCTGACATCGGCGGCGATCAGCGCGCGCTCGACCGCCGCAGTGGAAAGCCGCTCGTCCCAAAGCGCGATCGGAAGCGCGGTGAGCTTGGCGAGATTGCGGGCGAAGGCGCGAGTTGCTTGCGCCCGCGGACCTTCCGAGCCGTCCATGTTGACCGGCAGTCCGAGCACCAGGCCGACGACATGCCGCTCGGCGGCGAGCGCGAACAGGCGCTCGGCATCGAGGCTGAAGCGCTTGCGCGCGATCGTCTCGACGGGCGCGGCCAGCCGCCGCTCCGGGTCGCTGACGGCAACCCCAATGGTCTTGCTGCCGAGGTCGAGACCGATCAGCGCGCCGCGCGCCGGCAGCAGCGCGGCGGCCTCTTCGAGTGAAACGATCGGCATGGCGTCCCGCTAGCACGTCCACCCGCCCTCGCCAACGCCGCCTTTTCCGCTCGATGCCGCCCAACTATCCTGGGCAGACCGCGCAGTTGGCCGCGGTGTCGATTTTGTACAGGGGCGAAGAAGTCGCGCGCTTACGCTCCATTCACGGTGCGCTTGTTGCGAAGGAGAGGGCACATGGCATTCACGGTCATCAGCAACAGTTTCAAGGACGGCGACTATCTGCCGAAGGATTTTATTTTGTCGGCCGATTTCGGCTTCGGCTGCGCCGGCGGCAACAAGTCGCCGCATCTCAAATGGTCGGACGCGCCGGCGGGGACGAAAAGCTTCGCCGTTACTTGCTACGATCCGGACGCGCCGACCGGCTCGGGCTTCTGGCACTGGCTGGTGGTGAACATTCCTGCGAATGTGAGCGAGCTTGCCGAAGGCGCGGGGAGCGCGGGCGGCAAGTTGCCGGCGAGCGCGCTGCAGACGCGTACGGATTTCGGCGCGCCCGGCTATGGCGGCCCTTGCCCCCCGCAGGGCGATCATCCGCACCGTTATCTGTTCACGGTGTTCGCCGTGAAAGCCGACAGGCTCGATGTCAAAGCGGACACGTCGGCTGCGGTCGTCGGCTTCAATTTGCACTTCAATACGCTGGCGCGAGCGGAGATCATGGGATTGTTTAAAAGGTGAGCGGGTTGCGCGAGTTTTCGCTGATCGAAGCGTAAGCGGCGACCGCGGGATCGGCCCGCTTGGGCCTCCCGGGTCGCCAATCCCTAATGATGGGGTAGTGGGGTCGTCCGCCCTCAGCGCCTCAATGCCGTATCACCCTGGCGGAAAGCGCAAAGCCGGTCCGCGTTTTAGGTATGGATCGCGGCGGGCTTCCAAGAATGGCGCTTGCTTGAACGCGGCGCAGACGAAGCTCGCGGCTCGCTGTGCGCGTACTCGTAGGCGAGGCGCGGAATATCCGAACGGCAGATTCCGATATCGGCCAAATCGCGGCCGCTCAGTTGCGAAAGCTCTTCGAAAGCGACGCGGTAGCGATGCCGCGTACGGAAGAAATTGGCAATCGATGCGAACATTGGATCAAATCCTTTCCCCGGCAGAGCCGGTGTCGTGCACCGAGATAGGTGGTCGACCGTGCGCTGCACAATAGGATTTGCTGCGGTGCAGCTATGAACCATGCGCATGCGTAGAGCATTGAATTCACAACAATTTGTTCCCTTTCGCGGAAATCCGGCGCGTTCGAACAGCATCCGCATGCCGGGCGCGGCCCGCGCCGCGATTGGCTCCCGGGAACGCCCCCATTCGGCCACGGCATGACCGCTACCGTGCCGTACTCACCGGTTCATATTCGCGGCTGGTATGTGTTGCGTTGAGTCGGGGATGATGAAATGGGGATTCCTCAGAAGCATCGGAAGCTCGATCGTCGGAAGCTTGATCATCGAAAGCTCAATCATCGGAGGCTCGATCATCGGAAGCTCGCCGAGCAATGCGTGGTGATGGCGCAGGCGGCCGAGGCCGATCAGGACAAGGCGCTATGGCTGACATTGGCCCAATCCTGGGTGCGGCTGGCCGAGCACGTCGCGCGCGGCGAAGCTCCTCCGCCTGAGCCGGCAGAAGAGAGCGGCGACCGTGGCGAGGTTCAACCGTCCATCGTGCGCGAAGTCTGCTGAGGCCTTCGGTTCAGCGGCGAGCGCCTGCCGCATTCGCCGTTACTGGCCGTGTCCCGTCAGGACCGCGCTGCACGCAGCGCTAATCTTCGTTTGATGGGCTTGCAAACAATTGGCGACGGCGAAAACGTCCGGCTGCACATTAACGTCGGCTGGCAACAGGTAGCGGCAGAATTTCATCACGTCCGGACGACAGGCGTCATGTTCCTGGTCGGTGCCCGGCAGCTGCAGCTTGGGCGGCGGAGGCTGGGGCGGCAACTGTGCCAGCGCGGCAGTCCCGGCGGTGAGTGCGAATACGACGGTCAAGCTGGGTATGCGGAACATGATCCCCTTTCCGGGCATTCGGCCCACACTGTGACCGGGGTGTTATGTCATATTTTCCGCGCACGCGGGAGGGCCGCGGCCGCGCCGAGAATGTCGGCTTCGAGCCTGTGCAAGAAACATCCGCATACTTGCGCGGCTGCGCCAGTCGGCGATAAATCTCGTGGTCGGGGCGGTTAGCTCAGCTGGTAGAGCGTCTGCTTTACACGCAGGATGTCGGCGGTTCGAGTCCGTCACCGCCCACCAAACTTTGCAAATGGAGCGTCGGCAAGGCCGCCGAAGTCGATCTTCGGCGAAAGCCGGCGCGGATCACAGGACAGACGACGGAAGGCCGCACCTTCCGTCATCAGTCATCCAGTCATCCGTTCTTCGTCATCCGAATGTCAGATCGCTTCCTTAAGTTCCTTGGAAGCGCGGAAAGCGACTTTCTTGCTCGCCTTTATTTGAATGGCTTCGCCGGTCGCGGGATTGCGGCCCATGCGCGCGGCGCGCTTTCTCACTTGCAGGATGCCGAGGCCGCCGATGCGGATGCGCTCGCCCTTCTTCAGATGCTTGACGATCTGACCGACCAGACCGCCGAGAATAGCTTCCGCCTGCTTTTTCGAAAGTTCGTTGTCTTCCGCAAGGCTTGCTGCAAGATGCTTCAATGTAACCGTCGTGGCTGGTTTGGTAGGCATTGGGCCCTCCTCGATGAAGCCGATAGCGGGCGAAAAGTGCCCGTCACAACGATGCAATTAGACGATTCGGTTGCGACTGACCACCTTGTTTTGCCCATTCCACCGATGTTTTCGCGTTTGTTGTGATCTCCGGGTCAAACTCCGTGCGCGCGCCGGAGGAGCCGAAAAGGCCTATTCTGGGCCGGAATCCTTGACTTGCGGGAGAGCGCGCCTTAACTGCGCAGCGCGCCTGCGGGGGCGTAGCTCAGTTGGTTTAGAGCGTCGGCCTGTCACGCCGAAGGTCGCGGGTTCGAGCCCCGTCGCTCCCGCCAATGATTTCAGCCTGTTAGCACTCTCTGTCCGGCGCTGTCCGACTCTGGGTGGCGGCTTTTGTCCGACTCCGAGTGTGCGTCAATTCTTGTCCAGGCCGACCAGCGCGTTATAGCGCGCGATCACCTCGCGCGGCGTGGCGGCGGCG
>DATHCD010000053.1:0-9411 GCA_035319735.1 Xanthobacteraceae bacterium | reverse complement strand
CACTCCGGAAACAGCGTCGCTTGCCCGCGATCGATCCCCTCAACGAAGCGCCTCATCCGATCCCTCCGCAGCAGCAGAATCACACCGCAGAGTGAATCACATACAGCGCGTTTTTACACAGCCAGGGTCAACAACGCCGTTGACCTCCGGATCGCGCCCGCGCCGGGTTCCTCTCGATCATGCACCGACTCCCGGCCGCCCGACCGCGAGGTAGTGGAAGCTTGCCCGCCGCATCTCCTCGGCGCGGTAGATGTTGCGCAGATCGACGATCACCGGCCGCGCCATCACGCCCTTGAGCCGGACGAGATCGAGCGCGCGGAACTGCTCCCATTCGGTCGCGATCACCACCGCATCGGCGTCCTCGGCGGCGAGATAGGCGCTGACGCAGTAAACGACGTCGGGCAGGTACGCCTTCGCCTGCTCCATGCCGGCCGGATCGTAGCTGCGCACCTTGGCGCCGAGGTCCTGCAGCGCCGTGATCAACGGGATCGACGGCGAGTCGCGCATGTCGTCGGTGTTCGGCTTGAAGGTGAGGCCGAGCACGGCGATCGTCTTGCCGCGGATCGAGCCGTCGAGCGCGGCGAGCACCTTGCGCGCCATTGCGCGCTTGCGCTGCTCGTTGACCGCGGCGACGGCTTCGACGATGCGCAGCTGCGCGCCGTGATCGTGCGCGGTTTTGATCAGCGCAGTGGTGTCCTTCGGCAGGCAGGAGCCGCCGAAGCCCGGGCCGGCATGCAGGAATTTCGCGCCGATGCGGTTGTCGAGCCCCATGCCGCGCGCCACCTCCTGCACGTCGGCGTCGACGCTCTCGCACAGATCGGCAATCTCGTTGATGAAGGTGATCTTGGTGGCGAGGAAGGCGTTGGACGCGTATTTGATCAGCTCGGCGGTGCGTCGGCTGACATAGAGGATCGGCGCGGCGTTGAGATAAAGCGGCCGATAGATCTCTGCCAGCACGGCACGCGCGCGCGCGTCGTCGGTGCCGACCACGATGCGGTCGGGATGCTTGAAATCCTGGATGGCGGCGCCCTCGCGCAGAAATTCCGGGTTGGACACGGCCGCGAGGGAGGCCTCGGGGCGCTTCTCGCGCAGGATGCGCTCGATTTCGTCACCGGTGCCCACCGGAACCGTCGACTTGGTGACGACGATCGCGGTGCCGGAGAGAAGCGGCGCGATCTCGCGCACCGCCGCGTAGACGAAGCTCAGATCGGCGTGACCGTCGCCGCGGCGCGAGGGCGTGCCGACGGCGATGAACACGGCATCAGCGTCGCCGACGCGCGCCGTGTCGGCGGCGAATTCGAGCCGGCCCTGGCGGACATTGGCGTCGACCAGATCGGCGAGGCCCGGCTCGAAGATCGGTATCTCCCCGCGGTTGAGCGCGGCGACCCGCTTGGCGTCCTTGTCGATCACGCTCACCTGGTGACCGAAATCGGCAAAGCAGGCGCCGGAAACCAGCCCGACATATCCGGCGCCGATCATGGCCACGCGCATGAAAAACTCCTGCTCAAGTTCAGAACGCTATCGCTGCAAAGCCGGCACAGCGCCGGCGAAGTCACTGATGCAGTCCTTGCAACGCGTCGGTCGGGGGCGCTACCGCCTTCTTGTCCCGCGCGCGCAACGACGCCAGCCAGCGCCTGCCGAACAGCGCGAGAACGAGCGCTGCGTACAGCAATCCGCCGAGCACCGCCAGCGCCAGCAATTCGCTCTCATTGCGAAGCCTCGGCAATGAGGAGAACAGCGCCGCGACCGCGGGCGCCGCCAGGAACAGCGCGATCGCAAGGGCAAGGCCGGCTAGCGCCAGTTTGCCGAGCGAGGATTTGAGCTCGGCGTCGGAACGGACGAAGTCGGCGCGCGCCGCGAGGAAGAGCACGAGGACGAAATTGATCCAGGCGCCGATCGAGGTCGCCAGCGCCAAGCCGACCTGCGCCAACGGCCCCATCAGCGCGACCTTGCAGAGAATGTTGACCGCGGTGCCGATCAGCGCCGCCGTCATCGGCGTCGCGGTGTCGCCGCGGGCGAGAAAGGGAGCGACCGTGCTGCGAATGAGCACGAAGGGAACCAGCCCGATGGTATAGGCGACCAGCGTCATCGCCGCGGCATGGGCGTCGGCGGCGGTGAACCGGCCGCGCATGAACAGACCGCGCATGATGAGATCGGGCACGACCAGGAAGGCGACGACGCAGGGAACCGCGAGCAGAAGGGCAAATTCGATCGCTCGGTTCTGCGCCGAGTGCGCGCCGGCCTCGTCGCCGGCCGCGATCCGGTTGGTCATCTCCGGCAGCAGCACCGTGCCCACGGCAATGCCGATGACGCCGATCGGCAGCTGGTCGATTCGATCGGCGTAATAGAGCGCCGAGATCGCGCCGGCCGAGAGAAAGCTGGCGATGATGGTATCGGCGAACAGCGCGAGCTGCGTGCCGGCCGATCCGACCGTCGCCGGAACGAGCGCCTTGAAGAAGCGGCGCACGTCGTCGTCCCAGCGCAAGGCGCGGAACGAGGTGAACAGGCCGACGCGCGCCGCATCACCGCCGACCAGCGCCGCTTCCAGCACGCCCGCCGCGAGCACGCCCCAGGCGGCGGCATAGGCCGCGCGGCTGCCGAACAGAGCGGCGAGCGCGAGCGCCGCCATCATCGACAGGTTGAGCAGGATCGGCGCCGCCGCCGCCGCCGCGAAGCGATGCAGCGCGTTGAGCATACCGCCCCACAACGTCACCAGCGTGATGAGCAGGAGATAGGGAAAGGTGATGCGCGTGAGCGAGACCGCCAGGGCGAATTGCTGCGGCTCGCGCGAAAAGCCGGGGGCCAAGAGTTCGATCACCTGCGGCGTGAAGACGAGCGCGAGCGCGAGCAGCGCCGCCTGGGTGGCGATCAGCAGCGTGAAGATGCGGTCGCCGAACAGGCTCGCCGCCGACGGCCCGTGCTGGGTGCGAATGCGCGCATAGGCCGGCACGAAAGCGGCATTGAACGCGCCTTCGGCAAAGATGGCGCGAAAGTGGTTGGGTAGCCGCAAGGCGACGAAAAAAGCGTCGGCAAGCGGTCCGGCGCCGAGGATGGCCGCCAGCATGATGTCGCGCAGGAAGCCGGTGAGGCGCGAAACGAGCGTAAAGCCGCCGACGGTGAGGATTCGCTCGATCATTGCCCGGTATAGCTACGGATTATCGATTCGTTCGTCATCCGGATCGCGGCAAAGCAGTCCTTCTTCCGAGTCATGTTTGCAATCCACGCTGGGGCGTCGACGGAGACGCCGAATCGCTCCGCGGCGCTGCATTCATGAAGATACCACTGGCTCGAGCACAGATCAGGTCATCGGCCGTGACCAGGGCCCGGGCAAAGCAAAGCGACTTGCCAATCTTGACGACCTCCGGACGAATTTCGATCCATTGGCCGATCCTTGCGCTTCCGACGAAATCAATACTGAGGCTGACGGTGACCAAGTTGGTGAGTTCTTTCAGCTCGTAACCGCAGCTCAGCCCCATCGCGTTGTCGGCAAGAGCCGAGATCAAGCCGCCATGAATGAACCCGCGGCTGTTCGCATGTGGGGCGGCGCCGCGAAATCCGAGTCGAAAGTCGGCGCCTGATCGCCGCGCGTAGATCGGTTCCCAAGGCTCGGTGAAACCGCTCCGGCGCGTATGGCGTTCGAAGCCCTCGGGTACGTCGTCTTGGTTCATGGGCCGGCCCGGTGATCACGAATTCTCAAGGCCAACACTTTTCCCGCACGCGTGACAAGAAACAAACCCCGCGCGAAGATCAGGACGACGCTGGTCGCTTCGTGGCCTAGCGTCCTTGCGGATATCGATCCGTGGACGTGGGCAGGACCTGGCGCGCAATCTATTTCTTTCCCGCCAGGGAAATCTTCTTGAATCGCCGAGCTCAGCGTTCCCCCTTATGCCGCGCCAGCGCGTCGGCCCACACCTTCGATCGCTCATCGTCGAAGACCAGGGCCAAATCCTCGGGCACCGTCACCCAGACGCCGCGCGCGAGCTCGTTTTCGAGCTGGGAAGGCGCCCAACCGGCATAGCCGAAGGTGACCAGGCTCTTCTGCGGGCCCTTGCCGAGACCAATGTCGCGCAGCACCTCGGGCGCGCCGGTCAGCGCCACGCGTCCGTCGATATCGAGCGTTTCCGCGCGGTGATACTCGGCGCTGTGCAGCACCAGGCCGACCGCGGGATCGACCGGCCCACCGAGAAAGACGCGCACGCTGTCGGTGATCCCGCCGGCGTCGGCGCCGAACGCCGCCAAAAGCCCGGCGATCGGGCGACTATCGAGCGGCCGATTGATGACGACGCCGAACGCGCCGTTGCGGCTATGCTGCGCGAGGAGAACGACCGCGTGGTCGAAGATTCCCTGACGCAATTCCGGCGAGGCAATGAGCAGCTGGCCGGCAAGCGAAGTGGGGCCGGAGACGTCCGGTTGCGTCGGCAAGGCGGCATGCAGAAGCGTCGCCGGCAGGACGAGCGCCGCGGCAGCCACGAGCCAGCGCCTGCAATCCCATGAAAACACGGCGGACCATCGCTTTCGCTTCGCGTCGCCGGCGACATGATTCCGCTAAAGCGGCCGATGTTCAATACGAAGGCGCGCTTTTCGGGAGACCGGCTCGCCGCCCGGAGCAAATCCACGGCAAGCTGTTTCCGGATCAACCTACTGACAAACGGCGCGGAGGACGATCGTTTCGGTTTCGAGCGGACATTGGCCCGGGGTTTGGCTTTGCCCCGACAGCCACATCGTCGTGGCGCATTTCTCCGACGAACTGACGTCGAGCGGCCTGCCGGAGGCGAAACCCTTGCCGCGGCAGGCGCTGGTCGCCGTTTCCTGACAGTCGGGCGCGCCGTTCGGCGCCGTCGCGCAGCGCTCGTGCACCTCGATCATCCGCGTGGCCGGCAGCCGCACGATCACAGTCGCTGCGTCCTTGGTCGCCTCGGCCGCATTCTTCATCGCCTCCTTGGCGGCGTTGTTCTGCGTCTTGTTGAAGTCCTCGAGCTTCCTTTGTGCGTCCTTCATGCTGGTGCTGAACAGGGCCGCCGATTCCGTCCACCAATTGGCAAACACCTGCAGGAAGCCCGGCTTGTTGGCGGCGGGAGGTTGCGCCGGCGCTGCGGATGAAGGAGGCGCCGCCCCGGACGCCGGAGCCGCCGCCGTCGCCCCAGGTGCAGGCTGCGGCGGTCCCTGCTGCGCCGCCCCTGCAGGCGCTGCCGTCCCCGCCGGCCCTGCCGTCACGCTACCGCGAAGCGCCTGGCCGTCCTGGGCACGGCCGATGCCGGCCGCCACCGCCGCCAACGCGGCAGCGAGCAGCCACACCATGGCGGCTTCCCGAAAACAGCGCGGCCGAGCGGAATAGGTCATGGCAGCTTTGTCGCGACACAATGCGGACATAATGCGGCCGCGGCCGCTTCGCCGACGCTGTGAATGGTTTTGCCCGCCGATTCGGCGCCGGCGGTTTTTAGAATACGCGCACCACGACGATAAAGCCAAGCACGATGACCGCGGCGCTGAGCGCCGCCCACAGCCCGAGCCGCTCCTCGATGATGTTGCGCGCGCGCGCGCCGTAGCGATTGAGCAGAAAAGCCTCGACGTAGAACCGCATGCCGCGTGTGATCACCGACATGAGGATGAACCATCCGATGTTGAAGCCGGCAAAGCCGGAGGTGATGGTCACGACCTTGTAGGGAATGGGCGTAAGCCCCTTGAGGAAGATGATCAGGGCGCCGTATTGCGCATAGCCCGTGCGGAACGCCTCGACCTTGTTGCCATAGCCGTAAAGGTGAATGAGCCACAGCCCCACCGTGTCGTAGAGCGCCGCGCCGATGACGTAGCCGAGCACCCCGCCGGCGACCGAGGCAACGGTGCAAACGCCCGCATAGGACCAGGCCCGGTCCGGCCGCGCCAGCGCCATCGGTATCAGCATCGCGTCCGGCGGAACCGGAAAGAACGAGCTTTCGGCGAAGGACACGATGCCGAGGATCCAGGACGCCTGCGGTCTGCCGGCGGCGGCGATGCACCAATCGTACAGGCGGCGGAGCATGGGCGGCCTGCTTAGCGGCAAGGGTGGCGGATGTCCAACGAATCGGGCGGTGCCGAAATGGATCGGTTTAGCGATCCGTCATTTCACGGTTTAGTCGGTTTCACCGCCCGCACGAACCCGCTCATGAACTTGCCCTCGACCTGCGGCGCGATGGCATCCACATCGACGCCCTTGCCGGTCAGGAACGCCCGCGCGTCCTCGATGTCGTAGACGCGGGTCGGCTCGATGCTGACTGACGCGAACCCCGCCTTTTCGAGCTTGTCGACGTACTCGGTGTCGCGCAGCGCACCGGCGATGCAGCCGACCCACAACAGCATGTCGCGCCTGACCAGATCGGGCACCTCGCCGCGCGTGACCACGTCGGACACCGCCAAACGGCCACCCGGCTTGAGCACGCGAAACGCCTCGCTGAAGACCCGATCCTTGTCGCCCGACAGATTGATGACGCAGTTCGAGATGATGACATCGACCGAATCGTCCGGCAGCGGAATGTTTTCGATCTCGCCTTTGAGAAATTCGACGTTCTCGACTCCGGCCTTGCGCTGATTGTCGCGCGCGAGCGCCAGCATCTCGTCGGTCATGTCCAGTCCGTAGGCCTTCCCGGTCGGCGCGACGCGCCGCGCCGACAACAACACGTCGATGCCTCCGCCGGAGCCGAGATCGAGCACCATTTCGTCCGGCTTGAGTTGCGCCAGTGCGGTCGGGTTGCCGCAGCCGAGCGAGGCGAGCATCGCCTCTTCGGGCACCGCACCGGCCTCGGCGCGGTCGTAAAGATCCGAGGTTATCGGGTTGCCGGGATCGCGGGCCGCAGACTTGCCGCAGCATGAGGTTCCCGCCGTGCGCACCCGCAAGGCCGCCTGACCATACTTTTCCCTGACTGCGTCTTTCACATGACTGGTGCTCACGACTATTCTCCTTTGTACTTGGTTTCTCCGTGTGAATTTCGCGCCTACTCACCTGGCGCGATCTCGCGCAGCAAACATTGGCGAAGCGTCGGAAAGACCGCCAGGGATACCGATGCCCCGAGCGCGGCGCCGAGAAGCTGGGCGACGACGAAGCCGGGAACGTCGCTGAGCGCAATCCCGGCAAAGGACGTCGTTAACCCGCGAGCGAGCGTCACCGCCGGATTGGCGAAGGATGTCGATGCGGTGAACCAATAGGCGGCCGTGATTGTCAGACCGACCAGCCAGGGAACGGCGGAAACGGCGTGGCGCAACCCGCCGAGGATCGTCAGCACAAGCGTGAAAGTCGCGACCGCTTCCGCCAGCCATTGCGACGGCCCGCTGGGCCGCCTTATGCCGATCACAAGCGGAGCAAGGTCGAACATCAGATGGGCAATGACGGTGCCCACAACGCCGCCGGCGCATTGGATGACAACATAGGGCAGCACTTCGGACCACGGCATCTCGCCGCGCGTTGCCATGACAAGCGACACCGCCGGATTGAAATGCGCGCCGGAAACGGGCGCGAAGATCGTGATGATCACCACGAGGATCGCGCCTGTGGGGATGGTGTTTCCGAGCAAAGCGATGGCCTGATTACCGCCGGCGAGGCGCTCGGCCATGATTCCCGAGCCCACCACCGTGGCGACGAGAAGAGCCGTCCCCAGGCCCTCGGCCAGCAGGCGTTGCGACAACGGGATGCGGGCGGCGCTCATCAGGCGGCCGAGGCGGGCCTGCCGCCCGCATCCTTGGTCTTGCCGATCGCATCGAGCTGCTTCTGCAAGGTCAATTGATCGAGCGACTGCAGCGGCAGGCTGACGAAAATACCGATGCGATTCGTGAGCATGCGCAGTGCGTCGGCAAATGCGAACCGCACTTCCGCTTCCTTGCCCGTGACTTCCGCCGGATCAGGCACGCCCCAATGCGCCGTCATCGGCTGACCCGGCCAAACCGGGCAGCTTTCCTTCGCAGCGTTGTCACAGACGGTGAAGACGAAATCGAGCTTCGGCGCGTCCGCAGTCGCAAATTCCTGCCAGCTCTTGGAGCGCAACCCGGTCACGTCGTAGTTCAGCTTTCTCAGCAGATCCAAGGCATAGGAGTGCACCCGGCCCTTCGGCCGGCTTCCCGCTGAGAAGGCTCGGAACTTGCCTTGTCCGGCGCGGTTGAGAATCGCCTCGGCCATGATCGAACGCGCCGAATTGCCGGTGCAGAGGAACAGAACATTGTATGGGTCTCTAGTAACCTCGTTCCGCACCTTCGTCCTCCAATGCTCACGCTTGCGGTTGGCCGGTCACACCATTTCCTTTTTTCGCTTGCGCGCTCGTTGCGACGGCGCACAGGCTACCGGAGCGCAAGTATTTGCGCCTCGGCAACAATTCTCGGTCAGGTAAGCGAGTAGTGCGTTCATTGCATCGTAGCGGGCTGCGTAGATCATAGAGCGCCCTTCCCGGCGCACTGTTACGAGACCCGCCACGCGTAGCCGATCAAAATGAAACGTCAGGGTGTTTGGGGCGATTTCCAGTTCTTCAGCCACGCGACCAGCGGGCATTCCCTCAGGGCCCGCCTGCACAAGCAGGCGGAAAACATCGAGCCGGTTGTCTTGAGCGAGCGCGGCCAAGGCGATGACCGCATCTGTTTTTTCCATAATTCAACGAATATAGAAGTATTGAACAAAAGTCAAGGGCTATTTCGCCAATAGTTGCGCCGAGCGCGCATGCGCGACAGCCACCATAAGGAGAAGCACGGTGGTGATCGCAGAAACCAGACAGTAGACGCAAAAGGCATGAATGAAACTGACCTCCAGGTGCATGAAATAGATCGAGAAGCCCACGCCCAATGCCGAATAGGCAATCGCAGCGAAGCGCAGTGCACGCGAGAATGGATCGAATGCAAGCAGCGCCGCTAGGCAGACCATGTAGAGGTAATAAACGACGCCGAAATACCCCACGGGCAGATCGAGTATCCGCGCGTAGGGATTGCGTGCGACCTCATTGCAGCCATTGATCGGAGGCGGACACCACAACACTTGGCCATTGTAAATCGCGTAAGAGTCATAGGACGCGACGGCCAGTCCCAGTAATGCAAGTAGGAGCAAGACGTAAGGGACCGTTTTCATGCTCCATGCTCCGATAAGGGTGCGAACAGCAACTTTGAGATACGGGGTTTGTCGTATGGGGTTGACCTACATTCAATGGCGAGCGCGGCTATGTCCGTTGAATTTGTAGAAGCCGTTGCCGATAGTCGACCGATAAATATGTTTCGACATCCGGAGGCAAGGTGAATGGCGTGGGTCTACTTAATTGCGCTGGGACTAGGTGTTTAGTCCCGAGGAATCGTGGTGCATTGTATCACGATCTCCGGAGGGACGAGCTATGGGGCAAATTCTTCACGGCAGCGCCACAACGACTGAGGCGGTCCGTCGAGCAATACAGAATAGTCAAGCGAGCCTGA
>DATHCD010000052.1:0-2757 GCA_035319735.1 Xanthobacteraceae bacterium | reverse complement strand
GCCGTCCAGATATCCGGCCTGGCGAAACCAAGCGATCGCATCTTCGAGGCCTTGCAAATATGGCCGCGCGCTGAAGCCGAGCTCACGTTCGGCCTTACCCGAGGTGAAGAACATGCGGTATTTGGCCATACGAATGCCATCCACGGTCGCAAACGGCTCGCGTCCGGTGAGCCAAGCCATCCCTTCCGCCGCATAGGCGACCGGCATGGCGACGGCGTGGGGAATCCGCAACTGCGGTGGTTTGCGGCCGACCAGACGCGAAATGTCCGCGAGCATGTCGGCGAACAGCACGTTGGTGCCGCCGAGAATATAGCGCTCGCCGATCGCGCCTTTCTCGAGCGCCGCGATGTGTCCCTCCGCAATGTCATCGACATGCACGAGATTGAGGCCGGTGTCGACGAATGCGGGAATTCGCCCAAGCGCCGCCTCAACAATGATCCGTCCCGTCGGTGTTGGCTTCACATCGCGCGGCCCGATTGGTGTCGACGGATTGACAATGACCGCCGGCAGCTTGTCGCGCGCAATCATCGCTTCGACCAAGCGTTCTGCGGCGATCTTGCTGCGCTTATAGGCTCCGATTCCTTGGTCTTCGGACAGCGGCGAGGTCTCGTCGGCCGGCGTGCGCTTCAGGCTGAGCGTCGCCACACTGCTGGTATGCACCACGCGCTCGACTCCGGCGCGCAGGGCCTCCTGCATGAGGTTACGGGTGCCGCCCACGTTGGCGGCATAAATTTCCCGTTTATCCCGCGCCCACAGCCGATAATCGGCAGCAACGTGAAAAACATAGCGGACGCCGTTCATTGCGCGTCGAATAGAGCCGGTATCGCGAAGATCGCCCTCGGAAAACTCCAGATCGAGCCCATCGAGGTGGAAGCGGGGACTGCCCGGCCGCACCAGAGCACGCACGCGAAACCCGGCGCCGGTCAATGTCCGCGCCACCGCCGACCCGACGAATCCGGTGGCACCCGTGACCAGTGTTTGTGCACCGCGGTACATAGTAACCTGTGGCGACCTATGGTACGTTTGCGTGGGGCGATTCGTGCTCGTAACCACCGCTTAATCAACTACGTTGAAGGTTTGGACGCCATATTAATGTGGCGCTTGGGCCGGTGTAGAAACGAATCTCGCAGTCACGCTCTTAGCAATTGCGAAGGCGTCTGCCTGAGGTTCGGGCGGCGGACGTAGGCGTGCGAACCCCGCCGGGGGTTTTAACCGAGGGCGCCATCACAGGCGCGGGGACCCCGTTTTACCCATGGCATACGAAGCGGAATTCGTTGACACCTCCGTCGCCGAACGGTTGCTGGGCGAGGACGAAAATACCAGGCAAATCGCAACCCTTAAGCTCCAACCTCCCCATCACACAGTCATTGCATTTGTCGGCATGCCCTTCGAGGCGAGGATCGCGGCCGGACCCGGCGTGGTGGTTTTTTCTCGCGAGTCCCGAGACGAACTGACCGCAGCTGCTGCAAGCGCGGCGCGGCGCGGCTATCGCGGCATGATCAGTTTCGGTGTCGCCGGAGGCCTCGCTTCGAACCTGCGTCCCGGCGACTGGGTGGTCGCATCCTCGGTCGTTCATTCGCAAACGAGCAACGTCACGGATCGGGCTTGGTCCAACAAGCTCCTCAATTTAATCGGGCGCGCACGTCATGCGCCGATCGTCGGTGTGGACGAACCGATTGCCGAGCCGACAATCAAGCGCGAGCTGCATCGCGCGACCGGAGCGGCCGCCGTCGACATGGAATCGCACGTCGTCGCCAGGCTGGCGGCGGAGCACCGCCTCGCCTTTGCGGCCGTGCGTGTCATTGTCGATCCGGCCGAGCGCGCGATTCCACCCGCCGCGCTCGTCGGCATGAATGCCGACGGCCGCACCAACGTGCCAGCCATTCTGCGCGAGCTGATCGCGCGACCCGCGCAAATCTCACACCTCGCTCGCATCGCCTTCGATGCTTTTGTCGCCCGCTCGGAGATGCAGCGGGTGCGGCAACTGCTCGGCCCACATTTCGGACTCACCGACGTAGTTGGTGTGGAATTGGGACAAGCAGGACTGGCCACCACAGATTTGGCGCGATCTGATGTCGCGGCTTATCGCTCGGTTGCCTGAAGCAAATCGAATTCTCCGCTGAGGACAAGATCGAGACGGCCGGTGCGCCACTTGCCCGCCGCATCGCGCACGAGCGGCGGCTCTTCACGATAGCGCCGTACGACCGCGTTGGGCCGCGGCGCTTCGTCGAGGGCCTCGGCGACTAATTTTTGCTCCTTGGCGGCAGGGACATCGCCGAGCGGCACGACAGCCAGACGTACCCGCGCGGTGACCCGGCCCGCTCCGCCCTCGGATGTTTCGAAGACGTGAAGGCCGCTCTCGGGCAACAGGATGCGATTCGCGCCAAAGCCGCTGACCGTAAAGACGGGCGTGTCCTTGCCCTTTGCGGCGCCCGGCATTTCCAGAATCTGCATACGGCGCTTGCCGGCCCAGGAGCGATACATCGACCGCAGCTTGTTGCACCAAGCGAGAGTCGCCTGCCGATCGCCGGCGCCGTCGAAGACCGGCTCTATGATGAGCGCCAGTTCGACCGGCGCATTGTCAAAAGCATCCCTGATGCCTTCCCGGATGAGGTGTACTTGCAGCGCCAAACGACCGCTTAATTCGGCCGAATAGTGCCCTGGCGACCGGCTGTACCGCTCCAACCGACCGCGCAGCGCGGTGGCCGTTTCGGCCGCCGACTTGACCCGATCCATCAGGGCAAACCGCGCAAGCGT
>DATHCD010000051.1:0-119559 GCA_035319735.1 Xanthobacteraceae bacterium | reverse complement strand
AGACTTCGGCTTGCGGCAGTCTGAGTAAGCAAGGCAGCCGCTGGAAGAGTGAAGTTGCGTTCGTACGTTCATGAACTGCAGGGGTGATGACGACATTGATGCGAAACGGTCGAGACCGTCGATCGGGAAAACCCGCGAAAGTGCCACGCGAGCAAAGAGGCGCGTGAAGTTGGTTGGGACCCGATCAGCGGATCACATCAGGGCCAGCGGCCATGGCGGCCGCACTCATAGGCCGAATACATGGCTGCACCCGACGTTTCGCTGAAATGTCTGATTTTCCCCTTGCACCGCGGGCGCCGTCCATACATGGCACGTTTCGTCATTTCGTTGCGGCGCAATAGATGTCCGAAATTGGAAGTACTTCGGACATTGACGCCCGGTTTCGAGGGGTCAGTCCTCCGCGTTCCTCAGTGGCGGGCCGAAAGTTCCGTGACCACGCGGAACGACCACCGGTTGGCAGACTCCGGGGTAGGATTTGAACCTACGACCTTCAGGTTATGAGTCTGATGATCATGATGAGGGGACCTTGGTCTTTTGGCGGAGGCAATCGTCGACTGATGAAGAAATATGCCTTTCTTCACCAGTGTATCCGCCAGCAAGATTGCTGGCGCTATCCCTCATTCGAAGATCGAAGGCTTGCCAGTGCGCCCCTTCAAAATTTGGGAATAGGCATCGAAGAATTTAAATGCTTCCTCGTACGTCGTGGCGAAGGCCATGAATTATCTGCGAGGCACATCAAAATCCGCAGCGCCAGAAACGAATGGATTACCTTGCGAGCGGCAGGCGTGACACACTGACGCCACGCGGCCGTTATTTAGAAGGTAATGGACTTCATCAGTCGCAAGATCACCGCGATGGTCACGACTTTTCCGTTATTCGTCTGTCGCCAATTAATGTCGCCAATTGTTCGTGTAAGCCATTGATTTTATTACATGGTGGGCCCGGGAGGACTCAAACCTCCAACCGAGCGGTATGAGCGACCTAACTTAGCTGGAAATATCAGCAAAAATCGGCACTTCTGCACATGCGAGCGGGTGTTTGTTCTTGTTTGGTTGCGGCGTTTCATTGGTCATCTGTTGGCCAGATCAGGGTCGTCGCTTAACCCCGTCAGCGTCTAGTCTAGAGGCTTCACACAGGCAGCAGTGCCACAGCCCGGTGCCCCCTCCCCGCCCCTAAGAAGCCCGCTGGCGCGCGTTTTCAAGCTTCGCGGGTTCTACGCGGGTGCCGCACGCCCTAAAGGCCGGGCATTGCCTTCGCGGGTCCCCGATTCGAGGTAGCCTACCGAGTAGACCCCCGCTATCCTTCGGCTCGACCGTCCAGTTTGACGTGGAGATGGCAATGATCGGTAGAAGGAAAAGGGCGACGAGGAAACCGAAAGGTGGCGAAACGCGCGCCACGATGCGCAAGAAAACCGTGAAGCGTGTCGCAGCCAAGCGAATAAAAAAGAGTGCCAAGAAGCGCACCACAAAAACGCGTCGCAGCGCAGTATCGAAGCGGATTCAACCTCGTCAGCGAAAGCATGGCGCAACGCCTATGGTCGAAAAAACCGTTATCGATGTAGTCGACGAACCAGTCCCTGGCGTAGTGCGTCTCACTGAAATTGAAGAGATACAAGTGGCCGTGCCTGATTCCGAGGACGAGGAATAGGGATTCTTCCGCGGAAAAGAATAACTGGATGGGCTGCTCTGCTCGCTGGGCGGATGGCCCCCTAGAACCCGATCTTATCAATCCATCGTTTCAGCTGCGGCACAGAGAATCCTTCACCGTAGTCTTCGGCAACGGTCTTTTCTTCATGGCCTAGCAGCGCCCAACGGATGTCCTGCGGGCATTCGGCCGCGCGCAGCCGATCCTGCGCACGGTGTCGGAAACTATGGACCACCTTGCGCGGGTCGGTAATCCCGATGTCGTCCAGAAATCTATTGAGCCGCTTCGATGCTGCGTCCGCCGGGTCCGCGGCATCGCGCTTGAACAATGGCCCGGTAATCTTCTTCGGCAGATAGGGCAGCACAGCGTCCGGCAGCGGCACGCGGCGCAAGCTCTCCTCGGTCTTGTGGCCTACGATGACGAAACGAACGCCGCGCTCTCGTTCTTCTTCATGGCCGATCTCGAATGCCTCGCCGATCCGCATTCCCGTTGATGCCAGCAAACGGACTAGCAGTTGATCGTTCTTGTCGAGCCGGGCAAGATTGTGCTTGATCGTCTTGATGTCGGCGGCGTCGAGCTTCTTGCGCTTCAACTTGTCGTCACGCTTGGGCGCGACTCCCGCGAACGGATTGAGTTTCAGCTTGCCGTCCCGGATGGCGATATTCACTGCAGCATTCAGCCACGCCACTTTTTTCTCGATAGTCGCGCTCTTAAGTCCTTGCTCCTCGAAATGAGCGACGAGCTTGCGGCCATCGTCGCGGTCGCAATCCTTCAATCGCTTGTTGTCGGTCAACATCTTGAACAGCGACCACACGGCGCGAGCTTCCCTTTCATCGTAGCCGGTGACCGGGCCATGCTTGGCGTTTTTCAGATACGTCTCTATGACCGCGTCGTCATCGGCCGTCGCCGCTTTGCGCGCCTCTTTCTCATCGAATTGGATCATCCGACCGCTAGAAGGAATGCCAAGCCGATGTTCAAGGTTCACGATTTGGAATTCGGGTCCGCCGTTCGGGGCCTTTCGCAACAGCTTACCGCTGGCATCATAGAAAGTCAGTTCGGTTTCGGTCGCGGCGACGCGCTCGCAGTTGGGGGCATCGTGTAAGCCCGGCTCGTAGTCGCGTCGCCACGTCACTTCCAGACGGGGCTTCAAAGCCAGTAAGGCGGCCTTGTGTTGCGTGATGTACGGACCTGCTAATATCTCGGCTTCCTTAAGGTCGGGCGTGCCGAGCGACTTCTCGACGACCTTATGGGGGTATCGGAAGCGAACGCACCAATTCTGACTGTCGGGCCGCTTAAAGAGGTACTTGGGCATGCGTCACGCAGGGGGGCCGGTTTCAGTGGGTTATTTCAGTGGGGTAGCATGGCGCGGATATGCCCAAAAATCAATATCTTCTGCAATGGTTTACGATCCGCAAAAGTCATGGGCGGATAATCCCTCCCTCTCCGCCACCACAATAAAATCAATAACTTAGCTGACATCGATAGCGACATCAGCGACAGTATTTAGCGACAGACAAAACCACGTCGCTTGATTGCCGTTCCTCGTAGCCGCCGCGGAGAAGCGCCCTGCATGGTGACGGCATGTTACTTTGGGTTTTCAATCCGTAAGCGGCTCCCTGTGACGCGGAAATGTCCACACTCGACAGTTCAGATATGGCAGCAGCTTCATTCGATGCGCTGAAAATTTATTACATAGTGACGCTCGCGACGGACGATCCGCACGACGTAACGCCCTTTCAGGGCTTTTCCACTAGTTGGAGAAGAGTGTCCTGGGCACTCGAATTGTTAGCTGGTCTTCCGGCGGACGTTCTAGAACGCACTATCCCAATCGAGCAGGTGATCGCACTTAGAATGGGAGGCGTCCGCCCGTTGGCGTGGGGCTCCCTTTGGCATCAAACACCTCGATGGCCTAGCGGCAGGGCAGCTGGGTGTCTTTGTCACCCTATTTTCGGGTGAGAAAGAATGCGCCGACAAAATCGGCGCTTGGGCAAAAATACAAAGCCAGCCGATACTTCACGTTTCTTCCCAAGAAGTCGAAGGAGCGTGTAAGGCTGAAGACCTCACGACGGACATTTTACAAGCGTACTGTATCGAAGCGTTTAGGAATTCTCCGGAAGTTTTCACTAAAGAGCAACGTGTTGCTGCGGAGGCAGCACTGGGAAAGTGGACCGATCCGCCATTGACGCCTAGTGGGCTGATTGAAAAGGGTCACAATATAACTAGACCCAACTATATGGCACTGAGACGCGCGGCTCGTTCAGTTGAAAAAGGAGAGCCCTTCGTTGGAAACTCGGAAAAAGAATACACAGACGCGATCATAGAAAGCGCGCGTGCTGTTATTGCCGTCCGCGAGGAGGTGGGATTATACGGCTTCCATTACATGACGCATCTACGTCCGGAACTCATACTTACTGAGCCTGCGCTCTACCGTCTGAATTACAGGGCCATAAAGCCTGAAGGACCTTTTGAAGAAAAGGTCGTAGCCAAGTCGCTCAGATGGGTCCAGACCCAAAGGGGTTTACACTCGCAACTGCCTGCCCAGTACGTTCATGACCTTGCGAAGTCGCCAATCGCTCAGTCGATACTGTCAGAACGGGCGGCTGAACTTGATACGTTTACCGTTGGGGTTGGCCTTCGGGCGGCGCAAACCACTTCTGCTGTTGTCCGCCTTTCTCCCGGCGTCAATCATGTCTTCCCGGCGCTTTCCGCGTATGCGCGCAGTCTCCGATCGACCTCACTCGAAGCGAGAATAAAGACAAGGCGGCTGTTCGACTCAATTCAAAATGGCTTGGCCTCAGCGGTGGGAGACGAGCGCATTGAGTTCATTACTGAGCGACAATGGCCGATCAAGATTGTGTCCGATGCACCGATGGAATGGCTGCCGGTCGGCAATCTTCCTTTGGCTATGCGCTGCGATTGCTCTCGGATTAACGCCACACCCGGCAATCTTTTGATGGGCTTGCTTGTCGAGCCCAGACCTATAGTGGTGGCTCCTGAAAGCCTTATGGATTTCCTTGTTGTTAGCACCTTCGAAGACGATGATCGTTTGAAGGATGTCCTGAAACAGGCTCTAGAAGTTACGCGTGATGGTTGGGAGAAACGCGCGCGTGTCACCTTTAGAACCGCACAATCCAAGGAGGAGTTCATCGATGCACTCAATAGTTTCGAAGGTGCATTTCTCATTTTTGACGGCCATGGCGTGAACAACGCTAATGAGCCTGTCGGCAAACTCATGCTCGGCAGTGAAGCGATTGATGTTTGGGAACTACATCGTAAAGTTAGAGTGCCACCCATCGTTATATTGAGTGCATGTGACACCCAAGGAATTGACGCGTCCTCACACGCTACAGTGGGCAACGGTTTTTTATTCCTCGGTGCTTTAACGGTACTTGCAACCCTGCTTCCCGTAGGGGGGTTGTCGTCGGCGGCCTTCATTTCACGCCTGGTCTATCGGGTCGCGGAATTTGTTCCGACCGCCATTGCGGCCCGGGGGCGTGTTTTGAATTGGACTGAAGTCGTCTCGGGTATGCTCCGAAGGTTTCTCGCGTCGGAGTTACTGGACGCACTGGTTGGGCCGCCGGGGGACGCCGATACCCCGCAGGGAAAACTTCTAGTTAAGGCGGGCGAAGATATTGATGTAAGAGAGGATAACCACTGGTTCGATAATCTACTAGAGCGCATAGCTGAAAATCGAGGACAACATCTCGCTGCCATACAGGCAAAGGCACAATCTCTAATCGCTCGCGCCGAGGCAATCCGCTACATCCAGCTAGGTAATCCTGAACTTATCATCATTGACGATGGCAAGACGCGAGAACGACTCGCGGAAGATGCCGATGCTTTGACTGCGCACCTTGCTGAGGCTCGAACGACCACGTGAGATTAAGCGGCAGTTCGGCGACGGGCACGGCCCACCACGACCCGCTACCCGAGTCGTTAACCATCCTCGACCGGGACGCGGGACGGCGTGTGAATGCTTCTCCCCGGCCGGAACAGCCATCCCCGAAGTTCCGCGGGAACGCAGGGACACCTCGGCCGCTTGTGGTATAGGTGTTTCCTCCGGCCCGGTCGGGCTGGGGCGTGGTGTCGAAGGCCGTGGAGCTCCTGTTCTCTTCCGCATGGCTCGCGATCATGTCGTGGCTGATCCTGCGAGCCTTCAGGCAACGCGGGCTGTTGCCCCGCCTCGAGCGCGCGCCGCCCTTCGGCGAGCGCGCCCCGCGGGTCGCGGTGATCGTCCCGGTGCGCGACGAGGAGGCGAATATCGGGCCGTGCCTGCAGTCGCTGCTGCGGCAGGACTATCCGACGAGCCGCCTCAGCGTCCTCGCGGTCGACGACCATTCGGCCGACTCGACCGCCGCGGTCGTCGGCCGCCTCGCCGCGGAAAATCGCGAGATTGCTCTCGTCGCCAGCCCGCCGCTGCCGCCGCGCTGGACCGGAAAATCGCACGCCTGCTGGATCGGCGCGCGGACGGCGGCGCCCGAAATCGAGTGGCTGTGCTTCATCGACGCCGACGTGCGGGCGGCGCCAGGCCTCCTCTCGAGCGCCATGCGCGAGGCGCTGATGCGGCGCCTCGACCTGTTGTCGCTGGCGCCGCGTCAGGAGCTGCGGACTTTTGCCGAACGTCTGGTCATTCCCTGCGGTCTTGTCCTCCTGTCTTTCGTGCAGGACCTGCGGCAGGCGCAGGCGCGCTCCGGCGCCGACGTGACCGCGACCGGGCAGTTCATGCTGGTGCGGCGCGACGCCTATGAGGCGGTCGGCGGCCACGCGGCCGTGTGCAGCGCGATCTGCGAGGATTTGGAGTTCGCCCGGCGGCTGAAGCAGTCCGGACGCTCCGTCCTGCTCATGGGCGGCGAGCGGCTCGTCTCGACGCGGATGTATACCGGCTGGCGGACGCTCTGGCCCGGATTTGCCAAGAACCTGGTCGACATGCTCGGCGGACCGGTCGCGACGCTCGCGATCGCGTTCGCGGCGGTGACCCTGGTCTGGGCGGCGCTGGCGATCCCGCTGGCCGCCGTCGCCGGCTGCCTGCGCGGCGTCGAGGGCGCGGCTTCGGCCCTGATCCTGGCGCTCGTCGGCTCGGCCGCGGCGTTTGCTCTGCACATCGCCGCCACGTTCTATTTCCGCATTCCTTTCTGGTACGGTCTTCTGTTCCCGCTCGGTTACACCGCGGGCGCGCTGATGGCGCTCGACAGCGTGCGTCGGCGCCTCAGCGGGCGGGTCAGCTGGAAAGGCCGCATCTATTCATGAAAGCCGCCAGGAAGACCGGCGAGGAAGAGCGCGCCGACGAGCGCAGCCGCGGCATCGGGCCGCTCGACTCGGGGGAGACGCGCGCGATCATGCTCGCGGCCGCCGCACTGGTCATCTTTCTCTACTTCATCAAGTTCATCCTGCTGCCATTCGTGCTTGCCGGCATCATCGCCTATATCTTCACGCCCCTATTGGACTGGGCCGCCGAGAAGACGCGCTGGCCGCGTCTGTTGTTCGCGGTAGCGGCGTTCCTCGTGCTGCTCGGCATCGGCGGCTTCGTCCTGATTTTCGCCGGCGAGCGTCTCACCACCGAAACGCTCGGCCTGGCGAAGGATCTGCAGAGCTTGCTGCAAAACTTTGCCCGCCAGGCGATCGGCGACCAACCCGTGAGCCTGTTCGGGCAGTCGGTGAACGCCGATCAGATCGCCCAGTCCGCGCTCGATCGGATTCGCGATTGGAGCGGACAGACCGACCAGTTGGCGATGATCGCCGGCTACAGCCTCGCCGCCATCATGGGCGTGTTTCTAACCGCGGTGCTGCTGTTCTATTTCCTCGCCAGCGGGCGGAGCGTGGCGCGCGGTTTGCTGTGGATCGTGCCGCCGCATCGCCGCCGGCTGGTCGAGCGAATCTGGGCGCGGCTCGATCCGGTGTTGATACGCTACTTCATCGGCGTGATTGCGGTCGTGATCTACGCCACGGTGGCGGCCTACATCGGCCTCGGCGTCATCCTCGGCATCCAACACGCCGTGCTGCTGGCCCTGCTGACCGGCATTCTCGAGACGGTGCCCGTGGTCGGTCCGACCTCGGCGGCGGTGATCGCCGGGCTGATCTCGCTGCGCACGGCGACCGGAATCATGAGCATCCTCGCCTATGCGCTCTATGCGACGCTGCTGCGTCTATCCATCGACCAGCTCGTCGGCCCGGTCGTGCTTGGCCGCGCGGCACATGTGCATCCGGTCCTGATCATCTTCTGCTTCCTCGCCGGCGGCGTGGTGCTCGGCGTCCCCGGCGTCATCATCGCCGTGCCGGTGGCCTTGCTGGTCAAGAGCACCTTGGCCACCCTCTACGGCGACAAGGCCGAATAGGCGGCGACCGTGCCGCTCGGCGGCAGCTGCCAGGGCCTCGCGTCCGGGCGGGGAATTCGGCTATATTACCGCCCGCTGCCGCAACTTGTTCGCGGCAGGACAGTTGTCCCGGGGGTCGAAGAGGCGCGGAGACCCGCTCATGGCGGTGTGGGATTCCGCAGAGCGAAGGACGCGATCGCGGCACAGCCATCCGTGGCTGGCGGGTCTGCTGTTCGCGCTCGACGTGCGTTTGCGCCGCCGTCATGCGGTGTTCGAATACACCCGCCATCCGTCCTGTGTGTTCCGCATCGATATCGGCCGCTCGCGCCGGCCACTGGCGTTGCGCGACGGAACGCGCGCGCATCGCGCCGAGCGGATCGCGCGACTGCATTTCTGGAACGAACACGTCCCGCCGGTGCCGCCGCAGGGCGCCACGATCGCCTGGGCCGGACAGATGCAACAAGCCATCGCGACCTCGCTGGCGGAGCTTGCGCGCTTTCTCGCGTTGCGGCCCGATCTCGGCGATATCGCGGTGATCTGCGCCGACGTGCCCTCCGGCACCAGGACGCAGAGCGCGCAGCTTGCGCGCATCATGGCGCGCTACGGATTCGAAACGATCGCCGAGCCCGAACGCTTGCCGCTCGGCGAGCGCCTGCACCGCTTCGCCGAGAATATTCTGATTTCGCTGACCGTCTTTGCCCAGAACGCCGCCACGCTCCGCGCCGACACGTTCCAGCGTGTGCGGGTGCCGATTTATCTGTCGCGCCGCGCGCTGGAGGAGAGATTCGGCGGCGAGCGTGCGCTCGCTCCGGCAGCGCTGGAGGCGTCATGAGCATCGCCGCCGGCCTACCCGATCTGATGTCTTTCGTGTCGTCGCTCTGCGACGTCTGCTTCGCGATCGCCTTCGTCGGCTGCGTATTCACGCTCGTTGAGTCTGCCCTCGTCCTGGGCTTCCCTGGCGCGAAGGTGAGGGGCCGCGCCGCCCACCCACCGGTGACGATCCTCAAACCGCTGCATGGCGCGGAGCCCGACCTGCGCCGGCGTCTCGCCGCCTTCTGCCGACAGGACTATGCCGCCCCCGTCCAAGTCCTGTGCGGCTCGCAGGATCCCGCCTCGCCGGCCGTCGCAGTCGTGCAGGGAATGAAGTCCGATTTCCCCGACAAGATCGAGCTTGCCGTCGACGCGCGCAATCAAGGCACCAACCGCAAGGTATCGAACCTCATCAACATGCTGCCGCGCGCCCGCCACGACACCATCGTGCTCTCCGACAGCGACATCGCGGTCGAACCGGGTTATCTGCGCGCCATCACGGCGCTGCTAGCGGCGCCGCATGTCGGCGCCGTGACCTGCCTCTATTACGGCATCGGCGGCGACGGGCTGTGGTCGCGCCTGTCAGCGTTGGCGATAAACTCGCATTTCCTGCCGCATGCGATAGCCGCGCTCAGGCTGAGGCTGGCGAAGCCGTGCTGTGGCTCGACCATTGCGCTGCGCCGCTCCGTGCTCGAGCGCATCGGCGGCTTCGGCGCCTTCGCCGACGCGCTCGCCGACGATTATGCGATCGGCATGGCGGTGCGATCGTCCGGCTATGACGTCGCCACGCCGCCGTTCGTGGTCGGCCATTGCTGCTTCGACGACAATCCGCGCCAGCTCTTGCGGCATCAGCTGCGAGCAGCGCGCACGATCAGGAGCATCGAACCTGTCGGCTACGCCGGCACAATTCTGATCCATCCGCTGCCGCTGGCCCTTCTCGGCATGCTCTCTGGCAGCGCCGCGGCCGTGCTGCTCACGGTGGCCGTGCTGGCGGCGCGGGTTACACTCTGCCGCTGCGTCGAAAACCGATTCGGCCTGCCGCAACAGAATTACTGGCTCATTCCGCTGCAGGACATCATTGCTTTCGGCGTCTACGTGGCAAGTTTCTTCGGGGCGACGGTACACTGGCGAGGGTCCGACTATCGCGTGGCGGCAGACGGCACCCTCGTGGAGGGACAAGACCTGAGGCCCCAATGATGCGCACCTTGTTTTTGCAGGCGCCGTCCTTCGACGGGTTCGACGGCGGCGCCGGCGCGCGCTACCAGGCGCGGCGGGAAATCCGCTCCTACTGGTACCCGACTTGGCTCGCCCAGGCGGCGGCCTGCGTTCCCGGCAGCGCGCTGATCGATGCCGTGCCGCATCGTCTGGTGCTCGCCGACATCGTGCGCGAGGCGCGCAACTACGACCTCGCCGTGCTGCATACCTCGACGCCCTCGTTCGCCTCCGATGTCCGCGTCGTCGAGGCGCTGAAAGCGGCGAATCCGCAAATGAAGGCCGGCTTCGTCGGCGCCAAGGTCGCGGTCGAACCGCAGGCGAGCCTGGCAAGCTCGCGCGCGATCGATTTCGTGGCCGGCAACGAATTCGATTTCACCATCAGGGAAATCGCGCAGGCGCGCGATTGGAACACGATTGCCGGGCTGTCCTATCGTGACGCCGCAGGCGCGATCAGACACAATCCGCCACGCCGAATCCTCGAGAACATGGACGAACTGCCGTTCGTGACGCCGGTCTACAAGCGCCACCTGACGATCGAGAATTATTTCATCGGCTATCTCAAGCATCCGTATATTTCGCTTTACACCGGCCGCGGGTGCAAATCGCACTGCACCTTTTGCCTGTGGCCGCAGACGGTCGGCGGCCATCGCTACCGCACGCGCAGCGTCGGCAACGTCATCGAGGAGATCGGCTGGGCCAAGAACGCGTTCCCGCAAGTCAAGGAGTTCTTCTTCGACGACGACACCTTCACCGACGACCGGCCGCGGGCCGAGGCTATCGCGCGCCGGCTCGGCACGCTCGGCGTCACCTGGTCGTGCAACGCCAAGGCGAACGTGCCGCGGGAAACGCTGAAGGTCATGCGCGACAACGGTTTGCGCCTGCTGCTCGTCGGCTATGAAACCGGCAATCAGCAGATCCTGTACAACATCAGGAAGGGCATGCGCGTCGACGTGGCGCGGCGCTTTAGCAAGGACTGCCATGAGCTCGGCATCACCATCCATGGCACCTTCATCCTCGGGCTTCCCGGCGAGACCAGGAGCACCATCGAGGAGACCATCCGCTTCGCCAGAGAGATCAACCCGCACACGATCCAGGTATCGATCGCGGCGCCCTATCCGGGCACCGAGCTTCACCGCGAGGCGCTCAAACATGGCTGGCTCGATGAAGCGCACGCCGACCTCGTCGACGCGCACGGCGTGCAGATCGCGCCGCTGCATTATCCGCACCTCAGCCACACCGAGATTTTCCACTCGGTGGAGGAGTTCTATCGCCGCTTCTACTTCCGCGCTCCGAAGATCGCGGCGATCGTTTCGGAGATGGCGCGCAGTCCTGAAATGCTGATGCGCCGGCTGCGCGAGGGCATCGAGTTTTTTGCCTTCCTGCGCTCACGGCGGGAGCTGGTGCACTGAGGCACCTGATCATCACCGCGGACGATTTCGGGCTCAGCGAGCCGGTCAACGCCGCCGTCGAGGCGGCGCACCGACACGGCATCCTGAGCGCGGCGAGCCTGATGGTCGGCGCACCGGCCGCGGCCGATGCGGTCGCGCGCGCGCGCCGCCTGCCGAATCTGCGGGTCGGGCTGCACATCGTCCTCGTCGACGGGGATCCGGTGACCGACCGCGCCCAGATCCCGGGTCTGCTCGACCGGGATGGACGGCTGCGCAACGACCTCGCCCGCTTCGGCGCCCAACTTTCCCTCGACCCATCCCTTCGGCGGCAGGTGGCGAAGGAAATCGTCTCCCAGTTCGCGGCTTTTCGCGCCACCGGATTGCCGCTCGACCACGTCAATGCCCACCGGCACTTCCACCTGCACCCGGCCGTCGCCGCGCCGATCATCAGCGTCGGACGCGGATACGGAATGCGGGCGCTGCGCGTGCCGGTCGAACCGTGGCATATCGTGGCCGGGATCGATCCGCACACGCGGCGGCTCGTCGGTCGGATCGTCGCGCCTTGGGCCGTGCTGATGCGCGCTCGCGCCCGGCGCGCCGGATTGACGACCGCCGACGCCGTCTTCGGCCTGGCCTGGTCCGGGGCGATGACCGCAAGGCGCCTTGCCGCGATCATCGGCCGGCTGCCCGCCGGGATCGTGGAAATCTATCTGCACCCTGCCGAGCAGAACACCTTCGCCGGCGCGGCGCCGGGCTATCGCTACGCCGAGGAATTCGCCGCACTTTGCGATTCCGACTGCATCGCGGCGGCGCATCGCTCGGGCTACGCGCTAGGCGGTTACGCGGATGTGCCCGGGCAAAAGGCGTCCGTCTAGTTTCCTTCAGTAGAGCATGATCTTTTCGGAAAAACCTGCTTTCCACTTTTTCGGGTCATGCTCTAACGTCCCCGCTTGCCGCCGAGATATCCCGCTGCCCGAAACCAACGGATCGCGTCAGCGAGCGCCTCAGGGTAAGGCCGCGCGCGAAAGCCGAGCTCGCGTTCGGCCTTGGCCGCGGTGAAAAACATGCGGTGCTCGGCCATGCGAAGTCCATCCAATGTCGTAAATGGCTCGCGTCCGGTGAGCCAGGCCCGCGCCTCGGCCAAGTAGGCCACCGGAACGACGCCGGCGCGGGGAATGCGCAGGCGCGGCGGACGGCGGCCCACCAGGCGCGCGATTTCGGCGAGCATCTCGGCGAGCGGCACGTTTTGGCCGCCGAGAATATAACGTTCGCCGACCGCGCCGCGCGCGAGCGCGGCCAGGTGGCCGTCGGCCACATCATCGACGTGGACAAGGTTGAGCCCAGTGTCGAGGAAGCCGGGCATGCGGCCGCGCGCCGCCTCGACGATGATGCGGCCGGTCGGCGTCGGCTTTACGTCGCTGGGGCCGATCGGCGTCGAGGGATTGACGATGACCGCAGGCAGCATGTCGCCCGCGATCATCGCTTCGACCAACCGCTCGGCGGCGATCTTGCTGCGCTTGTAGGCGCCGATTCCCGCCTCCACGGCGAGCGGCATGGTTTCGTCCACCGGCTTGCCGTCGGCGCGGAAGCCGAGCGTCGCCACACTGCTGGTGTAGACGACGCGCTCGACCCCGGCGCGTAGCGCCTCCTGCATGATGTTGCGGGTGCCCTCGACATTGGCGGCGAAGATCTCGCCCGGGTCGCGCGCCCACAAGCGATAATCGGCCGCGACGTGAAAGACGTAGCGGATGCCGGCCATCGCGCGGCGCACCGATTGCGCGTCGCGCATGTCGCCGCCGAAGAAATCCAGATCAAGCCCATCGAGGTGGGAACGCGGGCTGCCGGGCCGGACCAAAGCCCGCACCTTCACTCCGGTAAGGACCAACTTTCTCGCCACGGCCGCACCGACGAATCCCGTGGCCCCGGTGATGAGGGTCTCTGCCGTGTCGCCCATGGCGCATCCACGTTCGCTCGATCGGCAAGCCAAGCATTTTCATGGGCAAAACACCATGCCCGGAGCACAAGTGCGAAGCTGGAACCAATAGCCGAATTCGCATTTGGCGATTCGCTGTGATATAGCTTCATTATTCGGGGGGCGTGATCGAGGTTGATCGGCGCGAGGGCGAAGGCTTTCCATGGCATCCCAATTGGACTTCGCCGGGGCAACTCTCGCAGACGGAATGGTAGGTGACGGTGACGGCTACGACACGTCCGACGTGGCCAGCTCCGCGCGTGAAGATCGCCGTTGCATCCTCATCGCATTTGTCGGCATGGCCTTCGAGGCACGCATCGCCGCGGGACCCGGGGTCCTGGTGGTTTGCCGCACCGCGGGAAGCGAGCTGGCGACGGTGGCGGAAAGCGCTGTCCGCCAAGGCTATCGCGGCATGCTCAGCTTCGGCGTTGCCGGCGGGCTCGCCTCGCATCTGCGCGCCGGCGATTGGGTGGTCGCGTCCGCCGTGCGCGAATCGCAGACGGTCCTGGCCACAGATGCGGCATGGTCGCGCAGACTGCTCGGCATGATCGAGGACGCCGTCCACGCTCCGATCGTCGGCGTCGACGCGCCGATCGCCGAGCCGGCAGAGAAACGCGAGCTGCACAGAACGACCGGCGCTGCCGCGGTCGACATGGAATCCCACGTCGTGGCGCGGGTCGCCGCCGCGCACCGGCTCGCCTTTGCCGCGGTGCGCGTCGTCGTCGATCCCGCCCACCGGGCGGTTCCTTCGGCTGCTTTGCTCGCCATGCGCCCGGACGGCCGCGCCGACGTTTCGGCGATTTTGCGCGACCTCATGACGCGGCCCTCGCAGCTCAGCCCGCTCGCCCGCATCGCCGTCGATGCCTTCGCCGCGCGCGTGTCAATGCACCGCGTGCGCCGCCTGCTCGGGCCGCATTTCGGGCTCGTCAGCTGAATTCTACCGGTCTTGCTCCTCGCCGGCGGACACGGGCACCGAGCCAGCGGCATCAGGCCTGCGAGATGAACTTCGTGTTCAGATAGGCTTGCAATCCCTCGATGCCGCCTTCGCTGCCATAGCCGGATTCCTTGACGCCCCCGAACGGCGTCTCCGGCGTCGAAACATTGATGGAGTTCACCCCGACCATGCCGGACTGCAGCGCGTCGGCGATCAGGTTCGCCGTCTGCGCCGAACCGGTAAAGGCATAAGCGGCGAGCCCATAGGGCAGCGAGTTGGCGCGCTCGACGACCTCATCGAAGCTCTTGAAGGTGACCACCGGCGCCAGCGGACCGAACGGCTCCTGCGTCATGAGCTTGCAGTCGTCGGGCAGGTCGGTGATCACCGTCGGCTCGTAGAAATAGCCCTGGTTGCCGCGGCGCTGACCGCCGGTGACGATCTTGCCGCCGCGCTCCTTGGCATCGTTGACGAACGATTCCATGGCGTCGATGCGCCGTGCATTCGCCAGCGGGCCCATGGTCACGCCCTTCTCCAGGCCGTCGCCGAGCTTCAGCCCCTTGGCATATTCGGTGAAGCGCGCCAGAAAGCGGCCGTAGACCGGCTCCTGCACATAAAACCGCGTCGGCGAGATGCAGACCTGGCCGGCATTGCGATATTTGAAGGCGGCGATGGTGTCGGCGGATTTCTCCGGGTCGGCATCGGCGAATACGACGACCGGCGAATGACCGCCAAGCTCCATCGTGGCGCGCTTCATTCCCTTGGCGGCGAGCGCGGCGAGATGCTTGCCGACCGGAATCGAGCCGGTGAAGGAAATCTTGCGCACCTCGTCCTTGGCGATGAGGTGCTCGGAAATGTTTGCAGGCACGCCGAAGACGAGGTTGAGCACGCCGGCAGGCAGGCCGGCATCGGCAAAGCAGCGCACCATCTCGACGCAGGAGCCCGGCGTCTCCTCGGACGCCTTGAGGATGAGTGAACAGCCCGCGGCGAGCGCGCCGCCGATCTTGCGCGCCGGCGTCAGCGCGGGGAAATTCCACGGCGTGAACGCGGCGACAATGCCGACCGGCTCCTGAGTGACGATCTGCCGTAAACCTTTGCCACGACCCGGCACGATGCGGCCATAGGCGCGGCGGCCCTCTTCGGCGTACCACTCGATGATATCGGCCGAGGTCAGGACCTCGGCGCGCGCCTCCGCATAGGACTTGCCCTCCTCCTGCACCAGGCACTTGGAGATCGCGTCGTAGCGCTCGCGCATGAGGTCGGCGGCTTTGCGCAAGACCTTGGCGCGGTCATAGGCCGAGGTCGCGCGCCAAACCGCAAATCCCTTCTTGGCGGCTTCGAGCGCGCGGTCGAGATCGGCCTTGCTCGCGTGCGGCAGACGCGCCAACGGCTTCTCCGTCGCCGGATTGATCACATCCTCGCCGGCGCGGCCATCGCCGTTGAGCCACTGGCCGTCGATAAAGAGTTCGAGATTGGCGTACATGGGATTCTCCTGGCGTCCTCTGCGCGTTGATCTAGCGGGTTTTGCTCGCGGAGGATTTAGCAGGTTTCCGGCCCGCATTCATCCCTGCCCCTGCCGCTGCCCGGAAAAGGAAATGCCCGGCTTTGCGGCCGGGCAGCGGGAACTTCGCGCAGGGTGCGCTTGACGCCAGGCCGTCGTTCACAATTGCCCGTATTTCCTCAGCACCGCCCGGCACGAGCTGCCGACGCGCCAGCTATGCGCCGCAAGCGTTGCGCCGCAGCGAAGCAGGTTGGTCCACGTCATGCCGCCGGATTGGTCGCAGAGCCTCGCGGCGGCCGGTTTGCAAGGTGCGAGTTCGGCGAGATCGATCGCGCCCGCGCTCGTAGTCCAAGCGGCAACAAGCAGGCATGCGGCTAGCATCAGTTTCATGCTGAGAAAGCT
Source organism: Xanthobacteraceae bacterium (assembly GCA_035319735.1). Lineage (GTDB taxonomy): Bacteria > Pseudomonadota > Alphaproteobacteria > Rhizobiales > Xanthobacteraceae > BOG-931. The sequence goes on along the minus strand of DATHCD010000051.1, from coordinate 103,385 downwards.
CCCTCATTTTTTGGCTGGAGGGCGGCTGCCTATCCTGAAACTGACGAAAAATCCAGTATTTTGTGCGCCGCACAAAAGCCGCATTTAAACGATGGTTGCGGACTACATAAGCATTTGAAAATAAATGATAATCCTTTTCGTTGCCGATCGTGTCAAAAAGGGCTCGCCGCTGCGTTGAGGCACGGCCTCGTTCCTTGGCTGTCGCGCAGGGATCACCTCAAATCACGCCGCGGGTCTCTTGCCCCACAGCCGCGCCGAAGCGATGTCGGCGCCCTCGCGGATCGATTTGAGCTTGAGCCACACGACCGGCTCGATGACCCATTCGCGACGCGTGAACGTGCCGAAGCCGCAATCCGCCGAGGCGATGACGCGCTCGCGATCGCCGACGGCTTCGACTGCCTCCTCGATCCGGCGCGCGACCACTTCCGGGTGCTCGACGATATTGCTGGTGGTCTCGACCACGCCGGGAATGAGGATCATGTCCTTAGGTGGCGGCGCGCGCTTGAGCGCGGCATATTCGTGGGCGTGGCGGGGATTGGCGAATTCGATCGATAGCGCGCCGACCTCGGCCTGGTAGAGCGCCGGCAGGATTTTTTCCAGCGCGATGTCGTGGATATGCGGCCCTTCCCAATTGCCGTAGCAGACATGCAGCCGCACCGCCGCGCGCGGGATGCCGGCGATCGCGCTGTTGATCATGGCGACGTGCAGCTCGCAGGCCTTGACGAAGTCGGCGTCCGACTTGTCGCGATAGAACATGGTGCGATCCATGGCGAGATCGGGCGCGTCGATCTGCAGGACGAGGCCGGCCTCGTGGATCGCCAGATACTCGTTGCGCATCTCGCGGGCGATGGCGGCGAGATAGGCCTCGTGCGTCGGGTAATAGGCGTTGAGCATGGTCGAGGCGATGATGCCGGGCGAAGGCGCGGTCATGAAGGTCTCGGCGAACGAATTGCCTTCACCGGCGATGCGCTTGAAGCGGGCGATCTCGCGCTCGATCGCCGCGGTGTCGTGGTAGTGCAATTCGCCCAGCGCCTGCGGCGCGTTTTGTTGCCGGCTGACTTTGGGAAAGCGGTGCGTCAGATATTGCACCAATTCCGGAAATTCCTCGAACTCGCGCCCGCGCCGGCGCTTGGATTCGCCGCCGAAGCCCGTCATGCGCTGCGGCACGTAGGTCTGGAAGCCGACGCGCTGCTGCTCGCCGTCGTTGCCGATGTCGATGCCGGCCGCTTTTTGCTCGGCGACCACACGGCGCACCGCCTGCTCGATCTCGGCCTCGAGTTGCACCGGGTCGCAGCCTTCGCCGGCCTCGCGGCGCACCAGAAGCTCGCTCAGCATCTCGCTGCGCGGCAGGCTGCCGACATGCGTGGTAAGGATGCGCTCGCGGCTGGAAATCATCGCGCGGTCCACTTCGTCATCGCCGGGTGTGCTGCCGGCAAACCATGGGATTTGCACCACTATCGGATTGCGGCAGGTTTCACCATCGGCATAATACGGCGCTCGGGGAAGGAAACGCCGTGACCACGACAGCTCAGCTGAATTTTGCGCCGCCTGCGTCCCTCGACGCCATCCCGCGCGATTACAATTTCGCCACCGACATTCTCCGGCGCAACCTCGATGCCGGCCGTTCGGGCAAGGTCGCCTTCATCGATCCGCGCGGTCGCTGGACCTACGGCGATCTCGCCCAGCGCGTCGAGCGCTTCGGTCATCTATTGCGCTCGCTCGGCATCCGCCGCGAGGAGCGCGCGCTCATCTGTGTGCTCGACGGCATCGACTGGCCGACCGCCTTCCTCGGCGCGATCAAGACCGGCGTGATAGCGATCCCTGTCAACACACTGCTGACCGAGGACGATTACCGGTTCATGCTCGACGACAGCCGGGCGCGACTGCTGGTGGTTTCCGAAGAGCTTTATCCGAAATTCGCCAAGGCGATCGCCGCGTCGACGGACCTCGCCGAAGTCATCGTCTCCGGCCAAGAGACGCATGGCCATCATCGCTTCGAGGATTTGCTCGCCAAGGCCAAGGGCGAAACAGTCGCCGTGCGCACGGTGCGCGATGACATGTGCGTCTGGCTGTACACGTCGGGCTCAACCGGCAAACCCAAAGCGGCAGTGCATACGCACGCCGACTTTAGGCTCATTGACGATCTTTACGGCAAGCCTTTTCTCGACATTACCGAGAACGACGTGTGCTACTCGGTGGCAAAACTGTTCTTTGCCTACGGCCTCGGCGATGGGCTCGTCTTCCCGATGTCCGCGGGGGCGACGACGATCCTTCTGCCGGATCGACCGACGCCGGAGCTGGTGGCCGGAATTCTGCGAAGGCACCCGGTCACCGTGTTCTATGCGGTGCCGACCTTCTACGCCGCCTTTCTCGCCAGCGCCGACGCGCCGCGGCCCGAGGAGCTGCGCTTGCGGCGCTGCGTGTCGGCGGGCGAAGCGCTCCCGGCCGACGTCGGCCGGCGCTGGAAGGAGCGTTACGGCGTCGACATACTCGACGGCATCGGCTCGACCGAGATGCTGCACATCTATATCTCCAACCGCGTCGGCGACGTGAAATACGGCACCACCGGCAAGGCGGTGCCCGGCTACGAGCTGCGCCTGGTCGATGACGACGGCGCAATCGTGAAAAAACGCGGCGAGATGGGCGAGCTGCAGGTCCGCGGGCCGACCAGCGCGGTCATGTACTGGAACAACCGCGAGCAGTCGCGCACGACGTTTCTCGGCGAATGGACCCGCTCGGGCGACAAATATGTCGAGGACGAGGACGGCTACTATGTCTACTGCGGCCGCCGCGACGACATGCTCAAGGTGAGCGGCATCTACGTTTCGCCGTTCGAGGTCGAGGCGGCGCTGCAGAGTCATCCCGACGTGCTCGAAGCGGCGGTGGTCGGCTGGCCGGACGACGACAAGCTCATCAAGCCGAAGGCCTTCGTGGTGCTGAAATCGCCGGAAAAAGCCAGCGACGAGCTCAAGCGGGCGCTGCAGGACCATTGCCGGCAGAAACTCGCCGTCTTCAAATATCCGCGCTGGCTCGAATTCCGCGGCGAGCTGCCGAAAACCGCAACCGGCAAGATCCAGCGCTTCAAGCTGCGGGCGGAGGCCGCGCCTCGGTAGCCACGTCCGTGTTATTCTGAACGCAGTGATTACAGCGCCGGCCGTCGCGGAGCTGCAGAGGAAGCAATGACGACTCGTTACGCCGCCTGCAATTGCGGACAGCTCCGCCTCGCCTGTGAGGGCGAACCGGCACGGATTTCCATGTGTCACTGCCTCGAGTGCCAGCGGCGCACCGGCAGCGTCTTCAGCAATCAGGCATGGTTCGACCGGCAACAGATTACGTCCATCTCGGGTAACGCCAGCGAGTTCAGACGCACATCCGACAGCGGCAATGCGCTGACCTTCCGGTTCTGCCCGGTCTGCGGCTCGACCGTTTATTGGGAGGCGGAAGGATTTCCCGGCTTGATCGCGGTCGCCGTCGGATCGTTTGCCGACCCCTCTTTTCCAGCGCCTAAGCACTCGGTCTGGGAGAGAAGGCGGCACCATTGGGTTCCGGTATTCGGCGACATGCCCATCCAACATTCGAATTAAGTCACTTCCGTTCTACTTTTCGTTGTTGGAGCATGATCTCTTCGGAAAAACCGGTTTCCACTTTTCCGCTCATGCTCGAAGACGTCGGTGTCGCATGCCTTGCGTTTACACTTTTCGGGTATTACTAGGACGCCTTGCCGTTGGCGCGCCGCGGTAGCTCAGCTGGTAGAGCAACGCATTCGTAATGCGTGGGTCGGGGGTTCGAATCCCTTCCGCGGCACCAATCGAAGCGTAATGTCGACTTCGACGACGCAGTCGCCGGCGCATTCGTATGGGAAGCAAAGACCATCGAGGCTCAGTTAGCTCCACGTGTCGAGCGCGGCGCACGAACAACCGCTGACCAAGCCCACCGATTCGGGCGCGTGACGTCGAGCGCAACGGCCCATACGTCTGCGACGATCGCCGAAACCGGCGACGTCATATGGTCAAAAGCGGCTCATTTCGCCGCGTCCGCTCTGTCCTGGGCTATCCCGAGTTCCACACATTGCACGATCTCCGAAGCGACGAATCAGCTAAGATCGTCGTCGAGCCCATTGGTCCCGTGCCATCATATGGACTGAAATCGCCGGCACGACGGAGATTGACACATGAGCGCGAAGGAGAAGCGCTCAGGCAAGGAGCGCCGATCGGGCCTTGGCAGGCGATCGGGCCGGGAGAGACGGTCCGGTTTCGATACGCGCTCCGAGGAAGAGAAGCTGCTGCAGGGGGAGCGTCGCTCACAGCCAGACCGTCGCTCGGGGTCGGATCGGCGGGCACGGCTGCCCCGCCGGCGAGACGACTGAATTGACCGCTCTTGCTTGCTTGGAACGGCTGGGGTCTGCCGGTTGCGCTCGGCGCCGGGCTGGCGCCGGCCGCCTCTGATTGCTGAGCTGAAAGCCGCGAGACGATTTACACGGCCTCTCGGCCCCTGCTAAACCGCGCTCGATCCCCCGCAACAAGAACAGGCGACGTTTGAGGGGCGCAGGGATTGCAATGACAGGCATCGTCGAGGGCAAGGTCGCCATCGTCACCGGCGCCGGGCGCGGCATCGGTCGTGGCATCGCGCTGCTCATGGCGCGGGAGGGCGCCCGCGTCGTCGTCTGCGACATCGGCGCGAGCCTCGAAGGCGCGGGGACCGACGAGACGCCGGCGCACGAAGTCGTGGCCGAGATCAAGAGCGCCGGCGGCGAGGCGATCGCCTCGACGCTTTCGGTCAGCGAGCCCGCCAACGCCGAGAAGATCGTAGCGTCGGCGCTCGACGCCTTCGGCCGCGTCGACATTCTCGTCAACAATGCCGGCATTCTGCGCGACCGGATTTTTTATCGCATGAGCTGGTCCGACTGGTCGGACGTGATCAACGTGCATCTCAACGGCAGCTTCGCCATGAGCCGCGCCTGCGCCGGCCATTTCCGCGAGCAGAAATCCGGCAGCTACGTGCACATGACTTCGACCTCCGGATTGATCGGAAATTTCGGCCAGGCCAACTACATGGCGGCGAAGTTGGGCATCGTCGGACTCTCGCGCGGCATCGCGCTCGACATGGCGCGCTTCAGCGTGCGCTCGAATTGCGTATCGCCGTTCGCCTGGACGCGCATGGTGCAATCGATCCCTGCCGAGGACGAGTTGCAGAAGGCCCGCGTCGCCCGCGCCAGCCAGGTGACGCCGGAAAAAGTCGCGCCGCTCGTCGTCTATCTCGCCTCCGACCGCGCCGACGGCATCACCGGTCAGATCCTTTCCGCGCGCAAGAATGAAATCTATCTGTTCAACCAGAACCGCCCGATCCGCACCTTGCATCGCGCCGACGGCTGGACACCGCAAGCGCTCGCCGAGCAGCTCAAGCCGGCATTCGCCAGCTCCTTCACGCCGCTCGAGCGATCGCCCGAGGTGTTTTCGTGGGACCCGGTGTGATAGCTGGTACCGTGATCCCGAGCCGCCGCGAGGCGCGAAGGATGACCGACCACAACGAGAGTGATCCATGACCATCGTCTACGACAAACTGATGGCGCTCAAGATCCCGGCGGTCGAGCAGGCCTATGGGCCGAAGGACTGCATGCTCTACGCGCTCGGCGTCGGGTTCGGGCACGACCCGACGAACGAGGACGAGCTAGCCTTCGTCTACGAGAAGAATCTCAAGGTGCTGCCGACCATAGCCACCGTGCTCGGCATCAGCGGATCCTGGGTGCGCGACACCGGCATCGATTATCTCCGGGTCGTCAATGGCGAGCAGGGCGTCACGCTGCACCGGCCCTTGGCCGGCCAAGGCACCGTCATCGGCCACACCCGCATCCTCGAAGTGATCGACAAGGGCGCCGGCAAGGGCGCGCTCATCCTCGGCGAACGCCAGGTGACCGACAAGGCGACCGGAGAGTTGATCGCGACCGTCACGAACACGGCGTTCTGCCGCGGCGATGGCGGCTTCGGCGGGCCGCCGCGGCAGGCGCCGGCGCCGCATCCGATTCCCGAGCGCGCGCCCGACGCGGTGTGCGATCTGCCAACGCGCCCGGAAGCGGCGCTGATCTACCGCCTGAGCGGCGATTACAATCCGCTGCACGCCGACCCTGCCATCGCCAGAGCCGCCGGATTCGAGCGTCCCATCCTGCACGGGCTAGGCACTTTCGGCGTTTCCGCCCACGCCCTGCTCAAGACCCTGTGCGGTTACGATCCCACCCGGCTCATTGCCTTCGTCGGCCGGTTTTCCGCGCCGGTCTTTCCGGGCGAGACGATCCGCACGGAGATGTGGCGCGACGGCACGGTGGTGAGCTTTCGCGCCCGCGTCGTCGAGCGCGACGCGATCGCCATCAACAACGGCCGCGCGGAGCTGCGGTCGTGAGCGAGGCCGCGGAGCTCGCGCCGATCCGCGAGGCCGTGCGCGCGCTCTGCGCGAATTTCCCCGGCGCGTATTGGCGCAAGCTCGACCGCGAGCGCGCCTACCCGGAAGAATTCGTGGCGGCCTTGACCGAGGCCGGCTTCCTCGCCGCGCTGATCCCGGAGGCCTATGGCGGCTCCGGCCTCGCCATGGCCGCAGCCGCAGCGATCATGGAGGAAATCCAGGCCTCGGGCTGCAACGGCGCCGCCTGCCACGCGCAGATGTACACGATGGGAACCCTGCTGCGGCACGGCAATGCCGAACAGAAGGAGCGCTATCTGCCGGCGATCGCGCGCGGGGAGCTGCGGCTGCAGGCGTTCGGCGTCACCGAGCCAACGTCCGGCACCGACACGCTCAGCCTGCGCACCACCGCAACGCGCGCCGGCGACCATTACGTCGTCAACGGCCAGAAAATCTGGACCTCGCGCGCGGAACATTCCGATCTGATGCTGCTCCTTGCCCGCACGACGCCCCGGGAGCGAGCGAAATCGCGGACCGCGGGCCTTTCGGTCTTCCTAGTCGACATGCGCCAGATGATCGGCAAGGGCCTGACGATCAGGCCGATCCGCACCATGATGAACCACGCCACCACCGAGGTCTTCTTCGAGAACATGCGGGTGCCGGCGGAAAACCTCATCGGCGCCGAGGGCGAGGGCTTCCGCTACATCCTTTCCGGCATGAATGCCGAGCGCATTCTCATCGCCGCCGAATGCATCGGCGACGCCAAATGGTTCATCGACAAGGCTGCATCCTATGCGCGCGAACGGGTCATCTTCGGCCGCCCGATCGGGCAGAACCAGGGCGTCCAGTTTCCCATCGCGCGCGCCTATGTCGGCATGCGCGCGGCCGAACTGATGGTGCGCGAGGCGGCCGCCCTCTACGAGGCGGGCAAGGAGTGCGGCGCCGAGGCGAACATGGCCAAGCACCTCGCCGCCGAAGCCTCCTGGGCGGCGGCCGACATGTGCGTGCAGACCCATGGCGGCTTCGGCTTCGCCGAGGAATTCGACATTGAACGAAAGTTCCGCGAAACCAGGCTCTACACCGTGGCGCCGATTTCGACCAATCTGATCCTGTCCTACATCGCCGAGCACGTGCTGGGCCTGCCGCGGTCATACTGAAAGCATGACTCTGCCGCTCTCGGGACTTCTCGTCGTCTCCCTCGAACAGGCCGTGGCGGCGCCGATGTGCACCTGTCGCCTCGCCGACGCCGGCGCGCGCGTGATCAAGATCGAGCGTCCGGAGGGTGACTTCGCCCGCGGCTACGACGACATGGTGCACGGCGAATGCAGCTACTTCGTCTGGCTCAACCGCGGCAAGGAATCGGTCGTGCTCGATCTCACCGGGGCGGAGGACAAGGCGCTCCTTGCCGCAATGCTCGCCCGCGCCGACGTATTCGTGCAGAACCTCAAGCCGGGCGCGCTCGACAAGCTCGGCTTTCCTGTCGCGCGATTGCGTCAAGTGAATCCGCGGCTCGTTTGCTGCTCGATCTCAGGCTTCGGCGACAGCGGCCCCTATGCTCGGCGCAAGGCCTATGATTTGCTGATCCAGGCGGAGTCCGGCCTCGCTTCGATCACTGGCACGACCGAGCCGTCGCGCGTCGGCGTCTCCGTCGTCGATATCGCCGCCGGCATGGACGCCTACGAGGCGATCCTCGAGGCGCTGATCGCACGCCGGCGCACCAGCGAAGGCGCCGAGCTTTCGATCTCGATGTTCGATGCCGTGGCCGACTGGATGACGGTGCCGTTGCTGCAACAAGAAGCGGGCGCACCGCCGCAACGTATGGGGCTTGCGCATACTTCGATCGCGCCCTACGGCGCGTTCCGCAGCCGCGACGGCGTTGCCATTCTTATCTCCATCCAGAGCGATCGCGAATGGCGCGTGCTGGCGGAACGGGTGTTGGGCGACGCCGCGCTCGCCGCCGACCCGGCCTTCGCCACCAATGTCGAACGCGTCAAACGGCGCGCCGAAACCGACGGCAGGGTCGCCGCGGTCTTCGCAGCACTCGACGCCGAGCCGCTGACGCAAAAACTCGCCGACGCCGACATCGCCTTTGCGCGCGTCAACGGTCCGGCGGAGCTTGCCTCGCACCCGCATCTGCGCCGCATAACCGTAGCGACGCCGAGCGGCCCGGTGTCCTATCCGGCGCCAGCCGAACAACACGCCGCGGCGTCGCGGCGCTATGGTCCGGTGCCGGCGCTCGGCGAACACACAGAAAAAGTGCGGGCTGAATTTTGCAAGCCAACGCGCTGAGTCTTCCCGTTCTCGACAAGGCAAGGCGGAGAGGGAAATCCCATGGACATCGGCTTCATCGGTCTCGGCAATATGGGCGCGCATATGGCACGGCGGCTCATCGAGGCCGGGCATCGCGTCACCGTCTACGACCTCCGCCAGGAGGCGATGGGCCGGCTCACCGCCCGCGGGGCGACTGCCGCGCGGTCCATCGCCGAAGTCGCCGATGTTGCCGAGACGGTCATGGCAAGCCTGCCGACGCCCGACATCGTGCTCGAGGTCACGACCGGCCCGCGCGGCGTTTGCGAAGGTCAGCGCGTGCGTCGCTTCGTCGATCTTTCGACCAGCGGCTCGGCCATGGCGCAGCGCATCTTCAAGATGCTCGCGGCGCACAACATCGTGCAGATCGACTGCCCGGTGAGCGGCGGGGTCCGCGGCGCCGAAAGCGGCACGCTCGCCCTCATGGCATCGGGACCATGCGCCGAGATCGCGGCAATCGAGCCGGCGCTTGCGGCGATCGGCAAGGTGTTTTTCATCAGCGAGCGTCCGGGCGCCGGACAGACGATGAAGCTCGTCAACAACGTGCTGTCGGCGACGGCCATGGCGGCGACGGCGGAGGCGATGGTGATGGGGGTGAAGGCAGGCCTCGATCCGCGCATCATGCTCGACGTGATCAATGCCGGCACCGGCCGCAACACGGCGACCGAGGACAAATTCGCGAGAATCGTGCTTCCCGGCACGTTCGACCTCGGCTTCACCGCCGGGCTGATGATGAAGGACGTGAAACTCTTCCTTGCGGAGAGCCGTGTCCTCGGCGTGCCGACGCAGGTCATCGAGGCGGTCGCACGGCTGCTGCAGCTCACCTGCGACGAGCTCGGCATGGATGCCGATCTCACGACCATCGTGCGGCCGGTGGAGAAACGCGCCGGCATCGAGGTGCGGACGCCGCGCCCGTGAAGCACGGCTCCCGTCGTCTCGTTCCTCGCGCGGACCTAATGCGTGGTTCGGCGAGCGTATGCATCATTGCGGAGCATGCCCGCCCCCGTTTGTGGTCGCTTTGATCGCTAGGAAACCGCTCAAATCAATGATTTAGGCGAATGCGACTTTCTGTGATGGCAATCACTTCGCCATTGCCGCGAGATCGATAGGGTGAATTTACGGTTAAGGCATTGCAGGAGAGTTTTTCACGAAGAGAAGCGTCTTGGCTCGCCGCGCGGTCCCCGCATCCCCCCGACCCCCCGATGGTCCGGCGGCGATCCCCCAAGGGGTGAACTCGGTCCCCCAACACACCCCCGATGACCCCCCCGAGGGTCAACCTCCGCCCGGACCAAGCGTCCGGGCGGGCTTTTATTACAAGCAATTCTGCAGCATGCTTGCCCGCGCCGAGCCGTGAACGGCCGCCGCCGCACGCCGTGCCATCTCGAGCAAAGGGGCGACAGCTCCATGCCGAAAAACGCCCGTCCGGGTCCCAGCCTGCTCTCGGCGCTACCCGGGCATCTTTCGACCGACCTGTTCGTCGGCGCCAAGCCGGTGCGCGTCGCTGCCGACGCAGTGCTGTTTGTGGCCGGCGATGCTGGCGACGGCTGCTATCGCATCGATGAGGGTTTGCTCAAGGTCACGATGGTTTCGCGCTCCGGCACTGAGCGAATCCTCGCCTTCCTCGGTCCCGGCGCCATCGTCGGCGAGCTTTCGATGATCGACGGGCTGCCGCGTTCAACATCGGTCGTGGCGGTGCGCGATGCCGTATTGAGCTTTCTCAGCCGCGCCGCGTTCGATGCTTTTGCGCGACAACATCCCGAGATCTACAAATCACTGGTCAGGCTTCTTGCCACGCGCCTGCGCGAGACCGACGCGGTGGTCGCCGCCGGAAGTTTTCTGCCGCTCAGGGGCCGCGTCGCCGCGACCTTGCTCGAGCTCGCCGATAATTTCGGCCAGGACGTCGGCTCCGGGCGCATCGTCATCCGCCAAAAGATCGGCCAAAGCGACCTTGCCGCCATGGCCGGCATCGCCCGCGAGAACGTGAGCCGCATCCTCAACGACTGGAAGCGCCGCAAGCTGGTCAGCCGCCTGTCCGGCTATTACTGCCTTGAAAGCAAGGCACAGCTGCAGCAGGAAGCCGAACTGTAGTTCCTCGGCCGCGGCACAGCTTCCGATCTTCGGCGAAAGACGCTATGCGAGCAAACCTTCAAAGGAGTTCGCCTGCGTCGGCGGCATAGTCCTGCCGGACCGCCGGAGCCACCCGACATCATCCGCCCAGCCATGCACACGCCCGCGCTCGCCGACTTCCGCCGTATCATCGTGAAAGTCGGCTCCTCGCTTTTGGTCGACGCCCGAGCTGGCGGGCTCAAGGAATCCTGGCTGGCGTCGCTGATAGATGATCTGGCCGCGCTTCATCGCGATCGGTGCGACATCCTCGTCGTCTCTTCCGGCGCCATCGCGCTTGGCCGCGCGGTGCTCAAGCTTCCCGGCGGGCCGCTCAAGCTCGAGGACAGCCAAGCGGCCGCGGCGGTCGGTCAGATCGCGCTGGCGCGCACCTGGACCGAGGCGCTGTCGCGCCGCGGCATCACCGCCGGGCAGGTGCTGGTGACGCTCGGCGACACTGAGGAACGGCGGCGCTACCTCAACGCCCGCTCGACCATCGACAAGCTCTTGGAATGGCGCGCGGTGCCGGTCATCAACGAGAACGACACGGTAGCGACCAACGAGATTCGCTACGGCGACAACGACCGACTCGCTGCGCGCGTCGCTACCATGGTGAGCGCCGATCTCCTGGTGCTGTTGTCGGACATCGACGGCCTCTATGACGCGCCCCCGGAGCTCGACGCCGCGGCGCGGCACATACCATGCGTCTCGCGCATCACCGCCGAGATCGAGGCGATGGCTGGCGTCGCCGGTTCGGAAATCTCGCGCGGCGGCATGCAGACCAAGATCGAGGCGGGCAAAATCGTCACCAATGCCGGCACGCACATGGTCATCGCCTCCGGCCGCGTCGAGCATCCGCTGCGGGCGATCACCGCGGGGGCGCGCTGCACCTGGTTTCTCACCACAGCCAACCCGGTAACAGCGCGCAAGAAATGGATCGCCGGCGCGCTCGAGCCGAAGGGCACGCTGGTGATCGATGCCGGGGCGGTCGCTGCGCTGCGGCGAGGCAAGAGCCTCTTGCCGGCCGGAATCGTGCGCGTCGATGGCGCCTTCGCGCGCGGCGACGCGGTGATCATTCGCGGCCCTGACGGAGCGGAAATCGGCCGCGGCCTCTGCGCCTATGACGCCGACGACGCCCAGAAGATCAAGGGTCGCTCGTCGGCCGACATCGCCGCGATCCTCGGCTTCAGTGGCCGCAGCGAGATGGTCCATCGCGACGATCTGGTCATCGGCCGGGAATAACACGCGCCGCTGCCGGCTCGATAAAAGTGAGCCCCGGCCGCTAAAGCGACCGGGGCTCGACGCCGGGTGATTGAGGGTGAGGGGCTGGGGGGCTTCGCCCGGCGCCGAATTATCAACGTCGGGCCCGCGAGCCGGTTCCGCCTTGCGCCAAAATTTTTTTTCGCCGCATCGCCGGGCCGCTTTTCACCTGCCCTTGCCGAAGGTTACCGCGACGGAAGCGGCGCGGCGGCGCCCGCATCCCGAAATCGGCGGCAAGGTCGATCCGCCGCCCATCCGGCAGGAGGACATAGCGCGAAGTCACGCGCAACCGCCCGGTCTCCCCGCCATATCCCTCGATAATGTAGGTGGCGCCAACCGGGAATCGCCGCGGCAAGCAAGTGGACAAACGATCCATCGGGCAGTCCATAGCATGCTATTGTGACCGGAGCCGAAACGCCCTGCGCCTTCATCCGTTCCTTTTAAAACTTTCGACTGCGCTCGGTGGATCGCTGTGGACAGGTGTGGACAAAACCGATATCCGCGCCGTCTCGCCGGACCCCGCCGGACATGGTAGGAAACGCTGAATGCAAATTGGATCAGCGCCATGAACGCTCCGCTCGCAGCGGTAGGCACGTCCGCAAGGCTTGACGCGACGATGCGTGAGATCGGCCAGGAGGCGCGCAAGGCCAGCCATGCGCTCGCCCTTGCTCCGGCGTTGCAGAAGAACGCCGCGCTCGCCGCCATGGCCAAGGCCATCCGCCGCGCGCGACCCGCAATCCTTGCCGCCAATGCGCAGGATTTGGCCGAGGTCAATTCCGCGAGCGCGACTGCCGCCTTTCGCGACCGGCTGACGCTTGATGCCGAGCGGATCGAGGCCATGGCGGCGGGCATCGAGGTGATCCGCAAGCTCAAAGACCCGGTCGGCACCGTCACGGCGTCGTGGCGGCGTCCCAATGGCATGCGCATCGAGCGCGTGCGCGTGCCGCTCGGGGTGGTCGGCGTGATCTATGAGAGCCGCCCAAACGTAACGGCAGACGCCGGCGCCTTATGCCTGAAGGCCGGCAACGCAGTGATTCTGCGCGGCGGTTCGGAAAGCTTCCATTCGGCGCGGGCGATCCATGCCGCGCTGGTCGAGGGGCTGCGCGCCGCCGAGCTGCCCGCCGCCGCGATCACGCTGGTGCCGAGCCGGGAACGGGCGGCCGTGGGCATGATGCTCGCGGGGCTCGACGGCGCGATCGACGTGATCGTGCCGCGCGGCGGCAAAAACCTTGTCGCCCGGGTGCAGAGCGAGGCGCGGGTGCCGGTCTTCGCCCATCTCGAGGGCGTCTGCCACGTCTATGTCGACCGCAAGGCTAAGCTCGCAATGGCCAAATCGATCGTGCTCAATGCCAAGATGCGGCGCACCGGCGTATGCGGAGCGGCTGAAACATTGCTCGTCGATCGGGCCGGAGCCGAGCGGCTTCTAAAGCCTTTGGTTGACATGCTCATCGATGCCGGCTGCGAAATTCGCGGCGATGCGGCGGTGCAGGCGGTCGATGGCCGCGTGAAGCCGGCGCACGAAGCCGATTGGAACACCGAGTATCTGGACGCCATTCTCACCGTGGGAGTGGTCGAGGGCGTCGATGCGGCGATCGCGCATATCGAGCGGTACGGCTCGCACCACACCGACGCGATCGTCACCGAGGACAAGGCGGCGGCGGCGAAGTTCCTGCGCGAGGTCGATTCGGCGATCGTGTTGCACAATGCTTCGACGCAATTCGCCGACGGCGGCGAGTTCGGCTTCGGCGCGGAGATCGGCATTGCCACCGGCAGACTGCACGCGCGCGGACCCGTCGGAGTCGAGCAACTCACCAGCTTCAAATATCGCGTCCACGGCAACGGGCAGACGCGACCATAAGTCTCGCCTCCTGCGCCGCGGCACGGCGGATGCCGTATGGGAATTTGAATTGTTTCGCACGGCCATGAACCGCGAGTTCCCTCTGCCGCAGGCGAGTTCTCCCTCCCTTTCATCCCCGGCAAGCGCGAAGCGTGGCGTCAACGCCCGCATTGTCCTGCCCGCGCACGCGCCCGGCATGCGCATCGGACTCTTCGGCGGCACCTTCGACCCGGTCCATGCGGCGCATCGCGGAGCCTGCCTTCTGGCCATGAAGCGGCTTGCTCTTGACCGCGTGTGGTGGCTGGTCACGCCCGGCAATCCGCTCAAGGATACGAGCGGCCTGAGCCCGCTTAAGGAGCGCCTGGTTGCCGCGAGAACGCTCGCCCACCATCCGCGCATCGATGTCAGTGATCTCGAAGCCAAGCTCGGCACGCACTACAGCTACGAGACGATCAGCTACATCGTGCGGCACTGCCCGGATGTGCGATTCGTCTGGATCATGGGCGCTGACAATCTGCGAAGCTTCCACCGCTGGCAGCGCTGGCGCGACATTGCCGCGCTGGTGCCGATTGCGGTCATCGACCGGCTGGGGCCGAGCCTTTATGCCACCGCCGGCGTCGCCGGCCAGGCACTGGCGCAATTCCGCATCCCCGAATCGGCGGCAAAAACGTTGCCGGAACGCGCACCACCGGCCTGGATTTATCTGCATGGACTCAAATCGCCGCTGTCGTCGACAGCACTGCGCGCGGCACGCGCCTTGCAAAGCGGTTGAAACTGTTAACCTCGCATGCCTATCTTAGTAGAGCCCCGGGCGCGATGACGGGGCGGTAAGGAGCGAAAGGAAAGGATCCCTGTCCACACCTGCGACAAGTCGGGCCGAACGTCGTGTGCCCGAACAGATCTCCAGACTGCGTCCTGACGCCGAGGAGATCCTCCGTCTGGTCCTCGCCCGCCTCGACGATATGAAGGCTGAGGACACCCTCACCATCGACCTGCGTGAAAAATCTTCGATCGGCGACTACATGGTCGTGTCTTCCGGCCGCTCGCAACGCCATGTCGGCTCGGTGGCCGACCGTGTCGTTGAAGACCTGCATGAAGCAGGCGTAGCCGCCCGCGTCGAAGGTGTTCCGCATTGCGACTGGGTGCTGATCGATGCTGGCGACGTGATCGTTCACGTTTTCCGGCCGGACGTGCGGGCCTTCTACGATCTCGAAAAGATGTGGATGGCCAGCGGGCCGACGCGGCGCGCGAGCTGACCCGCTCGCGCGAGAGGGATTTTCGAGTCGTCATTCGCGGCCGAGCGACCTCGCCTCGCTCGGCGAGCCGTGGCTGGCAGGAGCCGCGGCGTACCGCGCGAAGCTCGAAGCCAGCGTTGCGGAAATTTCATAATCACCGTTGCCTGAAAAATGATTCGACCGTCGGGGCCCTCACCAACTGCGCTTATCGATTGCGGGCACGCGGCGTCCCGGAATGACAACGCTGTTCCGCCATGCGCATCCTGATCGCCGCGATCGGCCGCCTGAAATCGGGTCCCGAGCGTGAGCTGGCCGCGTGGTATCGCAAGCGCGCCGAAGCCACCGGACGATCGCTCGGCCTGCGCGATTTCGAAATCGTCGAAATTCGCGAGAGTCGCGCGCATGAGGTCGAGCGGCGCCGCGTCGAGGAGTCGATCGCGCTCGCCAATGTCATTCCCGAGAACGCGACCATCGTCGTTCTCGACGAACGGGGCGAGAATCTCGACAGTCCGGCGCTGGCGGCCCTGCTTCGCGAGTGGCGCGCCGAGAACCGCCCGGCCGTCTGCTTTGTCATTGGCGGCGCCGACGGCCTCGCGCCGAGCCTGCGCGAGCGTGCCAAGCTCAGACTTGCCTTCGGCGCGGCGACTTGGCCGCATCAGCTCGTGCGCATTATGCTGCTCGAACAGCTTTATCGCGCCGGCACCATTCTCGCCGGCCACCCCTACCACCGGGAGTGACCGACCGTTCTTAATCCCGCCTCACCGATTTGTGACGTTTCGGGCCGTTCGGTGTCTTAATCCGGACGCATCGTGCCGGCTCTGTCTTGCGTTCCCGAGTCTTGCGTCTACCCTTGAACATGATGATTCTCCACCGATCGAGCCGCACCGATCCGTGCCTAGTGCTCGGCTCGGCATTGGTTTTGGTGCTACCGCTCGGCGCAAATTTCTCCGCGCTCGCCCAGGCGCCGATAAATCCGATCGCCGGCGGTCCCATTCAAACACCGGCCGCACAAGGCCCGGTGCCTTTCCTCGTCCCCGCTCCGCCGGCGCCCGCCGTGGCGCCGAAATCCGACGCGGACGCGCTCAAGCAGCGCGATCAGGAACTCGAGGCGGCGCGTGCCCAGGAGCGCGAGTCGGCGGAATATCAGGCGAGCCTCAAACGCGAAATCCAGACGCTTGGCGACGACCGGCGTACGTTCAACCAGCAGCTCATCGACACCGCCGCGCATGTGCGCGAGGTCGAGGCGAGCATCGAGGCGAC
Organism: Xanthobacteraceae bacterium; assembly: GCA_035319735.1. GTDB lineage: Bacteria > Pseudomonadota > Alphaproteobacteria > Rhizobiales > Xanthobacteraceae > BOG-931. The sequence continues at coordinate 86,993 of DATHCD010000051.1, read as the reverse complement.
GCAATCGCGGTTGAAGCCGCTCGACGATCAGGAACATCTTTTCCAGAAATCGCTCGACGAGCGTCGCACGGCGATCGTCGAGATTCTGGCGGCGCTGCAGCGGGTCGGGCATCAGCCGCCGCCCGCGCTGATGGTGCAGCCGGAGGACGCGCTGCAGGCGGTCCGCACCGCCATCATGCTTGGCGCCGTAGTTCCGGAAATGCGAGCGCAGGCCGGCGCGCTCGCCGGCGATCTCGCCGACCTGCTGCGTGTGCGCAAGGATATCGTCTCCGAGCGCGATCACCTCTCGCGCGACCTCGCGCTGCTCGCCCGCGAGCAGCTGCGCATGAACCTGCTGATCGAGGAGCGGCAGACGAAACAGGCCGCCGCCGAGCACGCGCTCGACGCCGAGCGGCAACGCGCCGCCGAACTGGCGCGCCAGGTCGACAGCCTCAAGGAACTCATCGGCAAGCTCGAAAATGACCTCGACAGCGCGACCCGCGCCGCCCGCGTCGCCGCTCGCGCGGCGGAGGAGGGGCGACCCGACATCGCCGCGCTCAACGATCCCGGCCGTCTTGCCCCGGCGGTCGCTTTCGCGGCCATGCGCGGGCGCTTGCATCTGCCGGTGAATGGAGCGAGAATCCGCGAGTTTGGCGCCTCCGACGGTCTCGGCGGAACGCAGAAGGGAATTTCCATCGCCACCCGCGCGGGCGCCCAGATCACCACACCCTGCGACGGTTGGGTGGTTTACGCCGGCCCATTTCGCAGCTATGGGCAACTCTTGATCCTGAATGCCGGCGGCGGCTATCATGTTTTATTAGCGGGGATGGAGCGAGTCTCCGTCGATCTCGGCCAGTTCGTGCTGACGGGTGAACCGGTGGCGGTGATGGGCGGCGGATCGCAGGCTTCCCCCGCGGCGGCCATCAAGTCCAAGCAGCCTGTGCTTTATGTGGAGTTCCGCCGGGACGGCGCTCCCATCGATCCCAGCCCGTGGTGGGCGACAAACGAAGGTGAAAAGGTTCGCGGATGATGCGCAAAACTTCCCTCATTTTTCTCGGTGCAATCGCGGGTGCCGGACTGGCCCTGCTGGCGACGCAACCACACACCTTGTTCGCCGGATCGACCGCGAAAGCGGCGGCGTCGGACACCTACCGGCAGCTCAATCTGTTCGGCGACGTGTTCGAGCGCGTGCGCGCCGACTATGTCGAGAAGCCCGACGACGGCAAGCTCGTCGAATCGGCGATCAACGGCATGCTTGCCGGGCTCGATCCGCATTCGAGCTACATGGATCCGAAGAGCTTCAAGGACATGCAGGTGCAGACCCGCGGCGAATTCGGCGGCCTCGGCATCGAGGTCACCATGGAGGACGGGCTGGTGAAGGTGGTCGCACCAATCGACGAGACGCCGGCGGCCAAGGCCGGCATCATGGCCAACGACGTCATCACCAAGCTTGACGACGAGCAGGTGCAGGGCCTCACGCTCAACCAAGCGGTCGAAAAGATGCGCGGGCCGGTGAACACCAAGATCAAGCTCACCATCATGCGCAAGGGGCAGGACAAGCCGATCGAAGTGACGATCGTGCGCGACGTTATCCGGGTGCGCTCGGTGCGCTCGCACAACGAGGGCGACGACATCGGCTACATCCGCATCACCCAATTCAACGAGCAGACGACCGACGGTCTGAAGAAGGCGATCGGCGACCTCAATAATCAACTCGGCGCCGAGAAGATTAAGGGGTTCGTCATCGACCTGCGCAACAATCCGGGCGGCCTGCTCGACCAGGCGATCTCGGTATCGGATGCCTTCCTGGAGAAGGGCGAGATCGTCTCCACCCGCGGCCGCAACGCCGAGGAGACGCAGCGCTTCAACGCGCGGCCGGGCGACCTGACCAAGGGCAAGCCGCTCATCGTGTTGATCAATGGGGGGTCGGCGTCGGCCTCGGAAATCGTCGCCGGCGCGTTGCAGGATCATAAGCGCGCCACGCTTGTCGGCACGCGCTCGTTCGGCAAGGGCTCGGTGCAGACCATCATTCCGCTCGGCGCCGGCAATGGCGCGCTGCGGCTGACCACGGCGCGCTACTACACGCCGTCCGGCCGCTCCATCCAGGCCAAGGGCATCACGCCCGACATCGAGGTGCTTCAGGAGGTGCCGGACGATTTGAAGGCGCGGACCGACACCAAGGGCGAAGCATCGCTGCGCGGCCATCTCAAGGCGGAGGGCGCCGAGGAAACGGGCTCGCAGTCCTATGTGCCGCCAGACGAGAAGGACGACAAGGCGCTGAAGACGGCGCTCGATCTGCTGCGCGGCGCGATCAGCGACGCCGCCTTCCCGCCCAATCCGAAGGCTGCGGTTCCCAATTGAGCGGTTCCGGCTTGAATGCGGGGCGGCGATGAGCCGACCCGCATTCTTTTGCATCAAAGCGGTTCGCTTTGCGGGTACCGGCGGTGGCGCGGACAAGGCGGCTCGGCCGCCTGTTTGCTTCCCGTGATAGAGTGCCGGGCATGATTCGCAACGGCCTCAGCCGCCAGGGCATCATTCACTGCGGATTGGCGCAAGGGACCGGCCCAAAGATCGACCCAAGAATCGACCCAAGGATTGGCCAATGACCGTCGATGATTTGAGCACGCCGCTCGGCCAGCAGCGCTCGAAGCGGCGGCGCAAATTGCCGATCTCGACGCCGCACGTTCTCGCCGGCGCGCTCGCGCTCTTTCTCGGCGCCTTCGTGCTGTGGGCGATCGTGGGCGACGATCCCTCTGGCGGCGAACCGACGGTCGCAGTGCCGATCGATCTGCATGCCGCAGCGATAGCGAAGAAAGCCGAGGTGGCGGGAACGCCCGAAGCGGCCGCTGGCGCCTCGGGTCCCCGCCGTTACGACGGACCGGCGCCAGGATCGGCGCAGCCGGCCGAGCGCGCGCCGGGGAGTACGAGAACAGTCACGATCATCGACGGCAAGACCGGGGCACGCCAGGAGGTGGTCATTCCGGATTCGGGGAACGGCGCCGGTCCCACTGCCGGCGCTTCCGCCGACCAGAAATTCGTCGAGATGATGTCGCACGGCCTGGTTCCGAAAATCGCCGCTGACGGCACGCGGCCGGCCGACGCCTTTGCCCGCCCGGTGAAGCCGCTTCCCGGCAAGCCCGACGCACCGCGCGTCGCGCTCATCGTCGGCGGTCTCGGGGTGAGCGCGAACGCCACGTCCGATGCCATCGCCAAGCTGCCCGGACCGGTGACGCTCGCCTTCATGCCCTATGGCGCCGATGTCGAGCGGCTGGTCGCCCGCGCCCGCAGCGAAGGTCACGAGGTCCTGCTGCAGGTGCCGATGGAGCCGTTCGAATACCCCGACAATGACCCGGGGCCGCAGACGCTGTTAACCTCGCTCACGCCCGAGCAGAACCTCGAGCGGCTGTACTGGCTGATGAGCCGATTCCAGGGCTATGTCGGGCTGGCTGACGCCATGGGCGCGCGCTTCACCGCGTCGGAGCAATCCTTCGCCCCGATCCTGCGCGAAACCGCCAAGCGGGGACTGATCTTCGTCGATGAAGGTTCCAACCCGAGGAGCGTCGCCGGCCGCATCGCCGGCGCCAACAATCTGCCTTTCGCCAAGGCCGACTTGGTGCTCGATTCGGTGCCCACGCCGGGCGAAATCGAGCGCGCGCTCGGCCGCCTGGAAATGGCGGCGCGCGAGCGCAGCGTCGCCGTCGGCGTTTCCTCCGCGCTGCCGGTATCGATCGAGCGTATCGCCAAATGGGCGAAGGCGGCGGAAAGCCGCGGACTGCTCCTGGTCCCGATCACGGCGGTGGCGATCAAAGCGAAGCAGAGCTGATGGCGGATGACGGACGACCGATGACGATGACAAGGACGGATAGGCTGAGATATCTGTCCCTCCTCCGTCGTCTTTCCTCCGCGTCCTGATATGCGCTTCGAAGATCTGCCCTATCGCCGCTGTGTCGGCACGATGGTGCTCAATCGTGCCGGTCTCGCCTTTATCGGCCGCCGCGTCGAGGGCCCCGAGCATATCGACAGGGCGCATGCGTGGCAGATGCCGCAAGGCGGGATCGATCCCGGCGAGGACCCGTGGCCGGCCGCGCTGCGGGAGTTGCGCGAGGAGACCAATATCCGCTCGGTTGAACGGCTCGGCGAGATTGCGGACTGGCTCACCTACGATATCCCGCGCGAGATCGTCGGACGGGCCTGGCGTGGCAGGTATCGCGGTCAGACACAGAAATGGTTCGCACTGCGCTTTACCGGCGACGACAGCGAGATCGACATCGCGCATCCGGCGGGCGCGCATGAGGCCGAATTCGCGGCCTGGCGCTGGGAGAAGCTGAAAAAACTCCCGGACCTCGTGGTGCCGTTCAAGCACAAGGTCTACGAGCGGGTGGTTGCGGAATTCGCCAAATACGCGGCGCCCTCATCCTGAGAGCCGGCCACGCCCAGAACCTCGCGGCGGCCCCGTCGTTATTATTGCGCCAATGCCGCCTGCAATGACTTCAGTTGATCGAGGCGATGGGCGAGCTTGTCGCGCTGCGCCTCGTCCTTGGCGTCGGCGACGTCCTCCTCCGCATCCTTGATCTCTGCGGCGAGCATCGCAACGTCGAAACTCTCGCGCGGCACGGCGCGGTCGGCGAGCACGGTCAGGCCGGCGGGACCGACCTCGGCGAAGCCGCCGACGACGACGATGGGCTCCCGCGCCCCTTGCCGATAGACCGTCACGATTCCGGGCCGCAGTGCCGTCACCAGGGGCGCATGGTTGGCGAGAATGCCCATGTCGCCCTCGGCGCCGGGCAGATCGACCTGATCCACGTCGCCGGAGAACAGCACGCGTTCGGGCGAGACGAAATCGAGGTGCAGCGCGGTCATGCTGGTCTCTCTCACGCCGCTTCGGCGAGTTTCTTGCCCTTCTCCACCGCCTGCTCGATGGTGCCGACCATGTAGAAGGCGGCCTCCGGCAGGTGATCGTACGTGCCCTCGCACAGGCCTTGGAAGCCGCGAATGGTGTCGGCGAGCTCGACGAAAACGCCGGGCGAGCCGGTGAAGACTTCGGCGACGTGGAACGGCTGCGACAGGAAGCGCTCGATCTTCCGCGCCCGCGCCACGGTGAGCTTGTCCTCTTCGGAGAGCTCGTCCATGCCGAGGATGGCGATGATGTCCTGCAGCGCCTTGTAGCGCTGCAGAATCTGCTGCACGCGGCGCGCCACCTGGTAATGCTCCTCGCCGACCACGCGCGGATCGAGCATGCGCGAGGTCGAGTCGAGCGGGTCGACGGCCGGATAGATGCCCTTCTCCGCGATCGAGCGCGACAGCACCGTGGTGGCGTCGAGATGCGCAAACGACGTCGCCGGCGCCGGGTCGGTGAGATCGTCCGCCGGCACGTAGATCGCCTGCACCGAGGTCACCGATCCCTTCGTCGTCGTGGTGATCCGCTCCTGCAGCTCGCCCATATCAGTCGCCAGCGTCGGCTGATAACCGACCGCCGAAGGAATGCGGCCGAGCAGCGCCGAGACTTCCGAACCGGCCTGGGTGAAACGGAAGATGTTGTCGACGAAGAACAGCACGTCCTGGCCCTGGTCGCGGAAATATTCGGCGACGGTGAGGCCGGAGAGGCCGACGCGGGCGCGGGCGCCGGGCGGCTCGTTCATCTGCCCGTAGACCAGCGCGCATTTCGAGCCGGCGACGGACCCCTTGCGCGGGTCCTTGTTGACGCCCGACTCGATCATCTCGTGATAGAGATCGTTGCCCTCGCGCGTGCGCTCGCCGACGCCGGCGAACACCGAGTAGCCGCCATGCGCCTTGGCGATGTTGTTGATCAGCTCCATGATGATCACGGTCTTGCCGACACCGGCGCCGCCGAACAGCCCGACCTTGCCGCCCTTGGCATAGGGCGCGAGCAGGTCGACGACCTTGATGCCGGTGACGAGGATCGCGGCCTCGGTCGACTGGTCGGTATAGACCGGCGCTTCCTGATGGATGGCGCGCGTCTCCTGATGCGGAATCTCTCCGGCCTCGTCGACGGGATCGCCGACCACGTTCATGATGCGCCCGAGCGTGCCGTCACCGACCGGAACCACGATCGGCCGGCCGGTGTCGACGACCTCCTGGCCGCGCACCAGTCCCTCGCTGACATCCATGGCGACGGTGCGCACGGTGCTCTCGCCGAGCTGCTGGGCGACTTCCAGCACCAGCCGGCGGCCCTGATTTGTGGTTTCCAGCGCGTTGAGAATCGGCGGCAGGTGGTCCTCGAAGTGCACGTCGACGACGGCGCCGATGACTTGAGTGATATGTCCGACTGGTTGGGCCATCATTGTCCTCTTAGCGGTAAGCTCACAGCGCCTCGGCGCCGGAGATGATCTCGATCAGCTCCTTGGTGATCATCGCCTGACGGGTGCGGTTATAGGTCAGCGTCTGCCGGCGTATCATGTCGCCGGCGTTGCGCGTGGCGTTGTCCATCGCCGACATCTGTGCGCCGTAGAACGAGGCGGCGTTTTCCAACAGCGCGCGGAAAATCTGCACGGCGATATTGCGCGGCAAGAGCTCCTCGAGGATGTCCTCCGCATCCGGCTCGAACTCGTAGGCGGCGCCGGCCAGCGCCGCCGTCGCATTGGCTTCGAATACCGGCGGAATAATCTGCTGCGCGGTCGGGATCTGCGCGATCACGGAGCGGAAGCGCGAGTAGAACAGCGTACAGACGTCGAATTCGAAATTGTCGAAACGCGCGATGATCTTTTCCGCGATCATCTGCGCGTTGGCAAACGCCAGCGTGCGCACCGAGCGCAGATCGACGAGCTCGACGATCTGCTTCTCATAGGTTCGCTTGAGCTGGTCGTAGCCCTTGCGACCGACGCAGAAGAACTTGACCTCCTTGCCGTCGGCGGCGAGCGCGGCGGCGCGCTCGCGCGCAAGCCGCACGATCGCGGTATTGAACGGACCGCAGAGGCCGCGCTCGGCCGTGCAGACGAGCAGCAGGTGGCGATCGCTGCCGCCGGTTCCGCGCAACAGCCGCGGCGCCGTCTCGATGCCGGCGACCGAGGCCGCAATATTGCCGAGCACCTTGTCCATCTGCGTCGCGTACGGACGCGCCGCCTCGGCCGCCATCTGCGCGCGGCGCAGCTTCGACGCCGCAACCATCTGCATGGCCTTGGTGATCTTCTGCGTCGCCTTGGTCGAGGCGATGCGGTTGCGCAGGGCCTTGAGGCTGGGCATGAATCTGACAACGGATGACCGACGACTGCGGACGGAAATTCGGTGTTCCGTCTAGTCTTCCGTCATCCGTGCTCCGTCCTCCATTGCCTGTCGTCCGCTCACGCGAACGTCTTTGCATAACCCTCGACCGCCGCCTTGAGCTTGGCGGCCGTAGCGTCGTCGAGGTCGCGCGAATCGCGGATCGCGCCGAGAATGTCGGGATGCTGCTTGCGCAGCAAACCGAGCAACCCCTCTTCGAAGGCGCGCACGCGCTCGACCGGCAGCGGATCGAGATAGCCGTTGACGCCGGCATAGATGACGCAGACCTGCTCCTCCATCTTCAGCGGGGAGAATTGCGGCTGTTTGAGCAGCTCGGTGAGCCGCGAGCCGCGGTTGAGCAGCCGCTGCGTGGTGGCATCGAGATCGGAGCCGAACTGCGCGAACGCCGCCATCTCGCGGTACTGCGCCAGTTCACCCTTGATGCGGCCGGCGACCTTCTTCATCGCCTTGGTCTGCGCCGAGGAGCCGACCCGCGACACCGAAAGCCCGACATTCACCGCCGGGCGGATGCCCTGATAGAACAGGTCGGTCTCGAGGAAGATCTGGCCGTCGGTGATGGAGATGACGTTGGTCGGAATATAGGCCGAGACGTCGTTGGCCTGCGTCTCGATCACCGGCAGCGCGGTCAGCGAGCCGGCCCGGTGGTCCTCGTTCATCTTCGCCGCGCGCTCGAGCAGCCGCGAGTGTAGATAGAAGACGTCGCCCGGATAGGCCTCGCGTCCCGGCGGCCGGCGCAGCAGCAGCGACATCTGCCGATAAGCGACGGCCTGCTTGGAGAGATCGTCATAGATGATCACCGCGTGCATGCCGTTGTCGCGGAAATACTCGCCCATGGCGCAACCGGAAAACGGCGCCAGAAACTGCATCGGCGCCGGATCTGACGCCGTCGCCGCGACCACGATCGAATAATCGAGCGCGCCGTTCTCCTCCAGAACCTTGACGAATTGCGCGACGGTCGAGCGCTTTTGCCCGACCGCGACATAGACGCAATAGAGCTTGACCTTCTCGTCGCCCGAAGCGTTAAGCGCCTTCTGATTGAGGATCGTATCGAGCGCGATCGCGGTCTTGCCGGTCTGACGGTCGCCGATGATCAGTTCGCGCTGGCCGCGCCCGATCGGGATCAAAGCGTCGATCGCCTTCAATCCCGTGGCCATCGGTTCGTGCACCGACCGGCGCGGGATGATGCCGGGCGCCTTCACGTCGACGCGCGCTTTCGTCTCGACCTTGATCGGCCCCCTGCCGTCGATCGGATCGCCGAGCGCGTCGACGACGCGGCCGAGCAGTCCCTTGCCGACCGGCACCTCGACGATGGCGCGCGTGCGCTTGACCGTCTGGCCCTCCATGATCTCGCGGTCGGAGCCGAAGATCACGATGCCGACATTGTCGGTTTCGAGGTTGAGCGCCATGCCGCGCACGCCGCTCGCGAACTCGACCATCTCGCCCGACTGGACGTTGTCGAGCCCGTAGACATGGGCGATGCCGTCGCCGACCGACAGCACCTGGCCCACTTCCGAGACCTCGGCCTCCTGGCCGAAATTCTTGATCTGCTCCTTGAGAATGGCGGAGATTTCCGCCGCGCGAATGTCCATTATCGGGCCTCTTTCATCACCTGCCTGATCGCGTTGAGCTTGGTGCGGAGCGAAGTATCGACCATGCGGCTGCCGAGCTTGACCACGAGTCCGCCGATGATCGCGGGATCGACCCTGACATTAAGGTCGACATCCTTGCCGCTCACCGCCTTGAGCGCGCCGCGCAAGGCGGCGACGTGATCGTCCTTAAGCCGTTCGGCAACCGTCACTTCCGCTATTGCCTTGCCCTCGTGCTGCGCTACGAGCTCGCGAAAGGCTTTCGCCATGTCGCGCACCGCAAAAAGTCGCCGGTTCGCCGTGACGAGCTTGAGAAATTTTGCCGCCAGTCCGCCGATCCCGACCCGCTCGAGCACGGCAGCGAGCGCGTGACCCTGCTCGTCGGCGGAAAACACCGGGCTGCGCACCAGCCGGGCGAGGTCGGCGTTTTCGGCGACGAGGGCATCGAAGCGATCGAGATCGGCCTTGACCGCGTCGATCGCGTTCGCCTCGCGCGCCAAGTCGAACAGCGCGGTCGCATAGCGGCCCGCCATGCTGGATACGATGGGTTCTTCGGCTGCCACGTCGCGTGCTCTCTGCGCGTGCTCGTTTCGTGTTTCTTTGGGGCTTTCCGCAAGACCCGCAACCAGCGTGAACGGCCGGCACAAGCCTTTGGGATTCAGGCGGAGTTCGGCATGTGAAGGCGGCGGGAATGCCCCCGCGACCCCGCGAAAATCGCGGCGTTGCTAACATACCGCGCAGTGCGGCGCAACAACGCCAAAGGCGCTTCCGGCGGCGCTTGGCGTCCGTTCCCCGGCATGCGAAATTTGGCCGCGCGTACCGAGTGACAGCCCGCCTCATGACCCGCCGCGACATCAAGCCAAACGATCGACCGTCGACGCGACCGATGCTGCCGGCGGACCGACTAGCCTATTCGCCCATCACCGAGCGTGCGCGCGGCGCGCAGATCGTTGACTGGTATCGCGCTTGCGGCCCGAAGGCGCCGTGAACGTCGGCAGCTTTCGCGACCGGGCGCGAGCGGCCGTTGCCCGCGGCGACGTGCAGGCGCGGCTGATGCTTGTCGTGCTCTGCCTCATCTGGGGCGTCACCTGGCCGGTGATGAAGATCGCGCTCAACGAAATTCCCCCCTTGAGCATGCGCGCTTCGAGCGCCGGTTTTGCCGCCGTGACGATGATTGCGATCTGCGCCGTCAACCGCCGCAGCTTCCATATTCCGACGGCGCGGGCGGCGGCGCATATCTTTGTCATGTCGCTTCTCAATATCGTCGGCTTCAGCCTGCTCAGCGCCTTCGCGCAAACCGCGACCGCCACCTCGCGAGTGGCCATTCTCGTGTACACGCTGCCGATCTGGACCGTGCTGCTGGCATGGCTCACTCTCGGCGAGCGCCCCAGCCGGGCCCAGGCGATCGCGATTCTGCTCTGCATCGCCGGGCTTGCAATCCTGATCTATCCGCTGGCGGCGACCGGCCTCCCGCTCGGCGCCCTCTTCGCCGTTGCCGCCGGTCTGAGCTGGGCAGCGGGCACCGTTTACGTGAAATGGGCGCAAGTCGAGATCGACCCGCTCGGCGCGACCAGCTGGCAGCTCACTATCAGCTTCGTCGTTATCGCCGCGTGTCTCTTGCTGTTCGAGGGAAGTTTTGACCTCGGCACCGCCGATGCCGGCGCGCTTCTCGCGGTGGCGTTCACCGGAATCGTCGGCAGCGCAACCGCCTACTCGATATGGTTCGAGATCGTGCGACGGCTGCCAGCGGCGACCGCTTCTCTCGGCGTCCTCAGCGTCCCGGTGCTCGGCGTCGTCGCCTCGATCCTGATCCTCGGCGAGCGGCCGAGCGCCGCCGACCTGATCGGCTTCGCGTTCATCTTCGCGGCGTCGGCCTGCGTGGTGCTGAGCGGACCGGTGCCCTTGCCGGAGGGCGCATCGAGCTAGCGCACCGCCATGTTTTCATTTCGCCAAATGTGGTTTTCCTTGGTGGAGCATGATCTTTTCGGAAAAGCGCCGTTCCACTTCTCCGGGTCATGCTTTAGGAATCATCCATGAACGTCGACGGCAAGTCCATGCGCAGCATCTGGCTGGAGCCGGACGGCTGGTCGGTCGGCGTGATCGATCAGACGGCGTTGCCGCATCGCCTGGTCACTGCCCGTCTCACGACGCTGGAAGAAGCGGCGCACGCGATCCGCGCCATGGTGATCCGCGGCGCGCCGCTGATCGGCGCGACCGCGGCGCTCGGCGTCTGTCTGGCGCTGCGCCGGGACTCTTCCGACGAATCGCTCGAACACGCCTATACGACTCTCCTCGCCACGCGCCCGACCGCGATCAATCTCAAATGGGCGCTGGAAGAGATGGTGGCGGCGGTGCGCAACCGGCCGCGCGGTGAACGCGCGGCCGCGGCCTATCGGCGCGCCGCCGAGATTTGCGAGGACGATGTCGCCACCAACACCGCGATCGGCCGCAACGGGCTGCCGCTGATCGAGGCCATCGCCACGCGCAAAAAACCGGGCGAGCGCGTCAACGTCCTCACCCATTGCAATGCCGGCTGGCTGGCGGCGGTCGATGTCGGTACTGCAGCGGCGCCGATCTACATGGCGCATGACAACGGCATTGCCGTCCATGTGTTCGCCGATGAGACGCGGCCGCGCAACCAGGGCGCTTCGCTCACCGCCTGGGAGCTCGGCCAGCACGGCGTGCCGCACACGCTGATCGCCGACAACACCGGCGGCCATCTGATGCAGCACGGCCTCGTCGATCTGGTCATCGTCGGCGCCGACCGGGTCACCGCCGATGGCGACGTCTGCAACAAGATCGGCACCTACCTGAAGGCGCTCGCCGCGCGCGACAATGACGTGCCGTTCTATGTCGCGCTGCCCTCCTCGACCATCGATTTCACGCTGGCCGACGGGGTAGCGGAGATTCCCATCGAACAGCGCGACACCGAGGAAGTGGCGACGATGACCGGACGCACCGCCGACGGCCGCATCGAGACCGTGCGCATCGCGCCCGCCGGCTCGCTAGTGGCGAATTACGGCTTCGACGTGACCCCGGCACGGCTCGTCACCGGCCTCATCACCGAGCGCGGCGTGCTCGCCGCCTCGCGCGCGGCTCTCGCCGGGGCTTTTCCGGAGCGCGCCGGCACGGCAGAATAAGCTTTGCTGACGTTGCGTGTTGAGTCGGAGCCTGTGGCGTGCGTAAGCTTGAAACCTGGCGTTCGACGAACCTGCCTCTTCCCGGAATCCTGACCATGAGCGTCAACCTGCTGGCGGCGCCCGTGCCGGTCGATGGACGGCAATCGCCGACCGCTCTCACCGTCGCGCGCGGCACCGCGCGCTACCTGCATGCGCTCGGCTATTGCGTGGTGAGCGAGCTGCCGCTGCCGTCCGGCCGCCGCGCCGACCTCGTCGCGCTCGGCGGCGATGGAGAGATCCTCATCGTCGAGATCAAATCCTCGGTCGCCGATTTCCGCGCCGACCAGAAATGGATGGATTACCGGCTGCACTGCGACCGGCTGTTCTTCGCCACGATCCTCGACGTTCCGCGCGAGATATTTCCCGCCGACGCCGGCTTGATCGTAGCCGACGCGTTCGGCGCGTCGGTCGTGTGCGAGGCGCCCGAGCATCGGCTCGCTCCGGCACGGCGCAAGGCCGTGATGCTGCGCTTCGCGCATGCGGCGGCGTTGCGCCTGCAGGCGCTGGCCGATCCGCAAGGACCTTATGCCGGGGAAATCTAAAAGCCGAGCGCGGCGGGCGCGGCTCGCGCGGCGAGCGTGGGCGTAAACTGCCTGACGCCATCGCGGTCGAGCACGAACAGCGGCACCACGCGGCGCATTTCGACGTCCGGCACCAGCGCCAGCCGCCGATTGTCAAGCACGATCCAACTGCCGTCGAGGCGAGCGGCGGCCACGGCGTGATCGTCGCCGGAGGCGAGATCGCGCACGATCACGAGGCGCACGTCCTGCTCGGCGAGGCCCGCCTCCCTGAGCGCGACATATTTGGCGATCGCGTAATCCTCGCAATCACCGCGGCCGGTGGCGAGCGTCGCCAGCGGCGCCGTCCAGCGGTCGGGCACGCCCCATTGCGCAAGGTCGCTCATCGGCTGGATCGCCAGATTGATCGCGCGGTTGATCACGCCGATGCGGGCGCGCCCGTCATGCGCGCGGCCTTCGGCGATGACGGCAAGGAACTTGCGCGCCGCCGCCGGGCATGACTCGGCGTCGTCGCGGCATCGCGCCAAAATGTCGCTCTCGGCGCGAATGTCGGCGGTAACGCCGCTCCACTTCGTCAAGATTTCTCCAAACGCGACCGGCACGGCATCGCGACCGAACGGCTCGACCGCGGTCGGCGCCGGGTTCGCCAGCTCTGCCGGATCGATCGCCGCCAGATCGGTCCGCGCTTGCGCCAGGGCGGCAGGCGGAAAGCCGAAAACCGCCAGCGAGACAAACAACAACCCGGCAATGCTGCGCGCGGCGACGCGACCGAACATTTGACGTCCCTGAACGCGGGATACGACGCTCGCTCGAGCGCCCTCCCGGCTTTTTGTTCAGGAACGCAATAACCCGGGCGCTGCTGCTGGCGCGTTAATGCGCGCGGGATGTGCGGCGGAAGCCGAAAACAGCGTGCACGAACTCTCACGCCATCGCGAACAATTTTAATGAACACGCATCGCTGCTATACACGGGACCGCCTTTCCTATTTGACGGGAAAGGGCGGGAACAAAATGGTCAGGGAGGATCGCATGCGCCGAACGCGCCGAATGAAGTTCTGCAGCCTGGCGATACTCGGGCTCGCGCTCGGGACCGGCGCGGCATCGGCCGAGGAGAGGACCTTCGAGCTCAAGCTCTCGCACTGGGTGCCGCCGTCGCATCCGCTGCAGAAGGCGATGGAGGATTGGGGCGCGTCAGTCGAGAAGGATTCCGGCGGCACCATCAAATACAAGGTCTATCCGGCGCAGCAGCTGGGCAAGGCGTTCGACCATTACGACATGGCGCGCGACGGCATCGCCGACGTGACCTATGTCAATCCCGGCTACCAGCCCGGCCGCTTTCCGGTCTTCGAAGCCGGCAATCTGCCGTTCATGCTGGCCAACGCCAAGGGCGGCTCGGCGGCGCTCGACGCCTGGTACCGCCAATACGCCGAGCGGGAGATGAAAGACGTCAAGTTCTGCTTCGCCTTCGCCCACGACCCCGGCAGTTTCCATTCGCGCAGCAAGAAGATCGTGGTGCCGTCCGACATCAAGGGCATGAAGATCCGCCCGGCGCATGCGACCATGGCCTCGCTCGTCACCGAGCTCGGCGGCCTCAATGTGCAGGCTGCGGCGCCCGAGGTGCGCGACGTCCTGGAGAAGGGCGTGGCCGACGCGGTGACCTTCCCATGGGGCTCGATCGTGCTGTTCGGCATCGACAAGGTGACGAAGTACCATATGGAAGCGGCGCTCTACACCACGAGCTTCGTCTGGGTGATGAGCAAGTCGACCTACGCGCAGATGTCGCCGATGCAGCAGCAGGTGATCGACGCGCATTGCAACACGCAATGGGCGGAGCGGGTCGCCACGCCTTGGGCGGATTTCGAGCACGACGGCATCGCCAAGCTCAAAGCCGAGCCCGGCCAGGAGGTCTATCCGATCGCCGATGCGCAGCTTGATGAATGGAAGGCCGCGGCCGGCCCCGTGGTGCAGAGCTGGGCGAGCGCGGCGAAGAAGACCGGCAACGATCCGGACGCGGCGCTGAAGGGTCTCAAGGCGGAGCTCGCCAAATACAATTCGGGCTACTGAAGAAGGCTTCCGTTCAAAAGTTCGGTTGAGTCATGGCTGATCCGGAAGCAGAAACGGCACCGCACCTGGCGCCGCCGCCGCGCAACGCCATGGACCGCTTCATCGACGGCATCGAGCTCATCGCCGCGTTCTTCGTCGGCATCGTCGCCGCCGACATCTTCATCTCGGTGCTGCTGCGCTACTTCTTCAGCGTGCAGATTCCCGACAGCTACGATTTCGGCCGACTGCTGCTCGGCATCCTGGTGTTCTGGGGCATCGCGGCGACGTCCTATCGCGGCACCCACATCACCGTCGACCTCGTTTACGCCAATGTCGGCGTGCGGACGCAGCGCCTCATCGACGTTTTCGCCACGCTGGTGCTGCTGTTCGTCGTCACCGTGCAAACCTACACCTTGTTCGACAAGGTCGTCACCACCCGCGCCGCCAACGTGCTCACCTTCGATCTGCGCCTGCCGGTGTGGCCGTTTTTCCTGGTCTCCTGGCTCGGCGACGTGTCGGCGGTGGTGCTGATCGCCGTGCGCACCTATCGGCTGATCTTCCATCCCGAGCTTCTTGGCGGCCGCTACCAGATCAAGCCGGTCGAATGAGGCGCGCGTGAGCACCGACGCGGTCGCCATCCTGGGTTTTCTCGTTCTCTTCGCGCTGATGCTGTTGCGCGTGCCGGTCGGAATGGCGATGGGGCTCGTCGGCGTCAGCGGCTTCGCCTACCTCGTCGGCGGCGAGCCGGCGCTGAAGATCGTCGGCCACACCACGATGCGCACGGTGACCGATTACACCTTCGGCGTCATCCCGATGTTCCTGCTCATGGGCGCGTTCGTATCCAATTCCGGAATGAGCCGCGAGCTGTTCCGCGCCGCCAACGCCTTTGTCGGACATTTCAAGGGTGGCCTCGGCATCGCCACCATCGCCGCCTGCGCCGGGTTTGCCGCGATCTCCGGGTCTTCGGTCGCGACCGCCGCCACCTTCGCCACCGTCGCCTATCCGGAAATGCGCCGCTACCACTATCCGCAATCCTTCGCCACTGGCGTGATCGCCGCCGGCGGCACGCTCGGCGCCATGCTGCCGCCTTCGACGGTGCTCGCCGTCTATGGGATCATCACCGAGCAGGACATCGGCAAGCTGTTCATCGCCGGAATCATTCCGGGATTGCTGGCCGCCACGATGGACATGATCACGATCGTGATCATCGGCCGGGCACGGCCGAAATTCCTTCCTGCCGCGCCGCGCCACGGCTGGTCGGAACGCGTCGCCGGATTGCGCGACATCTGGGCGACGTTGCTGCTCTTCTTCTTCGTGATCGGCGGGCTCTATGGCGGCTTGTTCACCCCGACCGAAGCCGGCGGCATGGGCGCCGCCGGCGCGCTGCTGATCGGTGTCGCGCGGCGAAAGCTGACGCGGCCGGAAATCCGCCGCTCGCTCCTCCAGGCGGTGCGCACCGCCGCCGCGGTGCTCACGGTGCTGATCGGCGCGCTGCTCTTCGATTATTTCCTCACGGTGACGCAGACGCCGCAGCAGGTGACCGCCTTCCTCACCGGGCTCGGTCTCGGCCGCTACGGCGTGCTCGCCTTGATCATGCTGATGTACCTCGTGCTCGGCTGCCTCATGGATGCGCTCGCCATGATCATCCTGACCATCCCGATCATCTTCCCGGTGATCACGCAGCTCGGCTTTGATCCGATCTGGTTCGGCGTCATCATCGTGATGACGGTCGAGCTCGGGCTCATTCATCCGCCGGTCGGCATGAATGTATTCGTGATCAAGAGCGTGGTGCCGGACGTCAGTTTTTCCACGATCTTCTCAGGTGTGCTGCCGTTCATCGTCACCGATCTGGTCCGGCTCGTCATTCTGATTTCATTCCCAATCCTTGCGCTCTATCTGCCGTCGCATATGTGACACACTCACTGGCCGAGCCATGATCGAAGAGCGTCATCGCGCGCCGTGTGGCAACGCCATTGTCGATATTTTCAAGCTCGAAGGCGGCAAGATCGTCGAGCATTGCGACGCCCGTCAGGAGATCCCGGAGAAGGCCGCCAATTCCAACACGATGTTCTAGGGCGCAATCGCTGCAAGCCGAATCGGATTGCGCTCAACTTCTCCCACCGCCGGCGAGTACAGCGCGCGTGGCGCGATCCGGGCCGAAATCGTCGACGCTGTCGATCGAGAGCAGATCGGCGAGCCGGGTGCGCGCGCGGTTGACGCGGCTCTTGATGGTGCCGACCGCGCAGCCGCAGATCGAAGCGGCGTCCTCGTAGGAAAAGCCGGACGCGCCGACGAGGATCAGCGCCTCGCGCTGATCGGGCGGCAGCTTGGCAAGCGCCGCACGGAACTCAGCGAATTCGACCCGGCCCGGCTGCTCCGGATTCGATTTGAGCATCTCGGCATAGCGGCCTTCGGCGTCCTCGACCTCGCGCCGCCGCTTGCGATATTCCGAACGGAACAGGTTGCGCAGGATGGTGAACAGCCATGCCGGCATATTGGTGCCGGGCTCGAACGAATCGATATGGGCAAGGGCGCGCAGCAAGGTCTCCTGCACCAGATCGTCGGCGCGATCGGCATTGCCGCTCAGCGAGATGGCGAACGCGCGCAGGCTCGGCACCGTCGCCAGCACTTGATCGCGTATGGCGGGATCAAGCTTCATGCCACCCATCCCTACCCATCGTCTTGTTCGTTCAGCCGGCGAACCAACTCTGCGATATGCGGCGGCACGCCCTCCTTGACGACCTCGTCGTACATGGCGCGCAACTGCTGGCCGATGCGCGCCTGAACTTCGCGTCCCAGGCGAACTTCGGTCTTGCGTGAAGCAATCGGCCTTCCCATGGCGTCTCGGGCGTCCGGCGCTTCTCCGTTCGCCGCCGCCGGCTCGGTGCTAACTGTCTTACGGCTCGTCATTTTCCGTCGCGTCCCCGTTTGCCAAGTCTACCGCAGGCTTGGCCACCCACCCTGGCCTGACCTCCCAACGCGCATTTCTCGCATTGGTTCCGGCCAGAGGAACTTTATTCTGGAACTATGTTTGTGCCAGGACGTTCTATGTTTTAGCGTCGGTTTTAGCCTCGGAAACCTTACAGGGGGGTGTTCCGTGTCCACCAACTCCACCTCACAGGCCGTACTCCAGCACCTGCCATTCCTGCGGCGGTATGCCCGCGCCCTGACGGGCAGCCAGGCATCGGGCGACGCCTATGTCGCGGCGACCATGGAATCGCTTATCGCCAGCCCAAAAATCCTCGATTCCGGCCCCAACCAGCGCGTTGCCCTCTATCGGCTGTTTACGAAAATCTGGAACTCGGTCGCGGTGAACGGCAAGCCCGAGGCGGGCGAGCCCACTTTGGCGCCGGAACGGCACCTTACGCACATTACCCCGCGTCCGCGCCAGGCCTTCCTGCTGGTCGCGCTGGAAGGTTTCGCGGAAGAGGATGCGATGGAGATCCTCGACTGCAATTTACCCACGCTGCGCCGCCTGGTCGAGGAATCGGGCCGCGAACTCGCCGCCGAGATCGCGACCGACGTCCTCATCATCGAGGACGAAACCTTCATCGCCATGGATATCGAGGCGCTCGTCGAGAGCCTCGGCCACAGGGTCATCGGCGTCGCGCGCACGCACGCCGAGGCCGTGGCGTTGGCCGCGCGCAAGCAGCCCGGGCTGATCCTGGCCGACATCCAGCTTGCCGACGGCAGTTCCGGCCTCGATGCCGTGAACGAGCTCCTCGGCTCGTTCGCCGTGCCGGTGATCTTCATCACCGCCTACCCCGAGCGTTTCCTCACTGGGTTGCGACCGGAGCCGGCGTTCCTCATCGCCAAGCCCTTCCAGCTCTCCGTGGTGTCGGCAGTGGCGAGTCAGGCGCTGTTCTTCGGGCGCAAGGCGCGCCAGCACGAGCGCCAGGCCACGGCGTAACGCTCCGCACTTGCACTCTGCAAAGGCAACCTCGTGATGCCCGGCCTCTGGCCGGGCATCACGGCCTTTGAGCGCGCATACAGCAGACAAGGACGTAGACAACGGCCGTGCCGCCGGGACGACCCCGGGGAGGACGGCTTGATGCATCAAAAAGTTAGGGCGCAACCGATCGGTCCATCGGCTGCGCCCTTAATGGCCGGCCAAGCACGGGGGGAGGGGGGAAGGATGGCCGGTCGCCATGATAAGCGACAACCCGGGCTTTTTGTTCCGTCCTTTGATTCCGCGCATAGCCGTGGGGATTATGACGCGGGTGTGAAACCCGTTCTCAAGGGGCAGCACTCAGCGATGCGGCGGAACCAAGCCCGCTCATGAACGTTCCCATGGCGCATCCGGGACATGGGGGGTCGGACGGAACGCTTCGGAGACAATCCGATGTGCAAAATCGTGTCTGTGCGCCTCGTGGGCATCTTGGGTTTCCTCTCTCTCGCCCTTTTCACCGCCAGCCTTGTCGCCTTCCCGTCGCCGCCGACGACGGGCGCGAGCCTTTCGAGCGGGACTCCAGGTGTATCGGTCGATCGCGCCCGCAAGGGCGACCGCCTGCCGATGCTCAAGCCGACCGAAAGGCGCGACGAATTTGGGTCGCAATTCTCGCCTGCGCGCGCGTTGCCGCAGGGACAAATTCCTCAGGGTTGCGATCCTGCCTTCAGCCCGATTTCCTCGCCGTCGCTGGGGAGCGTTTTCCGCCGCTGCCTCGCCTGAACACGACGCCATCTCTGCGGCGGACTGAAAATTCTGCCCCAAGCTTGGCGCGCTGCAGGATCAGATAAATTTGCGCCGGCGCCTCTGGCGGAAAGCGGCGTGGAACTTTTTACCCTTACGGCGATTAAAGAGCGGGGGTGATCCGCGGAGTGCGTCATGTCAGCGCGCGAACCGTCATGGCGCGCCGCCGTCGTGTATGTTTGTGCGGCCGCCTTTGCGGCGATCCTCGACGCCGCCGCCCCTTCTCAGTCGTTCTCACAATCGCTCGCCTACGGGCCGATCGATGGCGCCGGCGCGATCCTGCAACAGGCCTTGCCGCAAACCGGGCGAGGAGGCGAGGGGCGCGGCGGGCCAGAGCTCAGCGATCCACTGCACCGCCAAGTGGTCTCCTACCCGAGCAACGAATCGCCCGGCACCATCATCATCGATACCGCCAATACTTTCCTTTATTTGACGCTCGGCAGCGGCAAGGCGATCCGTTACGGGATCGGGGTCGGCCGCGCGGGTTTCACCTGGTCGGGCGTCGAGGCCATCTCGCGCAAGACTGAATGGCCGGATTGGATTCCGCCGACGGAAATGATCGCACGCCAGCCTTACCTGCCCCGCTGGGTGAGCGGCGGCCCCGGCAATCCGCTGGGCGCCCGCGCACTCTATCTCGGCAACACTGCTTACCGCATACACGGCACCAACGATCCGAATTCGATTGGCAAGCACGTCTCCAGCGGATGCATCCGCTTGCGTAATGAGGATGTGATCGACCTCTATGATCGCGTCGGCATCGGCACCAAAGTCGTGGTCCTGGCGAACGATCAACACAGCGTCTCGCTCGACTCGCAAAAAAGCGTGGTGATCGAAGGAAGCGCGGGCGCCGGCATGATGGCGAGAATATCGGCGAGGCCGGCAGCGGCGGCCGATCAGCCGCGGCCACGCGCTGAACCGAGCGGCAACCTCATTCCGTCCGGCCTCTATTGAACACACGCGCGCTTCGCCGCGCGCGACCCGGCGTCATCGGTATTTTCACGCCGGAGCGAAACTGACGCGCGCCTGCGCTGTTTTCCCTCGGTCAGGCAAGTACAGCCTTGACCCGACCGGGAAGGAAGCCGGACTGTAAGCGCATGGACAGTCACGAGGCGGAGAAAACAACAACGGAACCGGATCGGGCGCCGGCAGACGAAGCCGCAACAGAATTCTTCCCTGATTTCACCACGGTCCGCATCGCGCTCAAGGCGGGACAGATCGGCGTCTGGTCCTGGGACCTCGCCACCAACGCTGTGACGTGGTCGAGCAACATCGAGTCGATCTACGCGCTCCCGGCCGGCAGCTTCGACGGCACCTTCGCGTTCTTCGAACACACCATACACGAAGAGGACAGACCCAAGGTCGTGGAGGCCATCAACGAAACGCTGCGCAGCGGTCGTCCATACTGGGCGCGCTACCGTGTCGCTGCGCGGTCCGCGCGCGAGGAGTTCTGGGTCGAGGCGACCGGGACGGTGACGTTCGAGAATGGCGCGCCGGTGCGCATGGTCGGGCTCTGCCAGGATGTCACCGAGCAGGTGAAGCTGCAGGAGGAGCTGCGCATCCGCGCCACGCAGCAGGAAGCACTGGCCCGGCTCGGCGAGCGTACGCTCGCGGAACCCGATATCGAAACGCTGCTCGACGACGTGGTCAGCACGGTCGCGCTGACGCTATCGGTGGATTTGGTCAATATTCTCGAGCTTATGCCCGGCGACGGCGAGCTGCTGCTGCGCGCCGGACGCGGGTGGAGCGCCGGCGGCATCGGCTTGATCGTGATGTCGAAAGAACGGGACGGCTACGCGCGGCGTATATTGGCCGCCGCGACTGCCGTCGTCACACCGGATTTTGCGGCCGAGACGCGCTTCGCCATCCCCCGATACCTTGCCGATCACCGCTGCGTCAGCGGCATGAGCACGACGATCGCCGGCCAGGACGGCCGCGCCTATGGCATTCTCGGCGTCTTCACGACCAAGCGCCGGCACTTCAGCGTGCGCGACTCCTCGTTCCTTGCCGCCGTCGCCGATCTCGTCGCCGGCGTCATCCAACGCCAGCAATTGCAGCAGCGCCACGAACTGATGATCCGCGAGTTGCGCCATCGCTTCGGTAATCTGTTTTCACAGCTGCTGGCGCTATTCTCGCAGACGGCGAACAATTCGAAGACCATGGCCGAACTCACCAGCAAGTACCAGGCGCGCGTGCTCGCATTGGCGAATGCGCACCGGCTGATCACCGAGGCCGGCTGGCGCACGACATCACTCGCCGAGCTGTTGCGCGTGGTGCTCGGGCCGTATCTCGACCGCACCAGTTTCACCGGGCCGAATGTGGACCTGGCGCCGGACCCGACCTTCAGCCTAAGCGCGGCGCTGCACGAGCTTGCCGCCAACGCCATCAAGCACGGCAGCCTTTCGCGCCGGCAGGGCCGGCTCGAGCTGAGCTGGTCGGTCGCGGGCACCGAGCGCGGCTCGATTTTGACGCTGGACTGGATCGAGCGAAACGGACCGCCGGCGCGGCGGCCGCGGCGGGTCGGATTCGGCTCGCGACTCATCGGACTGGTCATCGAGCGGCAGATGAACGGCGAGGTGCGCCGCTCCTATGGCCGCGCCGGCCTGTCCGTGCGCATGATCGTTCCGCTCGCGCACGAACGCTGGCCTATTCCGGCGCCGCCGGCGGCAATGACGCAATCCGCGTCGCGCTGATTTACGCCGGCGGATGTTCCCTACTCTCGCCTGCTTCGCGGAGGAGAAAAAGAAAGTACGCACTCGATCTGACGCACCCGCGGGCCGATCTATCCCGTCCCGATCAAGCCATCGGCACAGCCTTTCCCGCACGTTGTGCTTGGGATAAAGCAGTGCGGCTCGGAGGCACGAAAGCATGGACCGGCAGCCGACAGCGCCCGGCACCGTCGACGAGGACGAAGTCGCTCGATTCTCCCGCCTCGCCGAGCAATGGTGGGACCCGCACGGGCCGATGGCGGCTTTGCACAGGCTCAACCCGGTCCGCCTCGCCTATATCCGCGACCGCGCGGCCGCGCATTTCCGCCGCGATCCGACGCGACTCGACCGCCTCGCCGGTTTGCGCATTCTCGACATCGGCTGCGGCGGCGGGATTTTGTGCGAGCCGCTGGCGCGCCTCGGCGCCTCGGTCGTCGGCGCCGATCCCGCGCAGAGCAACATCGCGATCGCCAAGCATCACGCGGCAGAGGCGGCTGTTGCCGTCGATTACCGCAACACCACCGCCGAAGCCCTGGAGCAAGCCGGCGAGACCTTCGACATCGTGCTCGCCATGGAAGTGATCGAGCACGTCGCCGATGTCGGCTTGTTTCTCAAGCTGGCGGCGGCGATGGTCAGACCCGGCGGGCTCCTGTTCGTCGCCACGCTCAATCGCACGGTGAAGAGCTTCGCGCTGGCGATCGTCGGCGCCGAATACATCTTGCGCTGGCTGCCGCGCGGCACGCATCAGTGGGAAAAGTTCGTGACGCCGAACGAACTGGAAATCGCCCTCGATCAGGGCGGATTACGCATCATCGACGAGACCGGCGTGGTCTACAATCTGTTCGCCGACCACTGGCAGCTCGCCGCCGACATGGACGTGAACTACATGATGGTCGCGGAGAAGGCGGCATAATGCCGGCCGGCTGGCTCTGGGCGGCCTTCACAATCATCGCTGCCTTCACTCAGACCCTGCGCAACGCGATGCAGCGCGAGCTCACGGCGAGCCTCGGCACCGTCGGCGCGACTCATGTCCGGTTCCTGTTCGGCTTTCCGTTCGCGCTCGTTTTCCTCGCCGGGCTTCTGTTGGCGACCGGCGCGCCCCTGCCGCGGCCGGGACCGAGCTTCTGGCCCTGGGTGATCGGCGGCGCCTTCACGCAGATCGCCGGCACCGCGCTGATGCTCGCCGCCATGGGCGAGCGCTCCTTCGTCGTCACGATCGCCTACCTCAAAACCGAGCCGGTTCAGGTCGCGATCTTCGGGCTCTTGTTCCTCGGCGACCGGGTGACGTGGCCGATGATGGCGGCGATCGTCATCGCCACCGCCGGCGTGCTGATCATGTCGGCAACGCCGCTCCCCCTCGCCGCCGGCAAGCGGGCGCGAGGCATCGGACCGACGCTGCGGCCCACGCTTCTCGGCCTCGCCGCCGCCGCCATGTTCGCGCTCTCGGCGATCGGGTTTCGCGGCGCCATCCTCGGTCTTGCGCCAGTAAATAACTACGTGATGGCCGCGACCTTCACGCTGACGATCGGGATCGCCATGCAGGCGGTCTTGCTGTCGCTCTATCTCGGACTGCGCAAGCCGTCGGTGCTCCTCGCCATCTTCGGCGCCTGGAAGCCGTCTTTGTTTGCCGGCTTCACCGGGGCGGTCGCCTCGCAGTTCTGGTTTCTCGCCTTCGCGCTCGCCACCGCCGCGAGCGTGCGCACGCTGGCGCTGATCGAGGTCTTGTTTGCCCAGCTGATCGCGCGCTTCGCCTTCGCTCAGCGCACCAGCGCGCGCGAAGCCGTCGGCATGATCCTCGTCGTCGGCGGCGTCGCGCTCCTGATCCTGTCCCACTGAACGACGCGCGGCTTCACCAGCGGCCAGGAGCAAAATCCCTCACGCCGCGATCTTCACGTATTCGAAGTCGCCAGGCTTGTTGTCGATGCCGAGGCGCGGCGGCGCGATCCAGTCGGCGAACTTGCCCGGCTCGTAGACCGGCCGCATCAGGCTGATGATGAAATCGCCGTCGTCCGCCGACGGCAGACACTTGCCGATTTCGCGTTTCCAGGTCGCCTCGTCGACGAGCGCGCCGTCGGGCGAGACCTTGACGTCCTTGAATTCGCCGATCTGGCGATGGAAGCCGACATGCGGCAGCTCGAACTTGAAGGCGACGCCGGTCTTGGCGACGACTTTGTTCCAGCGGTCGAGCCCGCGCTGGCAATCGGCGGTGTAATCGTCGCGCAACCGCATATTGACCGCGGTCAGCGCCGGCTCATCGACGCGTTTGATCTCGCCATCGACCAGCTTGAGCACCGGATAGGTCGAATGCTCGAGCCGGTGATCGTCTTCGATCTTGGTCTCCTGATAGCGGCCCTTGAGGCTCGCATTGAACGAATTGGCGGCGTTGGTCGAGACCTCCGAGCCGAACAGATCGAGCGACAGCGAATAATGCAGATTGAGCTTCTTCTGAATCGTCGGCAGGTCGATGACGCCGAGGCCGCGCACTTTGTCGATGTCGCTCGGGTCCTCGATGCCGGCCGCCTTCATCGCCTCGCAGGTCCGCTGGATGGTGCGCCCGACGCCGGTCTCGCCGACGAACATGTGGTGCGCCTCCTCGGTCAGCATGAACCGGCAGGTGCGCGACAGCGGATCGAAGCCGGACTGCGCTAGGCTTTCCAGCTGCATCTTGCCGTCGCGGTCGGTGAAGAACGTGAACATGTAGAATGAGAGCCAATCGGGCGTCGCCTCATTGAAGGCGCCGAGCATGCGCGGCCGGTCGGCGCTGCCGGAGCGGCGCTGCAGCAGCTCGGCCGCCTCCTCGCGGCCATCGCGGCCGAAATATTTCTGCAGGATGTAGACCATCGCCCACAGGTGCCGGCCTTCCTCGACATTGACCTGGAAGACGTTGCGCATGTCGTAGAGCGACGGCGCGGTCTTGCCGAGATGGCGCTGCTGCTCGACCGAGGCCGGCTCGGTGTCGCCCTGGATGACGACGAGGCGGCGGAGCATGGCGCGATATTCGCCGGGCACGTCCTGCCAGGCCGGCTCGCCGTAATGGCGGCCGAAGGGAATCTTCCGGCCCTCCTCCGCCGGGGCGAGCAAGATGCCCCAGCGGTATTCGGGCATCTTCACGTAATCGAACTTCGCCCAGCCCTTCGGATCGACTGAAACCGCGGTGCGCAGATAGACGAGCGACTGCTGGAAGCCTTGCGGCCCCATATCCATCCACCAGTCGATGTAACCGGGATGCCAGCTTTCCAGCGCGCGCAACACCTGCCGGTCTTCGGCGAGATTGACGTTGTTCGGGATCTTGGTCGTGTAGTCGACGTTCTGAATATCCATAACCGGCTCCTTGAACTTCACACCCTTTTTGTGTCGAACACCGGCTTCTGCCCGGTGCCGTAACGCTTGAGCGCGCCGTCCTCGCCGACCGCGTTGGGGCGCTGGAAAATCCAGTTCTGCCACGCGCTCAGCCGCGCGAAGATTTTCGATTCCATGGTCTCCGGTCCGGCGAAACGCAGATTGGCTTCCAGACCGGTGAGGCTGTCGGGCGAAAAGCTCGCCCGCTCCTCGAGGAACACGCGCACCTCGTCGTCCCAATCGATGTCGTCGAGCGCGAAGGTGACGAGCCCGAGTCGCTGCGCGGTCTCGGCGTCGAGCGTTTTTTCATGCTCGGCCTTCGCCGCCGCGAGGTCGGCCGGGCTGGCGAGAAAGCGGCTCGCCAGCCGCGTCAGCCCGTTCGACATCGGATAGGCGCCGAAATTGGCGTCAGCGAGCGCCATCGTCGCCGGCGGCTTGTTGTCGCCGCCGCGCGCGCCGATCAGCATGTAGGAGCGGTCGCTGGCGAAGGAGATCTCGGCGAGCGTGCCGACAAAGCACGAGCCCGGCTCGAGCAGCGTGACCAATGAGCGCGAAGTGAGATCGATGCGCTTGAGCACCCGCTTCCACAGATGCCGGATCTCGCGCACGAGCCAGTGATCCTTGTTGGCGTCGAGGAAATGCTCGTAGGCCATGACCTCGGCCGGGTCGCCCGAGGACTTGAAGACGATCGCGGCGACGTCGAATTCGTTGAGCCGGATGTTGAGGATGGCGTCATCGAGCTCGCGCGCGAGCTTGAGCGGCCAGAATTCCGCGCCGAGCGCCGCCATCGCCTCGACGGATGCCGGCGGCGAAACGGCCGGCCCGCGCAGCGTGACCGTGGCGATCCGGCCTGCACGCTCGAAGGCGACGGCGAGCGATCCATATTCGACGCCATCGGCGGTGAAGCTGCGCGCCAGCGGGACGAGCGTAATGCCCCGCCCGGCGGCGCCGCGGCCGGACTTCGCGGCAAATTCTTTCGCCCGCGCGGCTATGGTCTCGTCGAATTTGGAGCCGGGCACGACTTCGTCAACGAGCCGCCACTCGACCGCGCGCTTGCCTTTGACGCCCTCCTCGGTGGTGCAGAAGACATCGGCATAGTCGCGGCGCACCTTGCGCTTGTCGGCAACGCGGGTGACGCCCCCGGTCCCGGGCAAGACCGCAAGCAGCGGCAGTTCCGGCAAGGCGACCGCCGAGGAGCCGTCATCCACCAGCATGATGTGATCGGCCGCCAGCGCGAGCTCGTAGCCGCCGCCCGCCGCCGTGCCGCTGATCGCGCAGACGGTCTTGAGCCCGGAATTCTCGCTCAAATCCTCGATGCCGTTGCGCGTCTCATTGGTGAATTTGCAGAAATTGACCTTGTGCGCGTGGCTCGCGCCGGCGAGCATGCGGATATTGGCGCCGGCGCAGAACACTCGCGGCTTGCCCGAGCGCAGCACCAGCACGCGCACTTCCGGGTGCTCGAAGCGCAACCGCTCGATGGCGTCGGCGAGCTCGATGTCGACGCCGAGATCGTAGGAGTTGAGCTTGAGGTCGTAGCCCTCGAACAGCGCGCCCTTCTCATCCACGTCCAGGAACAGCGTGGCGACATCGCCGTCGATCGCCAGCTTCCAATGGCGATAGCGGCCCGGCGCGGTCTGGAAATCGATCCGCGTCTGGCCGTTGGCCAGGGGCCTCTCGGTCTTATAATGCGCGTCATTCATCTTGATGCCTCGGCCAGCCGAACGCCTGACTGTACTATAGTGCAGTAACCCTATCTGCCTATATGCACTATAATTCATCGCAGCGCAACCGCGGAATCGGCCCGTTTTTCGCCCTCGTGGTGGTCGCGCAACAATCGGTTGATGAAGGCGGCGGTCACTTCGAGCGTTGCCGCGGGGGCCTCCCGGTACGGGGAATGGCGGACGCCCGGCAGCACCGCAGTCTCGACCGGGCAGTAGCACTCCCGTTGCGCCGCCTCGACCTGCCTGAGCGTGCCATAGGGATCGTCGTCGCCTTGCACGATCAGGATCGGCACCCGGATGTAGCCGAGCGCCTCGGTAATGTCCCACGCGCGGAACTCCGGATCGAGCCATGGACCGCTCCAGGAGTAGAACGCGCCATCGACGTCGTTGTGCCAGCGCTCCAGCTCGCCGCGAAGGGCACCGGATTGGTAGGCCCGCTGCGCGCGGCGCATTTCGGCAAGCCCCTTCTCCTCGGCGAAAAAATGCGGCGCCAGGAGAACGAGCCCGCGCACGCGGTGATCTTCAATGCTGCCGGCATAGATGGTCGCGATCGACGCGCCGTCGCTGTGGCCGAACAGGATGCCGCGCTGAAAACCGATCGCGGCGAGCACGCGCGGCAGGACATCAAGCGCCTCCTCCTCCATGAGGGAGAGCGGACGCGGCAGCTCCGCCGGGCTCGATCGGCCATGGCCGGCGCGCGAATAGACAAAAACGCCGGCTCCCGTTGCCGCCGCGAGATTTTGCGCAAACGCGCCCCAAAGGCCGACGCAGCCGAGCCCTTCGTGCAGCAGCACGATGACCGGCGCTGCATCGGGCCGCGGCCCGATCATGCGGTATTCGAGCCGCATCGGACCGAGGTCGAGGAAGCCTTCGTCGGCGAGCGTCATGATGCGGATCTAAGCAACGGCGTGACGATGCGCAGCAGTTTGGCGAAACTCTGCTCCACGGAATCGCCCGAGGTGTCGACCTCGGCCTCGGCGCGGGCATAGTCGGCGCGCCGCGCCTCGAGTATCGCCAACAAATCGGCCATGGCCTCCCGGTTCTGCGCCATGGGGCGGAAATCGCCCTGCGCCATCACCCGGCTCATGTGCTCTTGCGGACGCGCCTTGATCCACACCGTGTGCGTGCGGCGCAACAGCAGGGCATAGCTTTCCGGGTTGGCGACAATGCCGCCGGCCGTGGTGATGACGACGGCCTCGTGTTCGGCGATGACGCGGGCAAGCGCGGCGCGTTCGTGGCGGCGGAAGGTCGCGGTGCCGGCCATCTCCATCAGGTCGGGGATGCTGGCGCCGTAATCCTCCTCGACGCGGCGGTCGAGCTCGATGAAGGGCCAGTCGAGATGCTGGGCGAGCATCCGCCCGAGCGTCGACTTGCCGGCGCCGCGCAGGCCGACGAGCGCAATGCGGCGGCCGCGGTCGGCGCTTGCCGGCAGCGCCACGCGAGTCTCGATCATCTTGGCAAGCGCCGGCAATTCGCCTTCCGGCACCTGGGCGACGAGATCGAGGATGCCGCCCAGCGCCGCGGCGCGCGCGCCCGGTTCCTGCAGGAGTGCGGCAGCCGGAAGGTCGAGCGCCTGCGCGATCGCGCGCAGCACGCTCACCGACGGATTGCCGGCCCCGCTCTCGATCTGCGCCAGATAGCGCTCGGAGGTGAGCGAGGCCTGCGCTAATTGGCGCCGCGTCATGCCGCGCTTGGCGCGGTTTCGCCGCACTTCGCGCCCGATCGCGGCGAGGAACGCGGCGGCCGGCGCGGCTTCGCCCTGCGCGACCTGTTGAGGCTTTTCGGCGAATTTGGTCTTGGCGCTGGGCTTGGCCACGGACGGGCCCTCATGCATTATAAGGCGATTATCCCCAACTCGACAGAAGGGGATGATGCACTATACTGCACACGACAGGCCGGCGCAAATGCTTCGGGGCCATACTGGTGGTTGTTATACCAAAGCGCGGAGACGGTGACTCATTCGGCCGCCCGGGGCGGTAATCACTGCGCACGACCATCCCTATGAAATCAAACGAGGATTTGGTGTTCGGACGCTGCGGGGTCGCCCGAAGAGTCGGAGATTCCCGGAGTTGGTATTAGTTGCTCTCGTTATGTCGATTTGTATTGTGCCACAATGGGGTGCCGCGTTTGCTCCAATACAAAATCGAATAGCAGAAATTGGTAAAGCGGGGTTTTTGGAAAGCGTCTCTATAATGGATCGTGCCGTATACAAAGATGAGTTTTCTGTGGGCGATCCACTCTCGCATTTCATTTCTAGTCATTTTGCGTCCAGCGATGACGTGGGTGAAGCGCTCCTGTCGAGGTCCCAATGTCATAAGGGTAGCTGGCGGCTGTTCCGGGATTCTGAAATCGTAGTTGGTAGCCTCAGTGGGGGAAAGTAGCGCCATGCTATTGAGGATATAAACGTCATAAGCTGGGGTTTGTCCTGTGTTCAGGATAATTGGTCGAAATTCGAGATTGAGAGTCCGTGTCTGTCGGAGGCATTGTCCAACAGCCGTAGTCAAATACGCCCGCAGTTGACGCTCAGCAGTTGCTGTACCCAACACCCACATATTGTAAGTGGATCGCCACAAGGTGAGTGTAAAAATTGCGATGACGACGGTTGCGGCGGCACTAATATTGTCGTGGGTAGTGTGTTCCCACAAAAAGGCGAGCACACGCATGACCTCCTCATGGAGGGCGGCGCAGGCTTGATAGCTGGGTTGATAATTAGTGGGCTGATACTCGCTTATTACTATGCAAGGGGAGGCCTGTGAACTTCCGCCCAAACTCGATATTTCGGCAAAGGCCAAATAGGCAATGCCTAAATAAATTGCTGTCCATTTATCGCGGTCTAACATCCGCTAATCGCCGTTCCGAAGATGTCGGAATTGAACCGATTATTATATCGGAACTGAAACTCCGCGACGTAGAGCGGCATGTATTTGGCGCTCATCTTGTGGAACGTGCCGACCACGCCGCGATTGAAGATCGACCAGAAACCCTCAACCGTGTTGGTGTGAGCGGCACCGATCACATACTGTAAGCCCTACCCAAGCCTACCAGAACACGCCAGCCTGCCTACTCGAAAATCTTCCGCCAACCGTTCTGCGGCTCGACACGCGGTTCTTCATTTTCCTCGACTGCTTCGGGCCCTGGATCGTCGGGCGCGTGCACGAGGGGGATCACCGGCTCGAGTTTCGGCGGCGTCGGCGGCGTGCGAGCACTGCGACGGCGAGGGGGTGGCGCGGCCGGTGCCGCCGCGGGCTGCGCCTCCTCGGTGCTCGCGACCGGCGCGACCGGGCGAGGCTCCGGCTCGATCATCGGCGCCGTGCCGGCGATACCGGAAAGCGGCACGCGCCACTCGAAGGTGTCGAGGCGGCCGCTCACCGGCGAGACCGGCAGCCAGCGGTCGGACACATAGCCGTCCGCGGTCCATGCCGGGTCGGGCGCGGCGTTGAGCGCGCGTGCGATCCATTCGCGGGCGCGGCCTTCGTCGGCGCGCTCGGCCCGCTCCAGCTCCGCCATCAACAAGGCGACGCGCTTGGTCGGCACCGCCAAATAAGCGGCGAGTACGGCGCGCGCCTTGGCGAATTCGCGTGCGTCGAGCGCGGCGCGCGCCAGCGCCAGCGCGCCTTCGAGGTGGCCGGGCGCCTTCTTCGCCAGCCCCTCGATGCGCTTCAAGCGGTCGCGCGCGGCATCGCCGAAGCGAAGCTCGGAAAAGACCTGGGCGAGATCGGGATGCGGATTGGTCCGCCACGCTTTCTCGATGATGCGCGCCGCCTTGCGGGTGTCGCCGGCCTCGGCATGAAGCCGGCCGGCGAGCGCCGCCGCCGGCACCAGCGTCGGCGCAAGCTTCACGGCTTCGAGCGCAAAGATTTTTGCGTTGTCGCGGTCGGTCTCCTCGACCGCGAGAGCGCGCGCGGTCAGCATCACCGCGCGCTGACGGCGATAGCTGGCCTTGTTGAGCACGCGCCTGTTTTGCTCCAGCAGCGCGAGCGCGCCGGCCCAATCGCCGGTGGCGCAGCGGAATTCGAGCACCGCCTTGCCGGCCCAGCCGAGCGAGGGGCTGGTTCGCGCCGCCTCCTCCGCATAGGCGCGCGCGCCGGCGAGGTCGGCGCGACGCTGCGCCTCGATGAAGAGGCCGTGCAGGCCGAGCGCCTTGGTGTCGGCGCGGCCCGCCATGGCGCGGAAGGCGCGATCCGCCGCCTCGCGATCACCGGCGAGCTGCGCCGCCTGTGCGCTGAGCAGCAGCGCCAACGGCTCGGCGGGTGCGATGCGCTTTACTTCCGCCGTGAACTTGCGCGCGGCGCCGACGTCGCCGGCGCCGACGGCGATCAGCCCGCGCGAAATCGCCTCATAAGCGCGCGCGCCGCGGCGATTGTGCAGCAGCGCCCGCAGCATGAAGGGCGAGCGCAATATGCCGCGCAGAAGACTCCACAGCAGAGCGAGCAGCACCATCAGCGCAAGGATTGCCGCGCCCAAGACCGTGAGCGAGGTTTCGATGCGCCAGCCCTGCCAAGTGATGACCACGTCGCCCGGACGGTCGGCGAGCCACGCCACGCCGAGCGAAAGCGCGCCGACGATGATCAGGAAATAAAGGACGCGGATCATTGCGTGGCCGGCTTGCCCAGCGCGGCGAGGGCGTCGGCAGCGATGTGCCGGCTTGCCGCAATGGCCGCTTCGCGCGTGTCGGCTTTCTTGACCCAGCCATCGGCGAGCGCGCGAGCGCCATCGGGCAAACGAGCCAAGTCGACACGTGCGGCTTCGATATCGGCGCGAGCAGCGTCCGCTTCGAGCCGCGCAACGACCGCGGCGGGGTCGTCGCCTTGCGGCGCGTCGATCGGCCTGATGCGCACGAGCTTTTGCGCATTCGCTTGCAGTCGCCCAAGGAACGAGCTTTCGCTCGGCGCCGCGCCGGAGGCATGCAAGAGAGCGGGCGTAAGCGCGCCAAGCTCGCGGGCGAGCACCGACGCGCTCGGTATCCCGTCGGCGGCAAACGGCGCAAGCGGCGCCAGCGCATTCTCCTCGACGCCGAGCGTTTTCACCGCCGCGAGCTCCGCCTGGTAGGGAACTCCACGTTCGACCGCGGCGCGAAGCGCCGCGGCGGCGACGGTGAGCCGCGCCGCGCGATCATCGGCGCTCGCCGGGCGGCGCGCGAGCTTCTCGGCGAGCGCCTGCACTGCGCCTTCGAGCGCCGCCATGCGGCTCGCCAGCGTGCCGAGGTCGCCATGCGCGACGCCCGCCTGCTGCGCCGCGCTTTTCGCTGCGTCGGCCGCAGCGGAGGCGGCATCGGCGTGCGCGAGCGCGCTGGCGGCCGTCACCGCGACGCGATCGACCCGGCGATCAAGCGCGGCAAGCGAATCGCCGAGTGATTTCGTCTCGGCTTCCGCTGCCGCCATTTGCTTCGACAGCGTCGCGTCCGGCCGCGGCGCCGCAAGCGCGGCCTCGATCTTGTCGAGCCGCGCCGAAATGTCGCCGGCAGCGGTTGCCTGCGATCGTTCGCCGCTCGACGGCGCCGCGCCGCCCGGCGACGGCACGAGGTCGGCAATCCACAGCGCGGCGAAGATCGCGAGCATGACGAGAACGCCCGCCGTGGCGCCCGCGACCGCGCCCAGGGCGTGAGCGCGCGTCACCCGGCGTCCGAGGCTGGCCAGCGTTTCGGCAAAATTCCAGCGCGCTCGTTCGCCCGAGGCATTCTTGTCCGCGGGGGAATCGCCGGGCGGGGTTGCCGCTTCTGCTTCCGCTGTGGACGCCGGTTTTTCCGATTCGACCTCCTTTGCCGTCAGATCGATGGTCGGCGGCCGGCGGCGCGGCGTGCTGTCAGGCTCGCTGGTCATGCGCGCTCCAGAAGAGCCGGCCAATTCGACGCTGCCGACCGGCTCGCCGTCACGGCATAGTACGGGGCAGACATGGCGGCAACATCTCGGGCGAGAGCGCGATCCGAAAAAAAGCGGACGCGGGTTTTTCGACGACGATCTTGCTCCGCCGAAGAAGCGGGCACGACACGATCGTCCGTTCAGCCCGCGGGAATGAGCGCGAGCAAGGCGGCCTCGACCGGCCGCGGCGCGACGCGGATATCCGTGGCGCCGGCCCGCGCGAGCGGCTCGGCGATTTGCGCGGAAAGGCAAAAATGCACGGGATTTTTGAGCGCACTTTCGCGCAGGCCAGCAGCATGCGCCGCAATCACATAGGCCTCGGCGCTGCGGCGCGAGAAGTGCAAAACGCCGTCCACGCCGCCGGCCAGCGCCGCAACCGTCGCGCGCGTAAATACCGGAGCGGAGACGGCGCGATAAATCACGGCCGTGCGCACGGCAAAGCCGCCGGCGCCAAGCTCGCCGGCGAGATCACCGGAACGCTCGGCAGCGGCAAGGTAGAGGAGCGGTGCGTCCTTCGGCGTTCGCTCGGTGACGAGGCGCGCGAGATCCCGCACGTCACCGTCGGCGGAGGTCACATTGACGAAGCCCGCCACGCGCATCGCCTGCGCGCTGCGCTCGCCGACCGCAAACACCGGCAGCGCGCGCAGTTCCGCGATGCGGGCATGCGCCGCGACCGCCGACGCCGCATTGGCACTGGTGACCAGGATCGCCGCCCACGGTCCGCCACCGAGATCGGCATCGGCGACCGCCTCGATGCGCATGAGCGGGGCGAGGATCGCGGCGTGCCCGCGCGCGCGCAACGCGGCCGCGGTGCGCTCGGCATCGGGCTCGGGTCGCGTCAGCAGCAGGCGCACGGTCAGATCCGTGCGAAAAAGTCGGCACCGGCGCGATCCTTGAGCTCACGCCCGGCATCGGCGCCAAGCTCGGCCGCATGGTCGCGACCGCCCTCGCGCAAAACCTCGAACGCCGCGCTGCCGTCCGGCTTAACGATCATGCCGCGGAAACGGACGTTGTCGCCGCTTACTCTGGCATGGCCGCCGATCGGCGTCCGGCAAGAGCCGTCGAGCACGGCGAGAAAAGCGCGCTCGGCAGCGAGAGCGACGGCCGTATCGGGGTCGCTGATCTCGGCGACGAGCGCGCGCGTCGCGCCATCGTCGGCGCGCGTCTCGAGGCCGATCGCGCCCTGCCCGACCGCCGGAAGGAATTCGTCGATGTCGAGCATCGCCGTCGCCGCCGAGAGGAGGCCGAGCCGCTTCAATCCGGCGACGGCGAGCAGTGTCGCATCCACCGTTCCGGCGTCGAGCTTACGCAGCCGCGTCTCGACATTGCCGCGCAGAGTGACGACTGCAAGGTCAGGCCGCAGCCGCTTGACCATGGCCTGGCGGCGCAACGACGCCGTGCCGACCACCGCACCTGGCAACAGCTCGCGTAAAGTCTTCGCCTTGCGGCTGATGAACGCGTCGCGCGCGTCCTCGCGCGGTGGGAACCCCGCGAGCATCAGGCCCGGCGGCAGCACGGTCGGGATGTCCTTGGCGGAATGCACGGCAAGATCGATCTTGCCGGCGATAAGCGCCTCGTCGATCTCCTTGGTGAACAGCCCCTTGCCGCCGGCCTCGGCCAGCGGCCGGTCCTGGATCGCGTCGCCCGTGGTCCGGATCACTCTGATTTCGATCCGCTCCGCCTCGACACCAGCCGCCGCAAGCCGGTCCTTCACCGCGCGCGCCTGCGCCAGCGCGAGCGGCGAGCCGCGCGAGCCGAGGCGCAGGACGGATCGCTCGGACGAGGATTGTGCCATGGGACCTTCAAGTGCTAGGCCGCATCACCATAGCGCGGTCATTGCGAAGAGCGAAAGCGACGAAGCGATCCAGCCGATGACGCATCGTGGAAAGGCTTCCGCGCATTTACCAGCCTTGCAACGGCCACAGATGTCTAACGCTAGAATCCATAGATGGTGATCCTCGGCATCGAGACGACCTGCGACGAGACCGGCGCGGCCGTGATCGAGCGCACCGTGGACGGGCACGGCCGGATTCTCTCGAACGTCGTCCTCTCGCAGATCGGCGAGCACGCCGCTTTCGGCGGCGTGGTGCCCGAAATCGCCGCCCGCGCCCATGTCGAGGCGCTCGATCACATCATCGCCCAGGCGATGGACGAAGCGCAGTATTCCTTCGGTTCCCTCGACGGCGTCGCCGCCGCCGCCGGTCCGGGCCTGATCGGCGGGGTCATCGTCGGGCTGACCATGGCCAAGGCGATCGCGCTCGCGCACGACACGCCGCTGATCGCGGTCAATCACTTGGAGGCGCATGCGCTCACGGCGCGACTGACCGACGCGACGCCGTTCCCCTATTGCCTGTTTCTCGCCTCCGGCGGCCACACGCAAATCCTCGGCGTGCGCGGCGTCGGCGATTATCTGCGGCTCGGCGGGACGGTCGACGATGCGATCGGCGAAGCCTTCGACAAGACCGCCAAGCTGCTCGGGCTCGGCTATCCCGGCGGCCCGCAAGTCGAGAAGGAGGCGACGCGCGGCGACCCCGCGCGCTTCACCTTGCCGCGGCCCATGGCCGGACGCCAGGACGCCAATTTTTCCCTGTCCGGCCTCAAGACCGCGCTGCGCATCGAAGCGGAAAAAATCGCGCCTTTGAGCGACCAGGACGTCGCCGACCTCTGCGCCTCGTTCCAGCAGGCGGTGGTCGACGTGGTCATGGACCGGCTGCGCATGGGCTTGAGGCTGTTCCGGGAACAGGTCAGCATGCCGACCGCGCTCGTTTGCGCCGGCGGGGTCGCGGCCAATGGGGCGATCCGCAAGGTGCTGCACCGCGTCGCCTTCGAAATCGGCACCACGCTAGTCGCGCCGCCGCCGGCGCTGTGCACGGACAACGGCGCCATCATCGCCTGGGCCGGCGCCGAACGGCTCGCGCTCGGGCTTACCGATCCGCTCGATGTCGCGCCCCGCGCACGCTGGCCGCTCGATGAGGTGACCGCGGCGGCCCAGCGCAAGAAAAGGCTTATTGCTCGAACCGCTCGATGAACCGGCCACAGCGGAGCATCGGGCAACGCTAAAGCGTCATCCCTTCAGCTTGAATCTCTAAGCAGAGCATGATCGTTCCGGAAATCGGCATCCGACGTTTCCGGATCATACTCAGCCGGCTGCCGGCTCTGTTGCCGACATGCGTCCCTCTTCGATCCGCAACATCATCGTCTCCAGCCGCTCCAGCCGGTCGGCTTCGCCCGGCGGCTTGTCCCAGCGCAGCCGGTTGATGCGCGGGAACCGCATCGCCAGCCCGGATTTATGCCGCGTCGAACGCTGCAGCCCCTCGAAGGCGACTTCAAGCACCAGCCCCCGATCCCGCTCGTGCGCAACCTCGCGCACCGGGCCGAACCGGTTGGTCGTATTGCGGCGCACGTAGCGGTCGATCTGGATGAGTTCCTCGTCGGTGAAGCCGAAATAGGCCTTGCCGACCGGGACCAGCTCCTCGCCATGCTCGGCGCGCGTCCAGACGCCGAACGTATAATCGGAATAGAACGAGGAACGCTTGCCGTGGCCACGTTGGGCGTACATGAGCACCGCATCGATGATGAACGGATCGCGCTTCCACTTCCACCACGGGCCTTTGGGCCGGCCGGGCAGATAGAGCGCATCGCGGCGTTTGAGCATGACGCCTTCGACCGCCTCGGCGTCGGCGCCCGCTCCGGCCGCCGCCGGATCTTTTCGCGCGGCGCTGATGTCCTCCCAGGCGGCGAACGGAATGAGGGCCGAGAGATCGATTCGCGGCTCGTCGAGCCGGGCGACGAAATCTTCGAGCCGCGCGCGGCGTTCAACGAACGGGAGCTGGCGGAGATCCTCTTCGCCCTCGGCGAGCAAATCGTAGGCGCGCAGATGCGCCGGAAACTCGGCGATCAGCTTGTCGGTGACGCTCTTGCGGTTGAGCCGCTGCTGCAGCACGTTGAAGGATTGCACGCGGCGCTCGCGCATGATCAAAAGCTCGCCGTCGATCGCGCCGGGAAGGCGCAGCGCGTCGAGAAGATCGGGAAAGCTTTTGGAAATGTCCTCGCCGGTGCGCGAATAGAGCCGGGCGACGGTCGCGCCGTCGCGACGCGCGGCGGCAGCCTGCACGCGAATGCCGTCCCATTTCCATTCCGCCATGAACGCGGCCGGATCGAGACCTGCCAGATCCGCATCGTCGAGCGCATGCGCCAGCATCGGCGGCCGAAACGACGCCGGATCGCCGCTCGCGGGCTTTTCTGCGCGGCCTTCCAGCCAGGCGAAGAGCTCGACATAGGGCGGCGCGAGCCCGGGCCAAAGCAGCTCGATATCCTGCGCGTCGGTTGCGCCGAGCGCGGCGACCGCGGCTTTGGCGAGCCGCGCCGATACGCCGACGCGCAGGCCCCCGGTCACCAATTTGATCAGCGCCCAGCGGCCGGTCTCGTCGAGCGCGTCGAGCCAACGCGCAAGCTGCCGCGGCAACTCGGTCTTGCCGATGGTGGAGAGCGTTTCGATGATGGCGCTGAGTGTCGGCGTCGCTACCTCTGCCCGAGGGGACGGACCCTGCTGCTGCGCCGGCCACATCAGCGCCACCGTCTCGGAGAGGTCGCCGACATAATCGTAGGACAGGGCGAACAACACCGGGTCGGTACGTTCGGCGATCAGGTCGCGGATGAGGCCGGGCTTGGCATGTCGAAAACTGAGCGCGCCGGTGAGCGCGGCGAGCGCCCAGCCGCGCTCTGGATCGCCGGTCGAGCGGAAATAATCGGTCATCAGCCGCAATTTGTTGTTGCGGCCCGGCTCGTAGGCGAGCCGGTCCAGAAGCTCGGCAAAGCGGTTCATTCCTCCGCCCCGCTGGTATCGTCCTCATCGCCATAGCCGACGATGTCGAGCGCGCGGGCGTCGAGGCCACGCGTCCCGCACCAGTGGACCAACGCGTCCTCC
Organism: Xanthobacteraceae bacterium; assembly: GCA_035319735.1. GTDB lineage: Bacteria > Pseudomonadota > Alphaproteobacteria > Rhizobiales > Xanthobacteraceae > BOG-931. The sequence continues at coordinate 49,210 of DATHCD010000051.1, read as the reverse complement.
TGTCCGTGCGTGACCCAGATTTCGCCGGCGCCGGTCGCGGCGATCGTCGCCGTGAGGCCGTCCCAGTCGGCGTGATCGGAAATGACGAGCGGCAGTTCGACACCGTGCTGGCGCGCCCGCGCGCGCAGGCGCATCCAGCCGGAGGCAAAGGCGGTGACCGGCTCGGGAAACCGCCGCGCCCAGATTTCCCGCAGCGCCGAGGGCGGACACAGCGTGATTGTGCCGGCGAGTCGCGCCTTCTTTTCGCCGCGCGCCAATCGCAACTCGCCGAGCGCGACGCCGCGGGTTGCGTAATAGCGGGTGATGCGCTCCATCGCGCCATGAAGGTAGATCGGCGCCTCGTAGCCGGCTTGGCGCAGCAGCGCGATCACGCGCTGCGCCTTGCCGAGAGAATAGGCGCCGACGAGATGCGCGCGCTCGGGAAACAACGCGACCGAATGCATGAGCTTGGCGATTTGCGCGACGGGATCGCCGTGGCGGAACACTGGCAGCGCGAACGTCGCCTCGGTGATGAAAACGTCGCACGGGACGAGTTCGAACGGCGCACAGGTCGGGTCGGGGACGTTCTTGTAATCACCGGAGGCGACGATGCGCAGGCCATTCGCCTTAACCGCGATCTGCGCAGAGCCGAGCACGTGGCCGGCGGGATGGAAGGTCACCATGGCGCCGCCGAGATTGACGCTTTCGCCGTAGCCGATCGCCTGAGTCGTGCCGGCAAAGCCCTCGCCATAGCGCAACCGCATGAGGTCGAGCGTCTCATGCGTCGCCAGCACCGCGCCATGGCCGGCGCGCGCGTGGTCGAAATGGCCGTGCGTGATCAACGCCCGTTCGACCGGCCGCGTCGGGTCGATATGAAAAGCGCCGAGCTTGCAGCAAAGGCCGGCGGAGGTCGGTGCCAGAATCTCTTCAGGACGCATGGAAAATCATAAATAATCATGCAGCGATGAGGCTGTTTTCATTGATCCGCAAGTGCTTTTAGCTCAGGGCAGCGTTATTTAATTGTCGGTTTGCTTTCACCGCTCCATGATTCCGCGCCGCATTATGCGTCGCACCGCGTACAAGTAGGCGGGCTTGTCGCGTTGACCATCGCCCCGCACCCCGCGCACGCATATTGTTAAGCCTTCACGATAACGTGCTCGATGGTGCGAAGGAGTTCAATTGGCTCCGAAGCGGACGCTTGCCATGCGTTGAGGGCGTCGGCACCCTCCTTTCGCGACCACTCAACCACGTCCATCAACAGTTGTTCCTTTTCGGCGCGCCGCTCGGGCTTAGTCACAATTGATAAAACGCGTTTTGCACGCTCTGCAAATGGCTGCGGGTAATACAGCTCAAAAGCAGGCTTTGTAAAAGTGGCGCAAGTTATATCATCAAGATAGCCGAATACCTGGCGTAGTCTGGCGACCGTCGCCCTCCCGACTTCGTCACCATCAGTTCTGACCCAAATTCGACCTCGGTAAACCGGCTGTAGATGGACGAAAGTGACCAGTCGCTGGAACTCCGCGATGGTTACCTCCACGTTCGTTGCACCGCCTGCTGAAAACGTTCTCAGTCGCCCTCTCAGCGAAGGCGCAAAACTTGGCACCAATATTTCGTTCAATATTGTTTCGGCAGATGACTCTTCGAGGAAAAGCCAACCTTCGTGCAGACCAAGGTCCGCGAACACGTATCCCAGTTCACGAAGAATCGCTGAATGAGCATTCGGCGTGCGCGGCACTAACTCCACGGATGAAGGGGACAGGTAATGGTCATCAGTTCGCGAAACTCGAAATAATTTGGTACTCTCTTCCGACGCTAGTTCCCGTATGACGATGTTTGAGTGTGTTGATATGATAAATTGATTCTGCTGGGCAGATTCGCGTACCATGCTCAGAAGCGCCCGTAACCCGTTTGGGTGCAAGTTGGTTTCAGGTTCTTCTAAGACGAATATTTTGTTCTCTTCCAAACACAATTCAACAATGAGAGCAACCATTTCTGTTACACCGTCCCCCATGCGGTCTAGCGGAACAAATGAATTCTTATCTACATAAATTCCCGCCTGTTTGCCCTGCGGTGATGATTTTGTTGTCACCGGTAGACCTACAATATCCTTAAGTGCTTGTTGGAATCGCTCGTGGCGAGGATGTCCAGCCGTTGCGACCAGATCAATTCGACTGTACAAATTAGCGTAAGTACCAGTAATTTGGGCTTGAGTTGTAGACTTCACATCGTGCGTAAATTCCGGTGCTTTACGCTTGGCCAGAAAAGGCAATATGGCATTGAACGGGCGAGTAGACTGAAATACGTCATATGCGGGACGAATTTGCTGAGTGAGTTCGCCCGTGCCTGGAGGCAAAGTTCCCCTCATTGCCTTTAAGAATTTAATTGGACCTGAGCTAACATTGGCGGGCCTGTGGTTCACCGTCGCCCACTCCGGACCAAGGGGTTCAATTGTGATCTCGTAAAATGACGAGGGGCTATCGGCGCGAACTTCGTCATCCCCGAACGGAAACCCTTGGAACCCCAGGATGCCCTTGAGGAGCGTCGATTTGCCGACGTTATTTAGCCCAATCAGAATGTTGCAGCTTGGGCTAAGCTCAATGCGTCCTGTGTCCCTGAAGCATCTTATTCCGCCAATTCGGAACGAGCGGATTTTCATTTGTTATTACTCCATCGCGAGCGTGATGTGCTTGTGAAAAAGATGGGGTTTTGTCGCTTCAGTGCGCAATCAGGATCCGGCCGGTGCCCCGGTCGCATGTCCCCGGCCTCCGATCTCCTGGTCGGCAGCGGCCAGATTCGAGGCGCATCGATGCGCGAGCGCAGCTCTGGAATGCTCGGCAGCACGTGTGAAAGGCCCGGATAAATCGCCGCTTATAGTAAATCAGAGTGGCCTAATTGCGGTAAATAATCATTTCCCGTTGCGACGCGAGCACGCAATGACCGATACCGGCCCGCTGTTCCTCTCCTCCGACGATCTGATCGCCGACCGGCGCTACCAATGGGCGCTCGACCAGGCCTGGCGCGGCAATCTTTCCGGCGCCGCCGATGTTCTCGCGCAGACGGTCGCGCTCGCGCCGCGCTTCGCCGCCGCCTGGTTTGCACTCGGGGCTATCCGCGACCAACTCGGCGACCGCGCCGGCGCGACCGCCGCGTTCGAGCAGGCGCGCGATGCCGATCCCGAGGATCACCAGGGCGCCCGGCTGCAACTCGCCCGGCTCGCTTGCGGCGAAGCGACACCGGCGATGACCGGAACCTATGTCCGCCGGCTGTTCGACCAATATGCGACACGTTACGACGCGGCGCTGATCGAACGTCTCGCCTATCGCGGCCCGGCCATCCTGCACGAGGCCGTGCAAGCGGCGATGCGTGCCTCGGGCCGGGACATGCGCTTTGCCTCGATGCTCGATCTCGGCTGCGGCACCGGGCTCGGCGGCGCCGCTTTTCGTCCCGTCGTCGACCGGCTCGTCGGCGTCGACCTCTCGCCCGCCATGGTCGCGCAAGCGGCGGCAAAAGGTCTCTATTACCGTCTCGCCACCGCCGACCTCACAACCTTTCTCGCCGACGAGGCCGGCAACGCGGCGTCCTTTCACCTCGTCCTCGCCGCCGATGTCTTCGTCTATGTGAACGATCTTCGCCCGATTGCGGCGGCGGTCGAACGCGTCCTTGCGCCCGGCGGGCTTTTCGCCTTCACGGTCGAGACCCATGCCGGCGATGGAGTGAAGCTCTTGCCGACGCTGCGCTATGCGCACGGCGAATCTCACCTGCGCGATGTCCTTGGCGACGCCGGCCTTGCGCCTGCGCATCTTGGCGCGGCGTCGGTGCGCAGCGAAAAAGGCATGCCGGTCGACAGTCTCGTCGTCGTCGCCGAGGCACGCGCCGCTCATTCCCGCGAAACCGGGAATCCGGTACCACGGAGTGCGGAAGCAACCGAACCCCCGCCTTCGCGGCGGCGAGCGGAAACTGCCAGGGGATGACAGTCATCGAGCGCGCCGCCGTTCTTCCGGACATTTTCGCGCGCTGGTTCGCCAGCCGCGGCTGGACCCCGCGCGAACATCAACTCGAATTGTTGGCCAAGGCGCAGGCCGGACGCTCGGTCCTCCTGGTCGCGCCGACCGGCGGCGGCAAGACGCTCGCGGGCTTTCTGCCGAGCCTGGTGGAGTTGAGCAATTTTCGCCTCTCTCCCCACGCACAGCGATGGGGATACGGGCTGCACACGCTCTACATCTCACCGCTCAAGGCGCTCGCCGTCGATGTAGCGCGTAACCTGGAAACGCCCGTCGCCGAGATGGCCCTGCCAATCCGCATCGAGACCCGCACCGGCGACACGCCAACCTCGAAGCGCCAGCGCCAGCGCCGCGATCCGCCGGAGATTTTGCTGACGACGCCGGAGCAGCTGGCGCTGCTGCTCTCTTCCGCCGACGCGCCCTATCTGTTCGGCTCGCTCAAGCGCGTGATCCTCGACGAGCTGCACGCGCTGATCATCTCGAAGCGCGGCGATCTTCTCTCGCTCGGCCTGGCGCGCCTCTTTCGCCTCGCCCCCGGCCTCGCCAGCATCGGCCTCTCCGCGACCGTGGCAGAACCGGAAGAGATCGCCCGCTTCGTTGTGCCGCAACGCGACGGCGGGCCCGGCGGCACGCGCGCCGATCTCATCATCGCCACGGGCGGCGCAGCGCCCCATGTCACCATGCTCGACACGCGCGAGCGGCTGCCCTGGGCCGGCCATTCCGCCGGTCATGCGCTCGGCGAGATCTACCGGCTGGTCAAGGCCCGCCGCACCACGCTCGTCTTCGTCAACACCCGCAGCCAGGCCGAAGGCATCTTTCAGGAACTCTGGCATATCAACGACGACAATCTCGCCATCGCGCTGCATCACGGCTCGCTCGACGTTTCGCAGCGGCGCAAGGTCGAGGCGGCGATGGCGACCGGGCGCCTGCGCGCGGTCGTCTGCACGTCATCGCTCGATCTCGGCGTCGATTGGGGCGACGTCGACCTCGTCATCAATGTCGGCGCGCCGAAGGGCGCCTCGCGCATTCTCCAGCGCATCGGCCGCGCCAACCACCGCATGGACGAGCCCTCCAGGGGCGTGCTCGTGCCGGCGAACCGCTTCGAAGTGCTCGAATGCCGCGCCGCGCTCGACGCCATCGCCGAGAACGCGCAGGACACGCCGCCGTTGCGCGGCGGCGCGCTCGACGTGCTGGCCCAGCACGTGCTCGGCTGCGCCTGTGGCGCGCCGTTCCTCGGCGACGAACTCTATGCCGAGGTGACCACGGCCGCGCCTTACGCGACGCTGACGCGGGCCGATTTCGACGCCGTCGTCGACTTCGTCGCCACCGGCGGCTACGCGCTCAGGGCCTACGAGCGCTTTGCCCGCATTCGCCAGGGCAAGGACGGGCGCTGGCGCATAACACATCCCAACGTGGCGCAGCGCTACCGGCTCAATGTCGGCACCATCATCGAGGCCGACATGCTGAAGGTTCGGCTGGTGCGCTCGCGCGCGTCGAAGATGATTCCGCGCGGCGGACGGCTGCTCGGCGAAGTCGAGGAATATTTCGTCGAGACCATGGTCCCGGGTGATACCTTCATGTTCGCCGGCGAAATCCTCGAATACGAGGCCTTGGTCGAGGACGAGGTCTATGTCTCGCGCTCCAGTTCCGAGGATCCCAAGGTGCCGGCCTATGAGGGCGGGAAATTTCCGCTGTCCACCTATCTCGCCGCGCGCGTGCGCGCGATCGTCTCCGATCCGCGGCAGTGGCAGGAGCTTCCCGCGCAGGTGCGCGAGTGGCTCGAAATCCAACAATGGCGCTCGCGGTTGCCCGGCGCGCGCGAGCTGTTAGTGGAAACATTTCCGCGCGCCAACAAGCACTATCTGGTCTGTTACCCGTTCGAGGGCCGCCTGGCGCATCAGACGCTCGGCATGCTCTTGACCCGGCGGCTCGAGCGCGCGCGGCTCAAGCCCATGGGCTTCGTCGCCAACGAATACGCGCTCGCGATCTGGGGTCTCGGCGATGTCGCGCTGCGCGTCGCGCGCGGGGAGCTTTCCCTCGCGGAACTGTTCGATGAAGACATGCTTGGCGACGATCTTGAAGCGTGGCTCGCCGAATCGGCGCCGATGAAGCGCGCCTTCCGCAACTGCGCCATCATCGCCGGGCTGATCGAGCGCCGCTTTCCCGGCAAAAAGAAATCCCGGCGCCAGGTCACCATCTCGACCGACCTCGTCTATGACGTGCTGCGCGGCCACCAGCCCGATCACGTGCTGCTGCGCGCCGCGCGCGCCGACGCCGCGACCGGCCTCCTCGACGTGCGCCGCCTCGGCGAAATGCTCTCGCGCATCAGGGGGCGAATCGTTCATAAGGCGCTCGACTACGTCTCGCCGCTCGCCGTGCCGGTCATGCTGGAGATCGGGCGCGAGGCGGTTCACGGCGAGGCGGCCGATTCGCTCCTCGCCGAGGCGGCGGATGAATTGGTGCAGGAGGCGATGCAGTGAGCGCACGTGCGCCGAGCCCCACCCGGCGTGCCGCGGCCGTCGCGCCCGCACTTTCCGGCCGAGGACGCGATCATGCGCTTGCCGTCGCCGGCGCCACGCTCCTCGCCGATCCCGCCGGCGCGCTGTTCTGGCCTGACGAACAACTTATCGTCGTCGCCGATCTGCATCTGGAAAAAGGCTCGGCCTTCGCCGCCCGCGGCGTATTGCTGCCGCCCTACGACACGGCGGCGACATTGGCCCGATTGGCCCGCCTGATCGAGCGCTATGCGCCGCGCGTCGTCATCGCGCTGGGCGACAGCTTCCACGATGGCGGCGGGCCTTCTCGCATGGCCGGCACCGACCGCGCGGCGCTCAAGGCGCTGCAGCGTGGACGCGATTGGCTGTGGATCGCCGGCAATCACGATCCCGACCGCCCCGACGGCATCGGCGGCCGCTTCGCCTGCGCCCTGGCGCTCGGTCCGCTGACATTCCGCCACGAGCCTTCGCCGCAAGCCTGCGACGGCGAGATCGCCGGCCATCTCCATCCGCTCGCGCGGGTCGCGCGACGCGGGCGCGCGGTGAGCCGGCGCTGTTTCGCCAGCGACGGCAGGCGGCTCGTCATGCCGGCCTTCGGCGCCTATGCCGGCGGCCTCAACGTGCGCGACCGGGCGATTCTTGCCTTGTTTGGCACGCTCGCCTTCACCGCTCACATGCTTGGCGCCCGCCGCCTCTATGCTATCGCCGCCGCGAGGTGCTTGCCTGATTGACCAACGCCGCTGGCGTCATTCCCGGCAAGGCAAGGCCATCAGGCCTCTCACGCTCAGTCCCTGCGGAACACGATGCTGGCGATCCAGCCGGTCAACAGCGCCATCATGGTGGTCGCCACTCCATAGAGCAGGCCGTGCTCGCGCGCGGCATTGACGACGAACTGCTCGAAGCCGACTTTGACGATCTCGAACGCCGAATCCGTGCGGGCGATCAGATTGCCGTCGGCAAACAGCTTGACGTCGACATCGTACGTGCCGATCGGCACCTGCGCGGGAAGCAAAATCGCCGCGCGGAACAGCGTCGGCGTCAGGAAAGTCACGGCGTTCGGCTCCTCGCTGTAGACCCCGCGTTCACCCATCAACCGCACCAGAGCGAGGCGGAACGGGTCGTTGCTCACCTCGGCGACGCCGTTGTTGGTGACCTCGGGGAAGGAGGCGTTCGCGATTCCGAGTTGCAGGCGCCGCCGATTGTCGGCGCTGGTGATGGCATCGAGCGGACGGTTCGCCAGCACGGCCAGGTAGGCGGGCGGATCGACGAATGTGCGCGATTCGGTGTTCACCCAGATGCCGAGCACGCGCTGCTTGCGGCGCGTGCGCAGCGCCTCGCGCGGTCCGGTAACGGTGGCGATGATATCGTAGGGCCCATGTCGCGCACCGCCCGCTGCGTCGTGCTCGACCGTGCCGAACAATACCAGTTCCACCCCGGTATAGTTGGACGTAATCATCACGCGATGATTGCTCAGCGAGGCGATGAGGCGCTCGGCCGCGGCCGGGTCGCAATAGCCGACGCCGGCGAAGACGAGCGCTGCCGTCAGCGCGCAGCTTGAGCGTCTCACGGCCCGCCCCCGATGAACCGGATCGAGTAGAGGTCGTCAGGCCGCAACACCAGATCGAACGCAAAGCGCAGGCCGACCATCAGAACGAGCAGACCGAGGAAAAGCCGCAGCCACTCGCCGCGGATGCGCTGCCCGGCTTGCGCCCCGAACTGCGCGCCGATCACGCCGCCCACCATCAGGATGAGCGCCAGCACTGCATCGACGAGGTGATTGGTCACGGCGTGCAAAACCGTGGTCGACGCCATAGTGAGGAAGGTCAACACCATCGAGGTGCCGATCACGGTCGCGGTCGGGACCCGCACCACATAGATCAGCATCGGCACCAGCAAAAAGCCGCCGCCGATGCCCATGATCGCGCCGATGAATCCGATGATGAATCCGATGACCAAAACCGGAATCGCGGAGACGTAGACCTTCGAGCGCTTGAATCGCAACTTCAAGGGCAGCCCGTGGAACCAGATGTGACTGCCCGGCCGGCGAAATTCGGCCGGCCTGCCGTGACGGCTGCGGACGATCGCGCGCACGCTCTCGCCGATCATCAACATGCCGACGACGCTCAGAAGCGTGACATAGGACAGACCGATGACCAGGTCGAGCTGATCGAGCGCGCGCAGCCAGATGAACAGCGCGACGCCGCCGGCGCTGCCGACAATGCCGCCGGCGAGAAGGGTGAGCGCCAGCGTGCCGTCGAGGGCGTTGCGTCGCCAGTAGGCGATCGCGCCGGAGAACGAGGAGGCCGCCACATGCGTGGTCACACTTGCCACAGCCACGGCCGGTTGCACGCCGATGAAGATCAAAAGCGGCGTCATGAGAAATCCGCCGCCGATCCCGAACATGCCGGAGATGAATCCGACCGCAAGGCCCATGGCGAGCGCAAGGAAGACGTTGACGGGGATGTCGGCGATCGGAAGGTAGATCTGCACGATAGACTGCCCGGCGTTCGGGTGCGCGGTTGAACTCTTCTACTCGCGCGGCGGCTCGTGGCATACCATGCGCGGTGACCGACCGCGCAGATTTGATGGCGCCGGAGCGGTCGGCCGATGGCCGCGGGCAGCGAGTCGCCACGTCCTGGCGGCGCTCAATGACTGTCTTCAGTTGACCTTGGCATCTGGAATTGGCGCCTTTGCCGGCCGCGATTTCGGCCGTGGCGCCGCGTCCCAGGCCCCCGGCGCCTTGACCGTGATCGCCTCCGGCGGCTGCGGCTCCGCCGTCCAGCTCTGCGCCGCAAGACGCGCGGCCGCGAGTGATTGCTGATCGAGACGCGAGGCGACTTCGTCGCGTTTCTTGGCCGCCGCCTCGGTGTCGCCCTCCTTGGCCGCGAGCAAGAACCATTTGTACGATTCGGCCAAATTCTGCTCGACGCCGATGCCGCGTGCGTAAAGGATGCCGAGATTGTACTGGCTGTCGGTGATCCCGTGGTTCGCGGCCTTGCGGAACCATTGCGCAGCGGCGCGGTAGTCCGCCGCGCCGTCGATGCCTTCCGCATAGAGCACGGCGAGATTGTGCATGGCCTTGCCGTGACCTTGATCGGCGGCGGCGCGGTAGAGGTCGCGCGCCGCGGCCAGATCTTTCTTCACCCCCAGGCCTTTTTCATAGAGGCTCGCCAGGCGGAACTGCGCAGGCGCAAATCCCTTCTTGGCGGCGCGGTCAAGCCACCGGGCAGCTTCCTCGCTGTTCTGCGGGACCTCGCGGCCCTCGGCGAAGCGGACGGCGACTTCGTAGGCGGCGGAAGCGTCGCCTGCGAGCGCCGCCGCGCGCAGCGAGGGGCCGCCGATCGCCGCCGGCAGCTTGTCTGAGAACGCGGCGGCCGCCGGCGGTGCCGGCGCGGGCCCCTGCGGCGCCGACGGGCCTGGCAGCGAGCCGGTGACCTCTGGCGCGGAGTGCGGGGCGGCGTCATCGTTCGACGACTGCCGTCGTGGTCTTGCAACGACGCCGGGCGTCGCGCTCGGCGGCCCAGGAGACGCACTCGGCGGCGCATCGGCATTCGCGGGCCCCGGATTGTCGCCCGGGGCTGGAAGCTGGATCACCTTCGGCCCAGGCGAGGTCGCCGCCGAGTCCGTGGCGGACGCGGCGGCAGGGGGCGCGGATGCTTTTTCCGTTTGCGAGTCTGGCGGCGCACTGCGGCCGCCGTCGTCGAAAAACCGCGAAACCACCTGGTAGCAGCCGACGACGATGACGACGACCGCCGCAGCGACCATCAGCGAACGCAGGCGCCGCGTCAGCTTTCTCGGCAGCGACGGCGTTACCGTAGCCGCGTGGACGCTCGATTGGCGGTCGGCCGAGGCGGCGACCTGCGCGGCGCGGCGCGCGGCGGCTATGAAATCCGGTTTGCCGCCTGGATCGGGAATGACCGGCGGCTTGGCGTTGGCGCCGATCGCCGCCTCGGACACTGCGATCCGCTCTGCGGCCGAGGGCGGCGGCGGCCGGGAACGACCGCCTGTAGAGCCCGGCTCGAGTGGATGATCGGGCGGCAGGTTGGGATCGATCGGCGGCCGCGGCGCGGGCGGACGCTGCGGCGCGGCCTCGATCTGCGCCGGCTTGACCGCCGCAGGGACCAGCGAATTTTTCGGTGCCAGCGCCGACTCGGGCGGAACCGCCGGCGGCGGCTCGGAACTGGATTCTTGCCCTGCCGGCGTCAATGGCCCGACGGCTTGGGTTGCGGCCCCTTTGTCGAGGCGCATGTCGCTTTCGATCATCGCGAGGCGGTCGACGACCTGCTCCACGGTGCCGTGAACGGCGTCGAGCGAATCCTGGGTCCGCCGCTCCGTTTGTTTGATTTCGGCAACATCGCGCTCGATCACGTCAACGGCAGCGGATTTGACGGCGCCGCCCACGCCGCTGCTGTTCATGCCGCGCATCTGCTCGATATGCACCAACAGGTCGGCGAGCCCGCGCTCGATGCCATCGAGCCGGCCGAGGCGCACGTCGGAAGCATCGAGCCGCTTGACCAGCATGGCGATACGGTCCTCGAGATGGGCAAGCGCCGCATGATCGGTGTGGGTGAGCTGCACCCATTCCAGCTTTTCGATCAGCCCGGCGAGCAGCTTTTCCAGTTCCCGAGGCACCGCGTGACCCGCTTCCGCCGAGGCATTGAGCGCCGCGGCCAAAGTTTCGACGCGGCTCTCCAGCGCCGACAGGGCGTGCCCGCTCGCCGTGCTGCTGGCCAGAGCGTCGACCTTGCCGGAGAACGCGCGGATTTCTTCCGCAACCTTCGCCAGTGAGTCGTTGGAGGCGACATGGGAGACGACACCGTGCAAAGCGCCGATCGCCGTCTCCAGCTGCCGCAGCGCGGCGGGATCCTCCTTCGCGGCAATGACGTCGACCTTTCTTGCGAGCGCCTTGACCGCCTCGTCGACGCCGACCAGGCTTTCGGCGGTCGTGAGTCCGCGCAACGCCTCGCGCACTTCGGCGAGTCCGCGCTCGAGCCCGGCGAGCGCTGTCGAATCGACGCCGGAACGGCGGCTGTGGTCGATGCGCTGGGCGAGCGCCTTGATCTCGATCTCGAGCGACTCGACAGCGCGCTGCGGCAGCGCTTGCGTGAGCGAATGACCGATGTCGGTGAGGTCGGCGCGAAGTGCCGTGATCGCCGCTTCGAGATCGCTGATCGGGCGCAGCGCCTCGATGCGCGCCGTAATCTCGCGCAGTTGTTGCTGGAGGCCGCCGAAGTCGGGCAGCGCGCCCGAGGCACTTTCGAACGGCTGGCTCTCACCTCGCCCCTCGCGGCTTTCGGCGGCAGGCCGCAACGACTCATCCGGAGTGGGTTCGGTGGGCGCCTCGCCATCGAGCACGCGCTGCCGCGCCGTGATCTCGGCTACAGCTTGATCGATCAACGAATCCCGATCGCCTCCCGGCGGACGATAGGCGGGGCGTTGATGATAAGAGTCGCGCTCCCGGCGGGAACGATCGGCGCGGTCGCGGCGCTCCTCACGATAAGGACGACCTTCGCGCCGGACAGGTGCTTCATCTTCGTCACGCTCGCGGTAGTGCCGGCGCGCATTACGGTGCCGGTCGTGCTGGCGATCGTCGTAACCGAAGCTGTGCCGCCACCGATCGTCCTCATCATCAAAATCGGCGAACCGCGACGGCTCGTCATCCTCTTCATCGGCTGCTTCGATCACGCTGTTCAGCCACTCGCCGACCGACATGCCGGATCGGCGGGCGGCCTCGCGCGCAACTTCGCGCGTTTGCGGACGCAGACCTCTGAGATTCCACGGACCGCCCGATTTCATTCTCGCGTCCAAGCCACATCGTGAGAAGCAGGATGTGCCCCCTGTTTCGGGCCGGGGCCCGCTAACAGACGACGCGGAGGGCGCGTTTCACTGTCCTCGGAACGGACTGTTCCGGATTACGGTAAACAAGCCGTTAAAAGCGGACGCCGCAGGCTGCCGCGCCTTGTCCCTAGGCGGCGGTCGGCTCCGGCGCAGCCCGCTCCCTGAAGCGAGCGAAGAAACCGGCCGCGTTTCCCCCTTCACTTTCTCTCTCAACGTTGAGGCAAATAGGCTAAGCTTAGCTTTTCGGTCAATCCGGCCGGCGACAGCCGACCGCGAGGTAGAGAACCGCAGCATGCCGACCTACAAAGCGCCCGTTGATGACGTGATGTTCCTGTTGGGCGACGTATTCCACATCGAACGCTACAACAACCTGCCGGGTTTTGCCGACGCCACGCCCGATCTCGTCGAGGCGGTGCTCGCGGAGGCAGCAAAATTCTGCGAGGACGTGCTCACTCCGCTAAATCGGGTCGGCGACAAGGAAGGCTGCCGGCGCCGTGACGACGGCTCCGTCACCACGCCGACCGGGTTCAAGGACGCCTACAAGCGCCTCATCGAGGGTGGCTGGATCGGCGCTTCGGCACCGACCGAATTCGGCGGCCAAGGACTGCCGACGGCGATTACGCAGGCGATCGGCGAGTTCCTGGTCTCGGCAAACATGGCCTTCGCCATGTATCCGGGCCTCACCCAGGGAGCGGCCGCGGCGATCTTCGCCCACGGGTCGGAGGAGCAGAAGGCGCTTTACCTTCCCAAGCTGATCAGCGGCGAGTGGACCGGCACGATGAACCTGACCGAGCCGCAATGCGGCACCGATCTCGGCCTCGTGCGCAGCCGGGCGGTGGCCCAGCCGGACGGCAGCTACAAGATTACCGGCACGAAGATCTTCATCTCCGCCGGCGAACACGACCTCGCCGAGAACATCGTCCACCTCGTGCTCGCCCGCATCGAGGGCGCACCGGCGGGCGTCAAGGGAATTTCCCTGTTCATCGTCCCCAAATTCCTGCCGGCAAAGGACGGCGCGGTGGGAGCGCGCAATGGCGTGTCCTGCGGCTCGATTGAGGAGAAGATGGGCATCCACGGCAATTCCACCTGCGTGATGAACTTCGACGACGCGACCGGTTGGCTCGTCTCCGAGCCGAACCGTGGCCTGCAGGCGATGTTCGTGATGATGAACGAGGCGCGACTCGGCGTCGGCGTGCAGGGACTCGCGCTGTCCGAGGTCGCCTACCAGAACGCTGCCGCCTACGCGAGAGAGCGGCTCGCCGGACGGGCCTTGACCGGCGCCAAGTTCAAGGACAAGCCCGCCGACCCGATCATCGTGCACCCCGACGTGCGTCGCATGTTGATGACCATGCGCGCGTTCAACGAAGCAGCGCGGGCGCTGGTGTTGTGGACCGCACTCAAGAGCGACGTCGCCCACCGCTCCGGCGACGCCAAGGAGCGGCTGGCGGCCGACGACCATATGGGGCTGATGACGCCGGTGATCAAAGGCGTGCTGACCGATCAGGGGTTCGCCAACACCGTGATAGCGCAGCAGGTCTTCGGCGGCCACGGCTACATCGCCGAGCATGGCATGGAGCAGTTCGTGCGCGACGCGCGCATCGCTATGATCTATGAGGGCGCAAACGGCATCCAGGCGCTCGATCTGGTCGGCCGCAAGCTGCCGAAGGACGGCGGCCGCGCCCTGCAGGCATTCTTCGCCGAGGTGTCGACCTACATCAAGGAGCACGGCGCCGATCAAAGCCTCGCGCCCTACGTCAAGCCGCTCGAACAGGCGCTCGGCGAGCTGCAACAGGCGACGATGTGGTTCATGCATAACGCGCTCGCCAACCCGGACAATGCCGGCGCCGGCTCGACCGATTACATGCACCTCTTCGGCCTGGTCGCACTCGGCTATATGTGGTGCCGCATTGCCGAGGCGGCGAAAGCTAAGGCGCCCGCAGGCGATGGTGCCGGCGAGCGCATGACGGCAAAGCTTACCACCGGCCGCTTCTTCGCGGAGCGCCTGCTGCCAGCGGCGACCACCCATCTCGCGCGCATAAAGGCCGGCGCCGCCAGCACCATGGCATTGCCGGCCGAGGCGTTCTAAGAGCCTGGCCGGCTGTAATTCGGCGGGAGCCGGTCTATATAGAAGCCACCCGGTCCAGCGGACTCAAATCGCGACGCACATCGTGTTCCGAGTCTAACCGGCTTCGCGGCCATCGGCCGCCGAGCCGCCCTCTGCCTCCCGGGTGGAGGGTCAGAACGCCAAAGGAGAGGCCATGCCCGACGCCTTCATCTACGATCACGTGCGCACCCCGCGCGGCCGCGGCAAGGCGGACGGCTCGCTGCACGAAGTGACCGCGCTCAATCTCGCCAGTCAGGCGCTCGGCGCCATCAAGAGCCGCAACGACCTCGATCCCGCATTGGTCGACGACGTGGTGCTGGGCGTCGTCGACCCGGTCGGCGAGGCCGGCGCCGATATCGCGCGCACCGCGGCGCTCGTCGCCGGCTATGGCGACAGCGTCGCCGGGGTCCAGATCAACCGTTTCTGCGCCTCCGGTCTCGATGCCGTCAATTTCGCCTCTGCGCAGATCATGGCCGGACAGCAGGACATGGCGATCGGCGGCGGCGTCGAATCGATGAGCCGGGTCGGCATTGGCTCATCCGGCGGCGCCTGGGCGGTCGATCCGACGATCGCGGTCGCCGAATATTTCCTGCCGCAGGGCATTTCCGCCGATCTCGTCGCCACCAAATACGGGTTCTCGCGCGACGACGTCGATGCCTACGCGGTCGAGAGTCAGAAGCGCGCGGCGACGGCCTGGAGCGAAAGCCGCTTCAGCCGCTCGGTGATGACAGTGAAAGACGTCAACGGCCTCACTATCCTTGACAAGGACGAGCATATGCGGCCGGACACGACCATGCAGTCCCTCGCGTCGCTCAAGCCCTCGTTCGTGCAGATGGGGGAAATGGCCGGTTTCGATTCCGTCGCCATTCAGAAGCATCCGGAAGTCGAATACGTCAAGCACGTCCATCATGCCGGTAATTCCTCGGGCATCGTCGATGGCGCCGCCGCGGTGCTGCTCGGCAACAGCCGGGCGGGAAAACGGGCGGGCTTGAAGGCGCGGGCCCGCGTGCGCGCTTTCGCCAATATCGGCACCGAGCCGGCGATCATGCTGACCGGCCCGATCGACGTCACCAAGAAGGTGCTGAAGCGGGCGGGCATGACGCTTGCCGACATCGACCTGTTCGAGCTCAACGAGGCGTTCGCCTCGGTGGTGCTGCGCTATCTGCAGGCGTTCGAGCTCGATCCGGCCAAGATGAATGTCAATGGCGGCGCCATCGCCATGGGTCACCCGCTCGGCGCCACCGGGGCGATGATTCTCGGCACCGTGCTCGACGAACTCGAGCGGCGCGGCCTGGCGACCGCGCTGGTCACGCTCTGCATCGGCGCCGGCATGGGAACGGCGACGATCATCGAGCGGGTGTGAGTGTGATTCGTCATCCTGAGGCGCGACCTGCGCGAGCCTCGAAGGATACCGGCCAAGGTGATGCAGCATCCTTCGGGGGCAGCGCTGGGCGCGGCCGCCTCAGGAGAGGGTGACGAGGCAGCGGCATGCCGAAGATCGACATCGCCAAGCTTCCGGTCTACGACGGCACAGACTATCCGGAGCCGTTCCGCAGGGTGGTCGCCGGCCGCACGCGCCGGCGGCTTGGCGACGCTGCCGGCCTCGACCAGTTTGGCGTCAATTTGACCACCCTCAAACCGGGCGCGGCCTCCGCCCTGCGTCACTGGCATCATAAGGAAGACGAGTTCGTCTATATCCTCGAAGGAGAAGTGGTGCTGGTTGAGGATGACGGCGAAACGGTGCTCAAGCCGGGCGACGCCGCGGGCTTTAAAGCGAACATCCCGAACGGGCATCATCTCGTCAACAAGACGAAGCGTGACGCGATCTTTCTCGAAATCGGCACACGCTCGAAGCACGAACGCGCCGAATATCCCGATGTCGACTTGGTGGCCATCAGCGACGAACAAGGGGAACGGTATACCCACAGGAATGGTGAACCATATTAACTGGCCCTCCCGCTCTCCGCGTGGCGGGGCGAATTGAACGCGACAGGAGCCAAAAATGACCTTTCAGAATTTCACTCTCGACATCGACGCCGACGGCATCGCGCTCGTTACCTGGAACATGCCGGGCCGCACGATGAACGTCATCGATGCGAAAGTGACGGAGGAGCTCGCGGCAATCGTCGAGCGGGTGGCGACCGACGCCGCCATCAAGGGCGCCGTGCTCACCTCAGGCAAGGATGCGTTCTGCGCCGGTGCCGACCTTTCCATGCTGGAGACGCAGAGCCACGCCGTCGCCGAGTTGACCAGGTCCAAGGGCGAGGAGGCGGCGAATGCGTGGATGTTCGAGCAGGTCCGCAAGCTGTCGCTGATCGCCCGGCGCATGGAGACATGCGGCAAGCCTTGGGTTGCGGCAATCAACGGCACCGCGATGGGCGGCGGCTTCGAGCTCGCCCTCGCCTGCCATCACCGCATTGCCGCCGACAATGACAAGACGCGGCTCGGCCTGCCGGAAATCAAAGTCGGCCTGTTCCCCGGCGGCGGCGGCACGCAACGCATCGCCCGCATGCTGCAACCGGCGGACGCCCTGCAATTTCTGCTCAAGGGCGACCACATCCGTCTCAATCGCGCCAAGGCGATGAAGCTCATCGATGCGGTGGTGCCGCCCGGCGACCTCGTGAAGGCGGCAAAGGATTGGATCAAGGCCGGCGGCACGGCGAAAGCGCCGTGGGACGTGGACGGCTTCAAACTGCCCGGCGGCGCCGTCTATTCGAAGGCCGGCATGACGGTATGGCCGGCGGCGAACGCCCTTTACCGGCGCGAAACCTACGACAATTATCCCGCCGCACGCGCCATCTTGCAGACCGTTTATGAGGGCCTGCAGCTGCCGATGGACCAGGCACTGCGCGTCGAATCGCGCTACTTTTTGAAGATTTTGCGCTCGCCGCAAGCGGCGGCGATGATCCGCTCGCTGTTTCTTTCCATGCAGGAGCTCAACAAGGGCGCCCGCCGTCCGGCCGCGGTGGCGGCGAAGCCGATCAAGAAGATCGGCGTCCTCGGCGCCGGCTTCATGGGCGCCGGCATCGCCTATGTGAGCGCGCTCGTCGGCATCGACGTTGTGCTCATCGACCGCGATCAGGAAACCGCCGACAAAGGCAAAGCCTATTCGCAGAAGCTGATGACCGACCAGGTCAATAAGGGCCGCGCCACCGCCGCCGACCGCGATGCGCTGCTCGCGCACATTGCCCCGACCGCCGATTATGCCGCGCTCAAAGGCTGCGATCTGATCATCGAGGCGGTGTTCGAGGATCGCAAGATCAAGGAAGAGGTGATCGCCAAGGTGCAGAGCGTGATCGGCAGCGAGACGATCTTCGGCTCCAACACTTCGACCTTGCCGATCACCTCGCTGGCATCCACGTTCAAGGACCGTGCGCGCTTCGTCGGCATCCACTTTTTCTCGCCGGTCGAACGCATGATGCTGGTCGAGATCATTCTCGGCAAGAAGACCGGCGACGCGGCGCTCGCCGTCGCGCTCGACTACGTGCGCGCAATCCGCAAGACGCCGATCGTCGTCAACGATTCGCGCGGCTTCTACACGTCGCGCGTCGTCGGCACCTATATCCGCGAAGGCCATCTGATGCTGACCGAAGGCGTACCGGCGGCGATGATCGAGAACGTCGGACGCCTCGCCGGAATGCCCGTCGGTCCGCTTTCGCTCAATGACGAGGTCGCCATCGATCTCGCCTGGAAGATCTTGAAGGCGACCGAGGCCGATCTCGGATCGCAATTGGTCGACCCGCGGCAGAAGGCGCTGCTCGAGGAAATGGTCGAAAAACGCGGGCGCTATGGCCGCAAGAACGGCAAAGGCTTTTACGACTACCCGCAAAGCGGGCCGAAGCGATTGTGGCCGGGCCTTGCCGACCTGCAGCCGACGAAGCTCGATCCCGACACGATCGACATCGAGGAGCTCAAGCACCGGCTGTTGGGAATTCAGGCGCTCGAATCCGCTCGCTGCGTCGAGGAGGGCGTTATCACCGACGTGCGCGAAGCCGATGTCGGCTCGATTCTCGGTTTCGGCTTTGCGCCATTCACCGGCGGCACCATCTCCTATATCGACGGCATGGGCGCCAAGGCTTTCGTCGACATGTGCAACGGGCTGGCGAAACGATATGGCAGCCGCTTCAAACCGCCCAAACTATTGCGCGACATGGCGAAAACGGGCGAGACCTTCTACCGGCTCTTCCCGCCGGAGAGACGCAAGGCCGCCTGACGCTCATTCGCGCGAAACATTGCTTTACTTTTGAGTTCGCGGCCAATTCCAGCCGGGACCCCTTATGGCGCGTGATCAAGTCGACCTGACGCCGATCGAGCGCCGTGACGAGCTCGTCGATTGGCTCGCCCAGGGGATCAAGCCGAAATCGCAATTCCGCATCGGCACCGAGCACGAGAAGTTCGCCTTCACGCTCGAGGGTCACCGGCCCGTGCCCTATGAGGGACGGCGCGGCATTCGCGCGCTACTTGAAGGCATGCAGCTTCTGCTCGGCTGGCAACCGATCATGGAGGGAGAAAACGTCATCGGCCTGCTCGACGTGACCGGCGGCGGCGCGATTACGCTCGAGCCCGGCGGCCAGTTCGAGCTGTCGGGCGCGCAGGTCGAAACCGTGCACCAGACCTCGAGCGAATTGATGGCGCATCTCGCCCAGGTGCGCGAGGTGGCGCAGCCCTTGCGCATCGGCTTTCTCGGCATCGGCATGACGCCGAGCTGGCCGCGCGCCGCGATGCCGAAAATGCCCAAGGGCCGCTACAAGATCATGACCGCCTACATGCCGAGAGTCGGCAAGCTCGGCCTCGACATGATGTACCGCACGTGCACGGTGCAGTCGAATTTCGACTTCTCGTCCGAAGCCGACATGGTCAAGAAGCTGCGCGTGTCGCTGGCGCTGCAGCCGATGGCGACCGCGCTGTTCGCCAACTCGCCCTTCACCGAAGGCAAGCCCAACGGCTTTCTCTCGTTCCGCGCGGAAATCTGGCGCGACACAGACAAGGACCGCACCGGCATGCTGCCTTGGGCGTTCGAGCCGGGCATGGGCTTCGAGCGCTGGGTCGACTACGCGCTCGATGTGCCGATGTATTTCGTCAAACGCGGCGACGTCTATATCGATGTCGCCGGCCAATCCTTCCGCGATCTCCTGGCCGGCAGGCTGCCCGGCATGCCGGGCGAGCGCGCGACGATTTCCGACTGGGCGAACCACTTGAGCTGCATCTTTCCGGAGGTGCGGCTCAAACGCTATCTGGAAATGCGCGGCGCCGACTCTGGACCGCTTCCGAACCTGCTGGCGCTGCCGGCGCTCTGGGTCGGCCTTCTCTATGATGATGTGAGCCTCGATGGCGCCTGGGATCTGGTCAAGGACTGGAGCGCCGAGGAACGCCAGCAACTTCGCGACGCCGTGCCGCGAGAGGGCCTGGCCGCCAAGGTCCGCGGCCGCACCGTTTTCGCGATCGCGGTCGAGGTCCTCAAGCTCGCGCGCGCCGGATTGACGCGCCGCAAGCGCCGGGACGCCGGCGGCGAGGACGAGACGCGTTATCTCGACGTGCTGGAAGATCGCCTCGCGCGCGGCACCACGCCGGCGCAGGAACTACTTGAAAAATTCCGCGGACCGTGGGCCGGCGCGGTCGATCCGATCTATGCCGAGGAGGCCTATTGAGGCGGGCCTGCCATCCTAGGGAAGAGCGAAGCGAGAGCATAATCCGGAAAAGTGGAACGCCGGTTTTCCGAAAAGATCATGCTCCGCTCAGAACTGGAGCAAACGAGAATCCGCGCGGCGTCACCGGATTCGCCAAATGCGCCGGCAACGGCGCATTACTCAATGCCGTAGAGCTCCTTGGCGTCCTTGAGCGCCTTCGCACACGCGCTGGCATCGCCCTCAGCGTCTGCCCTCTTCGCGCGGTCGAGAGCAGCGGCGGCCTCCGCCGCGGCTTGTCGTTCGGCGTTTTCGATTGACTCGGCGGTCGGCTGATGATGAAGCTGCGCGCCGACGGATTGCGGACCGCTCGGCCCGCTGCCCGGGCCGGGCGCGGCGCGGGCAATCTGTCGCTCGAATTGCGCGATTTGCACGGTGCATGGCCCCGCCTCGGCGGTGGCGGCAGCGCCGACGAGCGCCGCAATCGCCAGCGCTGCCATTCGTAATCCTTCGACGCGCCCTCTCATCGGTCTACTCCGCTGCGACTCTGATTGGCGGACCGGCGGGCGGTCCGATCAGCGCCGCCAAATCCTTCTCGTCGAGCGTTTCCTTTTCCAGAAGCTTGCGGGCGCTGCGCTCCAGAACCTCTCGCTTCTCGCGCAGGATAGCAAGCGCACGATCCATCGCGGATTGCACGATGCTGCGAACCTCCTGGTCGATCGCAGCCGCGGTCTCCTCGGCGTAGCCCTCTTCCCGCTGCGGCCAGGGCGGCTCGGGTCCGGTCAAAAAGGTGCGCGGATCGCGCTCATAGGCGACGCTGCCGAGGCGATCCGACATGCCGTAGCGTGTCACCATCGAGCGCGCGATGTCGGTAACGCGGCGCAGATCGTCGGCGGCCCCGGTCGACAGATGCCCGAAAACCGTCAGCTCGGCGGCGCGGCCGCCGAGCAGGACGGACATCTTGTTGTCCAGTTCCTCGCGGGTCATCAGGAAGCGATCCTCGGTCGGCCGCTGGATAGTGTAGCCGAGCGCCCCGACGCCGCGCGGGATGATGGAGACCTTGTGCACCGGATCGGTGCCGGGAAGCGACACCGCGACCAGAGCGTGCCCCATCTCGTGATAGGCCACGATTTCGCGCTCCTTCGGGTTGAGCAGGCGATTGCGTTTTTCCAGCCCCGCCACCATGCGCTCGACCGCGTTGGTGAAATCGTCGAGCGTCACCGCCTCGGCGCCGCGGCGGGTCGCCAACAAAGTCGCCTCATTCACCAGATTGGCAAGATCGGCGCCGGTGAAGCCGGGCGTCAGCGCCGCGATCTTTTCCGGATCGACGTCGCTCGCGAGCTTCGCCTTGCGCAGATGAACGCGCAGGATGTCGACGCGCCCTTTCTTGTCCGGGCGGTCCACCAGGACCTGGCGATCGAAACGGCCGGCGCGCAACAGCGCCGGGTCGAGAATTTCCGGACGATTGGTTGCCGCCAGGATCACCAGGCCGCTGCGCGCATCAAATCCGTCCATTTCGACCAGGAGCTGATTGAGCGTCTGCTCCTTCTCGTCGTGGCCGCCGCCATAGGGTCCGAAGCCGCGGGCGCGGCCGAGCGCGTCGAGCTCGTCGATGAAGATGATGGCGGGCGCCTTCAGGCGCGCCTGCTCGAACAGGTCGCGCACGCGCGCGGCGCCGACGCCGACGAACATCTCGACGAATTCCGAGCCGGAGATGGAGAAGAACGGCACCTTGGCCTGACCGGCGACCGCCCTGGCCAGGAGCGTCTTGCCGGTGCCGGGAGGACCGACCAGCAGGATGCCCTTGGGCATGCGTCCGCCAAGCCGGCCGTAATGTTCCGGGTCCTTCAAGAATTCGACGATCTCGCGCAGCTCGTCCTTGGCCTCGTCGACACCGGCCACGTCGTCGAAGCGAACGCCGGTATCCGATTCGACATAGACCTTGGCCTTGCTCTTGCCGATCGACATCAAGCCGCCGCCAAGCCCCTGACTGACGCGCCGCGCCAGGAACATCCAGACGCCGAAGAACAGCACGGCCGGAAGCACCCAGGAGAGAAGGTCCTGCAACCACGTGCTCTCGACCTCGCCGGTATAGGTCACGTGGTATTTCTGCAATTCATCGGCGAAGCGCGGATCGACCCGAGTGGTCACGAACTGGGTCTTGCCGTCCAGCGGCTCTTTCAGCGTGCCCTGGATGTACCGATCGGAAACGCCGACTTTGGCGATCTTGCCCTCTTGCAGGAGCTGCTCGAACTGACTGTAGGGTATCGAGGCGATCTTTTGCGCGGCGACGTAGAAATATTGGAGCGCCAAAAGGCCGAGCAGCGCGGCGATCCAATAGCCGATATGGAAACGCGTCTGGCGGCTCATATTATTCATCGGGTTGCCGATCGGCATGGCTGAAGAGGCTCCGTATCGCCCTCCTTAAGGTATGAGCGCGCGAGGAGTTTGAACAGGCGCGATCAGGCCCTCCCCGGGCGAAGTGAACGCGATCAACGGACCGGCAGCCGGTAGGCCCTGCGCGCGGTCTCGCTGAACAACGCCGCTTTCTCCTGCCCGGTGTAGCCCGCCGCCAGGCGCTTGAACGCATTCCATAGAACCGCATAGCTGCAGCTGCCCTTATCAACGGGAAAATTGCTCTCGAACATGCAGCGATCGGGCCCGAAGGTTTGGATGCATCGGTCGGCATAGGGGCGCCAGGCCGCGGCGAGTTCGTGAGAGGATGGCGGTTTGGCCCCGCTATGGAAGCTGAAGCCGCCGAGGCGCATGGCGAGGCCGCCTAATTTGACGAAGACGTTCGGGCAATCGACGATGCGGTCCATGGCCCGGCTCCATTCGGCGTAGACTTCGTTCCGCCGGCCGGCGAACCGGCCGATGCCCACGGGTCCGCCCACATGGTCGAGGATGATCCGCGTGTTCGGAAAGGCTTGGGCTAGGCCCGCGACTTGATCGAGCTGCGGATGGAAGACCCAGGCGTCGAAGGAAAGATCGGCGGCTTCCAGGCAGGCGAAGCCTTCGCGAAATTCCGACTGCTGGAAAAGGTCCGGCGGCGGCACCCGTAACTCCGACCGTATTCGTTCGTCGGCGTCCCAGGCCCCCATCTGACGGACTCCCTTGAAGCGCGCGGCGCCGGCGGCCATGTGCTGGTGCAGAATATCGCCGACCTTGCGGCCGAGTCTCAGATCGACCGCGCCGACGATCCCCGCGCAGGCGCGCGCATCCCCATATCGACCGCTCGCCGACATCGCGGCCACGCCGTTAACGAACTCAGTCTCGCCGAGCGAGCGCAGTTCGCGCGGCCCGTCGGCCCGATACATCGCGAAGCACTGAACAAACACCGTCTGCCGAATATTGTGACCGGTTTGCAGGTCGGCCAGCAGGTCGGGGAACAGGTAGCGCCAGTTCGGAAAATCCCAAAGGTGGTGATGCGCATCGACGATCGGCAAGTCGGGCTCGAGAATGTCCTCGACCCGCTTCGACAGCCAGTCCGGTCGTACGCGAAGAAAGCGGCTCTCTTCCTCATCCGCCATGGTGCGGCGCTCCGTCGATCAGGTGGTCGGCGCGAGGCCCAGATAGGCGTGCCGCACGCGCTCGTCGCCGAGGAGGTCGGCGCCCGTTCCCTGCATGACGATTCGGCTATTCTCCAATACATAGGCGCGGTCGGCGAGCTTGAGCGAAAGCGCGACGTTCTGCTCGACCAGCAGACAGGTGAGCCCCTCGCCGTTGAGTTCGCGGATGGTGTCGAGCACGATGCGCACGACGTTGGGCGCGAGGCCGAGCGAGGGTTCGTCGAACATGATGAGCTGCGGCGCGCCCATCAGACAGCGCCCGATCGCGAGCATCTGCTGCTCGCCGCCGGAGAGCGTGCCGGCGGCCTGTCGCCCCCGCTCGGCGAGCACGGGAAACAGGGCGAGGACGCGATCACGGTTCTTGCCGCGCAGCGCGCGGGCGCGCGGCAGCATCGCCCCGATGTCGAGGTTCTCGGCGACCGAGAGCGTCGGAAACACCTGCCGCCCCTCCGCCACCTGGCCGAGGCCGAGATCGCAGACGCGATGGCTCGGCCAGCCGGAAATGTCGACGCCGCAAAAAACGACCCGCCCCTGCGTCTGCCGCTGCATCCCGGCGAGCGCCCGGATCAACGTCGTCTTGCCGGCGCCATTGGCGCCGACGATGGCGACGATCGCTCCCCCTTCAACCTCGAGCGAGACGCCGTCGAGCGCCTGGATGTCGCCGTAGAACACATCGAGGTTTTCGACGCGCAACATCAACCGGGCTTTTCCTCCCGCTGCGGGCAGGGGTTGGGGACGGGGACAACAGCCATAACACACTTAACACCTTGGCGCGGCACCGCACGATAGACCGGCAACTATCCGGCGGCGGCACGCTCTTCGGCCCGTCCGAGATAGGCTTCGATCACTGCCGGGTGCTTCAATACGGCTTCCGGAGGCCCTTCGGTCAGCGTGCGACCGTAGTTCAGCACATGGATGCGATCGGCGAGGTCCGCGACCATCTGCATGTCGTGCTCGATCCAGATCATGGCGATGCCGAGCTGATGTTTGACGCGCAGCAGGAACCGCGCCAAGTCCTCGCGCTCGTCGCGGTTCAATCCGGCGGAAGGCTCGTCGAGAAGCAGCACGACCGGCTCGAGTGCCAGTGCGCGGGCGAAGCCGACGATTTTCTGCGTCCCGAACGGCAGACTCGCGACCGGCGCGTGACGGTAACGCTCAAGCTCGACGAAATCGATGATCGCCTCGACCGCGGCCCGATGCTCGACCTCCTGCCGGCGCACGTTCGGCAGGAACAGCATCTCGGCCCAGGCGCTGGTGCGGATGCGCGCGTGCCGGCCGGCGAGCAGATTGTCGAGCACGCTGATCTGCGGAAACAACTCGCCATGCTGGAAGGTACGCGCGATGCCGAGCCGCGCGATCTGGTGCGGCGCCAAGCCGGCGATGTCGCGTCCGCGGAACCTTATCGCGCCGGCGCCGCGATAGATGCCGCTGATGCAATTGAGCACGCTCGTCTTACCGGCGCCATTCGGACCGATCAGCGCCAGCAATTCCTTGCGTTCGACCGCAAGGCTGACGCCGTCGACCACGACGAGGCCGCCGAACCGCAGCCTTAAATCCTCAACCTCCAGCTCAGCCATACCATCTCCGGCTGCGCCGATATTGCTTGACGGCACGATAGCTGCCGCGTGCGCTGCCCGGCGATTGGCCGAGATAGAATTCCTGAATGTCGCCATGCGCGCGCAGCCGGGCGCTGTCGCCGTCGAGCACGCAGCGGCCGTTCTCCAGCACGTAGCCGTAATCGGCCACGGCGAGCGCGGCGGCCGCGTTCTGCTCCACCACGAGCATGGTTATTCCGAGCTCGCGGCGGATCTGCACCAATCGCGCCATCAACTCATCGACGATGGCGGGGGCGAGGCCGAGCGACAGCTCGTCGATCAGGAGAAGCTGCGGGCAGCAAACGAGCGCGCTTGCCAGCGCCAGAATCTGCCGCTCGCCGCCGGAGAGGAGCCCGGCGGGGCGGTGGTGCAAGCCGGCGAGCTGCGGGAAGAAATGGTAGACGAAGTCCTCGCTCGCCGTGCGTTGCGACGCCGACGGCGCGAACGGCGCGGCCAAGTTCTCGGCGACGGTGAGGTTGGGAAACACCTTGTCGCGCTCGGGCGCGAGAACGACGCCCAAACGTGCGATTTCATGGGGCGGCCGGTTCTCGATGCGCCGCCCCTTGTAGGTGACGCTGCCGTCGGTGACCCGGGCATCGTCGATGCCGAGAAAACCCGAGATCGCCCGCAGCGTCGTCGATTTGCCCGCGCCGTTGCTACCGAGAATGGCGACGATCTGCCCGGCCTCGACCGCAAGGCTGATGCCCTGCACCGCAGTGATCGTGCGGTGATACACGACCTCGAGCTTGTCGACGCGCAACAGCGGGGGCTCGCTCATTTGCGCATGCCGGCAACTGGCCGGTATTTGAACGGCCAGAGCAGAAAGTAGCCTTGCAGCCGGCGCCAAATGCCGGCCAGCCCGAGCGGCTCGAACACCAGAAACACGATCATCACCACACCGAACGCCGAATAATCGAGCGCGAACAACGCCCCGGCATAGCTCTGCGCGTTCGGCAGCCGCATGACAACGGCCTCGATCAAATACGGAAGCAGCGTCACGAACAGCGCGCCGAGCAAGGCGCCGAGCAGCGATCCCATACCGCCGACGATGATCATGGCGATATACTGGATCGACAGGAAAAGGGAAAACGCCTCGACCGAAACGAAGCCGCGATAATAGGCGAACAGCGCTCCCGCCAGCGACGCCATCGCCGAGGAGATTACGAAGGCAAGGAGCTTATAGCCGGCGATGCCGATGCCGAGCGCCTCGGCGACCGTCTCGTGGGCGCGGATCGCGCGCCAGGCGCGGCCGGTGCGGCTGCGCAGCAGGTTTGCGCAAATCAGCAGCGCCGCCGCCGCCGCGGCCAGCAGCGCGAAATACCAGCCGCGCGGATTTTTCAGCGTGAAGCCGCCGATCGCCGGCGGCTCAATCATGATGCCGGTGGAGAAGCCGCGCGCGTTCTCATACTCGCCGCCGAGATAGGCGACGACGAAATAGAGTGCGAGCGTCGACACCGCGAGATAGAGCCCGCGCAAGCGCAGCGACGGCAGGCCGAAAATCACCCCAAGAACGGCGCCGATCCCGGCGGCGGCCGGCAGCGTGACCCAGAACGGCGCCTTGAACTCGCGGAACAGAATTCCGGCGGTGAACGCACCGGCGGCAAGGAGGCCGGCGTGGCCCAACGAAATCTGCCCGGCATAGCCGGTGAGCAACATCAGCGACAATGCACCCATCGCGGCGAGGAAAACCTGGCAAGCGAGGTCGAGATAAAAGGCCGTGGCGCAGAAGGGAAACGCCGCGAGCGCGATCGTCAACGCCGCCACCGCCACGCCCTCGAGCCGTGTCTGAACGAGCGCCAGGTCCTGCGCGTAGTCGGTGCGGAAGTAGCCGCTCGCCCGCGGCGGACTTCTAAACACGGTCGAGCTCCTCGCGGGTGCCGAACAATCCCCAGGGCCGCACGACCAAGGCCGCGATCAGTACGAGGAACGGAACGACATCCGACAGTAGCGGATCGACATATTGAATCGACAGCACCTCGGCGGCACCGACGATCACGGCGCCGAGTAGAGCGCCGAGGAGGCTATCGAGGCCGCCGACCAGGGCTGCGGGGAACGCCTTCAGCCCGATCACCGCCATCGAGCCGGTCAGCCCGGAATCGAGGGCGATGAGCATGCCGGCGACCGATCCGGTCAATGTCGAGATCGCCCAGGCGAGCGCATAGATGGCGTGCAGGTTGATGCCGCGCTGGGCGGCGAGAAGCGGATTCTGTCCCGCCGCGCGCATGCGCACGCCCCAGCGGCCGAACTGAAGAAACAGGAACAATCCGCCATAAGCGAGCGCGGCCACGGCGACGATCAAGGCGGCGAAGGTCGAGATGCGGCCGCCGCCCGGCAACGCCAGCGCCGGATTGGCCAGCGCCAGCGCCTGCCCCGGATATTGCTGCTGCGCTGTGAAGACCAGGAGCATAAGCCCGCGCAGCAGAATGCCGAGCGCCACGGTCGTCAGCACCGCGGCGAGCACCATCTCGCCCGCCATCCTGCGCATCAACAGCGCGTAGACGAGAACGCCGACCAGCAGGCTGAGCACGACCGCGGCGGCGATCGCCGCGAACGGGTTGCCGGAGAAAGAGGATGCCGTCGTCACCAGCAGATAGGCGCCGAGCATCATCAATTCGCCGTGCGCCAGATTGAGCACCCGGCTGACGCGGTAGATGAGCACGTAGCCGCAGGCGATCAGCGCGTAGATCGCCGCAAGCACCACGATGTTGACGACGAGCTGCACGCGGCCGCGTCCTCCTCCGCTACCCCTGGATGCGGAAGGTATATTGATGTCCGGGCAACGAGGCCACCGCGCGCGCTTGCACGAAGTTAGGCCGCAATCCGGCTCAGCGACCGCTCAATCTATGCCGGCGTCTGATGCGGCGCACCAGCAACCAAATTCCCAGCACCGCCACCGGCACGAACAATGCGGTCGCAAGCGACATATCCACCGGCACGCCTTCGTCGTGCAAGCCTCTCACCAGATAACCGAACAGCCCGACCACATAGTAGCTGACGGCGGCGACCGAGAGCCCTTCGACCGTGGTCTGCAACCGCAATTGCAGCCGCGTGCGCTCGTTCATCGACTGAAGCAGGTCGCGGTTCTGCCGCTCGAGCTCGACGTCGACGCGCGTGCGCAGCAGATTGGCGGCGCGCGCAAGCTTCTCCGAGAGGCTGGTCTGCCGTTCCTCGGTGTTGGCGCAGGTCCGCAGGGCCGGCGCCATGCGCCGCGCCAGGAACGACGACCAGGTCGGCAGACCTCCCACTTTGCGTTCGCCGATCGTGTTCAGGCGAAGCTGCACGATTTCGTTATAGGCGCGGCTGGCGCCGAAGCGGAACAAGCTCGCCGTCGCGCCTGCCTCCAATTCGGCGGCGAGTTCGGTCAATTCGTCGAGCAGGCGGTGGTTGTCGACCAGCTTCTCGGTGCGGCGCATTTCCTCGGTCACCTCGGCGAGCCGCTTTTCAATGCGATTGATCGAAGGTAACAGCCGCTGCGCTTCAGGCAGGCCGAGCAGCGCAAAGGTGCGGTAGGTTTCCAGTTCGACGATGCGCTGCACCAGCGCGCCCGCGCGTTCCGGCCCGAGCCCACGATCGAGCAGCAAAATGCGGACGAACCCGGATGGGTCCATCTGGAAATCGGTGGTGAACAGCGCATCGCCGTCGGAATTCTCCGCGACAGCGAGACTGGCACGGTCAAACAGCTGCTCCAGACCGATCTTTTTCGTCTCGGTGTCGGCGAGAAGATGCAGGTCGAGCGCAACCACGAGCGGCCCAGGCTGCGGCAAGCTCGCCATCGGCGCGGCGAGCGAACCGGCGCCGGGATGGAACGGCGTACTGCTTTCCGACGGTAGCTCCCAGGTATAGGTGGTGAATTCCGAGTGCTGCTCCCAGCGCAGCATGGCGCCGCCAAGCTTGAGGCGATGCTGCTTGGCGCCGGCTTTGAGCGGCTCAAGCCCGCGCCGGGCGCAGAAATCGATCAAGGCGGTGCGGTCGGCGGCTGCAGCGGCGCCGGCGGTATCGAAGGCAAAGTGCAGGATTCGGCGCGGCGTCTCTATGGGCGTGAACGGCCGCGCATGCAACTCGCCCAGGACTGCCGCACGCATCGCGTGCGCCGCGAGCCGCGTGCCGCTTTCGATGCCCACGTCCGAGGTCATGGCCGCCTGGTGGCGTAAGCCGGCATTCCCCGGATGAACCGCGAATGGATTGGAATCGCAGCGGTGTTCCGAGCCCGGAAGTCCGGATGTGAGGTGCGGCTTGCGCCGGGCCCAGCCAGCGTTGCCGCCCTATTTGACATCATAGGGAAACCAGTCCTTGACCAGCGCGACCTTGGCACCGTCCCAGCGATACACCCGATAATATTGCTTAAGGCGGAAATGATTGTCCGCGGTCCATTCGATCGGGCCGCCGCGCAAACCCTTGAGATCGAGTTTGAGGTTTTCCATTGCCGCCTGGAGTTTGGCAGGCGTCGCGGCCGGGCCGGCTCCCTTGAGTGCCGCTTCGATGACCATGCCCGCGATCCAGCCTTCGGTCATCTGTTCCGGCGGATATTTGCCGCCCGCTTGTTTGGCGGCTTCGACAATCTCCCTCTGGACCGGTAGCGCGGCCTCAAACAGCGCATTGGCACCGATGACGTAGAGCTTCGGATCCTTGATGCGTTTGAGTTCGTCCTCAGCCTCGATATGGGCCCAGGCGACGTAGTCGCCCGCCCATCCGAGCCGCCGCAACGCTTCGAAAGTGCGCACCTGCGTCACCCAAGGCGCCCAGGAAAATACCCAGTTGGCGCCGGCGTCGCTGATCTTAGTCGCGAACGGCGTGTAGTCGGCGGTCGGCGGCGGGATGATCTCCTTGTCGACCGCGGTCATACCGAGGGCGGGAGCCTGGCTCTCGGCAAAATCGATTTCGCCGCGCGAGACGGGAATGGCCATGGCGGAAAAGCCGATCTTGACCGGCTCCTTCGCCGCTTCCTTCACAAAGGCGAGCGCGGCGCGGCTGTCATAGGTCGCCGCGAAGGCGGTGGTGCAGAATTCACCGGCAGTGGCCGGTGGATAAACGTCCTTTGGGCAGACCGAGCTCGCGAACATCAGCGGCACGCCGGCGTTCTTGGCTTCGGCGATGACCGGCGCATAGGTCGAAGACAAGCTCGCATTGAGCAGCAAGACCGGATTGTCCCCGGTCAAGAGTTTCTTGGCGTTGGCCGCGGCCTTCGAGGGTTGCGCCGAATCATCCTCGATGACGAGATTAATCTTCTTGCCGTTGACGCCGCCGCCCGTGTTCAGCCGGTCGATAAAGATGCGCAGCGCTTCGACCGCCGGCGCATAGGTCGAAGCCGGCGGGCCGGTCAGCGCGCCGGTAATGCCCACCACATAGACGTCTTCGGCCAGCGCCGGCGCGGATATGCCGACGGCGAGCGCCGCGGCGGCCACAAGCGGTCCACGCATGAGTGTTCTCCCGTGTTGTTTTCTCTTTTTCCCCGCGCGGTCAGGCGCGCAAGACCTCGCCCACCTCTTCGGCCAACAGCCGTTCTTCGCGGTCATCGTACATCGCCTCGATTAGAGGCTTGAATCTTTCATACATCAAGGCGCGCTTGACCTTGCGGGTCGGCGTAACCGGCTCGCCCTCCTCTTCGGGATCGAGCATCTTCGGCAGGATGCGAAAAACCTTGACTTCTTCGACGCGCGCAAGCTGCGCGTTGACCTTGTCGATCTCACCCTTGATCAGTTGCACGACGTGCGGGCTCTGCGCCAGGCTGGTGAAGCCGGTATAGTTGACGTCATTGCCGCGCGCCCAGTCAGAAACCGTGTCGAAGTCGATCTCGACGAGCGCCGAGAGATATTTGCGGCCGTGACCGAAGACGGCGGCCTCGGCGATGTAGGGAGAACCGCGCAGCGCGTTCTCGATGAAGGACGGCGACAAGGTCTTGCCGCCCGCGGTGACGATGAAATCGCGCGCCCGATCGACGAGCCGAAGTGCTCCATTGTCCCATTCGCCGATGTCGCCGGTGCGCAGCCAGCCGTCGGCTCCCTTGATCGCGCGCGTTGCCTCCTCGTCGCGCCAATAGCCCTCGAACACATTGGCGTTGCGGACCAGGACCTCGCCATCCTCTGCGAGGCGAACGCGCCAGCCGGACGGTGGCGTGCCGACATTGCCGGGCGCCGGAAACGGCCCGCATTGGCCGGCGATGATGCCGCCGGCGGTTTCGGTCTGGCCGTACATTTCGACGACGTTGACCGCGTACATGTGCCACAGCGCCATCGTTTCGCGGGACAGCGGCGCGCCGCCGCAGATGACGAGCTCCAGTTGGTCGAAGCCGATCTTGTTGAGGATCGGCCGAAACACCAGCGCCTGGGCGATCCGATAGAGCAACGCCTCGGCGCTATTCGCGCCGTTCCAGTGCCGCCGCACATGGCGGCGCGCGAGCGTCATCGCCGCTTGGTAGCTCGCGCGCTTCAACGGCGAGGAATTGCCCACGCCAACCAGGACCTGCGCCGCGAACTTTTGCAGATAGCGCGGAACCGTAAACAACACGGTGGGCGCCACCTCGAACATCGTCGTCGCCGGGTCATCGGCTTCGGCGCCGAAATGCGGGATCATCTGCGAGATCATCGGCAGCGTCACCGCGATATCGCGGCCGAGAACGTGACAGAGCGGGAGATAGGCGACGGTGCGATGCGGCTTCGCGCTCAAGGTCGGATAGTGGTCGACCAGATTGGCGGCCGCCGCGAGATGCTTGCCGTGAGCAATGAGCGCACCCTTGGGATGCCCGGTCGTGCCGGAAGTGTAGACGATGAAGGCCGGGTCGTCCGGTGACAGGCGGCGAGCCTGCGCTTCCAGCCAGTCGAGATCGCTGACAATGTCTGACAGCAAGGCGCGATAGCTATTAAGCTTGGCATGGTCGTAATCGAACATCGCCGAATCGTCGATGACGACGAGATGCCGCAGCTCCGGCAAGCGGTCGGCCAGCGGCAGCAATTTGTCGGCGTATTCCTGGTCTTCGGCGATGAAGATCACTGCGCCGCCGTCGCGCATCTGATATTCGACCTCAGTGGCCGCCGCTGTTGGATAGATTCCATAGACGATGGCGCCGAGCGACTGCGCCGCTAGGTCGCAGATCACCCATTCCTCGCAGGCTTCGCCCATGATGGCGACCCGCTCGCCCGCGCGCAGACCGAGATTGGCAAACGCCTTGGCCGTACGCGCGACAAGCAGCGCATAATCGCGCCATGTGCGCTGGCGGTAGATGCCGAGGTGTTTGGAGCGCAGCGCAATGCGATCGGGAAAGCTTCGCGCCAACTCGCATAAAAGCGACGGCGCCGTGCTTGCCCGCAATGCGTCTGGCGTGACCGAGATTGTTCCGGCCATGGCGGATTTCATCTATAGACCGGTCATAAGCGATCGTCAGGGAGAAGATCAATGCTCGCGCGCTCCAACGGCCGCCCGCCGTTTCGCGCCGACCACATCGGCAGCCTGCTGCGGCCGGCGGCCCTGCGGCAGGCTTTCAAGGACCATCAGGCCAAGCGCCTCGACGATGCGCAGTTCGCGCAAATCGAGGACCGCAGCATCCGCGACGCGGTCGCCCTGCAGGAAGCGGCGGGCTTGCGCGTCGTCACCGACGGCGAGTTTCGCCGCGGCTCCTATTGGGGGCGCTTCGTCGAGCGCATCGACGGCTTCGTCATCAAGCCGGCCGCCTTCATGTTCCACGACGATCACGGTCACGAGGTGGCGTTCACTGGCACCTATGCCGCCGGCAAGCTGCGGCGCAGCAAGCCGCTGGCCCTCGACGAGTTCGTCTTCCTTCGCGACGTGACCAGGGCGACGCCGAAAATCACGCTGCCTTCGCCATCAACCATGCACTTCTATCGCTGCACGGATTTTGCCGATCCGGCGGCCTATCGCGATGCCGAGAGCTTGTTTGCCGACCTGGCCGGCATCTATCGCGCCGAGATCGCGGCGCTCGCCGCCGCCGGCTGCCGCTATATTCAGCTCGATGAAGTCGCGCTGGCGCTCCTCTGCGACCCTGACATCCGCGCGAAGGTTGAAGCGACCGGAGAAAAGGCCGACCGCCTCGTCGACCTTTATGTCCAGAGCCTCAACGAGGCGGTGGCCGGAGCGCCGCCTGAAATCGTCTTCGGCGTGCATATGTGCCGCGGCAATTTCAAGGGCCACTATCTCGGCAGCG
Source organism: Xanthobacteraceae bacterium (assembly GCA_035319735.1). Classification (GTDB taxonomy): domain Bacteria; phylum Pseudomonadota; class Alphaproteobacteria; order Rhizobiales; family Xanthobacteraceae; genus BOG-931. The sequence goes on along the minus strand of DATHCD010000051.1, from coordinate 15,850 downwards.
GCGGCTATGAATCGGTCGCCGAGCGGCTGTTTATCCGCGCGCGGGTCAACCATTTCCTGTTGGAATACGACACGGCACGGGCCGGCGATTTCCGCCCGCTGCGCTTCGTCAAGGACAAGGGCGTGGTCCTTGGCCTCGTCAGCAGCAAGGTTCCGACGCTCGAGAGCATCGACACGCTCAAGCAGCGAACGCATGAAGCCGCCCGTCATATCGATCTCGACCGGCTCGCGATCTCTCCGCAATGCGGGTTTGCCTCGACCGTCGCCGGCAATCCGCTAACCGAAGCGGACGAGCGCGCGAAGCTGAAACTCGTCGTCGACGCCGCTGATGCGATCTGGCAATGAGCCAGGCTCCGTCTTGCCCGGCCTTACGCCGGCGTTGGCGCCTTGAAGACGAAGCGCTCCGCGACAAAACAGTGACCTCACTCCGCTTCAGCGCCGAGATAAGACTGCACCACGGCGGGATCGCGCACCACCTCTTCCGGTGCGCCCTCGGCGATCGCCGTGCCGTGGTTGAGCACCAGCACGCGGGAGGCAAGTGCCATGACCGCGCGCATCACATGCTCGATCAGCAGGATCGTGAGCCCGCTGTCGCGGTTGAGCGCGCGCAGGATCGCGACCATGCGATCGGTCTCGGTCGGCCGCAAACCGGCCATCACCTCGTCGAGCAGCAACAGCCGCGGCTCGGTGGCGAGCGCGCGGGCGACCTCGAGTCGCTTGCGATCCGGCAGCGTCAGCGCGGAGGCACGTCGATGGCGCTTGTCGAAGAGGTCGAGACGCCGCAGCAGCTCCTGCGCGCGCTGTTGCGCCGCGCCGACATCATGCCGGTTCAGCAACGCGCCGATGGTCACGTTGTCTTCCGCGCTCAGCGCCGGAAACGGCCGCACCAGCTGGAAGGTGCGGGCGATGCCGCGCCGGCAGACCGCGTCCGCCGGCAGGCCGTCGATCGGCTTGCCGGCAAAGGTGATCGAGCCCTCGTCCGGCGTCATGGCGCCGGCGATCATGTTGAACAGCGTGGTCTTGCCGGCGCCATTCGGGCCGATGACGGCGAAGATCGTGCCCTCGGGCACGGCGAAGCTGACATGGTCGACGGCGAGAAGGCCGCGGAAACGCTTGCTGACCGCATCGAGCGACAGGAGCGCGGTCATCTTTGGCGCTTCGTTACGCCGAGCCGCCGCGCCAGCGGCGGCCATACGCCGTCCGGCAGCGCCACGACGACGAAGAGCAGGCAGACGCCGTAGAACACCTGCGTCGCTCCGGGCAGCTCAAGGCCGAAGGCGCTCATGCTCGAACTGAGCGCTTCGGCGAGACCGGTCAGCACGAACGCGCCGAGGATCGGCCCGAACAGCGTACCGACGCCGCCGATGATCGGCCCGAGAATGATCTCGATCGACCGGGAGATGCTGAAAACCTGCTCGGGAAACAGATTGTTGTAGAAGAACGCGTAAAATACGCCGGCAAACGAGGTGACTGCGGCGGAAACCATGACCGCGTACATCTTGTAGCGGAACGTATCGATGCCCACGGCGCGCGCCGCTTCCTCATCTTCGCGAATGGCCAGCCAAAAATAGCCGACGCGGCTGCGCATGAGCAGATGGCAGAGCGCGAAAAGCAGCGCGCTCGCGGCGAGGATCACGTAGTAAAACATCGTCGGGTCGCCGCGCAGTTGCCACAGATCGTTGTGCCCGTATTGCTTGACCGACAGGAACAGGCCGCTCGAGGCGTTGACGAAGCCCCAATTGTCGAAACCGATGCGGGCAAACTCGGCGAAGGCGATGGTCAGGATGGCGAAGTAGACGCCGGCAACGCCGAAACGGAAGGCGAGAAACCCGATGATCGCCCCGCAGGCCGCAGCAATGGGAATCGCCGCCAGCAAACCCAGCCACGGGCCGACGCCGAGCCGGGTGAACAACATGGCCGCGACATAGCCGGCAAGCCCGACATAGATCGCATGACCAAGCGAGAGCTGTCCGGCAAAGCCCATCATCACGTTCCAGGCCTGGCCGGTATAGGCAAAATAGAGAATGAGGATGAGGACGGTGAGCAGATAATCGTTGACGACCCACGGCGCGGCGAGCAATGCCGCGAGCAACGCGGCAAGAAGAATGGCGATGCGGCGCGGCTCCCCGGCACTCAGGCCCGCCCTCACGCCGGCCTCCTGCCGAGGATGCCCTGCGGCCGAAACAGCAGCACCAGCACAAGGATGGCGAAGGCGAACATGCTTTTCACCGACGGCGTGAACAGCAACCCGGCGATCGCCTCGGTGACCCCGATCAGCAGGCCGCCGACCAGCGCGCCGGGCATCGAGCCAAGCCCGCCAGTGATGACGATGACGAAGGCCAGCAGCGTGTAGCTCGGCCCGAGCATCGGCGTCGCGTCGATGAGCAGCACCAGCATCGCGCCGGCGGCGCCGACGCAGGCGGCGCCGAGCCCGAAAGTGAGCGCGTAGAGGCGCTTGACATCGAGTCCCACCACCAGCGCGCCGGTGTAGTTGTCGGCGCAGGCGCGGATCGCCGTTCCCAGGCGCGTGAAGCGGAAGAAGGCGAACAACGCCACCGTGAACAGGATCGCGGCGGCGCCGGCATAGAGCTTGGCCGCATCCACGATCAGCGGGCCGACCGCAAAACTGTCGAACGCATAGGCGGTCTGTACCGCGCGGGCGTCCGGCCCGAAGATGATCAAAAGCGAATTGGCGACGATGATCCCCAGCGCCACCAGCAGCAGAAATTGGCTGTATTCGGGCCGGGTGATGAAGCGATTGATCAGCGCAGCCTGCAGCGCGTAACCGAAGGCGAACAACACCGCCGCGATCGGCACCAGCATGACCAGCGGGTCAAGGTGGAAGCAGGAAAAAGACACGACCGCGATGAACATCGCAATCGTCATCAGCTCGCCATGGGCGAAATTGACGACGCGCACTACGCCGAAAATGACCGACAAGCCGAGCGCCATCAGGCCGTAGACCAGGCCGGTCAAAACGCCGCCGATGGCGACATTCAGATAGACGTCGAACGGCACCGGTCAGGCCCAGGCTTCAGTCACGCGAGCGGCATCCCGTGGCGTCTTATCTGCGATTTTCGCATTCGGCAAATTCGGCCAAAGCCCTGCTGCGGCGCGATAAGCTCTTGCCTGCGCCCGGCACCAACTCTAACGTCATCAGGACGGGGACGCCCGGGATCTTGTCCGCCGATGAATAAGCCACAACCGTCCGACATGGGAGCCCTGCTGCCGATCACTTATGCGCCGGCGGAGGTGATTTGCGACCGGTTCAGCAATGGCGGCTTCCGGCTGCGCGCCGCCCGCGAGCTCGAACCCTTCGATCCGAGCCTGGCGGGCCTATTTCGACGCGCCTGCGAGAAGCATCCTGGCCGCCGGTTCATCGCCGAGCGGGGCCAATCGGGCGAGTGGCGGGCGCTGACCTATGAACAGGCGCGCCGCAGCGTCGACGCGCTGGCGCAGTCACTGATCGACCGGGGCATCTGCGCCGAACGGCCGGTGCTGATCCTCTCGGGAAATTCGATCGAGCATGCCCTGCTGACGCTTGCCGGTTACACCGCTGGCGTACCGGTCGCGCCGATTTCGGTGGCGTATTCGCTGCAAAGTCAGGATCACGCCCAGCTCAAGAACATCGCGGCGCTGCTCACGCCGGGCCTGGTCTATGCCGCAGACACCGCGCCGTTCGCCAAGGCGCTCGGCCATCTCAAGGCTGAAATCGTCGCCGTGCACAATGGCGGAAATCTGCCGAACGTCACCTCCTTCGCCGCGCTGTCTAGCGCTCCCGCTGGCCGGGCGGTCGACAAGGCGGCCGCCAATATCAGCGCCGACACGATCGCCAAATTCCTCTTCACTTCGGGCTCGACCGGCATCCCCAAGGCCGTGATCAACACCCACGGCATGCTCACGGCCAATCAGCAGGCGTTGGCGCAGATCTGGCCGTTCCTCGCCGAGGACGAGCTTGTGCTGGTCGATTGGTTGCCCTGGAGTCACACGTTCGGCGGCAACCACAATTTCCATCTCGTGCTGCGCCATGCCGGCACGCTTTACATCGACGCCGGCAAGCCGATGCCGAAGCTCGTCGAACAGACCGTGCGAAATCTCGCCGAGGTTTCGCCGACGGTCTATTTCAACGTCCCCGCCGGCTACGCCGCGCTGCTGCCCTATCTCGAAGCCGACAGCGCGCTGGCCAAGTCGTTCTTTGCCCGCCTGCGCCTGATATTTTACGCCGCGGCGCCGCTGCCGCAGGATCTGTGGTCGCGGCTCGAAGCCGCGTCAGTGCGCGCGACCGGCCGGCGCGTGCCGATGACCTCGTCCTGGGGCGCAACCGAGACCGCCCCGGCCGTGACCGCCGCGCATTTCCTGCTCGATCGGGCGGGCGTGATCGGTATTCCGATCCCCGGGATTGAACTGAAGCTGTTGCCGAGCGGCGAACGGCTGGAGGTGCGCGTGAAGGGCCCGCACGTCACCCCGGGCTATTGGGGCAATCCCGATTTGACCGCGCAGGCATTCGACGAAGACGGATTCTACAAGATCGGCGATGCGGTGCGATTCGCCGATGCCGGCGAACCAGCGAAGGGTTTGATCTATGACGGCCGCATCGCCGAAGATTTCAAGCTGCTGAGCGGAACCTGGGTCCGGGTTGGCGCCTTGCGGGTCGGCGTGCTCGCAGCGGCGTCGCCGGTCTTGCAGGACGCCGTCATCGCCGGCGAAGGCGGCGACTGGGTCGGCATCATGGCCTGGCTCAATCCGGCCGGCTGCCGCCAGGTGCTGGGCGACGGTGCACCGACAAATCTCGACGAACTGGCGCGGCACCCGGCGATTCATGATCATGTGCGCCGCGCCCTCAAGAGCTGGAATTCCGGGAATACCGGCACCTCAACGCGGGTCCGGCGCCTTCTGCTGCTCAGCGACACACCGTCGATCGATGCCAACGAAATTACCGACAAGGGCTATATCAACCAGCGCGCGGTGCTGGAAAGCCGCGGCGAAGCCCTGCGCCAGCTGCTCAACGCGAACGAGCATCCGAACCTCGTCATTGTCGAGGATTGATCGACGAGCACACGGTAAACAAGCCGCCGCCGCAATCGGTAAAATGCGACCGGCCACGCGCACTGGAAGCTAACGCGCCGGTGGCTTAATGGCTCGCTTCCATTTGCCTCGCAAAGCTCAACAAATGCAAGCAACCGACGAAAATATCGGTTTGTTGATGCGGCTGATCCGCGTGGTGATCGTCGATGATCGCCATCTCATGCGCAAGGTCATCCGCGCATTGCTGATGAGCATCGGGGTCGAGCAGATCTTCGAGGCCGGCGACGGGGTGAGCGGCCTCGAGGCCATTTGCACCGTCGTGCCCCATGTCGTGTTGCTGGATTGGGACATGCCGAGCATGAGCGGCGCCGAGTTCGTCAGGAAGGTGCGCTCGCCGGGGACTTTCCCGCAGCCGAACGTGCCCATCGTCGTCTTGACCGGCCACAGTGAAAGCGCCTGCGTCGCCGAAGCGGAGCGCCTTGGCGTTCACGACTATCTGGTGAAGCCGGTGTTCGGTCAGGCGCTGTCACGTTGCCTCGTCTCGGTCATGGCCAAACCGCGCCCGTTCGTGCAGATCGGCGATTATTACGGCCCCGAACCGCGCAAGCTTTCCGCCATTCACGCCGCGTGAGACTGCGTGCGCGTGAGCTTTGCCAACTAGCGCACGACCGATTCATATCAGATCGGCTCAGGTTGTATCATAGGCGCTGCTTCGCAGCCGTCTCGTTGCCGACGGCGCCGATCACCTCACGCACCAACCGAATGAGGCCGCGGGCGTCGTTGCCGGGGCCAGTCGCGTCGCCCAGCCGCACGATCACCAAGCGCTGCGATGGTAGAATGAAGATACGCTGACCGAGATTGCCGGCGGCAAAGAAGACGTCGCGCGGCATGCTGCCATTAACCGGCGCTCGCGCTTGCGCAGCGTTGCGGCGATTGGTCCAAAATCCAGCGCCATACTCGGTTCCAAGCGTGGGCCGCGCGGAAAATTCGATCCAGCCCTCGGGCAGGATGCGTCGGCCGCCGGCCGTGCCGTCATCCAGATACATGAGGCCGAAGCGCGCCCAGTCGCGGGCGCTGGCCAGCATGTAATGGGAACCGACCATCGTGCCGGTCGCGTCGACCTCCATCACGGCGCTGCGCATACCGAGCGGACCGAACAGCTCGCGTTGGGCAAAACCAAGCGCGTCGATGGCGCGACCGCCAACCGTGTCGCGGATGATTTGCGCAAGGATATGGGTGCTGGCGCTCGAGTAGGCCCAACGCGTGCCCGGCGTTACAATCAGTTTCGCCTTCTCCGCAAACTCGGTCATGTCGCGCGCCAGATAGACCATTCGGTCCGAGCGGTTGGCGAAACCCGCGCCTTCCTCGTCGAGGTCGAGGCCGCTGGTCATTCGCATCAGGTTTTCGATGGTGATGAGGCGGCGCGGGTCGCCGGGCGTCTGCCACGCTGGAACCGGTGCGCGCGCGTCGGTCTGGAGTCGGCCCTGCCGCACCAGAATGCCGACGAACGCGTTGATCACCGATTTGGTCATCGAGAATCCCAGGATCGGCGTCTCGACGGTCCAGCCCGGCGCGTAGCGCTCGGCAATCACGCGACCGTCGTGCACAATCACGATCGCCTTGGTCCGCCTGAATGGCGGCTGCTCAGGCTCCTCGAAGGCATGGTCGAGTGCCGATTTGAGTTTCTGATCCATCGGCGCGACCACCGCCGGCCCGGCAATCTCAGGCAGCAATGGCGGCGCATCCGGCCGCAGCGCCGCGAGTTCTGCAGGAGACGGCAGCCCCTGCGGTTCGGCGCCGTGGATGAGGACGCAGCCCAGCCCTTGGTAATAAATCGCACGCTGCCGCAGCACTCCGGCGAGCCGCGCGGTCACTGCATGCGCGCCCCGGTCGACATCATAGGTGATCGCCGGCGCGATCAGGCGCAACCCGGCGCGCGGCGCCAGACTGTCGGCGAAGACTTGCTTTGGATCGAGCCCGGAGACGAAAGCCGCGGAACAAAGATCGTGCGCGACCGCGCCGACGCCGATCAGAAACGGCCGATCCGGCCGCACCAGGGCGATTGCGACTAGCGTCACGCCGACGGCGAAGCCAGAGATCAGACGAGAGCGGCGCATAGGCAAGGTTCCGGGTCGGTGCAGGCAGGCATAAGGCAGAATTGCCCGCAATAAACTAAGCACCCGAGAAGTAAGCCAACGCAACCATAGCGAGGAAAGTTAGCCCGTTCTGCCGCGCGAATATTAAATCTAGCTGTCTTGGGGATAGTCACAATCCCTTCGTACTGACGCGCAGACGCTCTTCTATATCCGGCTGCGTTCGAGGTGAGCTCAAATCATCAGCTCCCCGATTTTCAGGTCCGAATCCTTGTGGTGGTGCCCAGGGGCGGCGCTAAACTTCTTCCTATTTTCAATGCTTTAGCGTGTCCCGCCTTTGCCAAGCGCACCGTTAAGTCTCAATGGATATTTTCAATATTGTCCCACCAGCTACGGAACGCTGCAACGGACTTGCTCCAATGGACCGAATCGTGGAAGCGGTAAATGCTGCAAATGGCCGGCGATTGTGATCTACGTCACTGAGACGTGCCACTATCGGGCTATTTTTGGGACAGGTTAGAAGATTCGGCGGAATTGGAAGCGCCATGGAGACGATCAACCAAGATTCTGACCTTGGCACCAAATGTCGCATGGATTTTACTGTGGAAACTGTGCGCACTGATGACCGGACCCGAACAGCCTATTTTGCCCTCGTGCCAGATGCTCGGCGTTATACGATCGTGGAGCACAACGGCGAAAAATGCTACTTCGACAAGTACCTTAAGCACCTCATTCCTGTCGATGAAATGAATGAGTGCATGGTTCGGCAGACGCGCGGCCTTCCACTGTTTGCCCTATCGCCAACGATCAAATCGACGCCGGAGTATGCTTCTGGTCGGCGTACCGCAATTGCAGAGAGCCTTCGCACAGGTCGATATAGCCCACCCGCAGAACAGGCGATGCCTCACAAGCGGTTCGAGGATAATCCGCGACCTCGCGATATCGCTTTTCTCTCCATCGATGTCTGCGGTAGCAGCACACAGCGAAGGTCTGATCCCGAAGCTTTTGACAGAGCATATGCGATATTGTTTCGTAACTTGGCACTGTTGTTGGCCAGTTCAACGGCGCAGTCTTAACTCCGACTGGCGATGGCTTCATTGCTCTTGTTGATTATCCGGCTTTCACATGTCAGTGTGACGCCGCTATCGATTTGGGTTTGTCGCTCCTCGTAGTTTTGCGCGACTCTGTGAATCCGGCCTTGCAAGAGGCGGGGCTCTATCCGCTCAAGATTCGCATCGGCGCTGACTACGGGCCGGCACAAACTCGACATGTCGAAATCCCCCCGACCGGATTTTCGCAAGCAGAAGTCGCAAGCGATGCACTGAACCGAGCATGCAAGATCGAGAAGAGCGGTCGCCCGAACGAATTCAGAATTGGGCGCCGGCTCTACGAATTAATTCACGTAAAATGGCTAGAACGCGCGACAGAGGTGTCGTTTGACGGCGCGAGCATCGGCATCCCTGGCTATAAAGTTTATCAAGTGAGTTGACCGTCGCACCGATTCCGGGACTTACGTTTATCCGCTCACGCATCAGAAGCGTTGATTCCAGTTGGGAACGATTGAAACCCGAGCACTGCATCAACCGATCCTGGATCTTCGGTTGGGATACGCTCAACGAAGCTGAGAAGTACACGGCCAAGGCCGATCAACAGCGATTAGCCGCGAGTACCATGCACATGCTTGGAATCACGAATTCGCCGGTTGTGCCGCCGCGTCCTTCTGGTCGCCGCTCATAGCCCTAGGGTGCGAATACTTGAAGTCCGCTATCTGGAAACGCTTTGAGCTAGTATGAGATTTTGGGTGCCATAAGTCGGCCCGGTGCTCAAACCGGCCCGCCTGCACAAATAAGACACTGACGGCAATGGTATCGATTTCATAAAGCCAAGCGGCAATAACGCTATTGCCCGGCGCCGTCGTCCAGCAGTGCAGGTTTGATCGGCCTACGGTGCCATCGCACTTACCGAATTGAAGATGCACCTCGGGGTGCGTGCGGCTCGACATAATGGCTTGCGAAAATGGGGCAATATCAATCGGTAGATCGTGCCCACTCGCTTTAGCCTCACAAAGCATGCACCCAAACAGCTTCAAAAAGAAAAGATGGACATTCGTCATCTCCCGTCGCGTGTTGTGCGGAAAAATTCGGTTGGCGCGCACCCATTGACCGACTTTGAATCGGCGTGCGCGAAGCCGATCCGACATTTGCTCCCACGCTCGATCATGCGGCTGCGTCCGCGTGGTGTTACAGTCGGCGCAAATCCGAATTGGTGCTTTGAGAATTTTTGCGTTCAGACTTCCAACTGGGCGATTTCGCCGCTCTAGATCATGAAAGTAAAATGGTTCTTCTTGCGTCGGCTTTCCCAGTACGGCGAGGAGGTCACTTCGCTTTGTTTTGTGCTCGCCCGAATTTGCTTCGTTGCGATTGCAAATCCAACACAGCGGACGGGCCGCATCGGACGCGTTTGCCTCTCCTTCTGCAAGCTCAGCCATGATTTCGCTCGCCGGCAAGAGCGATGATGAACCAAAAGCGTGTCCCACTTTTTTCGCGAGTGGGACAAAATCTCGAAAAAGCAGTTTATATCAATAACTTGAAAAGGCTTTGGTGCCCAGGGGCGGAATTGAACCACCGACACCTGCATTTTCAGTGCAGTGCTCTACCGACTGAGCTACCTGGGCCCATCACGTGCGCTCGCCGAGGGCAACGCGCAGCGCGCGCCCGCGAGAGCGCGGCGGTTATAGTGGCTCGGTTTCCGACTGTCCAGAATCGGCAATGTCGCCGGCGAGACCGCGCTGCTGCGGCCACAACGTTCTTCACGTCTCCATGGCAGGGAGAGACCATTGCCGGGCGTCAACGCACCTCTTCGCCGCTTTCCTCGCGCCGCTCGTCCTCTTCCTCGTCTTCGGTCACCGGCACCGCGTAGACGCCGGAGAGCCAGCGGTTGAGGTCGACGTCGGCGCAGCGCCGCGAGCAGAACGGCCGGAACGCCTCGGCGGCGGGTTTGCCGCAGATCGGGCAAGCCTTGCGCGGTTGCGGGGCGGGCATGGGCAAGATATGGGGCGCGGGCCAAAGAGCGCCAGGCGTCGCCTCTTCCGGCGACCCCGCCTCACAGCGCGTTGAGCCAGCCGAAATGGATCGGGTAGCCCTCGCCGCCCAGGAGCGACATCGTCTCGTAGAGCGGCAGGCCGACGACGTTGGAATAAGAGCCGACGATCTTGACGATGAAGGTGCCCGCGACCCCTTGCGCCGCGTAGCCGCCCGCTTTGCCGCGCCACTCGCCGGAGGCGAGGTAGGCCTCGATGTCCTCGTCCGACAGGCGCTTGAAGCGCACGCGCGTCTCCACATGGCGCTGACGGAAGTGCTCGCGCGGCGTCACCAGGCACACCGCGGTGTGGACGCGATGGTTGCGACCGGAAAGAAGCCGCAGGCATTGCGCCGCCTCGTCGAGCAGCTCGGCCTTGGGCAGGATGCGGCGGCCGACGGCGACCACCGTGTCGGCGGCGACGATGAAGGCGCCCTTGAGTTCCTCGTCGAGCCGCACCATGGCAAGCGCCACCTCGGCCTTGGCGCGGGCGAGCCGCGTGGCGCAGGCGCGCGGCAATTCGCCCCGCTTCGGCGTCTCGTCGATGTCGGCCGGACGTAGCGCGTCGGGCTCGATGCCGGCCTGATTGATGAGCGCGAGGCGGCGCGGCGAGCCGGAGGCGAGCACGAATTTCGGCCGCCCGATCATGCGCCCGCCCTCCGGTCAGAGCCGGGCGCGGCCGCGCCGGGGAGGCAACGCGATGCAGCGGATAATTCGGCGGTCGATATCACTTGAAGCGATAGGTGATGCGACCCTTGGTGAGGTCGTAGGGCGTCATCTCCACCAGAACCTTGTCGCCGGCAAGGACGCGGATGCGGTTCTTGCGCATGCGGCCCGCGGTATGGGCGATGATCTCGTGATCGTTTTCAAGCTTGACGCGGAACGTGGCGTTTGGAAGCAGCTCGGTGACGACACCGGGAAATTCCAGAAGTTCTTCCTTCGCCATTCGCTATCCGGCATTACTGGCTCACGGCCGCGGCGCCGTGCGTCCGTGCAAGTTGCGCGGAACCTAGCGGATCATCGGCCGCTCCACAACTGCCGAAGTTGGCGCCAAAGTGCGGCCGTCAACCGTCACTCATTGCCGGTGCTCTGCGGGGAAAAACGCTGGCGGATGCGCTCGAACAGCTGGTCGCGCACCTGCCGATAAGCGTCAAGCCGCTGCGCGCGGCTGCCCTCGACGCCGGTCGGATCCGGCGTCGGCCAATACTCGACGTCGATCGCGCTGGTGCGGGTCAGCTCCAGCGCGCGGTGATGGGCTTCCGGCGCCAGCGTGATGATGAGGTCGAAATTGAGACCCTCCCACTCGTCAAGCTCCTCGAAGGTGACGGGCTTGTGCCGCGAAATGTCGATCCCGATCTCCGCCATGACCGCAACGGCGAACGGGTCGAGCTCGCCTTTGCGCGCTCCGGCCGAGCCGACATAGACGCCGCGGCCGAACATCTGCGCGAACAGACCGGCGGCGATCGGCGAACGTACGCTATTTTGTCCGCAAGCAAACAGCACTGCCAGGGGTCGCGTCGCGGACGCCGGCATTGCGGCTCCTTACCCCTTCCAGTGCAGCACCGTGACCAGCGTGAACAGGCGCCGCGCCGTGTCGAAATCGAGATCGATCTTGCGCTTGAGCCGCTCCATCAAAATGCGCGAGCCCTCGTCGTGCAGGGCGCGGCGGCCCATGTCGAGCGCCTCGATGCGGTCCGGCGTCGCCGTGCGAATGGCGGCGTAATAGCTGTCGCAGACCGTGAAATAGTCCTTCACGATGCGGCTGAACGGTGCCAGCGAAAGCAGGTGCGCAATCACCGGCGCGCCGTCGGTGTCGCGGATATCGAACACCAGGCGATTGCCGGTGATGGCGAGGTTCAGCGCATAGGGCCCGCCCACATGGCCGATCGGCCGGAAGCTGTTCTCCTCGATGAGATCGTAGATCGCGACCGCGCGCTCGTGCTCGATGTCGCGGTTCGCCCGCCCGATCGACGTTTCATCGAGCATCACGGCCACGAGGCGGCCGGTTTCGTCCTTATCGCGGTCGGCGCGGTCCATCAGCGGTTGAGCCGAATGGCGATAGAGCGGGCATGGGCGTCGAGGCCTTCGGCCGTCGCCAGCGTGATTGCGGCGTCGGCAAGCGCGCGCAGTTGCTCCGGCCCGCATTTGAGGATCGAGGTGCGCTTCATGAAATCGAGCACGCCGAGGCCGGAGGAAAACCGCGCCGAGCGCGCCGTCGGCAGCACGTGGTTCGACCCGGCCACGTAATCGCCGATCGCCTCAGGGGTGTGTGCGCCGACGAAGATCGCGCCGGCATTGCGGATGCGCCGGGCCAGCCGATCGGCGTCCGCCGTCGCAATTTCCAGATGCTCGGGCGCAATGGCGTCGACCAGTGCTGGCGCCTCGTCGAGATCGCGCACGAGGATGATGGCGCCGAAATCGCGCCATGATGCGCTGGCGATTTTTTCACGCGACAATTGCCTGAGCGCAATTGCGATCGCGCGCTCGACCACGCCGGCCAGTTCTTCGCTGTTGGTGATAAGGATGGCCTGCGCGCTCGCGTCATGCTCGGCTTGCGCCAGGAGATCGGCGGCGATCCAGTCCGCATTGCCGGTCCGATCGGCGAGGATCAGCACCTCGGAAGGTCCGGCGATCATGTCGATGCCGACCTTGCCGAACACGACGCGCTTGGCCGCAGCGACGTACGCGTTGCCGGGGCCGATGATCTTGGCGACCGGCGCGATGGTTTCGGTGCCGTAAGCGAGCGCCGCGATCGCCTGCGCGCCCCCGATGCGAAAAATCTCATCGACGCCCGAGATTTTCGCCGCCGCGAGCACGAGCGGCGGCACATCGCCACCCGGCGCCGGCACCACCATGACCAGGCGCGGCACGCCCGCGACCTTGGCCGGCACTGCATTCATCAGCACCGAGGAGGGATAAGCGGCGGTGCCGCCCGGCACGTACAGTCCGACCGCCTCGATCGCCGTCCAGCGCGAGCCGAGTTCGATGCCAAGCGCGTCGGTGAAGCGATCGTCCTGCGGCACTTGCCGACGGTGAAAAACTTCGATGCGGTCGCGGGCAAGTTCGAGCGCCTTAAGCGCGTCGCGCCCGCAGGCCGAAAGCGCCGCCGCGATCTCCTGCGGCGTCACTCGCAAACCGATGCCGTCCAAGTCGAAACGGTCGAATTTTCGCGTGTACTCCTTGAGCGCGCGATCGCCGCGGGCGATAACATCGGCGACAATAGCGCGCACCGCCGTTTCAACATCGGCCGCCGTCTCGCGCTTGGTATCGAGAAAGGCGCGGAATTTTTGCGCAAAATCACCGGCGCGGATGTCGAGGCGGATGGCCATCGGGGTCCTGTGCGCTGTCCGGGGCCGATCATGCCCGGGCTTGTCGCCGGCAACCACGCCCCGCCCATTCCTTATACCTTCCCCGCGGCGGAAGCCTTAAGATGGGCAAAGACGTGGATGGCCGGGACACGGGGCACCCCGCCGCGCTACGCGGCGGGAAACCCGACCCGGCCATGACGAAGTCGAAACGTCGCGTTCAACCGATTCAATATCAGTTCTCTTGTATTATAACAATTCTAATATTTGATCCTGCAATTGACAAAGAGTCTGTTGTTGGCCAACGGTTCTATTGCTGGTCATGATCAAGAGACTGTTGACAAGGGAAAGCTTAACGCGGCGCACGGCGACGGTGCTGGCATCGGCGCTGGTGCTTGGCGCCGCGCTCGCGCGCGCCGACGACACCGTGACGCTGTCGCTCACGATCAAGGATCATCAGTTCGAGCCCGCCGAGGTGCATGCTCCGGCCGGCAAGCCGATCACGTTCCGGGTCAAGAATCTCGACTCCATTGCCGCCGAATTCGAAAGCAGTGAGCTGCATTTCGAAAAGGTGATCGCCGCCGGCGGCGAGGCAACCGTGCACGTGCGCGCGCTTGCGCCGGGCCGCTACAATTTCTTCGACGACTTCCACCGGCAGACGCAGGGTTTCCTGGTCGTGCCCTGACTTTTTGCCGTGAGGTGTGCATGCTGCCTTCGCTGTTGATCGTCTTTCGTGAAGTGTTCGAGGCCGGGTTGATTGTCGGCATCGTCATGGCGGTGACCTCGGGCGTCGCCGGACGCGGGTTCTGGGTCGCGGGCGGCGGCGTCGCCGGCGTGCTCGGCGCCTGCGTGGTGGCATTGTTCACCGGCGGATTGTCAGAGCTGTTCGGCGGCAACGGCCAGGAGCTGTTCAATGCCGGCATTCTCAGTTTCGCAGTGCTGATGCTCGGCTGGCATAATGTGTGGATGGCGCGGCATGGCCGCGAGCTTGCCGCCGAGATGCGCGCCGCCGGCGAGGCCGTGGTCGCGGGTTCGAAATCGCTTGCCGCGCTCGCCGTGGTGGTGGCGATCGCGGTGCTGCGCGAGGGCTCCGAAGTCGTACTGTTTCTCTACGGGGTGGCGGCGGCGGAAGGCGGGGCCGGCATCGGCATGGTGGTCGGCGGAGCCACCGGGCTCGTGCTTGGCGCGCTCGTTTGCCTGTTGACCTATCTCGGGCTCATTACCATTCCCACGCGATACCTATTCAGCGTGACCAGCACGTTGATTGCATTATTGGCCGCCGGCATGGCGGCGCAGGCAATCGCCTTCCTCGAACAGGCCAATATTCTCACCGCGCTCGACCAGACGGTCTGGGATACGTCCTGGATCCTGAGCGATGGAAGCTATCTCGGCCGCGCCTTGCACACGCTGATCGGTTACGTCGACCAGCCGACCGCGATGCAGCTAATTGTCTATGCGGCGACGCTGGCCATCATCACCGTGCTGATGAGGCTCTTCGCTATGTCGCCGGCACGGCGGCCGCGAACGGCTTAGAGCGCCATCGCTTCCGGTTGAATCGATTGCGCTCTGGTTATCCTTAGCGGAGCAGAATCTTTTCCGAAAACCGGCTTTTCCGCTTTTGCTGATTCCGAGATGACAATTATACCGTTGTCCGATCGCCGGCAAAGTGATCCGGGCACGACGCCGCCGAATAGGCTTCGCCGAGATCGGCGAGCTCGGCCTCCAAGCACTCGACCTCGAGACGAATGAGACCGCCGCCGGAGAAGGTCAGGGTGATCGTCCCGGAAGGCGGATCGCGCTCGGCGAATTCGACGGCGAGGAGATTGAGCAGTGCGTCCCTGTTCGTCTGGTCGAGTTTGCGGCACTTGCAGGCGAGCACCCGCTCGAAGCGCAGCACGGCGCGGCAGCGTCGGTAGTCCGGCGCGCCGCGTCTGGCATCCCGGGCGTCGGCCGCGTTCATCCAATCGAAGCGGTTGAGCGCCATCACGAACCGGCGTTCGCGCGGCTGCCAGCTTATGTCCGCAATCTTGACCAAGCCGTCCTGCACATGCGCGGAAACGACTTCGATGTCGTCCTTGTCGAGCGCGACGAGCTTGAGTTCCTTCATGGCCGCGTCCCCGTCCTCGGCGATCCTCTGCCGAATGAATTAGGGAAGGGAGTCGCAGGCCGCAAGTCCCGCAACCGGCCGCCCTTCGTCGAAATCCCGCTGGCTCAATCGTGCACCAGCGGACAGCCGCCGTCCTTGAGCGGCCGGAAGGCCTGTTCGGCCGGAATGGTCGCCAGAATCTTGAAATAGTCGAACGGATATTTCGATTCCGCCGGCGATTTCACCTCCTCAAGGTACATCTCG
>DATHCD010000050.1:0-16624 GCA_035319735.1 Xanthobacteraceae bacterium | reverse complement strand
TGTTGAACAGATAATCGCCGACGCCGTTCGGCTTGACTCGCCACAACACCGAGAAATCGACGTCGACGATGTTCTCGTCCCCGGTGAGCATCAGACTTTCCTCCGGCACCTCGCGCACCGAGGTCCCCCGACGCATGTCCTCGACCGGGCGCATGCCGATGTCGATCTTGTTGACGTGCAGCGCCTGCGGCGTCAGCGCGGTCTCGATCGGATAGGGCAGGTGATAGTTGAGCCCCGGCTGCACCTCGCGGACGAACTTGCCGAAACGGAGCACCACGCCGACTTCTTCGGGCTCGACTTTGAAGAAGCCGGAAAAGCCCCAGAGCGCGACCGCGGCGAGCGCGATCAGTGCGATGCCGCGGCCGCCGAGATTGCCCGGCAGCACGCTGCGCAATCTGTCCTGGCTGCGGCGCAGCAATTCTTCGAGGTCGGGCGGCCGCGGCCCTTGTTGCTGCGGGCCCGAGCCCCAGGGGCCGCGCGGTCCCGAACCCCAGGGGCCGCCGGACTGGTTGCTCCACGGCATCGAATAATCTCTCCTCACCGCCGGGCCAACCCGGCCGGGCCTGGTGCGGGGGATATAAGGGAGTGCGCAGCCCCTTGCAACGCACGCCGACGCCGCGCTCCTTGCGCCGGCGCGCGGGCTCGGCTTTCCCTAGTTTGCGAACGCGCCGGCCATTCGGCGTTCATAGGTGACGAGGGCGAAAGCGGCATCGTCGTCCGCGGCCGGCGCATGCTCCTCGCGCGCGATCTCGCGCCACACTTTGCGATCGATCGCGGGAAAGAGGGTGTCGCCGGCAACGCGCCGATGCACTTCAGTAATGACGAGACGCGAGGCCAACGGCAAGGACTGAGCGTAGATGTCGGCGCCGCCGGCGACGATGATCGAGTCGGTGCCCCGGCGCAATGCGTCGCCGCACGCCGCTGCGAAGGCCGCTGCGAGGCTAGGTGCCGCCACAATGCCGCGCGCCGCGAAGGTGCGGTCGCGGCTCACCACGATCATGGTGCGACCGGCCAGCGGCTTGCCGATCGACTGATAAGTCTTGCGGCCGACCACGACCGGCTTGCCCATGGTCAAGGCGCGAAAATGCTGCAGGTCCGATTTGAGCCGCCACGGCAGCGAATTGCCGCGGCCGATCACGCCGTTTTCGGATACGGCAGCGAGGAGAAGGATGTCGGGTGTGCAAATCACCGCGCGTCGTTCCGGAACAAGGCGAAGCCGTGCCTTCGGATTCGATGCTCAGCAATGCTCATGGATTGCGAGCGTCGCGCTTCGCCTCCCCGCGAAAGACGGTTGAAGCCATCACACCGCCACCGCCGCCTTGATGTGCGGGTGCGGCTCATAGCCTTCGAGCGCAAAATCCTCATAGCGGAACGCAAATAAGTCCTTCATCGCCCGGTTCAGCCGCAGCCTCGGCAGCGGCCGCGGGCTGCGCGTAAGCTGCAGTCGCGCCTGTTCGAGGTGATTGAGGTAGAGGTGGGCGTCGCCGAAGCTGTGGACGAACACGCCGGGCTTGAGGCCGGTGACCTGCGCGACCATCAGCGTTAACAGCGCGTAGGAGGCGATGTTGAACGGCACGCCGAGAAAGACATCGGCGGAGCGCTGATAAAGCTGGCACGACAGCGCGTCCTCGGCAACGTTGAACTGGAACAGGCAGTGGCACGGCGACAGCGCCATGCGGTCATTCTCCGCCGGGTTCCAGGCGGTGACGATCAAGCGGCGCGACGCCGGGTTCGTTTGAATTTCGCTCAAAACATTCGCGATCTGGTCGATGCTGCTTCCGTTCGGCGCCGGCCAGGAGCGCCATTGCCGGCCGTAGATCGGGCCGAGGTCGCCGTTGGCGTCGGCCCATTCGTCCCAGATCCTCACCCCGTGCTCGTTGAGATATTTGATGTTGGTGTCGCCGCGCAGGAACCAGAGCAGCTCATAGACGATGGATTTGAAGTGCAGCTTCTTGGTGGTCAGGAGCGGAAAACCGCGGGCGAGATCGAAGCGCGTCTGATGGCCGAAGATCGAGCGCGTACCGACGCCGGTGCGGTCGCGTTTTTCCACGCCCTCGGTGAGCACGCGTTCCATCAGATCGAGATATTGGCGCATGGGTCTATTGCGGCTTTGCAAGTTGCGGCTGAGTCGCGCCGGAAGCTTAACGCTAAATGAGGAGCGGACGAAGGCCGCACAAGGTCGCGGCGGATACTCCGCGGGCGTCGTTACGCGCGGCGCCGGTCCGACAGCGAAAGAAGCGCCGCCGCCCTCACCCGGTCTCTCGTTCCATCGACTCAGCCCAGCAAGCCGCCGATGAACGCCTGGGCGCGGGCATAGATGCCGGGTGCTTCGCTCTCGCGCGGCCCGCCAATGGCGAGTTTGAGATTACTGCCGTGCCTTCCCTGCTGTACGCGCAACCAGAGCGCGGCCCGCGCGAGGCCCTCCGCATCGTCGAGCTTCACGATCAAGAGCGGCTTGCGATAACGGTGCGCCAAGTCGCGCGCCAATATCGTTCCCTCGGATACCTGCAATCCGTCGGCGTCGACGATGATCAGACACGCGTCGGCGTCGCGCACGTTCCATTCCGTCCGCTGTGCCGGATCAGCGAGCGGCGTCTCCTTGAGCCGCGGATACTTCGCCAATAGTCCGGGCGGCGCGGGAAAATCCTCGGCCCAGCCGCCCTTGGGGCACCAGCCGCCGTAAGCAACGCCGCGCGCGATCGCCGCGTCGAGCGCGGCGCGGTCAACGCCCGATTGTCCGCCGGAGACGAGGTTCATGGTGGAAGTTCTTTCATTCTTCGCAAGCTGCATCGCGAGAAGGATGAATGCAGGTTGCCGCGCAGAATCGCTCGGCTCAGCCACCCGAATAGGGCAGGCAGGTGAGGGCTACTCAATCGAGCACGTGGCTGACCATGCCGTCGGCGAGCTTGGGCTCGAACCAGGTGGATTTTGGCGGCATGACCGCGCCGGCATCGGCGACCGCCATGAGGTCGCGCATCTGCGTCGGGTAGAGCGCGAACGCCGCCGCCATCCTGCCTGAGGCGACGAGCCGCTCCAGCTCGCCAAGCCCGCGGCCGCCGCCGACGAAGTCGATGCGCTTGTCGGTGCGCGGATCGGTGATGCCGAAAATAGGCTGGATAATGTTGCGCGCAAGCAGCGTCACCGGCAGCCGGGCGACCGGATCGTCGGACTGCCCGCGCGCGCCGACGCGCTCGGCGGGCAGCGTCAGACGGTACCAGCGGCCGGCGAGAACCATGCCGAACTCGCGCGCTTGCGCCGGCCGTACCGGCTTGTCGCTTGCCTCGACTGCGCAGCGGCGACGGATTTCGGCGAGAAGCTCGTCCGCGCTGTGCCCGTTCAAGTCGCGCAGCACGCGGTTGTAGTCGAGGATGGTCATCTCGTGTTGCGGAAAGAGAACCGCCAGGAAATAGCCGCGGCCGTTCTCGCCTCGCGCCTGCGCGACGCGCTCTGCCGCCGCCGAGCGATGGTGGCCGTCGGCGATGTAGAGAGCGGGCAAGGCGTCGACCGCGCGCGTGAGCGCTGCGATCGTCGCGTCGTCGTCGATCACCCAAAGCTGATGGCGCACCCCGGCGGTGCTGACGTCGACCGCTGGATTGCCGGCGGCGGCGCGCGCCAGCACCGCGTCGATCTCAGGCGCCGTCGGATAGGCGATCATGACCGGACCGGTCTGCGCGTTGACGGCCTCGATCTGGCACACGCGATCGTCTTCCTTGGCGAGCGTCGTGTATTCGTGCCTGCGGATGCGGTTCTCGGCGTAGGCGGCAAGCGAAGCGATCGCCGCGAGGCCGGTCTCGACGCGGCCTTGCCAGGTCAGCCGGTAGACATAGTAGTACGGCCTGTCGTCGCGCTTGAGCACGCCGGCGGTAATCATGCGCCGCAAATTCTCCGCGGCCTTTGCGTAAACCGCGCGGTCATAAGGGTCGGTCGTCGGATCTAAATCAATCTCCGCCTTGGAGACGTGGAGGAAGCTCCACGGCTTGCCCTTGGCAAGCTCGCGCGCCTCGGCGCTGGAAAGCACGTCATAGGGTGGCGCCAGGATTTCCGCCGCGCGTCCCGGCGCCGGCCGCAACGCGCGGAAAGGTTTTATCAGGGTCAAGTGGCCTCTCTCCCGTGCGGGATTTTAATTCGTGCAAATACGCATTACGTCAACCCCGTGAGCGAGCCCGAGGTCGTCCTCATTGCCGGCCCGACCGCTAGCGGTAAGTCGGCGCTGGCGCTGGCGCTGGCCGAAAAACGCGGCGGCACGATCATCAATGCCGATTCCATGCAGGTCTACCGCGACCTGAGCATCATCACCGCGCGGCCAACGCCGGAGGAGGCAAAACGCGCGCCACACCGACTTTACGGACACATCGACGCGGCGGAGAATTATTCCGTGGGCCGCTGGCGGACGGAGGCGGCGGCCACGCTCGAGACGATAAAACGCTCCAGGCGCACGGCCATTATCGTCGGCGGCACCGGGCTCTACTTCAATGCGCTCACCCGCGGGCTCGCGGCCGTGCCGCCGATTTCGGCCGAGATTCGCGAACGGGTGCGCGCGCGGCTTGCCAGCGACGGCATTGCGGCGCTGCACGCTGAGCTGCAGCGCCGCGATCCCGCCGCCGCGGCGCGGCTGATGCCCGGCGACCGCGCCCGCATCACGCGCGCGCTCGAAGTCATTCTATCGACCGGCCGCTCGCTCCTCGACTGGCATGAGGCGGACGCACCCCCCGCCTTCGATGCCGCCCGCGCCGCCAAGGTCTTTCTCGCGCCTGATCGCGACGAGGTGTTCCGCCGCATCGAGGTGCGCTTCGAGGGCATGATCGCCGCCGGAGCAATCGAGGAGGTGCGCCTTCTCGCCGCGCGCAACCTCGACCCCGATCTGCCGGCGATGAAGGCGCATGGCGTGCCCTGGCTCATTCGTCACCTCAAGGGCGAGATTGCGCTGCCGCGGGCGATCGAGGAGTCGAAGCGCGACACCCGCCAATACACCAAGCGGCAGGCGACGTGGTTCCGCAATCAGCTTCCCGAGTTCGCCTGGGTCGAGCCGAAGAAGGCGCTCGCCGCGATCGAGGCCCAGTTGCGCGCGCTCTCCGGGTGATGGCGATCGTCTTCCGCTTATTTCCGTTGGAGCCTGATCTTGAAAATCGGCGTTCCCACTTTCGGATCATGCTCTAATGCGACATGTATTGCAGTCCGGCGGAATAGACGGCGCCGCCGATGACGCAAGGCAGGCCCAGCTCGATCTGACCCGTGGCCGCCGCCACCACGCAGCCCATAGACAGTGCGCCCTGGCCGACTTGGCCCCAGCCGGCGAGGTCGCGCTTCGAGTTCGGGCCCTTCTGCTTGAGCTCGTCGATCGCGGCGAGCGACTCCTTGCGCATGCGCGCGGTGTCGACCGTCTCCGCGGTCTCGATCACGTCGTTGAGCACCGCGGCGACGTCCGCGGGCTGTTTCTTTACCGCCGATTTGAGCATGGCGAGCAGTTTGAGGTCGCGCACGGCGTTGCTGGCGAGAGTGAATTTGGCGGCGCTGCCGGTGGTGAGATTGTCGACGTTGTCCCGGTCGTTGGCGAGCGGCAGGAGCTTGATGATGCGTTCGATCGGCTGATAGGCGCCGGTGGCGAGATAATACCCCCACAGCACGTCGATCAGCTCGGGGCTCGGCTCGATCGCCACCTCCTTCTTCTTGCCGCTTGTGCCGAACGTCAGCACGTGCTCGATCTTGTCGAGCATGCCCGGCTTTTCCGGCCGATAGACGATCTGATCAAGCGTCGGCAGCTTGCCGTCGAGATATTTGTCGACCATCGCGCGCCGCGTCGGCATGCGATCGACGAAGGTGGCAAGCAGCTCCCGCCAGTTCGGCAGACCGGAATAGGCGATGGCGCGCACCAGCACCCAATGATCGCCCGGCGCGATCGGCAGCATTCTGGCGACGAGGGCAGCCGCGCGGTCGGGATTGGCGCTGATGACGCCGGCGATGAAGCCGACATAGGCGCCGGAAGTTTCGGCGTCCTTGAACGCCTGCAGATCGCTCAGCATACGCACCAGGGTCGGCAGACCGTCGGGCTGGGGCTTGGCGCGATAGGCGTTGATCCATTTGAGTATGGCGTCGGTCGAGTTGGGCGCCCCGGCTGGCTGGGGCGTTGCCTCGGCCGACGCCACCAAGACGGCCATCAGCGCAAGGACGGCGTAAAGTCCGGCCGCGGTGCGGCGCAAGGATTTTTTAAGCAACCCTCCTGCAGCCATGCCTCCCTCCAGCGGAGAAAGCCGCCGACGCCACGCTTGACGTGCGCGCCGCCAGAAACTGCGCCGAATAGAGCACCCGGCAAGGGCGATTTGCGGGCCGCGCCGGCGCGAAATCGCGGCTGAGCTGTGGCAATAACGGCCGGCAGCGCGGCTGTTGCCGCCGCATCCGTTAACGCTGGAAGCGGCGAGCAGGCCGGACCCGATCGGGCGACAGAGGCAGAAATAAAGGCACTTGCTGGCATTTTGCTTGACCGCATGCGGCACCGCATATAAATTGGTGGTGAGCAAAAGGGCACGTCTCGTGCGAACTTTCGTCATTATCTCGCTGGTTCTCGTAGGAAGGCGCACCGCCGAGGGTGGATGAACCCACCCGCGTGTGGAGGCGGTGCATAGTTCAGGGGCTTTTCAGCCCCTTTTTTATTTCCTCAACGACTCAAGGCGATAAATCAAGCGGAGCAAGCCATGACGGAAATGACCGGCGCGGAAATGGTCATAGCGGCGCTCGCCGATCAGGGCGTGGAGCATATTTTCGGCTATCCCGGCGGCGCCGTGCTGCCGATTTACGACGCTCTGTTCCATCAGGACAAAGTGCAGCACATTCTAGTGCGGCACGAACAGGGTGCCGTGCACGCCGCCGAAGGCTATGCGCGCTCGACCGGCAAGGTCGGCACCGTGCTGGTCACCTCAGGGCCCGGCGCCACCAATGCGGTCACCGGACTGACCGACGCATTGTGCGACTCGATTCCGCTCGTTGTCATCACCGGGCAGGTGCCGACGCACCTCATCGGCAACGACGCCTTCCAGGAATGCGACACCGTCGGCATCACCCGGCCCTGCACCAAATACAATTATTTGGTCAAAAGCATCGCCGACCTGCCGCGCGCGCTGCACGAGGCGTTCCATATTGCCGCCAGTGGGCGGCCGGGCCCGGTCGTGGTCGACATCCCCAAGGACATTCAATTCGCCAAGGGCGAATATGCCAAGCCGAGGGAATTCCAGCATCGCGGCTACCGGCCGAAGGTCAAGGGCGACCTCGACAAGATCAAAGAGGCGATCGACATGATGGCGGCCGCCAAGCGGCCGCTGTTCTATACCGGCGGCGGCGTGATCAATTCCGGCCGTGCCGCGTCCGATCTCCTGCGCGAGCTCGTCAGACTCACCGGCTTTCCGATCACCTCGACGCTGATGGGGCTCGGTGCCTTTCCCGCCGCCGATCGGCAATGGCTGGGCATGCTCGGCATGCACGGCACCTGGGAGGCCAACTGGTCGATGCACGATTGCGATCTGATGATCGCCGTCGGCGCGCGCTTCGACGACCGTATCACCGGCCGGCTCGATGCCTTTGCGCCCGGCTCGAAGAAAATCCACATCGACATCGATCCGTCCTCGATCAACAAGAACGTCAAGGTCGACCTCGCCATTGTCGGCGATTGCGCGCATGTGCTCGAGGACATGGTGCGGCTGTGGCGGCAGAGCGCCGCCGTCCCCGACAAGAAGGCGCTCGAAGCCTGGTGGGCGCAGATCGGAAAATGGCGGGCAAAGAACTCGCTCGCCTTCCGCAATTCGAACGAGGTCATCAAGCCGCAATACGCGATCCAGCGCCTCTATCAGCTGACCAAGGACCGCGACGTCTACATCACGACCGAGGTCGGCCAGCACCAGATGTGGGCGGCGCAGTTCTACCAGTTCCAGGAGCCAAACCGCTGGATGACCTCGGGCGGGCTGGGAACCATGGGCTACGGACTGCCGGCTTCGATCGGCGTGCAGCTTGCGCACCCGAATTCGCTGGTCATCGACATTGCCGGCGAGGCCTCGGTGCTGATGACCATGCAGGAACTATCGACGGCCGTGCAGTATGAGCTGCCGGTCAAGATTTTCATCATCAACAACCGCTACATGGGCATGGTGCGGCAGTGGCAGGAATTGCTGCATGGCGGGCGTTACGCCCATTCCTACACCGAAGCGTTGCCCGATTTCGTCAAGCTCGCCGAGGCCTATCACGGGCATGGCATCCGCTGCGAGCGTCCGGGCGAACTCGACGAGAAGATCCGCGAGATGATCGAGGTGAAGAAGCCGGTGTTGTTCGACTGCGTGGTCGATCCGGCGGAAAACTGCTTCCCGATGATCCCCTCCGGCCGTGCCCATAACGAGATGCTGCTCGGTGACGCGGCGACGCGCGTCGAGGACGCCATCACCGAGGAAGGCAAGGTGATGGTGTAGGCGAAAGCGGGTTTAACGCGCTCTGCCACAAGGGAGAGATTTGCGAGCAAGGAGTGAGCTGCGATGAAACTTGCCATCATCGGCGCCGGTAGTGTCGGCGGGACGCTCGGCACCGCCTGGGCGCGGAAGGCGGGGCATGATATCTGCTTCGGCGTCACCAACCCGAATTCGGACAAGACGCAGGCGCTGCTGCGCACGCTCGGCGGCAAGGCGCGCGCCGGCACGGCGGCGGAGGCGGCGACCTTCGCCGAGATCATCGTCTTGGCGACGCCGTGGAATGCCGCCGAAGCGGCGGTCCGCTCCATGGGCGACTTGCGAGGAAAGATCATGCTCGACGCGACCAATCCGCTGGCCATGGGGCCGGAGGGCCTCGGTCTCGAGTTTGGTCACAGCATTTCCGCCGGCGAGAAGGTGCAGGGCTGGGCCACGGGCGCCGCGGTGTTCAAGACGCTCAACACCACCGGCTTCGCCAACATGGCCGATCCGGTTTTTCACGGCGTCAAGTCGGTGATGTTCGTCGCCGGCGACGATGCCAAAGCCAAGCCGCAGGTCATCGCGCTGGTCGCCGCGCTCGGCTTCGAGGTGCTGGACGCCGGGCCTTTGCGCAACGCCCGCCTGCTCGAAGCGCACGCCATGCTGTGGATCGATCTTGCGCTCAAGCGCGGTCTCGGCCGCGACTGGGCCTTCGCCATCGTCAGACGTTGAGGTTATCGGCCATGAACGGCAACGCCGCGACGACTCACTATCCGGCCGCCACAATCACCCAGGGCGTCGAGGCGCGCACCCTCTGCGTGCTTGTCGACAACGAGCCCGGCGTGCTCGCCCGCGTCATCGGTCTGTTCTCCGGCCGCGGCTACAACATCGACTCGCTCACCGTCTCCGAGACCGAGCACGAGAAACATCTCTCGCGCATCACCATCGTTACCCGCGGCACGCCGATGGTGATCGAGCAGATCAAGAATCAGCTCGACCGCCTGGTGCCGGTACACCGGGTCGTCGATCTGACGACCTCCGGTCCGTCGCTGCAGCGCGAGCTCGCCATGGTCAAGGTGCGCGGCAGGGGCGAGCAGCGCATGGAGGCGCTGCGGCTTGCCGACGCCTTCCGCGCCCGCGTCATCGACGCCACCAATGAAAGCTTCGTGATCGAGATCACCGGCGCTTCCGACAAGATCGAGAGCTTCATCAACCTGATGCTGCCGCTCGGCTTGGTCGAGGTTTCGCGCACCGGCGTCGCCGCCATCGCCCGCGGCCCGGAGGGGATGTAGCTCTCGGCTTCGTCATCCCGGGGTGCGAGCGAAGCGAGCCTCGAAGGATGCTGCTCCCACCCGGCCGCCGCCCTTCGAGGCGCAGCTTCGCCGCGCGCCTCAGGGTGACGGGCCGAAGCTAGGCCGCCGAACGCGCAGCCATCGGCGCCAACCGCGCGACCAGCGTGGCGAATTGGTCGAGGAAGCCCTGAAGAAATTTTCGCGTGCTGTCGTCGGCTATGCGGCCCGCTTCGTCGATCAGGCCGGGCTTGAAATTGATATAGGCCTCGCCGCCCATGACCAGCGTGCCGAGCGCGACGAGAATGGAGCGCAGATGCTGCTGGCCGAGAGCAGTGCTCATCGCGCCGGGGGAGGTGCCCGTCACCATTACCGGCTTGCCGGCCCAGGAGTTCTGTCCCCAGGGGCGTGTGCCCCAGTCGATCGCGTTCTTCAGCACCGCCGGAATCGAGCGATTGTGCTCAGGCGTGACGATCAATATGCCGTCGGCGCCGGTGATCTCGTTCTTGAAGCGAACGACCTCGGCGGCCGGCTCGCTCTCGAAATCCTGATTGAAGATAGGCAGATCGTCGATGCGCACGAAGCTGACGTCGAACCGGCCCTCGGCCAACGCGCCGAGCGCCACGGCAAGCTTGCGGTTGATCGAATCGCGGCGATTGCTGCCGACGATGACGGCGAGTTTCGGGGTTGCCATTTGCACATTCCCTCTGGTTAAAATCGATAACTGAGACTAAATAGGTAACTGTGCGGGAATGGCGCAAGAAGGCACATTGATGAAACCAAGCCACATGCATTTGCCCGCCGATTGCCGCGCCATCGGCGACGTGCTTGCCCGGGTCGGCGACAAATGGTCGGTCTTGGTGGTCACGCGGCTCGGCGAGGGGCCGCGGCGCTTTAACGAGCTGCGGCGTTCGATCGGCGGCATTTCGCAACGCATGTTGACGCTGACGCTGCGCGGGCTCGAACGCGACGGGCTGATCACGCGCACCGTCTTCCCGATCATTCCGCCTCGCGTCGATTACGCTTTGACGCCGCTCGGCCGCGATCTGTTGAACCCGGTCTCGGCGCTCGGGGCCTGGGCGATCCGCAATCAGGCAAAGATCGCCCGCGCGCGCGAGCGCTTCGACGGCCGGACAATGTGAGCGCCGCCGGCCTTTGGCAAATGGCGCGGGATCGCAGGCGTCCGCAAATCGGGCTTGTCCGGACGACGCAACGACCTTAGAAGCGCCGCGATGGGAATGCTGGCGGGCGAATGCGCCTCCATGCAAAGCAGAGGTGAGGACCATGCGTGTTTACTACGACCGCGACGCCGACCTGAACCTGATCAAGGGCAAGAAGGTCGCCATTATCGGCTACGGCAGCCAGGGCCACGCCCATGCGCTCAATCTGCGCGATTCCGGCGTCAAGGAGGTCGCGGTCGCATTGCGAAAAAGCTCGCAGGGCGTCAAGAAGGCGCAAGCCCAGCAGCTCAAGGTCATGGACGTGGCCGACGCCGCCAAATGGGCCGACGTGATGATGATGTTGACGCCGGACGAGCTGCAGGCCGACATTTACAACGACCACATGCATGCCAACATGAAGCAGGGCGCGGCGCTGATGTTCGCGCACGGGCTCAGTGTCCATTTCAACCTGATCGAGCCGCGCCCCGATCTCGACGTAATGATGATTGCGCCCAAGGGGCCGGGCCACACCGTGCGTGCCGAGTACCAGCGCGGCGCCGGCGTGCCGATGCTGATGGCGGTGCATCGCGACGCCTCGGGCAATGCCCACGATCTCTGCCTGTCCTACGGCGCCGCCATCGGCGGCGGCCGCGCCGGCATCATCGAGACGACGTTTCGCGAGGAATGCGAGACCGACCTGTTCGGCGAGCAGTCGGTGCTGTGCGGGGGGCTCGTCGAGCTGATGAAGGCCGGCTACGAGACGCTGGTCGAAGCCGGCTACGCGCCGGAGATGGCCTATTTCGAGTGCGTGCACGAGGTGAAGCTGATCGTCGACCTGATCTACGAGGGCGGCATCGCCACCATGAACTATTCGGTGTCCAACACCGCGGAATACGGCGAATATGTTTCCGGCCCGCGCGTGATCGACGAAAGAACGCGTGCGGAGATGAAGCGCATTCTCGCCGACATCCAGTCGGGCAAGTTCGTCAAGGACTGGATGCTGGAGAACAAGGTCAACCAGACGTCGTTCAAGGCGATGCGCGCCAAATGCGCTGCTCATCCGATCGAGCAGATGGGGGTCAAGCTGCGGGCGATGATGCCGTGGATCAAGGAACGGGCGCTGGTCGACAAGAGCCGGAACTGATTTGCATTCCGCAGCGGGAAACTGATGGTGCCTCGACCGCGCCTGCGGGTTGCATCATTCGGCGCCCAGCACCCCCTGGGTGCCGCTCTTTCGCAAATGCGCAGCCGCCAGGCGGATGCGGCGTTTTCCTGATCGCTGTTTCCACATAATCTCGCGGCTGTGAAGCCGCGCGTGTCCATGCGAGGCAGGGATGAAGCTCGCCAAGATTCTCAAGCAGTGTCGCATCGACAAGCCGCGGCACTTCCGCCTCGCCGATTGCGATCCGGCCGAGAGTTTCGGGCTCGCCATCGACGAGGACGAAGTAAAGGCGATGCTCGCCGACGGCGTCAGGCGGCTTGCCGCACTGCAGGAACGGCTCTATGCCCAGGATCGCTGGGCCGTCCTCATCATGCTGCAGGGCATGGATGCCGCCGGCAAGGACAGCGTCATCAAGCATGTGATGTCCGGCGTCAATCCGCAGGGCTGCGAGGTGCGCGGCTTCAAGGTTCCGAGCGCGGAGGAACTGCAGCACGATTTTTTCTGGCGCGCGTCGCTGCGGCTGCCGGCGCGCGGCCGCATCGGCATTTTCAACCGTTCCTACTACGAAGAGGTCTTGGTGGTGCGCGTGCATCCCGACCTGTTGGCGCATGAAGGGCTGCCGCCGCGGCTCGCCGGCAAAGGGGTGTGGGAGCACCGCTTCCAGGAAATCCGCGCCTTCGAGCGCTACCTCGTCCGCAACGGCACCCTGGTGCTGAAATTCCATCTGCGCATTTCCAAGGAGGAGCAGCGCAAGCGCTTCCTGGCGCGGCTCGACGAGCCGGGCAAGCGCTGGAAGTTCTCCAAAGCGGATATCGCCGAGCGCGAACGCTGGGACCAGTACATGGATGCCTTCGAGGACATGGTCCGCTCGACCTCGACGCCGCATGCGCCCTGGTACGTCGTTCCCGCCGACCACAAACACGTCGCCTGGGTCATTGTCGCCGGGGCGATCATCGAGGCGCTGGAGGCGCTCAAGCCCGACTTTCCCAAAGTGCGAGGCAAGGCGCTCAAGGAGCTGCAGAAAGTGGAACGCGCGCTGCGGAGGCAGAAGCCGCGCTGAATTCGCGCGCTTGCATCGGGGCGCGGTCTTCCGCTAAAAGGCTAAAGGCCCCATTTGAGGTTAACGCGGCCTTTACCGACTTCCGCGACCCTTCGGGCCGACGAGGGCAGATGATGGCGACACGCCACCAGATCAGCGTGATCAACCGGACGGCCGACGCGGCCGCGTCCGGCGCTGCCCTCATTCTCGGCGGGCTCCTGCTCCTTATTGTCCCCTGAGGGCCGGCCGGGCGTTTGTGCCTGGGCACTCAGGGGTCGAAGCAGCCACGGAACCCAGGAGCGCCCAAAAGCTGAAACGACGTGCTGTTTGCGGGCGCCAGCGAGAAGGACCTCAATCATGACCGTTTCAGCCCCGTCCGAGAAGGACCGCGTCGTCATTTTCGACACGACCTTGCGCGACGGCGAGCAGTCGCCCGGCGCCACCATGACGCACGAAGAAAAGCTCGAAGTCGCCGAGTTGCTCGATGCGATGGGCGTCGACATCATCGAGGCCGGCTTTCCGATCGCCTCGGAGGGCGACTTCGCCGCCGTCAACGAGATCGCCAAGCGCACCAAGAACGCCGTCGTCTGCGGCCTGGCGCGCGCTGGCCTCAACGACGTCGACCGCGCCGGCGAGGCGATCAAGCCGGCCAAGCGCTCGCGCATCCACACCTTCATCGCCACCTCGCCGGTGCACATGAAGTGGAAGTTGCAGATGGAGCCGCAACAGGTCTACGAGGCGGTCGTCGCGTCGGTCACGCGGGCGCGCGGCTATACCGACGACGTCGAGTGGTCGAGCGAGGACGGCACCCGCAGCGAGCGCGATTTCCTTTGCCGCTGCGTCGAGGCCGCGATCAAGGCCGGCGCCACCACCATCAACATTCCCGATACCGTCGGCTATGCGGTGCCGGATGAATATTTCGCGCTCATCCAGATGCTGCGCGAGCGCGTGCCCAATTCCGACCAGGCGCGCTTTTCCGTGCATTGCCACAACGATCTCGGCATGGCGGTGGCCAACTCGCTCGCCGGGGTGCGCGCCGGCGCGCGCCAGATCGAATGCACGATCAACGGCATCGGCGAGCGCGCCGGCAACGCCGCGCTCGAGGAAGTCGTGATGGCGATGCGGGTGCGCAATGACGTGCTGCCCTACTGGACCGGCGTCGACGCCAAGATGCTGACCCGGGCGTCCAAGCTCGTCGCCGCGGTCACCTCGTTCCCGGTGCAGTACAACAAGGCGATCGTCGGCCGGAACGCGTTCGCGCATGAGAGCGGCATCCACCAGGACGGCATGCTCAAGCACACGCAGACCTACGAGATCATGATGCCCGAGGACGTCGGCGTGAAGCAGACCTCGCTGGTGATGGGCAAGCATTCCGGCCGCCACGCCTTCGTGCACAAGCTCGAGGAACTTGGCTATCACCTCGCCGGCAACCAGCTCGAGGACGCCTTCGTACGCTTCAAGGCGCTCGCCGATCGCAAGAAACACGTCTACGACGAGGACATCGAAGCCCTGGTCGACGAGGAGATCGCCACCGCCCAGGATCGCATCAAGCTCGTGTCGTTGTCGGTGATCGCCGGCACGCGCGGGCCGCAGCGCGCCACCATGAAGCTCGACGTCGACGGCAAGCCGGTGCTCGAGGAATGCGAAGGCAACGGCCCGGTCGATGCCACCTTCAACTGCATCAAGGCGATGGTGCCGCACGAGGCGGTGCTCGAGCTTTATCAGGTGCACGCCGTCACCGAGGGCACCGACGCGCAGGCGGAAGTCTCGGTGCGGCTGTCGGAGAACGGCCGCTCGGTCACCGCCAAGGGCGCCGATCCGGACACGCTGGTCGCCTCGGCCAAGGCGTATCTCGCCGCGCTCAACAAGCTGATGATCAAGCGCCAGCGCGGCAAGCCGGAGCCGCTCGCCGTCGCCAAGCGGCGCATTCATTCGACCGAGGCGGGTTGAACGAAATTTCAACCTCGCCGCTTGCCGGAGAGGTCGGCACGCGGCGTTGGGCCGCGTGCCGGGTAAGGAGCGAGGGGAGCAATAGAACTCCCCTCGTCGGATCGCAGCGCTCGGCCCGGTCATGACGGCGCGTCTTCGAGCGATTGATCGATCAGCGGATGAAACTGAATCCGCTGCGATTTTGACAAAGATCAATGCCGCCGATCGTTTTTCGTGACTGGGTATAATGTTTTGACGCGGGGGTGCGCATGATTCCACCGGGTCAAAAGACCGCGGTGATTGCTGGGTTACCCGTTCGGGCCTCAGCATAGCGGTAAAGCACACGGACGGTTCGCTGGCAGCGGCCTCTGCGGGTCGCATCAGGGCAAGACTTCGATTGGGTCGCTCCGGCGCGCGTTTGTCACTCGGCGGCACCGACGACGAATTCTCATCTCATCTCGCTTATGGCCTAAAGCATGGAGAATGCCATCATGGATGCGCTAACCGACGCCAACATCAAGTCCGGCAAGCTGACACTGGGCGACAAGAACTGGTCATTCCCGCTCCATAAAGGGACGATCGGTCCCCAGGTCATAGACGTGAGCAAGCTTTACGGCGAGACGGGGATCTTCACCTTTGATCCCGGCTTCACTTCGACCGGAAGCTGCGAATCCAAGATCACCTACATCGATGGCGACGAAGGCGTCCTGCTCTATCGCGGCTATCCGATCGAGCAGCTCGCCGAGCACGGGGACTTTCTCGAGACCTGTTATCTCCTGCTCTACGGCGAACTGCCGACCGCCGCGCAGAAGGCCGAGTTCGACCGTCAGGTGACGCGTCACACGATGGTCCACGAGCAGATGAGCCGCTTCTTCCAGGGCTTCCGCCGCGACGCCCACCCGATGGCGGTGATGGTCGGCTCCGTCGGCGCGCTCTCGGCCTTCTATCACGACTTGACCGACATCACCGATGCGAAACAGCGGGACATGGCCTCGATCCGCCTGGTCGCGAAAATACCGACTTTGGCCGCCATGGCCTTCAAATATTCGATCGGTCAGCCGTTTATCTATCCGAAGAACGAGCTCGACTATGCCTCGAATTTCCTGCGCATGTGCTTTGCCGTCCCGTGCGAGGAGTACAAGCCGAATCCGGTGCTCGCGCGCGCCATGGACCGCATCTTCATCCTGCACGCCGACCACGAGCAGAATGCTTCGACCTCGACGGTGCGGCTTGCCGGCTCGACTGGCGCCAATCCGTTCGCCTGCATCGCCGCCGGCATCGCCTGTCTGTGGGGGCCGGCGCATGGCGGCGCCAACGAGGCCTGCCTGAAAATGCTCGGCGAGATCGGCACGGTCGACCGTATTCCCGAATTCGTCAAGCGGGCGAAGGACCCGAAGGATTCCTTCCGCCTGATGGGGTTCGGCCATCGCGTCTACAAGAACTACGATCCGCGGGCGAAGATCATGCAGAAGACCTGCCACGAGGTCCTGCGTGAGATCGGCGTCGACGATCCGCTGTTCGACGTCGCCAGGGAACTAGAGCGTATCGCGCTGCATGACGAGTACTTCATCGAGAAGAAGCTCTATCCCAATGTCGACTTCTATTCCGGCATCACGCTACGCGCG
>DATHCD010000049.1:0-37486 GCA_035319735.1 Xanthobacteraceae bacterium | reverse complement strand
CCGACTCCGAGGGCACGAACTTCAGCGCCAAATCCTGGGTCTCGCCGGGGATGAGATACTTCTGCGCAATGTCGCTGACGTGCTTGAGCACGTCGGCGCGCAGGCGCGCCGCCGCCTGCCGGCGCTCGTCGTCGCTGCGCGCCTCGCGATAGGCGGTCACCGCCTCCAGCGGAAACTTCGAGTCGATCACCAACGGCCGCTTGTCAGGCAGAAACACGCAGCAGTCGGGACGCAGCCGGTTGGAGAGGGTGTACTCGAACTCGTAGCAAGCTTTTGGCAAGCCGTCGCGCACGATGATTTCCATGCGCCCCTGGCCGAAGGCGCCGCGCTGCTGCTTGTTGCCGAGCACGCTCTGCAGCGAGGTCACCTCCTTGGCGAGATCGGTGATATTCTTCTGGGCGCTGTCGATGACCGCGAGCCGCTCGTTCAGTTTCTGCAGATTCTCCGCAGTATGCTGCTTGGTCTTTTCCAGGGAATCGCCGAGGCGGTGCGAGACCGAGTCGAGACGTTCATTGACCGCATGCTGAAGCTGCGACTGGCCCTTGGCGAGCAGCCCGATCATGGCTTCGAGCCGCGCCGCGGTGTCGGTGTGTTGCCGGCTCAGTTCGGCGACGACGGCGGCCTGCGGATGCGCCGGGCTGCGCGCGCGCCACAGCAGGACCGCCATCGCCGCGACCGCGGCGGCGGCAATGAGTATGGCCGAAATCGCAACGATCATTGCGCTCTCGCTCATACGCTGCTTCTACGTGATTCGCCCGCTGCGAGGGGGATGTTCCCTTTCCCGTACCCAGACCAAGCAGTAGGGGTAGGCCTCTGATGCCTCTTGACAGGCCTCCCGGAAGCCTCTATCGGCTCAAGCTGCTCTATTGCAGCCGAGTCGCCACTATGAAGACCTCAGAGAAGCTAAAAGCGCTGGATGCTATTTTGGACGAAGCCAAGCGGGAGACCGTCGAGGCGATCGGTCACGACATCCTCCAAGTGCTTGCTCAGCACGGCTATCCCGTGAAGGGGCTCGAACCTCGCGGCATCAAAGCCAACGGCGCTGGCGCTGAGCCGAAGACCGACAAGAAGGTCTGGTCCCCACCGCCGCCGGGAACCGACGCCTTCCGGGTCCTGAAGGCTATCCGCGAAAAGCCGGGTCATCGCGGAATGGAGGTTCGGAAAATCGCGGAAGGCGACGGAAAGCCGCTTCACGTCAAGACGCTTAGGACCTCTCTGGCCCGGTTACGGGACCGAGGATTCATCCGACAGGAAGAGGGCCGATGGTATCCGGCAGGCCAGAAACACGAAACGGCGGCCTAGCCGCCCTAAAGAGTTTGGGCCACGGGGTGATCGCCCGTGGCCCGAATGGCGGGACGTAACGATCCCCGCTAGCGCCGCCGCCTTGGTATGGCGGAGTAGGAGGCAGCACCCCGGACCCTGCTATAGCGCGGCCGGGGTGTTGCTGCGTTTGGATAGCGAAATAGTGCCAAGAAGTCCATTGCCGGTGAATCGCGATTCGTTTTTAATCGACACTTGACGTACCCACGTCGATATGTTATCCTTATTTTATCGAATGAAAGAGCGTGTCATGCAATCATCTGTTTTAGACGCAAAACACTTCCATGATGAGGAAGCTGCCTTTGCCTACTTGGAAGCTAGGCTTTGGCCGAACGGCCCGATTTGCCCGCATTGCGGCGGCGTCGAGCGCGTAGGCAAGCTCAAGGGCAAGTCCACCCGCGTGGGCGTTTGGAAGTGCTATCAGTGCCGCAAACCGTTCCGGGCGACCGTTGGGACTGTGTTCGAATCGAGCCACGTCCCGCTTCGCCTGTGGCTGCAATGCGTGCACCTGATGGCGAGCAGCAAGAAGGGCATTAGCTCTAACCAGCTACACCGCACCCTTGGCGTAACCCTGAAAACCGCATGGTTTATGGCGCACCGAGTACGCGAGGCTATGCGAGTGCTCGGCATGGAGCCGATGGGTGGCGCTGGCAAGATCGTGGAAGCCGATGAAACCTACATTGGCACGATGGAAGGCCACGCCGGCCAGCGCGTCGTTGGAGGCGCGGTCAAAAATATGGTCGTGACCTTGGTGGAGCGCGGCGGTTCTGCCCGATCATTCCACGCTGACGGTCATTCGGTCGCCACCATTGTTCCGATCATGCGCGAAAATATTCGGCGCGAAACCCGACTGATGACTGATCGCGCAACCCACTACTTCAACGTCGGCAAGGAGTATGCCGAGCATGGCCGCGTGGCGCATGAGCAAAACGAATACGTGCGCGGCGACATACATACCAACACGGTGGAAGGCTTTTACTCAATCTTCAAGCGCGGCATGAAAGGCGTCTATCAGCATTGCAAGGAGAAACACTTGCACCGCTACCTTGCGGAGTTCGATTTTAGATACTCAAATCGGGTTGGGCTCGGCGTCAGCGATGTTGGCCGTGCCGATCGCGCGTTGAAAGGCATCGTCGGCAAGCGGCTAACCTATCAAACGCCTCGTCACTGAGAGGCCCTATGGGAAGAAAAGGCGAAAAGCAAAAGCGAAAGCCAAAACTTAAGGACAAGCGCCAGTCTGAGCGCTTTAGAAGAATGGCTGAGAAAGTCGAGGCCACTCAGCCATCCAATTTCTTTGATCGCGTCATTGGCGAATTGGGTCGCCAGATCAGGGAACGCAAAGAAGATTCCGACAACTAAAGAAAGCTGAGTTGACAGCCACTAACGGTAGTCACGGGTACGGGAAAGATAATATCCCCGCTGCGAGGCGAGAACGAAGCGGGAACCGGGTGCCGCCCATTCGCCTATCCGCGCGGCAGGCCGCGCGCATTGACCGCGCTTTGCCCACCACTTACATCGCGGGCCATGGCTCTGCGCGACATCATCATCCTTCCCGACAAGCGGCTGCGGCTCGTTTCCGAGCCGGTCAAGCGCGTCGACGCCGGGATGCGCAAGCTGGTCGAGGATATGTTCGAGACCATGTATGCCGCGCCCGGCATCGGCCTGGCCGCGATTCAGGTCGGCATTGCCAAGCGCGTCGTCGTGATGGACCTGTCGAAGAAGGAGGACGAGCACAAGCCGCAGGTGTTCATCAATCCGGAAGTCGCCTGGGCGTCGGAGGATATCGCGACCTACGAGGAAGGCTGCCTGTCGATCCCTGAATTTTACGAGGAGGTCGAGCGGCCGGCGACGGTCAAGGTCAGGTATCTCGATCTCGACGGCAAGGCGCAGGAAATAGAGGCCAATGGCCTGTTGGCCACCTGCCTGCAGCATGAGATCGACCACACCAACGGCGTGCTCTTCATCGACCACATCTCCAGGCTCAAGCGCGACCGCATCATCAAGAAGTTCACCAAGGCAGCGAAGACGAAGACAGCAAAGGCGGCGAAGAAGGTGGAGGCCTGATTGGCGCTCCGCCTCGTCTTCATGGGCACGCCCGATTTCGCCGTGCCCACGCTCCTCGAGATCCTTGGCGCCGGGCATGAGATCGTTGCGGTCTATACCCGCGCGCCGCAGCCGGCCGGGCGCGGACTGGCGCCGAAGCCGAGCCCGGTCGCACTTGAGGCCGAACGTTTTCGGCTGCCGATTTTTACGCCGAAGACTCTCAAGGGTGACGACGCCGCCATCCAGATGCGAAGCCATGGTGCCGACGCGGCTGTCATTGTCGCCTACGGACTGATCCTGCCGAAGCCGATCCTCGAGGCGTTCCCGCTCGGCTGCTTCAACCTGCATGCTTCGCTGCTGCCGCGCTGGCGGGGCGCCGCGCCGATCCATCGCGCGGTCATGGCCGGAGACGCCGAGACCGGCGTGACGGTGATGAGGATGGAGGAGGGCCTCGACACGGGCCCGATTGCCGTGGCCGAGCGCGTCCCGATCGGCGCCGACGCGACCGCGGGCGAACTGCATGACGCCCTGGCGCGGCTTGGTGCCGATCTGATGCTGCGCGCGCTCGCCGCGCTGGAGCGAGGGACGCTGCAACTCGCGCCGCAACCGGCTGCGGGCGTGACCTATGCCAACAAGATCGACAACAGCGAGACGCGCATCGACTGGACGAAGCCGTGGAATGCGGTGCATGACCATTGCCGCGGACTGTCGCCTTCTCCCGGCGCCTGGTTTCCGTTTTCCGACGCCGAACGCGTCAAGGTCCTGCGCACGACCAAGGGCGTCGGCGAAGGCGAGCCGGGCCGGGTGCTCGACCACAGGCTGACGATCGCCTGCGGCACCGGTTCGGTGCGGCTCGTCGCGTTGCAGCGCGCCGGCCGGCAGCCGATGTCGGCCGAGGAATTCTTGCGCGGCACGCCCGTCCCCCGCGGCAGCGCGCTGCGCTGACGCGCCCAAGCCAGATGCGCCCATGCCGCGCTACAAGCTCACCATCGAATATGACGGCACGCCCTTCGTCGGCTGGCAGGTGC
Source organism: Xanthobacteraceae bacterium (assembly GCA_035319735.1). Taxonomy (GTDB): domain Bacteria; phylum Pseudomonadota; class Alphaproteobacteria; order Rhizobiales; family Xanthobacteraceae; genus BOG-931. The sequence goes on along the minus strand of DATHCD010000049.1, from coordinate 33,095 downwards.
AGGACAACGGCCCTTCCGTGCAGGGCGTCCTCATCGACGCCATTGCCGCCTTCACCGGCGAGCGCGCGGCGCTGCAGGGCGCCGGTCGCACCGATGCCGGCGTGCATGCGCTCGGCCAAGTGGCCCATGTCGACCTCGCCAAGGACTGGGACGACGAGACGGTGCGCGACGCGATCAACGCGCACCTGCGCCCGCATCCCGTTGCGGTGCTTGCGGCCGAACGAGTTGCGCAAAACTTCGACGCGCGCTTCTCGGCAGTGAAGCGTCACTATCTCTACCGCATCGTCAATCGCCGCGCCGACCTCGCGCTCGAGCGAAACCGCGCCTGGCGCATCATCCGCGCGCTCGATGACGCCGCCATGCACGAAGCCGCGCAGCAACTCGTCGGCCGCCACGACTTCACCACCTTCCGCGCCGCCGAGTGCCAGGCGAAATCGCCGGTTAAGACGCTCGACCGGCTCGAGGTCGTGCGCGAAGACGAAGAAGTGCGGATCACGACCTCGGCGCGCTCGTTCCTGCACCATCAGGTGCGCTCGATCGTCGGCTCGCTCGTCCATGTCGGCGAAGGCAAATGGCGCGGCGAAGACCTCGCCGCCGCGCTCGCCGCCCGCGACCGCGCCGCCTGCGGCCAAGTCGCGCCGCCGCAGGGGCTTTATCTGGTGCGGGTGGAGTACTGAGCAAGCAGATTCCGAAGGATGATGGCACAAGGCCGATGAGGAAACTTGAACGCCGCCGCCTATCCATCAGGATCGAGCGTAAATAGCTCCTGAGGATGCGCCACGCCGCGCAACGCGTATCGCCCCACCGAAACAAGGCGGCGCTTCATGTCCCCGACCTCGGCAAACGCGGCCGAGACCAGAACAGGCTGATCGACCGAACGGCACATCGCGGTAATGCGGCTTGCCTCGTTCACCGCCGGACCGATGACGGTAAAGTCCAGGCGTTCGCGGCTGCCGACATTGCCATAGAACACCTCGCCGACATGCAGGCCGAGATACATGTCGGTGACGGGCCTGCCGTCGGCTGCCCGGCGCTTCTTCAATTCGGCGACGCCTTGGCGTGCGGCGATCGCCGCCGACAATGCCGAGCTGCAGGCATGCTCGCGGTCTTCGGCAGTGAAGATGGCGAGCGTGCCGTCACCGATCAGCTTCAGGACATCGCCGCCGTGCTTGTGGATCGCCGAGACGATGGCATCGGCGTAGTCGTTGAGCAATGGGATAACCTGCTCCGGCGCCATGTCGGTGATGCGCGTGAACCCGCGGAGGTCACTGAACCAAACGACGGCGTCAATTTTCTCGGCAATGCCGCGCACAATCCCCCCGTTCAGTACGCGCTGGCCGGCGTCACGGCCGAGATAGGTCTTCATCAGTGTTCCGGTCATGCGCGCCAGCGCCACTGATTTGATGGCGAGCGCGAGATACGGCACGATGTGCTGAAGCGCCGCGATGTGGCCGTCGCTGAACCCTTCGGCCGCGCGCGTCCCCCAAGACGAATATACGGCGTCCATCTCGCCGATGACGCCTTCGGCGGCAAAGCGGGTGATGATGGCGACATAGTCGGTCATTCCGGCGGCGCGCCAGTCCGACAACACGGTGAAATCGTCCTCGGCCGCCATGTTCAGGCGACGGCGCAGCAGCGAGTCACCATTTTGCAGCATTCTGTTGAATGGGCTGTGCCGCCAGCGCTCGGCCGCCTCGACATCGATGGGAATAGCGCCGGATGCAGCGAGCGCGGCGGGGCTGGTGCGGCCGTATTCGAGCAGGAGAGGCTCGGTAGGGCCGAAGCCCCATCGGAACAGCCGGCCCTCGTGGACCGGGTGAAGCGTGTCGATAGATACATTGGCGCGGCCGAGCGGAATTCCGGCAGCGACGCTGCGCTCACAAAACCCGGACACGATGTCGGTCTCGCGGGTGCCGGCGAGCCCGGCCTGCGTCAGCCATCTCGCCAATTCGGTAAAGAGTTTTTCATCCATAGCAAGATTATACAGACTGCTCCGATCCCAGGTCTGATTCTGCCATCCGGCTTCCGTTCCGGATGAGTATCTAAGGCGGGCGTGTCAGTTTTGGAACCGAACCCCCTGAGGCCGACCCCGCTCACCGCATGACCGGTCAAATCTTCTTCGACAGGCCGAGGAAAAATCCGCGGCGCGGTTTCAAAAATGCTGCCGAAGCCGGCGACACCGCTGACGTCAATCGCGTGAGATACGTTGTGCGCGAAATGCCCCGGCCGCTTCGGCTTACCCGAAATAGCGCTCGAGGATGCGCCGGTAGATCGCCGTCAGGGTCAGGAGATCGGCGACCGGCACGCGCTCATCGACCTGGTGCGCGGTCTGGCCGACGAGGCCGAATTCGAGCACCGGGCAATAGTCCTTGATGAAGCGCGCGTCCGATGTGCCGCCGCTCGTCGAGAGCTTCGGCCGGCGGCCGGTGACTTCGGCGATCGCATCGGCGGCGAGATCGGTGAAGGCACCCGGCTTGGTGACGAAGACGTCGGCGTTCGAGGGCTGCCATTCGAAGGCGTAATGCGCGCGGCCCGCCGCCGCGTCCCGGGCGCGGCGCTCGATCAGCGTTTTCAGCGCGGTCTGGCTGTGGCGATCGTTGTAGCGGATGTTGAAGCGGGCGCGGGCCTCGCCGGGGATGAGGTTGACGGTCCGATTGCCGACATCGACCGAGGTGAATTCGAGGTTCGACGGATCAAACTGCTCGCTGCCTCGGTCGAGCGGCCCTTGCAGCGCGGCAATAAGGGTTGCCAGTCCAGGGATCGGGTTGTCGGCGCGCTCCGGATAGGCGACGTGACCCTGGCGGCCGGTGACGACGAGTGTGCCGCTGAGCGAGCCGCGGCGGCCGGCCTTGATGGTGTCGCCGAGGGCGGCGACGTTGCTCGGCTCGCCGAGAATGCAATGGTCGAATGTTTCTCCGCGCGCGGCCGCCCATTGCAAGAGCTTCAACGTGCCGTTGACCGCGACGCCCTCCTCGTCGCCGGTGATGAGAAACGAGATCGAGCCTCTCTTCGGTTTGCCGCCATTGGCGGCGAGATAGTCGAGCGCGGCGGCGACGAAGCAGGCGACGCCGCCCTTCATGTCGACGGCGCCGCGTCCGTAAAGCACGTTACCGGCGACTTCGCCGGCAAAGGGCGGATGGCTCCAGGCCGCCTCGTCGCCCGGCGGCACCACGTCGGTATGGCCGGCAAAGACGAGATTGGGCCTTTCCGCGCCAACCCGCGCGAAGAGGTTATCCACCGGTGCGGTGCCGGATTCGGCAAAAATCGCGCGATGAACGGCAAATCCGGCCTTCGTCAATATCACCTGCAAATAGTCGAGCGCGCCGCCCTCCTCCGGCGTGATCGACCGGCAGCGGACAAGATCGCGGGCAATGGGGAGGGGGTCGGCAGTCACGCGCGCCTCAACACTTCATCTCAATTTTTGGCCAGCGGGTCCGGCCCATATTGGTTCGGGCCCGGCGCGCCTTTGCGGAATCCAAGCTCGACCAGCAACGCAAGGCCGAACACGGTGAACGGCACCGCGATCACCAGCGAAATTGTGCTGGGTGCTTCCTCGGTGCCGGTCCACCCCAGGACGGTGAGCAGATCGAGCAGCGCTCCGGCGGCGAAGAAGACAGCCAGCACCCAGACCGGCATGTTGCGGTCATGGCCGCGCTTCACGGCAACGGCAAATTCCGGATAGGTGAAGGCGAGGTCGACGATCGCGCCCAGCCGATCGCCCTGGAGTTCTTCGGCGATGAGATGGGCAACGATCTCGGCAACCGCCACCGCGCCCATGGCGATCCAGAAGGTCTGGCGGCCGATGCGACCGTGGAAGCTGTTGAGAAGATAGGGCCAATCCATCGGCAAGGCTTGGAAGATTTGGCGGATTCAATCCCGCAGCAGTTCGTTGATGCTCGTCTTGGCGCGCGTCTTCTCGTCCACGCGCTTGACAATGACGGCGCAATAAAGGCTTGGGGTCGCTTCATTGCCGCGCGGCTGGCCGGGAAGGCTGCCCGGCACCACCACCGAATAGGCCGGCACCTCGCCCCGCAGGATCTGGCCGCTCTCGCGGTCGACGATCTTGGTCGAGGCGCCGATGAAGACGCCCATGGAGATGACCGCGCCCTCGCGCACGATCACGCCCTCGGCGATTTCGGAGCGTGCACCGATGAAGCAATTGTCCTCGACGATGACGGGCTCCGCCTGCAACGGCTCGAGCACGCCGCCGATGCCGACGCCGCCGGAAATGTGGCAGTTCTTGCCGATCTGCGCGCAGGAACCGACCGTCGACCAGGTGTCGATCATGGTGCCCTGGCCGACATAGGCGCCGAGATTGACGAAGCAAGGCATCAGTACGACGCCCGGCGCGATATAGGCGGAGCGGCGCACCACCGCCCCGGGCACGGCGCGAAAGCCCGCGGCACGGAAGCGGCCATCGTCCCAGCCAGCGAATTTCGAGGAAACCTTGTCCCACCACGCCGCCTGCCCCGGCCCGCCGGGAATGACGCTCATGTCGCTCAGCCGGAACGACAGCAGCACCGCCTTTTTGAGCCATTGGTTGACACGCCAGGAGCCGTCGGCCGCCCGTTCCGCAACGCGCGCGGCGCCGCGGTCGAGGAGGTCGAGCGCGGCCTCGACCGCCTCGCGCGCCGCGCCCTTCGTCGTCGGACCGATCTCATCGCGCCGCTCGAAAGCAGCATCGATGCTCTGCGCGAGCGTTTTCGTTCGGGTAGCGAAGTCGGCGGCCGGCATGATGGGAACCCTGATGGCGCGCGTTGTCGGAGCACGCACCGGCGATGTCAAGCACGCGGCTGCGAACACCATCATGCTGCTTGCACGAACGCTAGCGGCCCGCGGCGACCGTGCGCAAAAATCCGGCGAGATCGTCGGTGACGTGATCCACATGGGCGGCGTCGCGGCCGGCGAGCTCCCACTCCTCGCGAAATACCTCGCGGGTACCCGCGGGCACCACCAGAACCGTCGTCATGCCGAGCGCATGCGGCACTTCCAGATTCCGGGCCAGGTCTTCGAATATCGCGGCCTTGCCAGGATCGACCTTGTGGCGGGCGAGGAAGCGGTCGTAGACCTGCGGCCGCGGCTTCGGCTCGAGGTCGGCCGCCGCGATATCGAAGACGTCGTCGAAGTGCTGCTCGATTTCGAGCCGGCGCATCACCGCTTGCGCGTGCCGCCGCGTTCCGTTGGTGAGAATGAGCTTGCGGCCGGGCAGCTTGGCGATCGCCGCGCCGAGCGCCGGATCGGGCGTCAGCGGCGAATGGTCGATTTCATGCACGACCTCGAGGAACTTGTCGGGATCGAGGCCATGCTCCTCCATCAGCCCGCGCATGGTCGTGCCGTAGCGCCGGTAATAGTCCTTTTGCAGGGCGAACGCCTCGTCCTGCGTGACATGGAGGAAGCCGACGATGTAGTCGCGGATGCGTTCGTCGACTTGTTGCCAGAGATTGAGGTGATGCGGATAAAGCGTGTTGTCGAGATCGAACACCCAGGTCTCGACCGCGTCAAAGCCACGGACGGCGCCGCGCTCATTCATTCCCGGCGACTCGCTGTTGCCACAGTTCCCGGCGAGAGGCTTTGATTCTCGCCGAATCAGTTTTATCAGTCGGCGCGCCGGGAGCAATCGATGCGAAGGGTTGTACGCAGGTCGGTTCCGTTCGTTCAGGCGGCGTTGATCGGCGCCATTGCCGCCGCGGTGCTCGCCGGCGTCGCGATGGCGGTTTCGCATTCCTGACGGCCGCGGTCTCACCGCGTTCTCAGCTCGCCTCCCGCCACGACGCCGCCGGCAGCAGACCGTGCAGCGCCCCGTCATGCAACCGCACCAGGTCGCGCTCGCCCTCCATGGCCAGCCGCAGCAGCGAGCGCGCGAGTTCGTCGGGCCGCACCGTCGTGTTGCCGGCCGCCTTGAGCGTCAGCCACGCCTCGTCGAAGGCGGCCTCCAAAACGACAAGCGTCTGCGGATCGAAGGAACCGCTTTGGAACCCACGCATCGCTTCCCCACCACAATTGCACAGAAGTGACGGACTTGGCGAAGGCTCCGCGCAAACTTGGCCGAGTTTGTGACCATGCCGAAAGTTCCGATGACACAAGATCGTCAACGCATACCTGTAATGCTCCACCACCTCGCCTCAAGCGATGGCGCAAATCAGGCCCGCGTTCGCTCGGAGGCCGAAGGCAAAACCGGCTGCGGCGGCTGCCCGGCAAACCCCTCCTTGAGCCGCCGCGCCGCGTTGCCGAACGGAGCGATCAGCTCGCCCCATAGCGTATGTGCGTCGCGCCGGTCCGGATCGACTCCGAACTCGAGCGCTTCACGCGCGGCCGAGGGAATGTGCAAGGTCCCGAACATCCAATCCCACACGGCGAGGCAGCTTCCCAAATTCTTGTTGAAATGAAGGGGATTCCTGGAGTGGTGAATCTGATGATGCGCCGGGCTCATGAACAGATGTCCCAACCATCCGGTGAACGAGATCCACAGCTGCGAGTGCTGCAGGTGGATGTAGAGATAGATGAAGATGACGAGGATGATGTTGGTCTCGGAAAGCCCGTATTGCTGCGCGACCTGGCCAAACAGGTAATCGCCGGCGCCGCCGGTCAATCCGGTGAAGAGCGCCAGAATGTTGATGAATATGCACATGTAAACCGGATGGACGCGAAAGTTGGTCAACGGCGTCAGCACCGTCGCGGTGTGGTGAACCTTGTGGAATTCCCAGAGGAACGGAATCCGGTGGCTGAGATAGTGGTTGAGCCAGTAACCGAGCTCGTAGGCGAGGAACAGCATCACGGTGATCAGCGATCTGGCGGCGAACGCGGGCAGCGCGGTGGGTCGCGGCGTGCCGAATAGCGCGGTGAGCACATCGACCGTGGCGTGGCTCAGCATCTCGTAGGAAAGCAGCGCCCAGCCGAAGATGAGTCCGAATACGAAGACGTGAAAATAGAAGTAGCCGACGTCCGCCAGGCTCGACCGGCTCATGACGATACGTTTCGGGAAAAGCGCCCGCAGCAGGGGCTTGAGGCGAACACGCCGGCCTTTCTTGCGGCGCCTGGCGGCAAGCACGCAAAGGCCGATGCAGAACGCACAGAACAGCGAGGCCAGCGAAGCGTTCGAACCGGGCGAGACGAGCGCCTTGCTCAGTTGGCCGACGAAATACGAAATGCCCGGCGACAGGTCCAAGCGCGCCTCCGCGGCGTCTGCGCAGGCTCGATTGTTATCGGGCCATTGGTAAAAGCGGCGTTGTGCTCCATCGGCGCGCGCGCTTAACGCCCGGTAAACGGCATTCGGCCGCAGCCACCACGGAGGGGTGAAGCGAAGCAGACCGCTTGCTTCGCCGCGTCGCTTCTCGCCATGAGGCCGAGACTAACCGTGAATGAGCGTGCCGGCGCCAAGCTCGGTGAACAGTTCAAGCAGCACGGCATGCGGCACCTTGCCGTCAAGGATGACGGCGCCCTCGACGCCGCGCTCCAGCGCATCGATGCAGGTTTCGACCTTGGGAATCATGCCGCCGGAAATGGTGCCGTCGGCGATGAGGCGACGGGCGTCGTCGGCCGAGAGCTGTTTGATGAGGTTCTTCGACTTGTCGAGTACGCCGGGCACGTCGGTGAGCAGCAACAAACGCTTGGCCTTGAGCGCGCCGGCAATGGCGCCGGCGAAGGTGTCAGCGTTGACATTAAAGGTGCCGCCATCCGCCGCGGCGGCGACCGGCGCCAGCACCGGGATAAGTTCGCGGCCGAGAATCTGCATCAGCACGGTGGTATCGACCTTCTCCGGTTCGCCGACAAATCCGAGATCGACCACCTTCTCGATGTGAGAGCCGGGATCGACGACGGCGCGCGTCAGCTTGCGCGCGATCACCATGTTGCCGTCCTTGCCGCAAAGCCCGATCGCCTTGCCGCCGGCGGCGTTGATGAAGCCGACCATCTGCTTGTTGATCGAACCGGCAAGAACCATCTCGACGATTTCCAGCGTGCTTTTGTCGGTGATGCGCAGCCCTGCCGCATAATGCGACTGCACGCCGACTTTATTGAGCATCGCCTCAATCTGCGGTCCGCCGCCATGCACGACGATCGGATTGATCGCCGTCTGCTCCAAGAGCACGATGTCGCGGGCGAATTCGCGCGCCAGATGCTCCTCGCCCATGGCGTGGCCGCCGTATTTGATGACGATGGTCTCCTCGTCATAGCGCTGCATGTAAGGCAGCGCCTCGGACAGAATACGGGCCTGCACCTCGGGGGTTACGGGCTTGCTATCGCTCATCGGATCGTTTTCCCGGCACTCGGCGCAGTCTATGTAGCGGCGCGACGGCCAAACGACAATGCGCTAGCGGGTGCGTTCGGCGAGGAGCCGCGCGATCGCGGCGCGCAATTGTGCGATCCCGGCACCGCTGCGCGCCGACGTGGCGATCAGGTCGGAAAATGCGGCCGGTCGCCTTCGTATCGCCGCTTGCACGCCCTCGCACCGCTCCGCGAGTTCGGCCTCGCTCGCTTGGTCGCATTTGCTGAGGACGATTTGGTAGCTGACCGCGGCCTCGCCGAGCACATCGAGAACGGCGTTGTCGATGTCCTTCAGGCCGTGCCGCGCATCGATGAGCACATAGACCCGCGCGAGCGTGGTGCGTCCGCGCAGATAATCATGGATGAGCCTGGTCCAGGCCGCGACCTTGCTCTTTGCCGCGGCGGCGTAGCCGTAACCGGGCAGGTCGACCAGCACCAAGCGGCCGGGACCGCCGAAAAAGACCAGTTCCTGGGTGCGACCCGGCCTGTTGGAGGTTCGCGCCAGCGCGCGACGGCCGGTCAGCGCATTGATGAGGCTCGACTTGCCGACATTGGAGCGGCCGGCAAACGCGATTTCCGGCCCCGCCATGCGCAGAAGCGAGGCGACCGATCCGGCTGCCGACAGAAAGGTCCACTCGCCGGCAAACAGCCTGCGTCCCTCCTCGATCTCGGCATCGGAAAAGTCGCCTGCGGCGCTCATGGATTGTTGCTGATGGCCGCCGCGCCGGGCAGTCATGAAGCCCGTAGGGCGAGCCCGGCGGCAGTATCCCCGCGATCCTCGCCGGCAATATACAGAAATCGAAAGCAAAATGGGGGACGCTTCGGTCCCCCTTTTCAGCGTGCGGCGTCGCGGCCGGCGGAAGAGTAAGTCCGGCCCTGCCGTCGCGGTCTCCACACGGACCCGCAACCGGCCCTATGCCATGTTCTTGGCATCTCCGAAGTAGCGGATGGCCGCCGCAACAGCGGAAATTCCGATCTCGCCATAGCAGCGCTGCAACGCGATATACTCGTCGGAAGATTTGCGATCCTGGCGGTTCTTCTCGTTGACCGTCTTGGCCATTTCGCCAGTTCGGCCTTTCATTTCGAAGTCCATTCCCTTCATAGCGAAGCCCATTCCCCTTCTCGTGAGTGATGATGGATCATAGGCGCTGAGTACGGCGGAAATGGGCGATCAATCGTCTATCGGTATGACCTTTCCCCGACGCACAAGCGCCGAAACACATGTTGACGGCAAACAGGGTGAACCCTTGGTTAATCTGTGCAGAGCATTCTTCCCGACTACCACATCAAGGGCGGTGCTGAGGTTAATACTGCGACATTCCTGCAACACTTGTCGCCGACGATGGGGTAACGGCATCCTGACGACTGGCGCGAACGAGACGATTTGGGTATGGGGATTTCCGGGAGAATCCGCGGTAGAATTAGCGCTGGGACGGGCAGAAAGTAGATACGTCATGGCAATGCGTGCGCTAGCATTCGTAATTGTTGCCGTCACGCTTGGCGGCTGCATGCAGGAGGTGCTTGAGCCGGCGAGCGAGGCCAGCTGGAAGCCGCGCGACAAGCTGTTGATGGCCAATCTTCCGTACAATCAGGCCGCGATCCCCGAGCCCTATCGCCGGCACATCGTCGAATATCACCGCAAGGAAGCACCCGGCACGATCGTCATCGATTCCGACAACAAGTTCCTCTATTACGTGCTCCCGCAAGGCAAAGCCATCCGCTACGGCGTGGCCGTCGGCGAGGACGCCCAGGCCTGGACCGGGCTCGCCAGGGTCGGCCGCATGGAAGAATGGCCGGCCTGGGTTCCGACTCCCAGCGAGCAGGCGCGACTCGGGCCGCTGCCGGCCTTTGTCACTGGCGGCCCGCATAATCCCATGGGCGCGCGCGGGATGTATCTCTATTCCGGGAACAAGGACACGCTCTACCGCATCCACGGCACCAACCAGCCGGAATATATCGGCAGCGCGGTCTCCTCAGGCTGCATCCGCTTGACCAACGAGGACTCGATCGACCTGTACTCTCGGGTCAAGATCGGCACGGTGGTCGTTGTGCTCGGGCCGGGACACGGAGATTCGCCGTTCGGCGCGCGAATGGCGGCGAGTTCGTCGGCGAGCAGCAACTGATTCGTGGCGTTTGCGACGCCGCCACAACGAGGGCGCCGGCGAGCCGGCGCCTTTTCTTTTTTCTCCGTGCTTCAGGCGCCGAGTTCGACTCGGACGATTTCGGGGGGAACGCCGAGCCGGGCCGGAATGATGCTGGTGCCAAGTCCGCCCGACACGATCATGTGGCGGTCGTCCTCGATCACATGGCCATAGGCGAACCGTGCGCCGAACTTCGAAGGCACGAACGCCGGCCAGATCAGCGGCAGTCGAATTTGTCCGCCATGGGTATGGCCGGCGAGCGTCAGGCCGACCCGCGGCGGAACGCGCGGAAAAATGTCCGGCTCGTGCGCCATGAGCAGAATGGGATCATCCGTCTCGACCCTGGCGAGCGTCCCCGGCAGGTCGTCCACGCCGCGAAAGCGGCCGTGGCCAAGCGGATAAGCAAGCTGGTCGCCGAGGCCCGCGAGCCAGAAGCGCTGTCCCTCGGTACCCAGCATCACGGCATCGTTTTCGAGCACGGGAATGCGCACCTCGGCGAGCGCGCGGCGCACCCGCGAAAGGTCGTACCACCAATCGTGGTTGCCGAGAATCGCCCAGGTTCCGAGCGGCGCGTGAAGCCGCGCAAGTTCGCCCGACCACATTGCATCGGGCACGCTCCGGTTCGTGAAGTAGCGGTAGCGCGCGATGTAATCTCCAAGGAGCACGATGAGATCGGACTTCAATTCATTGGCCGTGTCGACGACCCGCCGCACCTGCGGCAGCGTCATGTCCGGCCCGCCCGCGTGCAAATCGGCGATCACCGTGATTGAGAGCCTGCGGCCCGCGCGCCAGGCCGGCGGATTAAGGGCGTAGCGGGTGACGACGAGGCTCTGCGGCTCGATGCCGCCGGCATAGACGCCGGTCGCCGCCGCCGACAGGCCGACCGATCCGGCGATTCCCGTCAGAAATCGACGCCGGCTCACGTGCGGCTCGGCAAGGCGCACCGAAACTTTTCCATTTCCGAGCGATGGCGGCGCGTTCATTGCCGCCTCATAGCGCGACAGCGGTGAATGAAACGTGCATCCGGCTTGTAATCCCTGATCGCTTATCATTCCTGCGCCAGGCGCTCGCGCGTGACCCAATCGAGCGTCTTGTCGAGCGCACGCGCGAGCCGGTCGAACAGCTCCTCGATTTCCACCGCGCTGATAACGAGCGGCGGCGAGAGCGTGAGCACGTCGCCGACCACCGAGCGTACGATCAGGCCTTCCTCTTCGGCGAAACGCACCGCGCGCGCGCCGACGCCGTGCTGCGGCGCGAACGAACGCTTGCTTTTCTTGTCGGCGACCAACTCGACGCCACCGATCAGGCCGAGCCCGCGCGCCTCGCCGACGAGCGGATGCTCGCCAAGCGCCTTGAGGCGGGCCTGGAACAGCGGCGCGCGCTTGCCGGCGTTCTCGATGATGCGATCGCGCGCGTAGATCTCGACCGCCTTGAGGGCGACCGCGGCGGACACCGGATGGCCGCCATAGGTAAAGCCGTGGGCGAACACGCCGATCTTTTTGCTCTCGACGAGAAGCGCCTGATAAAGGACCTCGGGGATCATCACCGCGGCGATGGGCAGGTAGGCCGACGACAGCGCCTTAGCGATCGAGAGCGCGTGCGGCTTGAAGTTAAGCTTCTCGCAGCCGAACCAGGTGCCGAGCCGCCCGAACCCGCAAATGACCTCGTCGCTGATGAGGTACAGATCGTACTTGGCGCAGACCGGCATGATCTTCTCGAAATAGCTTTTCGGCGGCACGATGACGCCGCCCGCCCCCATCACCGGCTCGGCGATGAACGCCGCGACCGTCTCCGGACCTTCCTTGACGATCAGCGCCTCGAGCTCGGCGGCAAGGCGCGTTGCGAAATCCTCCTCGCTCTCGCCCTCCTGCGCGAACCGGTAGTGATGCGGACAGCTGGTATGCAGAAAGCCCGGCAGCGGCACGTCGAAGTCGCGGTGGTTGCCGGCAAGCCCGGTAAGCGAGGCGGCGGCGATCGTGACGCCGTGATAGGCCTTCATGCGACTGATGATCTTCTTCTTCCGCGGCCGGCCACGCGCGTTGTTGAGGTACCAGACGAGCTTGATCTGCGAGTCGTTCGCCTCCGATCCGGAGTTGCAGAAAAAAACCTTCGAGATCGGCACCGGCGCGATTTCCTTGAGCTTCTCCGCGAGTTCGATCGCTGGGTCGTGGCTCTTGCCAGTGAACAGGTGGGCGAAGGAAAGCTTGCGCAACTGCGCCGCGGCGGCGTCAACCAGCTCCTCATTGCCGTAGCCGAGCGCGGTGCACCACAGACCGGCCATGCCTTCGATGTAGGGCTTGCCGTCGGTGTCGTAGACGAAGACCCCCTGCCCGCGCTCGATGATGAGCGGTCCGCTCTCGCGGAAGGCGGCGAGATTGATATAGGGATGCACCAGCGTTTCGACGTCGCGAGTGGCGAGATTGCTGAGCGGAGGCATCGAAAGTCCTTCTGAATGCTTTGTCGTCTTGTCGAGCTTGGCAGCCGCCATTGTGGCCGCAGCGCGCCCCTGCCGTCAAAGCCGGGCGGGGACCTGGCATTGGCGCTTGAAAGCGGTCAGGGCAGCCCGTAAGCAAAAGGCCCGGCTCGCCAATGAACGACGGTGGCGGGCAATCGCCAATTGCCAAGCGGCGCCGGCAGCCGGTTGGCAAAGCGCGACCGGAGCGGGAGCCCAACTTGCCCGAGGCCACAACATTCGACCGTCTCGTTGCGAGCAAGGCCGCAGAAGACGATCTCACGCAAACACGATGGTGGTGGATTCGCCACGCGCCGGTGCGTGTGGACAACGGCCGGATCTACGGCCAAAGAGATCTGCCCTGCGATTGCAGCGACGTGCGTGTCCTTTCCGCTCTCGCGGCACTCCTGCCGCGCGACGCGACCTGGGTCACCAGTCATCTGGCGCGAACGCGGCAGACCGCAGAGGCGATTTTGGCGGCGGGAGACTTGACGCCAAGGCGGTTTCTGCAAGACAAAGACTTCGCCGAGCAACATCTCGGCGATTGGCAGGGTCTCGACCGCCGCAGCTTTCTCCTGAACCGCAAGCAAGAGCCGGATTCCTTCTGGTATGCGCCGGCAGACGAGCGGGCCCCGAATGGCGAAAGTTTCGCCGACGTCGTGGCGCGGGTCGGCGCCGCGATTGCGCGCCTGAACGGAGCCCACCGAGGCTCCGACATCGTCGCCGTCGGGCATGGCGGCACGATCCGCGCTGCGCTCGCCATTGCGCTTCGTCTGCCGCCGCGCGGCGGGCTTGCCTTCACCACCGACAATTGTTCGCTGACGCGGCTCGATCATTATCAAGGCAGCAACGGCGCCGGCTGGCGCGTGGTGATGGTCAATCACAGGCCATAGCCGCGACCCTGCGCCGACGCGCTCAAGCACCGGCCCTTTCGGCAAAATTCCAGGCCGCCTCGGCAAGCGGCGTGGCACGCTCACCCGCTTCGCGCGCTCGCTCGTTTGCCGCCGTGCCATCGACGACGCGTTTGGCGATGCCCTGCGAAATCGCCGCAAGCCGGAACAGGTTGTAGGCGAAATACCAATCGAGCGTCGGAATGCCGGAGCGTTCCGTGCGCCGGCAATAGAATTCGATCGTTTGCGCCATCGTTGGAATGCCGAGCGCAGTCAGGTCGAGGCCGAGAAGCCCGCTGCGCCCTTCTGGGGGCATCGCCCAGTTCATGAGAAAATAAGTGAAGTCGGCAAGCGGATCGCCGAGCGTGGACAGTTCCCAATCGAGCACGGCGACGACCCGCGGCTCGACCGGATGAAAGATCATATTGTCGAGGCGGTAGTCGCCGTGGACGACCGACACTCGGTCCTGCGGCGGCACGGAGGTCGGCAACCAGGCAATCAGCCGGTCCATTGCCGGAATGAGCTTGGTCTCGGAGGCGCGATACTGCTTCGACCAACGGTCGATCTGGCGCGCGAAATAATTGCCCGGCTTGCCATAATCGCCGAGCCCAATCTTCTCGGGATCGAATTGGTGAAGCGCGGCGAGCGTCGCGATTTCGGACTCGAAGATGGCGCGACGCTCGGCCGGTTGCTGGGCCGGCAAGGTCGCGTTCCAGAAGACGCGGCCCTTGACCATGGACATGATGTAAAAGGCCGCACCGATCACACCGTCGTCGACGCATAACGCATAAGGACGGGCGACCGCGAATCCCTGCTTATGCAGCGCCGAGATTACCCGGAATTCGCGGTCGACGGCATGCGCCGAAGGCAGGAGCTTGCCGAAGGGCTTGCGCCGCAGAACATAAGAGGCCGTCGGCGTGTCGATCCTGTAAGTCGGATTCGACTGACCGCCCTTGAACTGCAGCAGCGTCAGCGGACCCCGATAACCCTCGATGTTTTGCTTGAGCCATGCGTCGAGCTTCGCCTCGTCGAGGCGGTGGCGTTCCTCGACGGGCTTGGTGCCGACGAACGCTTCTTCCGCGGGCGCATGCGACTGCGGCATTCTCACACCCGCGTGTTGGTATATTTGCGCATTTCCAGGCGCGAGATCGCCCGGCAATGGACCTCGTCCGGACCGTCGGCAAGCCTCAGCGTACGGATATGCGCATAAGACACCGCCAGACCTGCGTCGCTGGTCACCCCCATGCCGCCATGCGCCTGGATCGCGTCGTCGATCACGCGTAGCGCGACCCGCGGCGCCGCCACTTTGATCATGGCGATTTCAAGCTGCGCCGCTTTGTTGCCGACCTTGTCCATCATGTCGGCGGCCTTGAGACAAAGCAGGCGGGTCATTTCAATGTCGATCCGCGCCTCGGCAATGCGCTGCTCCCACACCGACTGTTCGGCGATTTTCTTCCCGAAGGCGACGCGGGACAGAAGCCTCCGGGTCATTTTTTCCAGCGCGACCTCGGCCGCGCCGAGCGTGCGCATGCAATGGTGAATGCGGCCGGGACCGAGTCGGCCCTGCGCGACCTCGAAGCCGCGCCCCTCGCCGAGAATGAGGTTACCGACCGGCACGCGAACCTTATCGAGAACAACCTCGCCGTGCCCGTGCGGCGCGTCGTCATAGCCGAAGACCGGCAGCATGCGCACGACCTTCACCCCCGGCGCATCGAGCGGAACGAGGATCTGCGATTGCTGTTCGTGCTTGGCGCGCGTGGTGTCGGTCTTTCCCATGACGATGGTGAGTTTGCAGCGCGGATCGCCGACCCCGGACGACCACCATTTGCGGCCGTTGATGACGTAGTGGTCGCCATCGCGAACGATCGAGGTTTCGATATTGGTGGCGTCGGAGGAGGCCACCGCCGGCTCGGTCATCAGGAAGGCCGAGCGGATCTCGCCGGCGAGCAGCGGCTTGAGCCATTTCGCCTTCTGCTCCGGCGAGCCGTAGCGATGCAGAACTTCCATGTTGCCGGTGTCGGGGGCCGAGCAATTGAACACTTCCGATGCAAACGACACGCGGCCCATTTGCTCGGCGCAAAGGGCATAGTCGAGGTTGGTCAACCCGGCGCCGTGGTAGTCTCCCTCGTCGTGATGGGGCGAGGGCGGCAGGAAGAGATTCCAAAGACCTTCCGCCTTGGCCTTGGCTTTCAATTCCTCAAGGATGGGAATGACTTTCCAGCGTTCGCCTTGAGCGTTCTGGACCGCGTAGGTGCCGACGGCCGGATAGACATGAGCATCCATGAACGCGGTCACGCGGTCGCGCCAGTATTTTTGCCGTTCCGACATCGAAAAATCCATGACGTTCCTCTCTCGTATTTCGCAAGCGATCCTGCGCCATCGGCGGAGCAACGCCCGGCGGGCCACCGGGCCTCTATCCAAGAAATCGCATACCTGGAATCAGCACCTATGGGGCGGGGAGTCCTTGACCCGGACCTCGCGAAGATACTGGACTAGTATCAGTCCGCCAAGCGAGCCGTATGAGCCGCGGCGGCTGACGGAGACGCCGTCAGCCCTCGAGACCCGGATTGATCTTATCGAAATTTCCAGGCAAGCGGAGGGGGCGGAGAATCGGCTTGGCAAAGGAGCAAGCGATGAAGCTTAGTGCACGTAACCAGCTCAAAGGCAAGATCGTGGAAGTGACCAAGGGTGCCACCACCTCTCACATTCGCATCGAGATCGGCCAGGGCATCATCATCACCGCGTCCATCACCAACGAAGCCGTAGCCGAACTTGGCCTGAAGAAGGGCGATGCGGCATGGGCGGTGATCAAGGCTTCCGATGTGATGATAGGGAAGTGATTTTCGCGAAGCGACCGCTCATCTCAACTTTTCCGGCTTCGGCCTGATGCCATCCGCTGCGATCGCGGCCGGACGCGGACGCGGCAGCGGCACCAGCGGCTCGAGCCTGGCAGGATTCTCTGCGCCGTCCGGCCGCGCGCTCTCCGCCGATTTGACCGGCTCACGCACGTCCCACTCGCACATTTTGTAGCCGCCGCGCCGCTCGGCAAGGTCGAGATGGATGTGTTCCTCGTGGTTGCTGTCCGATCCCGGGCCGAGCACGGTGCCGAACCGCGCGCAGGTGCCGGCGCGTAGTTCCTCCCGCCATTCCTTGGCGACGTTCACGTCGGCAAACTCGATCGCCTCGCCATTGGCGAGCTTGACGCCGCGCACGTCCAGCGCATTGGCGCGGCCGTGCTCGCTGAGCGTGGCGCCCCGGACTCGATTGCGGCCGCGACACTCATAGGAATCGTAGTCGTCGATGGCCCGCAGCGGCGCCCCGAGCTTGAGCGCGGCCGGCGCCACGTCCTCGCGCAGCCAAAGCGCGACTTGTTCCGCCATGGGGCAGCGCAGCGTCGCCGGCGGGGCAACGGCAACCTTCGTCTGATCGGACAGGATCACGCCTTCGAGCAGCACCGCGTCGACGGCGCCGCATTCGCCGGGTCCGGCAAGGACGCCGAGTGGCTTGAACACGGCAAGCTTGGCCAATCGCGACTGGCAAGCGGATGGCGGCTGCGGCGATGGCGGGGCGGCAGGCCTCGGCTCCGGGAACGAGGCAAAGGCCTCCTGCGGGGGCGAAAATTGCTGCGGAATGGCGATCGGCGGCTGCCGTGACCAGGCGTGCTCGGCCTTGGCCTGCTTCGCCGGCCGGACGATAGCGTCCTGTGCGGCGGCAGGATTTGTCGCAGCCAGTATAACGACGAGGACAAGAGCCTTCACGCAGCGGGTCTCCGGGTCCTGTTAAAGGAGGTTAACGCAGCGGCTTTGCTTTAGGCGGACGGCGCGCCTAGGTTCAAGAGAGGCGGCCCGCTGCCGCTGCTCCTTGAAACGGCATTTCCATTGCCGCCGCGTGCGGCTAAATTGGGATACACCGCGGCGCCGGCTCCGGCGCTTTGAGCAACAACCAGACGAATTGCACTGTAGGAGGAATACCATGCTCGGGCTCATGCAGGATTGGCCGCTCCTGTGCCACCGCATCATCGATCACGCCGCGCTCAATCATGGCGAGCGGCCGGTGATCTCCCGCTCGCTGGAAGGACCGATGCACCAGACCAATTACGCCGAAGTCCGCGCCCGCGCGTTGCGCGTGGCGCAGCGGCTTGAACGCGACGGCATCAAGCTCGGCGACCGCGTGGCGACGCTCGCCTGGAATACCTGGCGGCACCTGGAAAGCTGGTACGGCATTCTCGGCATCGGCGCCATCTATCACACCGTCAACCCCCGGCTGTTCCCCGAGCAGATCGTCTGGATCGTCAATCACGCGGAGGACCGCGTGATCATGACCGATCTCACCTTTGTGCCGCTGCTGGAAAAAATCGCCGACAAGCTGCCGACTATCGAGCGCGTCATCGTATTCACCGACCGCGCGCACATGCCGGCGACGACGTTGCGCAATGCGGTCGCCTACGAGGAATGGCTCGCCGATGCCGACGGCGATTTCGCCTGGAAATCGTTCGACGAGAACACCGCCGCCGGCATGTGCTACACCTCGGGCACGACCGGCAATCCCAAGGGCGTGCTCTATTCGCATCGCTCCAACGTCCTGCACACCTTCATCGCGCTGCAGGCGGACATGATGGGCCTCACCTCGCGCGACGTGACGCTGCCGATCGTGCCGATGTTCCACGCCAACAGCTGGGGCCTCGCCTTCTCCGCGCCGATGGTCGGCAGCGCCCTGGTGCTGCCGGGAGCAAAACTCGACGGTCCGTCCGTCTACGAGCTGCTTACCAACTACAAGGTCACCTTCACGGGTGCGGTGCCGACGGTGTGGCTACTGCTGCTGCAACATCTGGAGAAGACCGGCGAGAAGCTTCCCTATCTCAAACGCGTCGTCATCGGCGGCTCGGCCTGTCCGCGCGCCATGATCAAGGCATTCGAAGAGGTTTATGGGGTCGAAGTCATGCATGCTTGGGGCATGACCGAAATGAGTCCGCTGGGCACTATGGTTTCGCTCAAACCCGAATATGCCGGGCTGCAAGGCGAAGCGCGGCTCGATGTTAAGCAGAAGCAAGGCCAGACCCCGTTCGGCGTCGACATGAAGATCACCGACGATTCGGGCCGCGTCCTGCCCTGGGACGGCAAGACGTTCGGCCGCCTTAAGGTGCGCGGGCCCGCCGTCGCCAAGGCCTATTTCAAGGAAGACGGCAACATCCTCGATGCCGAGGGCTTCTTCGATACCGGCGATGTCGCCACCGTCGACCGTTACGGCTATATGCAGATCACCGACCGCTCCAAGGACGTAATCAAATCGGGCGGCGAATGGATCTCCTCGATCGACTTGGAAAATCTCGCAGTCGGACATCCGAAAGTGGCCGAGGCGGCGGTGATCGGCGTGCGCCATCCGAAGTGGGACGAGCGACCGCTGCTGGTCGTCGTGCTCAAGGAGGGGCAATCGGCCACCGCGGCCGAGATTCTCGGCTTTCTCGAGGGCAAGATCGCCAAGTGGTGGATGCCCGACGACGTCGTTTTCGTCAGCGCGATACCGCACACCGCGACCGGCAAGATCCAAAAAACCACGTTGCGCGACCAGTTCAAGGATTACGTGCTGCCGAGCGCGGTCGCCGCCGCCGAGTGATCGGCAAAGTTCGCGCCGAGGCGATCAGGGCTCCTTCCCAGCAAGGAGAACCACCGGCAGCTTCGGCGCAAGCCAAGGCGTGATCTGGAAAAGCGGAAAACCGCTTTCCAGAAAGATCGTGTCCGGTAGACTAGAGCGCTTTCTGTTCAACCAACTGCTCGGCGCATCTCAGGGGTGCCGCCGAGGGAAAAACGTGAACAAATTGCGCGCCTCAACACAATCGCCGTAGCCCTGGCGACGACGACAGCTCGTATTTTTACCTGACGCCATAGTATCTTAGCCAATAAATCGATCAATGCATTGCTGCCAAGCGTATTGCACAATTGTTGCGTCGCACAATTTCCACAATTCCTGACAATTAAGCCCGCCGGCTCACGTTCAAGTAAGCCGAATCACCCTTCCCATCAACAGCGATAAAAGGAAAGTCATGGCTGGTAATAGCCTGATAAAACTTTTGCTTGCCTCAACTCTTCTCTCACTCATCATCGGAGTTCCGATCAATGCATCGGCTCAGGATGGACTAGCATCGGTCTATTCCGGAGAACGGACGGCCAACGGCGAATATGCACGGGCCTCGGGCTTGACCGCGGCTCACCGCACGCTGCCGTTCGGGACGCTGGTGCGGGTCACCAACGCGCGTACCGGGCGCTCCGTGGTCGTGCGCATCAACGATCGCGGGCCGTTCGTTCGCGGGCGCGTGATCGACGTGACACCTGCGGCCGCGCATGCGCTGGGCATGAATGGTCTGGCGCCGGTGACGCTCACGGTGCTCGGCAGGACCTGAGATCAGTTTTCCTTTTCGCCAGGTGGCCCTTCGCCCGGTCCGGCGAAACGGCCGTTGGGGTAGCGTGACAGCGGGAGGCTTCGGCCTCCCGCTTTCGTATCGGCACTCGTCCAGCATCGCCGGCGACCGTAGCGTTTACCCTAGCGCAACCATTGTCGGCCACCATGCCGCGCTCGTGACAGGCCTCAGTTCGTCGCCATGGCGCCGACCGAATTAATTCCGGCATTTGACGATAGACTTGCCCTCTACGGGATCAACGACCAAGTCCGATCCGTCGTCGCCGAGATCTGGCCAATGATCGCGCCCAAACTGGAAAGGGCGATCGACGACATTATCGCTGCGGTCAGCCGATTGCCCAACATCGGCAGGGTCGTCGGGTTGAACCACGACACCATCAAAGAGCTCGAATTGGCCCACTTTCGCGCCCTCCTCGGGGGAAAACTCGATCAGCACTACGCCGAATCCTGCCGGCGAACGGTCGAGCAGGAAGCCGCGATGGGGTTCGACGCGCGCGTCCGCAGCACTGCGGGAAGCTTTGTGCTCAGGACGGCGCTCGACGCGCTTGCCCGCAAGCATCGCTTTTCTTCAGCCAAGCTCGCCGATCGCGGCAAGATCTTATCGCAGGTCATCAGCTTCGATGTGGCCAACGCCATGACCCTGCACCGGCAGGCCGCTGAACAGGCGACGCTGGCGCGCCGCGACGCGATCGATGCGGCGATAGCCGAGTTCGGGGGCGCAATTGGCGACGTGATCGAGGCGATCAAGGAAGCGTCGGCTTCGCTGACCGCGACATCCGCGATGTTGAAGCAGATGGCGACCGCCACCCTGGCGCGCATGGCTTCGGCTTCGTCGGCCTCGGCGGAGACCGCGCAGCGCATGGACGCGACCGTGGCGGCCACGGAAGAACTGTCCGGATCGATCCAGGAGATCGGCGAGCAGGCGACCCGGGGCCTCGACATGGCGCAGTCCGCGGTCGGAGATACCGAGCGTACCCAAGACGCGATACGCTTCCTGGACGAGGCGGCCGGGCGCATCGGTTCGGTGGTCGGCGCGATTTCCGCGATTGCCGCCCAGACCAATCTGCTGGCGCTCAATGCTACGATCGAGGCGGCACGCGCCGGAGAAGCCGGCAAGGGCTTTGCCGTGGTCGCCGCCGAGGTCAAGACGCTCGCCAATCAGACCTCGCGTGCCACCGAAGACATCTCGCAGCAGGTCGCCGCCATCCAGGACGCGACCAAGCGTTCGGTCGAGGAAATCTCCTCGATCACCCGCGCCATGGGCCAATTGGCAGGCGCGTCGACCAGCATCGCCTCCGCCGTGCAACAGCAGAGCATGACGACCCGCGAGATCGCGGAGAGCGTTCATACCGCCGCTCGCCACACCGCGCGGGCGTCGACTGAAATCACTTCGGTGAAAGAGGCCGTCACGCAAGGCGTGGCGGCGGTCGAGGAAATCACGACCTGGACCGCCCGATTGTCCACCCGCGCGAGCGATCTGGAAGCAAGGGTGGCGAGCTTCTTCAGCCGCGTCCGCGCCGCTTGAAGACAATCCTCTTTGACAGGCCCTCGGTGGGGAAGGTGTTCGAACGGCTCACGCCGCAGCGGCGGTGAGGCTCGGCGCCGCCACCGGCGAACGTCACCGCGCACGCGCCACCCCTTCCCGGTAAAAGAATAGGCCCACACTTCATTTCCACACCCGCCCAGCGGTAGAGTGGGCGCATCGCGTCATCAGGAGAGGAACATGAGCGAACCAGTCAGACAGATCGTCCTCGCGTCGCGTCCGAAGGGGCCGCCGGCACTGCAGAACTTCCGCTTGGAAGAGGTGCCGATGCCGTCGCTGCCGGCGGGAGGTCTGCTGCTGCGGGTGCTCTATCTGTCGCTCGACCCCTATATGCGCGGCCGCATGGACGACCGGAAATCCTACGCCAGGCCGGTCGGCATCGGCGAGGTGATGCAGGGGGAGAGCGTGTGCGCGGTGGTGAAGTCCGATCGTTCGGGCTATGCCGCGGGCAATATCGTGCTGGCGCAGACCGGTTGGCGTACGCATGCGGCGTGGGATGGGCCGGCGCTGCGCAAGCTCGACCCGGCAAAGGCGCCGATCACCACGGGATTGGGCGTGCTCGGCATGCCCGGCTTTACGGCCTATGCCGGTCTCAATCTTATCGGCAAGCCGAAAGCGGGCGAAACGGTCGTCGTGGCATCCGCGAGCGGCCCGGTCGGCTCGCTGGTCGGACAGCTCGCCAAGAAGGCCGGCGCGCGGGCGATCGGCATTGCCGGCGGCAGCGAAAAGTGCCGCTACGTCGTCGAGGACCTGCGCTTCGACGCCGCCATCGACCATCGCGCGCCTGACTTTGCGGAAAAGCTCGCCGCTGCATGCGCGAAAGGCATCGACGTCTATTTCGAGAACGTCGGCGGCGCGGTCTGGCAGGCCGTGCTGCCGCTGCTCAATACCTACGCCCGTGTCCCCGTCTGCGGGCTGATCGCGCAATATAACGCGGCCGGCGAGCCGCCCGGACCGAACCTGCTGCCGCCGACCATGCGCGCGGTGCTGAGCAAGAGCCTCACGCTGCGCGGCTTCATCAACACCGAATTCGCCGCCGAGCACTATCCCGCTTTCCTAAAAACCGTATCGGCCGGCATCGCCGACGGCAGCATCCGCTATCGCGAGGACATAACAGAAGGGTTTGAAAACGCCCCGGCTGCCTTCATCGGCCTGCTGCAAGGCAAGAATTTCGGCAAGGCACTGGTGCGGGTCGCGCACTGAGCCGGCGCCGCGGCTCGCTGCGCTGATCTAGCGCCATTCAGGCTCAAGATGCCATTGGCCGTCCGCGCGCGACATCTGATGAGTGTGCTCGCCGAATGCGGGCGTTCGGATCCACACGCCGTCGCGGTTGGCGGCGTGATGGCGGCCACCGATATCGTGCGCACGGTGCCAATGGCCGTCATTGCCGCGGGCGAAATGCCTTTCCCGTCCGCGCTCGTTCAAGCGAAAACCATCGCGATGGTCAAAACGAAAATCATGTCTGGCCTCGCGGCCCTTAAATCTCTCCCCGTGACGCTCTCCGAACAAGCCTCGCGTTGGCGAGCCGCTGATATGCCCTCGAAAGCCGTCCCAACCGCCCCAGCCCGACGATTTGCCCCTTCCATGGCCGCCTCGCGCCATGGAATCGCTCTGAGCGAAAAGAATCGCCGCGATGCCGACTGCAGCAATCGTGATCATGGCCCTAGACGACATTGGTCTCACCCTGCCAGCACGCGAACTTAAGCCGAACGGCGACGTCGCGAATTAGTATTATCTCGCTGCCGACGCGCAAATTCGACAGGCTTTTGCGCAAAAAGCTGGGATGGTTAAACGGGATTCGCGATTGCGGTCGCGGCGAAGCGCGAATCTACTCCGCCGGCTGCTTCGGCTTCGGTTTGACGAAGGTTCGTTTGAGATTGTCCCACAGCTCGATCTTGGCGCCGTTCCTGTGCATGATCGCGCTTTGCTGGATGACCGAGAGCGTGTTGTTCCACGCCCAGTAGATGACCAGCCCGGCCGGGAAACTCGCCAGCATGAAGGTGAAGATGATCGGCATCCAGTTGAATATCATCTGCTGGGTCGGATCGGGCGGCGCCGGATTGAGCTTCATCTGCACCCACATGGTCACGCCCATGATCAGCGGCCACAGGCCGAGATGAAGGAACGGACCGACCAGCGGCAGCACCGTCGGATCGAGCGGGATCAACCCGGACAGGGTGAAGATGTTGGTCGGGTCCTGCGCCGAAAGGTCGTGTATCCAGCCGTAGAACGGCGCGTGTCGCATCTCCAGCGTTATGAACAGCACCTTGTAGAGCGAAAAGAACACCGGAATCTGGATCGCGATCGGTAGGCAGCCGGCAACCGGATTGATCTGCTCTTTCTTGTAAAGCTCCATCATCGCCTGCTGCTGCTTCATCTTGTCGTCGGCATAGCGCTCGCGGATCATGGCCATTTCCGGCTGCACCGCCTTCATCTTCGCCATCGAGACATAGGACCGGTTGGCGAGCGGGAAAAACAGGATCTTGACCAGCACCGTGACGATGAGGATGGCGACGCCGAAATTTCCGACCAGGCGGAAGAAGAAATCGATGGCGAGGAACATCGGCTTGGTGATGAAGTAGAACCAGCCCCAATCGATCAGAAGGTCGAAATGGTTGAGGTGGAGCGCCTGGTTGTAGCCGCCGGCGACCCCAAAGGGGAAATTGATGCCGACCACGGAAACTTCCTTGGCGCCGGCGAACAGCCGCGCATCGGCGCTCCCGGTTGCGCCCGGAGCGATGGTCTGCGCATCGAGCAGATAATCGGCCTGATAGGTCTTCTGCCCGCCCGACTCACCGGCGGAGAAGCGCGCGTGCACTTTGGCGTTGGTATCGGGCAACAACGCCGCGGCCCAATATTTGTCGGTGAAGCCGAGCCAGGCATTGGTCACGTCCCAGCTCTCGCTCTTTTTGTCCTCGACCTTCTTGTAGCCCTCTTCCTGCAGGCCGTCATTACCCATGACGCCGATCAGCCCCTCATGCAGGATGTAGTAGCCGAGTGTCTTCGGCGTGCCGTGGCGGGAGATCAACGCATAGGGAAACAGCGTGACCGGGCTGCCGCCCTTGTTCGCAACCTCGTCCCTGATGGTGAACAGATAATGGTCGTCGACCGCGACGGTGCGGCGGAAGACCAATCCCTCGCCATTGTCGTAGGCGAGAACCACCGGATGATCGACGCCGAGCGTGCCGCCGCCTTCCTGCTTCCATAACGTGTCGGGCCCCGGCATCTTCTGCGCCGTGCCCGAAGCCGGCACCCAGCCGAACTCCGCGTAATAGGCGTCCGGCGCGCCCGAGGGCGAGAACAGCACGATCGGCGGCGAGTTCGGATCGACGCTCTCCCGATACTGCTCGAGCGCAAGATTGTCGATGCGCGCGCCCTTGAGGTCGATGCTGCCGTTGAGCCGCGGCGTCTTGATCGCGATGTGCGGGGAGGCGGCGATCACCGCCTCGCGCGTCAGCGCGCCCGACTGCACGGCGCCCCCGGGTGCGCTCGGCAGCAGCGGAGCGCCGGCTTGGCCGGCTTGCGGGGCCGGTGTCGCCGGCTGTGCCGGGCCCGGCTGCGGATGCGTTTGCTCCTGCTGCTTCAGCACCGCCTCCTGGCGCTGTTTTTCCATCTGCGGAAGGCCGACAAAGTATTGCCAGCCGACCACGACAATGAGCGACAGCACGATGGCGAGGATGGTGTTCCTGTGCTCGTTCATTCAATGCTCTTGCCCGCGCGGGGCGGCTCTTCGGGCGATTGGCGGCTTCGGCGCCCCTGTTGCCGCCGGGACGATGAACCTGCTTCATGTAGGGGGGCGGTATCGCCGCCACCAGTTCCCCCGCGCGCGGAGGCGTGAATTTGGCGATGAATCCGGCCGAGCACGGCGTCGAGTTCGCGCATCATCTCGCCGAATGGCAGAGCGAGAGCGGTTCGCCGTCCGATCAGCACATAGTCATGGCCGGACCGCAACCCACTACGCCCGGCGGCTTCGGCACCTTTCGCTCCCGCCGCCGCGGCCGACAATCTCACGATTTCCCGCAATCGGCGGCGCACGCGGTTACGCTCCACGGCGTTGCCCACTTGTCTCGACACGGTGAAACCGACGCGGACCGGCCCTTCATCGGCGCGACGCCGCGCCTGCAAGACGAAGCCACTTGCCGATGCCCGCATGCCGCTCGCCGTGGCGCGAAAATCGCTCCGGAGTCGCAGGCGCTCCACGGCAACGATTGGGCCGGCGACCGGCTTACGCACTGAGCCGCTTGCGCCCGTGTGCGCGGCGCGACGCGAGCACCCTGCGGCCGCCCTTCGAGGCCATGCGAGCGCGAAAACCGTGCCGGCGCTTGCGCACCAATTTGCTCGGCTGGTAGGTGCGTTTCACGGGCTATTTCTCCGGAGCGCGGCTGGTTTTTTGGCCGGCGCATCGATCGACCAGGTAATTTGGCGCGGCTTATACGGGAGCACTTTCGGCTCGTCAATGCGAGGGACGGATGAGGCCCGTATTTGACGATGACAGGCTGCCGCTCCGGCACCGTTGTCCCAAGCGCCGTTTTTCCAGCTATAGACCAGCTATAGAGATGTATAGAACGTGTATGACAGGACCGAGACGTTCGGGGAACGCCGCGCCGTGCACCGCCACCAACGCTCTGCGCCGAAGCTCGCCGCAAAGTTTGCGCCGCCGACAGCCACGGCACGCTGATGGCTGAACCGCTTGCACCGGACATCTGCGTCATCGGCGCCGATGCCGGCGGTCTTGCCGTGGCCGCGGCGGCCGCCGCGCTGGGCGTCCCGACCGTGTTGATCGAGAAGGGCGGCATGGGCGACGCACACGTCAAAAAATCCGGCCGCGTGCCGGCGAAGGCGCTGATTGCGGCAGCCGAGCGCGCGAACGCTTTCCGCAACGGCGCGCGCTTCGGTGCCAAGTCGGCACGCTTCGGCATGGATTTCGCGGCCGTAAACGCCCACCTGCACGACGTCATCGGCGCGGTCGCGCCGAACGCCGAGCGTGCGCGCTTCACCGGCCTCGGCGTACACGTGATCAGCGGCACGGCGCGCTTCACCGATGCAGAGACCGTCGCCGTCGATGGTGTTGCGGTCAGGGCCCGGCGCTTCGTCATCGCCACCGGCAGTAAGCCGGTGCTGCCGGCGATTGCCGGCCTCCTCGACGCGCCCTACTTCACCAGCGAAACCGTGTCCGATCTCGTGGAGCGTCCGCGCCACCTCATCGTCATCGGCGCCGGCGCGGTCGGCCTCGAATTGGCGCAAGCCTTCCGCAGGCTCGGCTCCGAGGTCACCGTGCTCGAAGCCGCGACGCCGCTCGCCGATGAAGATCGCGAATGCGCCGCCGTCGTGCGCGACGCGATCGAGCGCGAGGGCATCACGCTGCGCACCGGGGTCGAGATCGCGAAGGTCAGCCGGTCCTTGGCCAAGACGCAGGTCATCCTGGCAACACCCGCCGGCACCCAGACGATCGAAGGCAGCCATCTCCTCGTCGCCGCCGGCCGGCGCGCGAACCTCGACGAGCTCGAACTCGACGTCGCCGGCATCCGCTCCGCACCGCATGGCATCATCGTCGACCACAGTCTGCGCACGACCAACAAGCGGGTCTACGCGGTCGGCGGCGTCGTCGACAGGCGCAAATTCGACGCGCTCGCCACCTACCATGCCGGGCTAGTGATCCGCCATGCGCTGTTTCGCCTGCCGGTCAGGGCCGACACGCGCGCCATCCCGCGGGTGATTTTCACCGATCCCGAACTGGCCCAGGTCGGCCTGACCGAAGACGAAGCGCGCGCGCGCAAAGGGGTCATCCGCATCCTGCGTTGGCCCTATCGCGAGAACGACCGCGCACAGGCCGAGCGGAGGATCGATGGTCACATCAAGGTCATCACCGACCGGCGCGGCGGTATTCTCGGCGCGACGATCGTCGGCGCCCAAGCCGGGGAATCCATCGCCACCTGGACCCTGGCGATCAGGCAAAGGCTCAATATTCGGGCTTTTGCCGGGCTTGCGGTTTCCCACCCGTCCTATGCCGAGCTGGGAACATACGCTGCGTTCACCTTTTTCACGCGCAATTTGACGAGTCGCTGGGTGCGTCGCATCATAGGGTGGCTGCGTCGTTACGGTTGACGATCGACCGGCAGCAGCCAAGCAGCGTCGATGAGCGATGAAAACCCCGCACCGCCGCGAGCCGTCCGCGTGCCGCGCTTCGGACTCTCCGGAAAGCTCCTCGTCCTCACGATCCTGTTCGTGATGATCGCGGAAGTGCTGATCTATGTGCCCCTGATTGCCAATTTCCGGGTGAATTGGCTGCGCGACCATCTCGCCGGCGCCTATACCGCGGCGCTCGTTCTCGACGCCGCGCCGAGCGGCATGGTGCCCGACAGCCTCGCCAAGCAGATTCTCGACAGCATCGGCGCGCGCGCCGTTGCCATGAAGATGGGCAAGCGTCGCCGCCTGCTCGCGGTCGGCGACACCACGCCGCCGGTCACTCTCGATTTCGACATGCGCAACGTTTCGAGCTTCGAGGCGATCGTCGATGCCGTGGCGATCCTCGTCGACACCCGCAACGACGTGATGCGGGTGGTCGGCCCGGCGCCCATGGGCGGCGAATACATCGAACTGGTCATGGACGAGCCGCCGCTGCGCAAGGCGATGCTGCGCTATTCGGAGAACCTGTTGCTGCTGTCGCTGCTCATCTCCGGCATCAGCGCCGCCCTGGTCTATCTGGCGCTGCACTACCTGTTCGTGCGCCCGATGCGGCGGATCACCGCCAACATGGTGGCGTTCCGTGCCGAGCCGGAAAATGCCGACCGCATCATCGTGCCGTCGGCACGCGCCGACGAAATCGGCACCGCCGAGCAAGAACTCGCGACCATGCAGACCGAGCTCGCCTCGATGCTGCAGCAGAAGAGCCGGCTCGCCGCGCTCGGGCTTGCCGTCTCCAAGATCAATCACGACCTGCGCAACCTGCTCGGTTCGGCGCAGCTCATCTCCGACCGGCTGTCGAGCCTCCCCGATCCCGGCGTGCAGCGTTTTGCGCCGAAGCTGATGCGCGCGCTCGAGCGGGCCATCGACTTCTGCCAGTCGACCTTGTCCTACGGGCGCGTGCAGGAACCGCCGCCCGAGCGCAAGCCGATCCTGCTCG
Source organism: Xanthobacteraceae bacterium (assembly GCA_035319735.1). GTDB lineage: Bacteria > Pseudomonadota > Alphaproteobacteria > Rhizobiales > Xanthobacteraceae > BOG-931. The sequence continues at coordinate 4,270 of DATHCD010000049.1, read as the reverse complement.
AGCCTCTGGTGGAGGAGGTGCACGAGACGCTTGGTCTTGGTCCCGACGCGCCGATCCGCTGGATCAGCGCGGTCGAGCGCGGGCTGACCGTGGAGGCCGACTACGACCAGCTGTTTCGGATTTTGCTCAATCTCGCGCGCAATGCCGTGCAGGCGTTGCAGAGCCACGCGACGCGCGACCCCGGCCGCGACCAGATCCGCATCACCGGCCGACGCGAGGGCGCGGTGGTCGTGATCGAGGTCTCCGACACCGGCCCCGGATTTTCCGAAAAGGCACGCGCGCATCTGTTCGAGCCGTTCCAGGGCTCGACCCGCACCGGCGGCACCGGCCTCGGCCTCGCCATCGCCGCCGAGCTAGTGCGCGCCCATGGCGGCGACATTCGCCTGGTCGACGGCACGATCGGGGCGACGCTGCGGCTCACCATTCCCGACCGCGCCGTCGATTTGAGCGCGCGGCGCGGCGCCCGGGCGAGCGGGTGATTTTCCGCATTGCCGCCGGAGCGGCGAGCCAATGGGTCCGCTTGCCAATGGGCGGGGAAGCCTATAGCTATGGCGCGCGTCGTCGGCCGCATCGGCGGCACGTGAATTTTCCGCGCGAACACGCACTGCGCCCGTAGCTCAGCTGGATAGAGCACCAGACTACGAATCTGGGGGTCAGGAGTTCGAATCTCTTCGGGCGCGCCACCACTTAGCAGAAATAGATCGCTCCAATTTTGCCGGAGGTTTTGCAAAATCCGTTTCTTTGACGTTCGCAAATTTTCCGCTGCCGCTTTCCGCAGGTCTGCTGGTTCGCGACAAGCCCTCCGAGAAATCATGCAAGAGAGTCGCCAATTTCCTCCAACGAGAGTTGCTTGACAAATTGCCGCCGGGCGGGAGTTGAGGAGGTTCAAACATTGCGTTGTTTGAGCCTGTGGCAACAGCGCCGACCTTGCCCACTCAACGCCGAGCATCGCGCCTACGCCGTCGTCTTGGCGCACGAAGAGATTGTGCGACTTCTCGCTCCGCGATTTCTGCCAACCAGCCTGCCGCATCGTCGAACGATTTTGCGGACCGTTCGGCCCGCGCGCGGATGAATGCACCTTCGATAACCGTCAGCACCAGTCCGGCAAAGGACTTCCGCCTCACGGTATTCCGGATCGGAAAGTGAAGCGATATCAATTCGATCCACTGCGAGAACGCGTCTGCGATCGCCACGCGCACAACCTCAAGATCGCCATCCAAATCCAGGCTCACCGCTCCCGCGGCACAGCTCGCGCGATACTGACTTTGCTCGGTACGGGCGGCGATTCCCTTGAACAACGCATGTATTTTTTTCCCCGGCTCCTCGGCGGTCGACAATGCCTGGCCCCATGCGGTCATACCGCGCCTGGCGTAGATGGCGAGCGCCTCGCTCACAATCTGACGCTTGCCTTGAGGAAAAAAATAGTAAATCGAACCCTTCGGCGCCCCGCTTTCCAAGACAATTTCGTTGATGCCCGCGCCGGATAGGCCGGACCGCCGCATGAGTGATATTGCGGCATCGATAATCTTGTCGCGGGCGCCTGGGTCTTTATTTCGCATCGAAGCTTCGCTTGCGTCTATATAGAACAGTCTATATAATAAGTCGATTTGCCGGCCGTGCGGCCACCATCCAGCCGAGGGCACTATGGGCTTCCCTCCCGCAAATGAGAACTTCGAACGTGCGGTTCGCAAGCTTCTGCTGGGGATGCCCTATGTGCAGTGGCTCGGCCTGTCGTTTGTCCATATCGCACCAGGCGAGGTGGATTTTTCAATGCCCTTGCGCGGCGAAATCACGTTTGACGGCAAATCGGTCCAGGCGGGACCGATCGGGTCGCTGCTGGACTTCGCGGGTGGCGCAGCCGCGTTCACCCTTGTCCCCGAACACGAGATGCTGGCAACGACCGATTTCACCGTAAAACTGGTCGCGCCGGCGATCGGCGAGCGTTTTATTGGAAGGGGACGCGTTGTTGTTAGAACCCGATCGAAAATAATTTCGCGCGCCGACATCTTCGCAGTGAAGAGCGGCGCCGAGACGATGATCGCCACGGGATTAGTTTCGATGCGAGCCCTCTCGTCTTGAATTGCCAAATACGACCATGCTGACGCTGTATCACTCACAACCAACTGGCAATTCCTACAAGGTTCGTCTTTTACTCTCAATTCTGCAAATTCCGTATACCGCGATCGAGATCGACATTTTCCACGGCGGCAACAAGAGCACCGCGTATCGGCGTATCAGCCCGCTCGGTAAAGTGCCGGCCCTGAGGCTTGAAGACAAAAGCATCCTGACGGAGTCGAACGCGATCCTGTCTTATCTAGCGAGCGAAACTGAATACTTCCCTTCCGACCCACTCCTTCGAGCACGGGTGCTGCAATGGATGTTTTTTGAGCAATACAGCCATCTGCCTTATATTGGCGTCGCACGGTTCTACTTGCACCTGCTGAAAAAGCCACCCCCAAGAGACGGCGATCTGGCGATATGGCATTCGCGCGGCAACATCGCACTCGAAATCATGGACCGGCACCTCGCAAAAAGGCAGTGGCTTGCCACGGATGCATTCACGATCGCCGATATTGCTCTCTACGGATACACACATGTCGCTGCGGAAGGCGGTTTTGACTTGTCAAAATATCGAGAGGTTCAACAGTGGCTCACGCGTATAGAGGGCAGACCGGGCTACGTTCCTCTGATGCAAACGCCTCCGTTGGTCGGTCGCTTTTTGGCATAGGCGAGCACAGTTGGCCATGCTGCCCATGCTCTTGCTCTCTCAGAACATTGAATTCACGGCAGCTCACGGCCAGGCGACTAATTCCAAATGCTGAAACAAAACAAGGGACCGGAGGCAAAAATGTCGTTCCGCCGAACGCTTCGCTTTGTACTGACCGCAGCCGCGATTCTCCTCGCCGATCATGCCGGCGCAGGCGAGCTTGCGGCGGCCGACCAATGCCTGATCTACGGCTTTGTTCCGCACAGCTCCGCCTATGCGCAATGCCGCATGAATGTGCGGCGCTACTGGACAACGGGCCCGTGCGCCGACGCCGGGTTTGCCGCGATCCACCGCGAATATTGTCACCTCAATCCGCCGCCGTTCATCTAGAGCATGATCCGGAAAAGTATGGAAACCGGTTTTCCGAAAAAGATCATGCTCGACTAAAGAGACCTGCAACGCGGCCGCTTTCAGGTCGGACCGATTGCGTTCTGATTCTCTTTAAGGTCAGGGCTTCGCTTTGGTCGCTTCTATGATTGTTTCGGCGGCGCTCAATCCCAGCTCCTGCGCCTGAGCCGACAGCGCCTGCATTTGGCTGGAGAGGAAAGCGGATTGCAGCCGCACCACCTCGGTCGGGTCCTTGGCCTGCATCAGCTTCTGCACGAAATCGAAAGTGGCGGCCATGTTCTTCTCGGCATACGACATCGACTTGTGCGCGATTTCGCTGGCGCCGCTGTGCGCCGCCTCCGCCTGGCCTTGCCATTGCCCGACGGCCTTGTTCGCCGTCTCGACAATTTCGTTGAAGGCGGTCCTTGCCTGCTCGACGACCGCGCGCGCCTGTTCGGGCAGCGCCGATACCGCAAACGGGTCCTTGGCCATTCGTCACCGGGCGCAAAAAATTTGAGATAATCGTTGCATAACAATTATAGCTCATATCGGCCCCTTGGCGAATCGAAAAAACTCCGATCGACGGCATTCCGGCCAGCGCCCGGCAGGCTTCGCGCAGCCACCGCCAACGACCGGCCGTCTCGTCGCATCAGCCGGCGCTCTGCGCGCGGACGCGGGCAGCGGCCGTGCGCGTCGCCACGCGGTCGAGCACCGCGATCATGTCCTCGACCTCGGCGCGATCGAAGCCTTGGGTGATGAAGACGAGCTTGCTGCGCCGGTCCTCGTCCGGCCAGCGCTCGAGCCACGACAGATTGTGCAGGAGGTGCTGCGCGCCCTGGATGACCGCGGGGCGGTCGGGCTCCTCGGCGATTTGCACGATGCCCTTCACGCGCAGCAGATTGGGTCCGAGATTCTGCTGCAGGGCGTCGAGCAGCAGGCGCAGCGCCTCGCGCGGGATCGGCTTTTCGCGCACGAAACAGAACGAGGCGATATCGCGGTCGTGCAAGTGGTGATCGTGATCGCCGTGGTCGTGATCGGCGTGACCGTGGCCGTGGCGATGATGCCCGTCATGCTGCTCGTAGGCGGCGGCGTTAAGCCAGGCGCGCGCGTCGGCCTTGCCGTCGGCCGGATCGAGTCCGGCAGCGCGTAAAAGCGCAGCGACATCGAGCGCCGGGT
>DATHCD010000048.1:0-2717 GCA_035319735.1 Xanthobacteraceae bacterium | reverse complement strand
TCAAAAAAGCTTCGGCGATTGGACCACCTACGGCGGCGGCGGTTACTGGATCAACCACGGCGCCGATACGGTCGATCGCGACTATTGGTTCTTCGGCTGGCTGTTGCAACGGAAGGTGACCAAGCAACTGACCATCGGCGCCGAGGTTTTTCATCAAACCGCCACGCTCGCGTTCGGCGCCACCAATCCGATCTTCGTCAGGCCCACCACCGGCTTCAACATCGGCGCGGTTTATGATTTCGACGAGCATAATCACCTGCTCGTGTCCGCTGGCGCCGGCCTGCAGAATGCGCCCGAAACCAATCTGTTCTCCTGGTACCTCGGCTATCAGATCACCGGGCCATGACCGGGCATTTTTACGGCGCGCCGCCGGCTGCGGCGCCTGAAACGCGATGGGCCATTAACGGAAGCAGTAGACAGTCGCGGCCTGCACAGCATTTGTGTCAAGCCGATCTGCACCGCGACGTGCTCCGCATGGCGCTGGGACCGGCTAGCTCGACCTCGGAAAATAGAAGCGACGACAGCGCACGCGTCTAGCGCCGCATGACCGCGGAAGCACAGTGGTAGTAAATCGCAGAGTCCGGGCTTGAGCCAAACCGAAATTGCTCCGCACTTTGGCGCTCGATGGTAAACGTGCCCAACGAGCGCTTGTGGCCGTCCGAGCACTCGACGTCGAGCGTGCATATCTTCGCCGCCAGGGTCGCCGAGAAGATCGAGCAATTCGCGCCCTGGAAGCGGTAAAAGCCGGAATGCCACTCAAGCAGCGCATCCTCGCCGAACCGCTTCGTTGCGTCGTCTGGTCGCTCGGCATAGTGGCACGCCTGCTGTGGAGATGCCCACGCTCCGGCTTCGAGACCGCACGCCCCTTGGTCCGCGACCGCGTATGCCGCGGCAAAACCACAAACCGTCGCGCCGAGCCCGGCCGCCCATAACGGCTTTCGCAGCGTTATCGCCATGTCGCTTTACCAGTCAGCCCTCTCGGACATAACGCGCTCGCGGAACGTCAATCGCCATGATGCCACATTTTGCTCTGGGCTAAAATCTTGATCTGGGTCATTTGCGTCATTCCGGAACGGTAGCCGGAAGTCCGCTCCCTGCCCGATTGCGGACGTGCCGATTGAACACCGCGCCCATTCCGCCGGCTGCGCCGCGTGAGACCTATTAGACGCACGCCAGCAGGCACTACGGCCTGGAATGGCGGCAGCCATTCAGGCCGCCCGCAAACTCCGGAAGAATTGATCAACCTGGGTACGGATTTTGCCGGAGACGACGGCAAGGTCGTTGGCGAGCGTCTTCACCGCCGCAGCGCTGATCCGGGTGTTCTCGGTAGCTTCGCCAACGCGCACGACCTCTGCTGCGGCATCACTGGTGCGGCTTGCCGCAACATCGCCGCTGCGAGCCATTTCTTGTGTTGCGGCGTCCTGCTCGGTCACGGCTGTCGAGATCGCAGTGGAGATTTCTCCGATCTCGCGGATTGTCCGTTCGATGCTGGCGATCGCTTGGATCGAGCGTAGGGTTGTATCCTGCATATCCGCGATCTGCGCGCCGATCTCATCTGTCGCCTTGGCAGTGTGGGACGACAGTGCCTTGACCTCGCCCGCTACGACGGCAAAACCGCGACCGGCCTCGCCAGCTCGCGCCGCCTCGATCATGGCGTTCAGTGCGAGCAGATTGGTCTGCTCAGCAATATCGGTAATGAGCTTGATCACATCACCGACGCGGCGACCCGCTTCGTCGAGCTGCCTAACCGCATCATTTGTGATCGCCGTCTCACTCACTGCCTTGGTGGTAATAGCACTCGATTGCGCGACTTGATGATCGATTTCTTTGATCGCGCTAGCAAGCTCTTCGACCGCGGACGCCATCTCGCGAACGCTGGCGGAAGCCTCGCCCGACGCCACGGCTGCGCTCGCGGTCCTTAGCGAGGCCATGTCCGCCGCTTCGGTCAGTTGCAATGAAGCGGCCAACAATTGTGCGAACAGCCGCCCGAGTTCGGACAGGCTTGCTTCAATCTCCGAGCCGAACAGGACAATTTCGGCGGAAATCCGCTCCTGTCGCTGTGCTCTTGCACCCGCGTCCGACAGCACCGTTTCATTCAATTCGACATTGCGACGCATCGCTTCTTGGAATACCGAGATCGATCGAGCCAATGCGCCAATTTCGTCGCGGCGATCGCCGTAAGGCACCGATAGCGCTGTCTCACCGCCGGCTACCGCCTCGGTCACCCGGGTGACGACGGCGAGCGGCCGCGCAACCGATCGATGGATGACCAACGCCCCGAATGTAGCCAGTCCCAGTGCAACGGCACCGAGCACCGACATCAGCACTGCGGTATTCCAGATGGCGCTTTCGATCCGGGCATAGATGCGCCGCGACCGGTTAGCGTAAAGCTCTCCCAACATGTCGAGCTCATTAGTGAGCGCCGTGCGGACAATGCGGTTGGCATCGTTGTCACCCCATTCGCGGGCGGACGCCGGGCTGTTTTCGGTACCGCGACGGACCAATTCGCGGCGGAACTCCTGGAATTTTTTCACGCGCGCGACAAATTCGGCAAAGACGGCGCCGTCCTCCGGCAATATCGACTTTTGCCATTCCTCAATCACCTCGCCGATCTGATCATTGAAACGAGTAAGGCCCGCCGCGAATTTACTCGCCGCTTCGATGTCCGGGGACATGTAAATGCCCCGCGACTCCATCGCGACCGCGTAGATCAGGCT
>DATHCD010000047.1:0-3907 GCA_035319735.1 Xanthobacteraceae bacterium | reverse complement strand
CGCTCGATCTGCGGCGTTCGAACTAAGTTCATGTCGCCATGATTGCCAAACCCGACAACGTCGATCAGCAAGAGGCGGCCCTGCAACGACTTGTTGCAGGCTACCGGCCGCTGCCCGGCATTTTCGATGAGATGATGGATGGCGACGGGCGCTTGCGCCCGCACTGGCATCCGTTCCTCTCCATGCTCGCGGCATTGGGCGGCGAGGAGATCAATCGCCGGTTTGCGGCGGCTGATCGCTATCTGCGCGATTCCGGCGTTTTCTATCGCGTGTACGAGGATGCGGCCGGATTGGAGCGGCCGTGGCCCCTCAGTCATATCCCGCTGCTGATCGAGCCATCCGAGTGGCAGCAGCTTGAGGCCGGGCTTACCAAGCGCGCGGAACTGTTGGAAGCCGTCCTGGCCGACGCTTACGGTCCGGCATCGCTCACGGGCGAGGGACGCCTGCCGGCTGCGCTGATCGCCGGCAATCCCGAATATCTCCGTCCGCTGGTCGGCGTCGCGCCGCCCGGCGGCGCGCATTTGCGCTTTTATGCGGTCGACGTCGGGCGCGGCGCCGATGGTCGCTGGTGGGTGCTCAGCGACCGGGCGCAGGCGCCGTCGGGTGCGGGCTATGCGATCGAGAACCGGCTCGCCCTCTCGCGCGCCATCCCCGACATCTATCGGACCGCACGTGTAGAGCGCGTCGCCCCGTTCTTCCAGGCGTTCCAGGCGGAGCTGTTTGCGCTTAATCGCCAAGATGACGCCCGGATCTGTTTGCTCACGCCGGGTCCGATGAACGAGACCTATTTCGAGCACGCCTATCTGGCGCGTTATCTTGGGCTCCTTCTGGTCGATGGCGAGGATCTGATCGCTCGTGATGACGGCGTCTTCATCCGCACGGTGGCCGGCTTGCGCCGCACCGAAGTGCTGCTGCGCCGGATCGATGCTGATTTCGCCGATCCGCTTGAACTTAACGCCGCCTCGCGCCTCGGGGTCGCTGGGCTCATTCAATCCCTGCGCGACAACAAGATCGTCGTTATCAATTCGCTCGGCGCCGGCTTGGTCGAAGCGCGCGCCATGCTCGCGTTCCTGCCGGCGCTGGCGCCGATCGTGCTTGGCGCTGAGCTTAAAATGCCGAACGTCGCCACGTGGTGGCTTGGACGGGCCGACGTGCGCGAGCAGATGATCGAGAAGCTCGGCGGCATGGTCATCGCCGCAGCCTTCACCGAGTCGATGGCCGGCATGCAGGTCGCTAGCGAAGTGCTGGGCGCCGAGCTTGATGACGCGCAACGCGGCGAGCTTGTCCGTTCCATCCGCGACCGCGGCATCGATTACGTCGTTCAGGAAGCGGTGACGCTGTCGAGTATGCCGGTCTGGCGCGACGGCTGCCTGCAGCCGCGGCCGTTCACCTTGCGCTTGTTTCTCACCAAGGTTGGAGACCGCTGGCAGGTTATGCCGGGCGGTTTCGTGCGTATCGCCGAGCATGCCGACGCCCGCGCCGTGAGCCTGCAGCGCGGGGGCGCCACGGCCGATGCGTGGGTGCTTACCGACGGCCCTGTGGGTGAAACGACGATGTTGCCGCATCCCGAGCGGATGCCGGTGCAGCGCGCCGCCGGACTTTTGCCAAGCCGGGCCGCCGATAATTTGTTCTGGGTTGGGCGCTACGTGGAGCGCTCGGAGGCGACGCTGCGGCTCGTTCGCGCCATCATCAACCGGCTCGCCGAGGCTGACGATGCGGCAGCACCCGTCATATCCGGCATCGGCACGCTGCTCGCGGCCTGGGGTGCGATGCCGGAGGATATCCACAACGCGTCGGCCGCATTCATGGCGCGCGCCGCGCTCTCCCGGTCGGACCTCGAGGGTTCTTTGCCTCGTCTCGCGGCCGCTGCACGGTCCGCCGCTTCGGTCATCCGTGATCGGTTCTCGCCCGATGCATGGCGAGCGATCAACGATCTGGCCGCGCTGACCGGTGCGCCGCTCGCGGTCGGTCCGTCGGAAAGCGCGATGACCGAGCGCGTTGAGGCGGCCCTGCGCATCATTGCGGCGCTGTCGGGATTGGTCCAGGAGAACATGACGCAGCGCGCCGGCTGGCGTTTCCTTGAACTCGGCCGCCGTATCGAGCGGGCTCTCATGACCTGCCGGCTCGTGCGCTGCTTTGCCTTCAGCGGACCCATCGAGGGCGGCCTCGATGTTCTCCTTGAACTTGCCGACAGTCAGATCACCTACCGGCAGCGTTATCTGATGATTGCCGCGCTGGCGCCGGTCATCGACCTCGTCATGCTCGATCCAAACAATCCCCGGTCAGTGGCGTTTCAGCTTGAGCGCGTCGAGACTCATCTCGGCGCCCTTCCCAAGCGTAACGCTACCGGCCGCTTGTCTCCCGTGCAGCAGATCGCCGCCTCGACCGGCACGCGCTTGCGCACCGCGGACGCGGGCGGCATCGATGCGGCATTGATCATCGAGGTCGAGCAATCGCTGATGAAACTGTCGGATGCGATCGGCGCGGCGTATCTCACCGGCAATGAGCGGTCCGATTTCGAGTGGGACGCGCTGGCATGATCTACGATCTCCGGCAGACCACGACGTGCAGCTACGCTTCGCCGGTGGCGCACGCTCATCACGTATTGCGCCTGACGCCGGTGCATCGCGATAGCCAGCGCGTGCATCTCGCGGCGCTGCAGATCATTCCCGAACCCATGCACCGGCGCGAGGGTCAGGATTTTTTCGGCAATCGCCTGACCTGGATCGAAATCGAGGAGCCGCACGAGACGCTGACCGTCAAATTGGCCGCGCGCGTTGCCGTCGATGCGCCCATCGAGCCGGAGCCGGCTTCGACGGCGCCCTGGGAGACGGTGCGTGAGGAAGCGTTCGCGGCAAGCGACATGGGGCCGCTGTCACCCGCGCACTTTTTGTTCCCAAGCCGTCTGGTGTCGCTCGATCCCGAGATCCGCGATTATACGCGCGAGAGCTTTCCGACCGGGCGGCCCATCCTCGAAGCCGCGATCGAACTGATCGGCCGCCTGAAGGCGGACATCGTGTATGAGATCGGCGCGACCACGGTGACGACAACGCCGCCCATGTCGTTCGCGCTGCGCCGCGGCGTCTGTCAGGATTTCGCGCATATCATGATTTCCGGGCTGCGCGGCATCGGTCTGCCTGCCGCCTACGTCAGCGGTTATTTGCGCAGCGCACCGGCGAAGGAGGCGTCGCGACTCCAGGGCAGCGAAGCGATGCACGCATGGGTGCTGCTATGGTGCGGCTCGGCTCTCGGTTGGATCGGGCTCGACCCCACCAACGCCATACTGGCGCGAGAGGACCACGTCACGTTGGCCATTGGGCGCGACTATACGGATGTAGCGCCAGTCGATGGAGTGATCCTGGGTTCCGGTGGACAGCGCATGGAGGTTTCGGTCAGCGTGCTGCCGGTTGCGTGACGTTATTGCGATCAGGTCGCAAAAATTCCTGAAAGTGTTTCGTAATCATAAATTTTAGCAATTTCATATTTAGGCGTTTTTGTTGAGGTCAGCGGTGTCGACCGCCGCACGTAAAAACACTTAATGTGTCTTTTACCCTCATCAAACATACAGACGGCGCGCCCGCACAATTCCGCTCTCCGGGAACGAGTCGCTTCCCGATTGTTAAATGTTGCCGGACATTATTAGTCGCGAACGCACCGAGGGTTTCGCGCCTCACTTTAAGGGAAGTATCATGACGCTGCACGCTCCCAACATTGCCTTGTTCATTATCGCTTGGTGCCTGGCCATGCTCGGCGTGCTGGCCGCGCTGCCGATTGCGCTGCCGATTCCCGGCCTGACCGGTAATTCGGCGTGGTACATTTTTCTTGCTTGGTTTCTGCTCGCGGCCGGAAACATCGTGCCGATGCGCGAAGCGCCCGGTGCGGAAGGCCAGCCGCAGAAATAAGCCTT
>DATHCD010000046.1:0-2250 GCA_035319735.1 Xanthobacteraceae bacterium | reverse complement strand
GACGCCTCCTCGCAAAGCCAGCGCGCCGAGGGAGAATGCCATGAAGGAGCTGATCAAGCAGTACCTCGATCAAGGTTTATCCCGCAGGCAGCTGGTCTCCGGCCTGAGCGCGATCGGCATGAGCGCCGTCGCCGCCAAGGCGGTCGCGCAGAATCTCGCCCCCTTCGGCCAAGGCGCCGCCAATACGGCGACACCCGCGGGAATCCGCGAAGTCGAGGGCAACGGCGGCAAGTTGTTCGTTGAGCAGCTCAAGTCGGCCGGCGTCGAATACATTTTCTTCAATCCATCCACGGGCGACCATCCAATCTTTGACGCGCTCGTCGACATCCCCGAGATCAAGATCATCAAGGGCATTCAGGAGGGCGCCGTGACCGCCATGGCGGACGGCTACGCACGCGCGTCAGGCCGCACCGGCGTCGTGGTTGTCGCCAATATCGGCTTGCCCAACGCCATGACGCAGATGGTCAACACCTACAAAGACCAGATCCCGATGCTGGTCGCCGTCGCGTCGATCGATCAGAACGCGCTCGGCCGCGACCAATGGCAGGAGACCGATCATCACGAGCTGATGACCGAACCGATCACCAAATGGTTCTGGCAGGCGCAATCCACCGAGGCAATTGCCGAGACAACGCGGCGCGGACTCAAGTTCGCTTCGACGCCGCCATGCGGGCCAGTGTTCCTTTCGCTGCCCACCAACGCACTCGAACAGCACGCCAAGACGCAAATCTGGGAGCGCAGCAAATTCGATGTGCCGATGCGCATTCGCCCCGACAAGGACGATGTCGAGCAGGCGGCGCGCATGCTGATCGAGGCGAAGAATCCGCTGCTCAGCGTCGGCGATGAAGTTACCTGGTGCCGTGGCGGCAAGGAACTGGTCGAATTGGCCGAACTCCTCGGCGCACCAGTCGCCGGCGAGTCCGGATCGCTCGGCTATTGGTCGAAGCCATTTCCAACGCGCCATCCGCTGTTCATTGGCACGGTGCTGCGGACGATGCGCTTTCCGGGCAAGCCCGACGTTCTGCTCAATCTCGGCAATCGCTGGGGCGAGCTGGCGTCGCCGGGAACCAAACTGATCTCGGTCCGGCTTGATCCGGCGAGCCTCGCGCGCCAGGCGCCGGTCGACCTGGCGATGGTGGCGGACCTGCGCCTTGCCATCGCCGACCTCAACGCGGCAATCCGCAGCTTGGCGACCGCCTCCCGTCTCAAGGAGATCGCCGACGAGCGCGCCGCACGCACTCGCGCCTATTCGGCGCAGATGGCGCAGGAGCGCGAAGCGATTGCCCGCTCGCTTGCGGATTCGAGCCCGGTCAGCATGGAGCGGCTTGGCCTCGAGCTGGAAAAGAATCTCGACCGAGACACTTGCTATGTGGCCGACGTCGACTCCGGAAAGACCATGGACCCACTCATGGCATTCGGCGGCAACGACAAGCAATATTTCGGCACTGGCCCCAACGTGCTCGGCTGGGGCATGGCGGCGGCGTTCGGCGTGAAGCTCGCGCGGCCGGATGTACCGGTCGTCTCCGTCGTCGGCGACGGCAGCTTCTGCTTCTCGGGGCCGCAGCCGTTGTGGAGCATGGCCCGCTACAAAGCGCCCATTACCGTCATCGTGCTCAACAATCACAGCTACAACAATGAACGCAATCGCATCTGGAACGGCGCCGGCCGGCAATTCGAGACCGCCCTCGACATGACCTGCTACAACGGTAGCCCGGACGTGGATTACGCCAAGGCCGCCAGCGCGTTCGGCGTCGAAGGCGAGACCGTCAAGGAGCCGGGTGCGCTTGGCGGTGCATTTTCCCGCGCCAAAGCCGCCAGGGTGGAAGGGCGGCCTTATCTGCTCGACATCCACATCAAGCGCGAAGGGCTTGGCGCGGTATCGCAATGGTATCCGCCATATTCAATTGCCGACAAGCGGACGCGGAAGGTGTGACTATGCGCGCCTTCGCGTTTTCTCTGGCGCTCGCCTTCATCGCAACCGCGGCACCGAGCCGCGCACAGCAAAATGTCAACCCCTTGCCGGCGGGCGATGGCCGCGAACTGGTTGCCGTAGCGTGCTCGCAATGCCACTATCTCGGCACGATCGCCAAGATCCGCAACGGCGCTGTAGGCTGGCGCATGTTCGTCGACAACATGGTGCTGCGCGGCGCGCAACTAAACCCGTTCGAAGTCGACAAGGTCGTGGACTATCTGGCGCGCAATCTTGGCCCTGGCATCGATCTGCCGCCCGCCAAGCCGGTTGCATTGCCG
>DATHCD010000045.1:0-13404 GCA_035319735.1 Xanthobacteraceae bacterium | reverse complement strand
ACACAGATGCTGGCGCGACGACCGTTCAAAGTCGTCGCCATTGCGCTCGCCAACAAGATGGCCCGTATCGCCTGGGCATTGTTGGCCAAGGGCGGAACCTATCAGAGACTTCGGCTTGCGGCAGTCTGAGCAAGCAAGGGTCTGGCGAGGAAGAGTGAGTTGCGTCCGTCCGTTCACGAACTGCAGGGGTGATGACGACATTGATGCGAAACGGTCGAGACCGTCGATCGGGAAAACCCGCGAAAGTGCCACGCGAGCAAAGAGGCGCGTGCTCCTGGATGGGACCCAATCAGCGGATCACATCAGGGCCAGCGGCCATAGCGGCCGCATTCATAGGCCGAATAGATGGCTGCACCCGAACGTTTCGCTGAAATGACTGATTTTCCCCCTGCACCGCGGGCGCCGTCCATACATGGCACAAATCGACGTTTGTGCCGATGCGTCGTCATGTCTGAAATTGGCGGATGAACGGACTTGTCGCGAACGAAGCGACATCCGGGATCCACCCTCCGCGAATCCGGCGGGTGCCGCTCCGTTCACGCGGGCCACGAGAAATCAGGCTGCGCTGTTGCGACGGTCGCCCTTGAGACGCTTGTCGAGGTAGGCGCTGATCGCGCTCATCAGCGGCTCGATCTTGCCGTCGAAGAAATGGTTGGCGCCCGGTACGATCTTCTGCTCGATGACGATGCCCTTCTGCGTCTTCAGCTTCTCGACGAGGTTGGTGACGTCGCGCAGCGGCACGACTGCGTCGCGGTCGCCGTGAATGATGAGGCCTGAGGACGGGCAGGGGGCGAGGAAGGAAAAATCATAGAGATTGGCCGGCGGGGCGATGGAGATGAAGCCCTCGATCTCCGGCCGGCGCATGAGCAGCTGCATGCCGATCCAGGCGCCGAAGGAGAAACCCGCGATCCAGCAGCTGCGTGCCTCCGGGTTGACCGATTGCGCCCAGTCAAGTGCCGCCGCGGCGTCGGAGAGTTCGCCGATGCCGTGATCGAAGCCGCCCTGGCTGCGGCCGACGCCGCGGAAGTTGAAGCGCAGCGCGGAAAAGTTCCGGTGCACGAAGGCGTAATAGAGCTGGTAGACGATCTGGTGGTTCATCGTGCCGCCGAATTGCGGGTGCGGGTGGAGCACGATGCCGATCGGCGCGTTCTTCTGCCGCGCGGGGTGATAGCGGCCTTCGATGCGGCCGCCCGGCCCGGTGAAAATGACCTCAGGCATAGGGTCGAAACCTCGATTTTTTCGCGCGGCGAAGGCGTCGGGTTGGGGCGCTTGACGCCACGGCTGGGCGGGCTTAACTCTCTGCAACCATTTCAGATTTTTTGAGAAACGGCGTCCATGGAAGCGGCGCGGGATAGGGGTCGCGATTTCTAGCATGAGGCAGGGGCCAAAAAGCAAGCGTCACGAGGCCCCGCCGCGCGAAAACTGACTGGTGCTCAAATGCTAGATGCGCACGCGCCGGCGCAAGAACAAGGGATTGGCAAGGCATCGTCGATGGCGGAGCGGGTTTATCTCGATTGGAACGCAACGGCGCTCATGCGTCCGCAGGCCGCCGCGGCCCTCCAGGCGGCATTGCCGCTCGCCGGCAATCCCTCCTCGGTGCATGCCGAGGGCCGCGCCGCCCGGCATGCGATCGAGCACGCGCGCGAGGAGGTCGCGGCGCTTGTTGGCGCGCGGGCCGGCGACGTGGTCTTTACCTCGAGCGGCACCGAGGCGAACGCGCTGGCGCTTTCTCCTGCGATCGAGATTTCGGGCGAAGAGCGGCCGCGCGACCGCCTGCTGATCTCGGCGATCGAGCATCCTTCTGTCCGCGCCGGCGGCCGGTTCCCGCGGGACATGATCGGGGAGATCGCGGTCGATGGAGACGGGCGGGTCAGCCTTGCGGTGCTGGCGGACGCCGTTGTCGGAACATCAAGGCCGCTCGTCTCGCTGATGCTCGCCAACAACGAGACCGGCGTCATTCAGCCGGTCGTGGAGGCGGCGCAAATCGTGCATGCGGCGGGCGGCTTGCTGCATGTCGATGCGGTGCAGGCGGCCGGCCGCGTCCCCTGCGATATCGCCGCGCTCGGCGCCGATCTGCTGACGGTTTCGGCGCATAAGATCGGCGGACCGAAGGGCACGGGCGCCCTGGTGCGGGCGCGCGAGGGCATCCATTTGGCCGACCCGCTCATCCGCGGCGGCGGCCAGGAACGCGGCCTGCGCGCCGGCACCGAGAATGTCGCCGGCATCGCGGCATTCGGAGCGGCCGCGGCGACCGTGCGTCAAAGGCGTGCGGATGAAGCAAGCCACATGCTCGCCTTGCGCGACCTGCTGGAACGGGAGCTTCGCGCCATCTCGCCGCAGGTCGTGGTCTTCGGCTCGGCAGCCGAGCGGCTGCCCAATACGACGCTGTTCGCGCTCGAAGGCATCAAGGCGGAAACCGTCATCATCGCCTTCGACCTCGAAGGGATCGCGCTGTCGTCGGGCGCCGCCTGCTCCTCCGGCAAAGTGCAGCCCTCCCATGTGCTTGCCGCCATGGGCGTTTCGCCGCCGCTCGCGCGCGGCGCAGTGCGCTTGAGCCTGGGCTGGACCACCACCGAGGCCGATATCGAGCGCTTCCTCGCCGCTTGGAGAAAGGTTTCAAGTGCATTATCTAAGGGTTGTAGCGAATCCAAAGGTGCCAAGGATGAGCGCGGCATGGCGGCCTGAGCGGCCGCGTGTTTTACGGCGCCCGCACCCCAAGCCTTCGCCGCTGGCGCGGGAGGAGGGGAGGAGGGGAGCCGAGATGGGGTGACCAGGGACAGGACACCGACCATACCGACAAATCCAACCCGCGGTCCTTGAAACCGTGAGCGGAGGGACGAATGCCGGCAGTGCAAGAGACCGTCGATCAGGTCCGCCGTATCGACGTCGATCAGTATAAGTATGGGTTCGAGACGCTGATCGAATCCGAGAAGGCACCCAAAGGCCTTTCCGAAGACACCATCCGGTTCATTTCGGCGAAGAAGAACGAG
The DNA here is from genome assembly GCA_035319735.1 of Xanthobacteraceae bacterium. Classification (GTDB taxonomy): domain Bacteria; phylum Pseudomonadota; class Alphaproteobacteria; order Rhizobiales; family Xanthobacteraceae; genus BOG-931. The sequence continues at coordinate 10,414 of DATHCD010000045.1, read as the reverse complement.
CCCGATTGGATGCTGGCTTGGCGGCTCGATGCCTACAAGCGCTGGCTGACCATGCGCGAGCCGAAATGGGCCAAGGTCGAGTACGGCCCGATCGACTATCAGAACATCTACTATTACGCCGCGCCGAAGAAGAAGGCGGGGCCGAAATCGCTCGACGAGATCGATCCCGAGATTCTGCGCACCTACGAAAAGCTCGGCATTCCGCTGCGCGAGCAGGAGATGCTGCTCGGCGTCGAGAGGCCGGCGAACGAGGACGGCGGGGCGGGCGAGGGTGAGGGCGGGGAGAGCGGCTATCGCCGCGTCGCCGTCGACGCGGTGTTCGATTCGGTTTCGGTCGCGACTACGTTCAAGGCCGAGCTCGCCAAGGCCGGCGTCCTGTTCATGCCGATCTCGGAAGCGCTGCAGCAGCACCCTGACCTGGTGAAGAAATATCTCGGCACCGTGGTGCCGGTCAGCGACAATTTCTTCGCCACGCTGAATTCGGCGGTGTTTTCCGACGGCTCCTTCGTCTACGTGCCGCCGGGCGTGCGCTGCCCGATGGAGCTGTCGACCTATTTCCGCATCAACGAGCGCAACACCGGCCAGTTCGAGCGCACGCTGATCATCGCCGACCGCGGCTCCTATGTGAGCTATCTCGAAGGCTGCACCGCGCCGGTGCGCGACGAGAACCAGCTGCATGCCGCAGTGGTCGAGCTGATCGCGCTGGACGATGCCGAGATCAAATATTCGACCATCCAGAACTGGTATCCGGGCGACGCCTCAGGCCGCGGCGGTGTCTATAATTTCGTCACCAAGCGCGGCGACTGCCGCGGCGCCAACGCCAAGATCTCGTGGACCCAGCTGGAGACCGGCTCGGCCATCACCTGGAAATATCCGAGCTGCATCCTGCGCGGCGACAACGCCCGCGGCGAGTTCTACTCGATCGCCATCTCCAACGGCTACCAGCAGGTCGATTCCGGCACCAAGATGCTGCATCTCGGCAGGAACACGACGAGCCGCATCATCTCCAAGGGCATCGCTGCCGGCCACTCCAACAACACCTATCGCGGGTTGGTCAGCGCCCACCGCCGCGCCACCGGCGCGCGCAACTTCACCAATTGCGATTCGCTTCTGATCGGCGAGCACTGCGGCGCGCACACCGTGCCCTATATCGAGGCGAAGAACCCCTCGACCGTATTCGAGCACGAGGCCACCACCTCGAAGATTTCCGACGACATGCTGTTCTACTGCCGCCAGCGCGGGCTGTCCGGCGAGGAAGCGGTGGCGCTGGTGGTCAACGGCTTCGTCAAGGATGTGCTGCAGCTGCTGCCGATGGAATTCGCGGTCGAGGCGCAGAAGCTGATCTCGATCTCGCTCGAAGGCAGCGTGGGCTAGACCCCGGGGCACGCGTGATGGCCACTTATTGGTTCAAACCCAAGCGCTACGGTTACGGCGCCACGCCGGTGACCTGGCAGGGCTGGGCCGTCACCCTCGGGTCGGTCGTTGCCATTGTCGTTGCCGCGTTGTTGCTTCTTCACAATGGCGACAAGGGTCCGGGAGCGTGGATGGCGTTCTTTGCAATAGAGGCCGTCGTCATTGCTATTCTCTGGATCATTAGCCGCCGCAAGACCGACGGCGAATGGCGTTGGCGCTGGGGCGACGGCAGATAGCGAAGGGATTTTTTGGAGCTTGGAATGGCATTGCTGGAAATCAAGAACCTGCACGTCGCGATCGACGGCAAGGAAATTCTCAAGGGTCTCGACCTCGCGGTGAATGCCGGCGAGGTGCACGCGATCATGGGGCCGAACGGTTCGGGAAAATCGACGCTTGCCTATGTGCTCGCCGGCAAGGCCGATTATGAGCCGACCGCGGGCGAGGCGCGCTTCGACGGCAAAGACCTCTTCGCCATGGAGCCGGACGAGCGCGCCGCCGCTGGGCTGTTCCTCGCCTTCCAATATCCGCTGGAGATCCCCGGCGTCGCCACCATGACGTTTCTGCGCACCGCGCTCAACGCCCAGCGCAAGAAGCGCGGCGAGGCCGAGCTGTCGACACCGGAATTTCTGAGAAAGGTGCGCGAGGTCGCCGGCAAGCTCGGCGTCAATCAGGAGATGCTGCGCCGCGCGGTCAATGTCGGCTTCTCCGGCGGCGAGAAGAAGCGCAACGAGGTGCTGCAGATGGCGCTGTTCGAGCCGCGGCTCGCCGTGCTCGACGAGACCGATTCCGGCCTCGACATCGATGCGCTGAAGATCGTCGCTGACGGCGTCAATCGGCTGCGCTCGCCCGATCGCTCGACCGTTGTGATCACCCATTACCAGCGACTGCTCAACTACATCGTGCCCGACGTTGTGCACGTGCTGTCGCGCGGCCGCATCGTCAGGACCGGCGGCAAGGAGCTGGCGCTCGAACTCGAGGCGCGCGGCTATGCCGAATACCAGCAGGCGGCGGTGGCGTGAATGGCGCGCGGCTCGCCCGATCGAAGCGAATGAATGCCATGGCTGACGTCAAGGTGATCAGGACCGCGGCGGAGACCGGTTTGGCGCATGCCTACGCGCAGGCGCGCGATCGGCTTCCCGGCGACGACGCCATTGCCGCGCAACGCGCCGCCGCCTTCGATTTGTTCGCCCGCGAAGGTCTGCCCCATCGTCGCGTCGAGGAATGGAAGTACACCGATCTGCGCGTGCTCATGCGCGAGGCGAAGCCGCTGGCGGGCCCGCCCGACGCCGCCGCCAAGGCGCGCGCGAAATCGGCGGGCGCCATCCTCGGCGACGTTGAATGCCGGCGGCTGGTTTTTGTCGACGGCGCCTTCGTGCCGGAACTGTCGGACACTGCGGCGTTGGAGCCGGGGCTGCGCGTCACCTCGCTCGCCGCCGCGCTCGCGGACGCTGACCCGACGCTGGTGGACAAAATCGGCCGTCTCGCGCCGGCAAACGACGTCGCCGTCGCGCTCAATACCGCGCTGATGGGCGACGGCGCCGTGATCCGCATCGGTGCCGGCGCGACCATCGAGCGGCCGCTGCACCTCGTCTTCGTCGCCGGCGACAAGCCCGTCGCGACCTTCATGCGCTCGCTCGTCGTCGCGGAGGAGGGCGCCCGCGCCATGCTCGTCGAGAGCCACGAGGGGCTGGCCGGCAACGACTATCAGGTCAACGCCGCGCTCGAACTGTTCGTCGGCGACGAGGCGCATGTCGATTACGTCAAGATCATCGGCGAAGGCGCCGAGGCGTTGCATATCTCGACGCTGGCGGCGGCGATCGGCGGCAGGGCCCGCTTCAACGCCTTCACCTTCACGACCGGCGGCGCCGTGGTGCGCAACCAGCTGTTCCTCAGGTTCGACGGCGAGGGGACCGTGGCCGGCATTCGCGGCGCGACTTTGATCAAGGGCCGCCAGCACGCCGACACGACGCTCGTCGCCAGTCACATCGCGCGCGGATGCCAGAGCCGCGAATTGTTCAAGGCGGCGCTCGACGGCGAGGCCCATGGCGTATTCCAGGGCCGCATCATCGTGCGCCCCGGCGCGCAGCAGACCGACGCCAAGATGATGACTCAGGCCCTGCTCCTCTCCGAGCGCGCCGAAGCCGACAATAAGCCGGAGCTGGAAATCTTCGCCGACGACGTGCAGTGCGGCCACGGCGCCACCGCCGGCGCGCTCGACCCGGAGCTGAAATTCTACCTGATCGCGCGCGGCATTCCCGCTGCCGAAGCCGAAGCCTTGTTGATTCAGGCCTTCCTCGGCGAGGCAGTCGAAGGCATCGAGCATGCCGGCTTGCGCGAGGCGCTGATGGAGGAGGTCGCGGCTTGGTTGGGCGCGCGCGGATAGTGATGGGCGGATTTCGAGGCTGATAAAATGCATGACGCGGCGACCAACGGCGCCTACGACGTGAACCGCATCCGCGCGGATTTTCCGATTCTCGCGACGCAGGTGTACGGCAAGCCGCTCGTCTATCTCGACAATGCGGCGTCGGCGCAGAAGCCGCAGGCGGTGCTCGACCGCCTGCAGCGCGTCTACACCTCGCAATACGCCAACGTGCATCGCGGCCTGCACTATCTCGCCAACGAGGCGACCGAAGCCTACGAGGACGCCCGCGCCAAGGTGGCGGCGTTCGTCAATGCCGGGCGCAAGGAGGAGATCATCTTCACCCGCAATGCCACCGAGGCGATCAATCTCGTCGCCTACACTTTCGGCCGTGAGCGCATAAAGGCCGGCGACGAGATCGTGCTCTCGATCATGGAGCACCATTCCAACATCGTGCCGTGGCATTTCCTGCGCGAGCGCCAGGGAGCGGTCATCAAATGGGCGCCGGTCGACGACGAGGGGCATTTCCTGCTCGATGAGTTCGAGAAGCTCATCGGCCCGCGCACCAGGATGGTGGCGCTCACCCATATGTCGAACATGCTGGGCACGCTGGTGCCGGTCAAAGAGGTGGTCAGGATCGCGCACGCCCGCGGCGTTCCCGTGCTGCTCGACGGCGCGCAGGCGGCCGTGCATGTCGACGTCGATGTGCGCGAGCTTGATTGCGACTTCTATGCCTTCACCGGCCACAAGCTCTACGGTCCGACCGGAATCGGTGTCCTTTACGGCAAGTACCGGCACCTCGAGGCGATGCCGCCGTTCAACGGCGGCGGCGAGATGATTCGCGAGGTGTTCGAGGACCGCATCAGCTACGGCGATCCGCCCCACAAATTCGAGGCCGGTACGCCGGCGATCGTGCAGGCGATCGGACTCGGCGCCGCGCTCGACTATGTCGCTTCGGTCGGCAAAACGCGCATTCGCAGCCACGAAGAGGGCCTTGTCCGCTACGCTCACGACCGGCTGCGCGAGATCAATTCGCTGCGCATCTTCGGCACGACCAAGGACAAGGGGCCGATCGTCTCCTTCGAGATGAAGGGCGCGCATCCGCACGATGTCGCGACGATCGTCGACCGCGCCGGCGTCGCGGTGCGTGCCGGCACCCATTGCGTCATGCCGCTCCTGGCGCGCTTCGGCGTCTCGGCCTCGTGCCGCGCGTCCTTTGCCATGTACAACACGCGCGCGGAGGTGGATTGCCTGGCGCAGGCTCTTCTCAAAGCGCAGGATTTTTTCGCATGACCGACGAAACGAAGCCCGATGCCGGCGGGGCCGCGCCCGCCGCGCTCGCCGCTGTTGCCGACACCGCCGCCGTGGAACGGCCGGCAGCCATTCCCGCGGACGAGATGGCGCGGCTCACCGACGAGATCGTGGCTGCGCTCAAGACCGTCTACGATCCGGAAATCCCCGCCGATATCTACGAGCTCGGCCTGATCTACAAGGTCGACATCGACGACGACCGCGCGGTCAAGATCGACATGACGCTGACGACGCCGAACTGCCCGTCGGCGGCGGAGCTGCCGGGCATGGTGGAGAACGCGGTCGCCGCCGTGCCGGGCGTGCGCGAGGCCAGGGTGAACATCGTTTGGGATCCGCCGTGGGAGCCGAGCCGCATGTCGGAGGAGGCCCGCGCCGTGCTCAACATGTGGTGAGGCTTATCCGGCGAGTTGCGCGCGCGGCCGCCGCGGATTACAAGGGGTGCAGTGAGAATTTCTTCGGCTTTTTGAGTTATTTCGGGTGGTAACCGCGATGCGCCTTGCGCAAGGACGAGGCGAGGAGGATGTGACGATGGCCGTTCCCCGGCCGAAACCTCAGGTGATGCGGCTCACCGACGCCGCGGCGGAACGCATCAAGACGGTGATGGCCAAGGCCGACCACCCGATCGCGGCGGTGCGTGTCGGCGTCAAGAATGGCGGCTGCGCCGGCATGGCCTACACCATGGAATACGCGGAAAAAATCAATCCGCTCGACGAGGTGATCGAGGACAAAGGCGTGCGCATCCTCATCGACCCCAAGGCGGTGCTGTTCCTTCTCGGCACGGAGATGGACTACAAGGTCGACAAGCTGTCCGCCCAGTTCGTGTTCAACAACCCGAACCAGACCTCGGCCTGCGGCTGCGGCGAATCGGTGCAGCTCGAGCCGGCAAGCGACGCTGCCGGCAGGGCCGGCGCAGCGCAGTAATCGCGCGTCGGGGCGAACAGTTACGCTTGCGCAAGCGTCGCCGACGCGCTTGCCCGGCAAGCAAAACCACTCGACAAATTCGCTCTGATCAAGGATGTCGGCGCCGGTCGCTTCATGACGTGGCCCCGTTAAGCATTCTGGAACTGCATTGGCGCCGCAGTGCACAACGAGCGGAAGACCGGCGGCGGGCGAGATTGACCCGGCGCGACATCCCATAGTTTGATATGATGAAGCCGTCCCACTGGAGTGCGTGCGTCATTTCGAGGAACTAGCCCCATGAGCGCTCTGCGGAACCTCGCCCCCGCCGCTGCAGCCCCTGTCGTCACCGCAACCGGTTCCGACCTGATCGCACCCGATTGCCGCGGCCTGAACTTCTGGCACATCGACCGCGCCATCCGTGACCTGTTGACGCTCTATCTCGACGAGACGGCGCTGCGGCATTTTACGCCGCATTTCGAGCGGCTGGGCGCGCTCGCCGGCGGCCGGCTTGATGAGCTCGCGCAGCAGGCGGACAAGCGCACGCCAATCCTCCATCACCGCGACCGCTTCGGTCGCGACGCCGACTGGGTCGAATACCACCCGGCCTATCGCGAAATGGAGCGCATCGGCTTCGGCGAGTTCGGCCTGCACGCCATGTCGCGACGCACTGCCGTGCTCGGCTGGCCGGCAACCGCGCCGCCGCTCGTCAAATACGCGCTGCAGTACCTGTTCGCCCAGGCCGAGTTCGCTTTGCTCTGCCCGCTGTCGGTGACCGACACGTCGATCATGCTGATCCAGAAATACGGCGACGAGCGGGTGAAGCAACGCTACCTGCCGGGCATGCTCAGCCAGGACATGGACAGGCTCCTCAAAGGCGCGCAGTTCATGACCGAGAAGGCCGGCGGCTCCGATCTTTCCGACATCTCGCTGACGGCGAACCGCGTCGGCGACCATTGGGAATTGTGGGGCGACAAATGGTTCTGCTCATGCCCCGACCACGATGTCGTGCTCTTGCTCGCGCGCTGCAGCGGCGCGCCCGCCGGCAATTCCGGCCTGTCGCTGTTCGTGATGCCGCGGCGGCTCGACGATGGCAGTCGTAACCGCTATCGCGTGGTCCGGCTCAAGGACAAGCTCGGCTCGCGCTCCATGGCCGCGGGCGAGACCATCATGGAAGGCGCCGTCGCCTACCTCATCGGCGAGCCCGGGCGCGGCCTGAAGCAGATCATGGATCAGGTCAACCTGTCGCGGCTGTCGCACGGCTTCCGCGCCGCCGGCATGATGCGGCGCTGCCTGAACGAGGCGCTGTGGGTGGCGCATCACCGCCGCACTTTCGGTCGTACGCTGATCGATCACCCGATGGCGCGGCGGCAGCTGCTCAAGCTCATGCTGCCGACCGAGCAGGCACTGTCGGTGTCCGTCGCCGCCGCGGTGGCGATGAGCAAGAACGACGAGGCGCAGCTGCGCATTCTCACCCCGCTGGTGAAGTACCGCGCCTGCCGCGACAACGTGCCGGTCGCCACTGGCGCCCTGGAGATGCGCGGCGGCAACGGCTACATCGAGGATTGGGTCAACGCCAAGCTGTTGCGTGACGCTCATCTCGGCCTGCTGTGGGAAGGCACATCGAGCGTCAACGCGCTCGACATCATTCGCCGCGCCGTCGGCCGCGCGGGCGCGCACTTGGCGCTCGCCGAGGCGCTGCATGCCCGGCTCGAGCAAGCGCCGATTCCCGGACAGTTCCGCGGTCGTCTCGCCGCGTTGGTCGATCGCGCCGTCCGTTTCGTCGATGACGCGGCGAAGCTCGCGAACGCCGAAGCCTCCTATCGCCGCGCCGCCGGGGCGCTCTATCACGCCACGAGCGCCGCGCTCCTCGCCGCCGAGGGCGCGGAATTGGGCCGGCGCGGCGGCGACGCCCGCCGCCTGCTGCTCGCCCGGCTGGTGCTCGACCACCGCCTCGGCAATGTCGATCCCTTTACTTTGCCCGACGAAAGCTGGGAGGTGGCGGTCAGCGCCAAGCTCCTGGGCGAGGATTCGGTTTCACTGTCGGAGGCTACCTCGCTGTTGGCCGCGTGACTTTCACCACCGGAGCACAATCGCTTGAGGTTGTTGCGCTCCGGTTTTCTTGGCGGCGCATGATCTTTTCGGAAAAGCGGTTTCTTTTCCGGATCATGCTCCGAACCGGAGAGACAAGGGCCATGCACGGTGCCCGCCAGGCGATCGATGATGCGAGGCTCGACGCGTATTCACTTGCGCTCGAGGATATCGACGTCAGCCGGCCGGAATTGTTCCGCTCGAATACGATGTGGCCGTATTTCGAACGGCTGCGCCGGGAAGACCCGGTTCACTATTGTCCGCAGAGCCGCGTTGGGCCGTACTGGTCGGTGACCAAGTACAAGGACATCATGCATGTGGAGACCAATCACGGGATATTCTCGTCCGACATAAATCTCGGCGGCATCGGCATCCAGGACACCAAGGTGGACTACCGGCGCGAGAGCTTTATCGCCATGGACGAGCCGCGGCACGGCGAGCAGCGCAAGACCGTGGCGCCGATGTTTGCCCCGGAAAATCTCGATCAATTGGCGCAGACGATTCGCGTGCGCGCCCGCGAGATTCTCGACCATTTGCCGCGCAACGAGACTTTCGACTGGGTCGATCGCGTCTCGGTCGAGCTGACCACCCAAATGCTCGCCACGCTGTTTGATTTCCCCTGGGAGGAACGCCGCAAACTGACGCGCTGGTCCAATGTGGCGACCGCCGCGCCCGGCAATCGCGAGATTATCGCCTCGGAGGCGGCCCGCGATGCCGAACTGCAGGAATGTGGCGCCTATTTCGAGAAGCTGTGGAAGGAGCGCATCAAAGAGCCGCCGAAGACCGATCTGCTCTCGATGATGGCGCACAGCGAGGCGACGCGCGACATGGATCCGCGCAACTTTCTCGGCAATCTCATCCTGCTGATCGTTGGCGGCAACGATACCACGCGCAATTCGCTCTCCGGCAGCGTCTACGCGCTCAATCTGTTCCCCGATCAGTACGAGAAGCTGCGGCAGAATCATGCGCTGGTGCGCAACTTGGTGCCCGAGGTCATTCGCTGGCAGACGCCGCTGGCGCACATGCGCCGCACCGCGCTTGCCGATACCGAGATCGGCGGCAAACGGATAAAGAAGGGCGAAAAAGTCGTGATGTGGTACGTCTCCGGCAACCGCGACGAAGACATGTTCGAGAACGCCGATGATCTCGTCATCGGGCGGCGCAACGCGCGCAATCACATCTCCTTCGGCTTCGGCATTCACCGTTGTCTCGGCCTACGGCTTGCCGAATTGCAGCTGCGGATCGTCTGGGAGCAGATTCTCGAGCGCTTCGAGACGATCGAAATCGTCGATGAGCCGAAATGGATCTACTCGAACTTCGTGAAAGGCTACGAGACGCTGCCGGTGCGAATTCCCGGTTAGAGCATGATCCGGAAAGGTGGAATGCCGGATTTCCGAAAGGATCATCCTCCACAAAGAAAACTGAACGCAATCAGCTCACCTGAAGCGATTGCGTGCTAAGACACGCTCACCAATCGGCCCGGACGTATGCTGGCTTGGGGATGTCCGCTGTTCCCGCAACGGCGGCAAGAAAACTGATATCGCGTGGCGTCCCGTTGGTGCCAATCGCTCGGTTAGGCCGTCTCGGCGAAATGTCCGGGTAGCAGCCAAAGATTTGGAAACGTTTGGCAGCGTCAATGGTAAGCGATGTAGAGGTCGCGCAGAATGTTTGTCTCGAGTTCCAGATCATCCAACCGGCGCTTAACCACGTCGCCAATACTGATAATACCAGCAAGCTTGCCATTACGAAGTACAGGCAAGTGGCGCACCCGATGGCGGGTCATCAACCTCATCACGCGATTGAGGTCGTCTCCCGGGGCCACGGTGATCAAGCCGTGCGTCATGATGTCCTTCACGGGCATAGACGCAACTGGCTCGCCGTACTGAGAAAATGCACGAACGATATCGCGTTCGGAGATAATACCGAGGACCGCATCGTCTCTCGCCACGACAAGAGCTCCGATATTCTTTGCGCGTAACCAGTCTGCCGCTCTCTTGATGCTAGCCTCTGGCCCTATTGTTGTAACGTCTGTTCCCTTCTGCACCAAAATGGTTTCTACGTTCATAGCCTATCTCCCTGTGTTTCCGCGGAGACGGATGCCGGCTTGCAGATGCCGCCACAATCATTCTACGTCCGACTGTAGAACGTTCGCGGATAGTCCTGCGCCGATGTCTGTGTCAAAAGGGCGCGGCGGGTCCGGTTGGGGTCGATGCTGTCGAAAAAGGCTTGAGAACACCTGCGAACAGTGATTCCCCTGATTCCATGGATTGGGCCGTGGAGGCGGGGGATGATGGGTCGGCGGAGTGATCAGACAAGTCTGTTCTATCAATTTCGGCTCGATGA
>DATHCD010000044.1:0-3392 GCA_035319735.1 Xanthobacteraceae bacterium | reverse complement strand
TTCCGCGCATCAACGAGGAGATCCGCGTCCGCGAGGTCCAGCTCATTGACAAGGACGGCACCAGCAAGGGTGCCACCGATATCGCCACCGCCCTGGCCATGGCGCAGGAGGCCGGGCTTGATCTGGTGGAGATCGCGCCCAATTCGGTCCCGCCCGTCTGCAAGATCCTCGATTACGGCAAATACAAATACCAGGCGCAGAAAAAGGCCGCCGAGGCGCGCAAGAAGCAGAAGATCGTCGAAATCAAGGAAATCAAGCTACGGCCGATGATCGACGATCACGATTACGGCGTGAAGATGCGCTCGATGGAGCGGTTTTTTCAGGAGGGCGACAAGGTCAAGGTGACGCTGCGGTTCCGCGGCCGCGAGATGGCGCACCAGGAGCTCGGCTACAAGCTTCTCGACCGCGTCAAGGGCGACACTTCGAAGATCGCCAAGATCGAACAAGAGCCGCGCTTCGAAGGCCGTCAGGTAGTGATGGTGCTGGCGCCGCGCTGACAACGTCCGGCGAGTCGCTGCAAGGGTGAGCCCGGCGGCGGGTCGAAAAAAATATTCAGGGAGGAGACTAACATGATGTTCATCGTCACGGCGAGTTGGACCGATCAGGGCGTCCGCGCGGTCAAGGAAGTGCCCAAGCGGATGCAGGCGGCACGCGAAGCGGCCAAGAAATTAGGGATCGACTTCAAGCACGCATTTCTTACCTCCGGCGAATCCGACCTGTTGGTCATCGTCGACGCGCCAAACGGCGACGTTGTCGCCAAGTTTGCCATGATGACCGGTTCGCTCGGCAATGTGCGCACCCGCACGGTGCGGGCATGGACCGAAGCCGAAATGAACAAGCTGATTTCCGAGCTGCCGTAGACGCTCGCGGCAGCCGAAGGGATCGCCCGGGCCGCGCGCGACGGTGCTGTCGCGCGCTGAGAAGGCTTTAGCGTCTTCTGCCGGCGCCGCGAACCACGAGCGAGATCGATTGATGGCTATGAAGGTTGAAAGCGTCTTCGAGCCTGCGCAGGCCGATCATGAGGCCATTCTCGAGCTGCTGGTGGCTTACAACGAGACCAATGGCGGTCCGGCAAACTACCAGCCGTTTGTAATCATGTTGCGCGACAAAGGGACAGGCGCCACCGTCGGTGGCCTGTGGGCGCGGATTTACTACGAGTGGCTGTTCGTGGAACTCCTCTACATTCCGGCGCAGGCCAGAGGCAGGAATATCGGCTCCAGGCTCGTGGCAAAAGCCGAGGCTTTTGCTCGCCGCAAAGGCTGCGTCGGCGTTTGGCTCAACACCTACAGTTTTCAAGCTCCGGGCTTCTATCGGAAGCTCGGCTACCGCGCTTTTGCCACCCTCGGCGATTACCCAAAGGGCAAGAAACTCTTTTTCTTTCGGAAGATTCTCGATAGCGGTCCGCCGCCGGCGATGAAGGCTGCGCGCCGCCGCTTGCCGCGGTCGCAGTCGAAACGCCGGGCCCGATTGCCATAAGCGGCCGGCTCTGCCATAACCGCGCCCTCCCACCGCCCGGCCGATAAGGGCTGCCGTGGCGGCGGCGAAGTGCTCCAAGCACACGACGCTCGTTGACGAGCATTTTCGGCCCCGGCGCGTCCGCGCCGCGTGGCCAAGGAGAGCCAAATGCCCAAGATCAAGACCAAATCCGGCGCGAAAAAGCGTTTCAAGGTGACCGCCGGAGGTAAGGTCCTCTATCAGCAGTCGCGCAAGCGCCATGGCATGATCAAGCGGACCAAGAAGCAGATCCGCCAGTTACGCGGCACCAACGTCCTGTTCAAGACCGACGGCGAGCGGGTCAAGAAATACTTCATGCCGAACGGCTGACGCCGGCCGTTGGCGGCCGCCGTTCATCCAGCGTTTTGCGATTCGAGAGGAGATTCATCATGGCACGCGTCAAGCGCGGCGTCACCGGCCATGCCAAGCACAAGAAGGTGCTCAAAGCGGCCAAGGGCTATTACGGCAGGCGCAAGAATACGATCCGCGTCGCCAAGCAGGCGGTCGAGAAGGCGAACCAATACGCCTACCGCGACCGCAAGCGACGCAAGCGCACGTTCCGCGCGCTGTGGATTCAGCGCCTCAACGCGGCGGTGCGGCCGTTCGGTTTGAACTACAGCCGCTTTATCGCCGGCTTGAGCAAAGCCGGCATCGCGGTCGACCGCAAGGTGCTGTCCGACCTCGCGATCCGCGAGCCGGCGGCTTTCGAAGCGATCGTCGGCCAAGCCAAGTCGGCGCTGGCAGTGTGAGCGTGTCATGATCGACGGCGCCTACGTGCAGCGCATGGCGCGCTACAATTGTTGGCAGAACGAAAACCTGTACGGCGTCGCCGATCTCTTGTCGGACGAGGAGCGGCGGCGCGAGCGCGGCGCCTTCTTTGGCTCGATCCATAAGACGCTAAGCCATCTGCTCTGGGGCGACCGCATCTGGATGAGCCGCTTTTCCCAAGACGTGCCGCGGCCGCCGGGGGGCATTGCTGAATCGGTCAACCTCTATCCGGACTGGGCGGAATTGAAGGCTGAGCGCACGCGCTTTGATCAGCGCATCATCCACTGGGCCGAAGCTGTCGACGACGCCTGGCTCACCGCTGACCAGACTTTTTATTCCGGCGCCACCAAGCGCGAATGGACCCGACCGCGCTGGATGTTGGTCACCCATATGTTCAATCACCAGACCCATCACCGGGGGCAGGTGCATTGCATGCTGACGCAGGCGGGCGGCCGCCCGCACGACACCGATCTAACAGTGATGCCGGATTGAACCGAATGACGAACGAATTCCAATTTGATCTCAGTCTGCAAGTCGAGCAGGAAATTCTTGCTAAGATTGCTGCAGCCGAAAATGAGGCGACTCTCGAAGTAATTCGTGTGTCGGAATTAGGTAGCAAGGGACGCATCACAACGATTGCGAGATTGATTGGCTCGATGCCTCCTGAGCTGCGCAAACACAACGGGGCGATAATCAATCAAGTAAAGCATCGAGTCGAGGAGGCAATAGGGGCTCGAAAAAAGGAACTAAAGGAACGACGAATTGCAGAAGAGACAGGTTCTGCTCCCGGCGCAATTACGACCGGGGTGCAGTCGTCTGTACGCTCTTCCATAGGTAAGTCCGTTGAGGCTTCGATTCCCCAGACAGTGACTGTTACGACTACTGTGATCCGGGACAGCATCGACGTGACCTTACCGGTGCGCGAGAGCGCGGCGGAAGTCGGCCGCGTTCACCCGATTACCCAGGTGATCGACGAGCTGACCGCGATTTTCGCCGATATGGGCTTTGCCGTCGCCGAAGGCCCGGACATCGAGACCGACGATTACAACTTCACCAAGCTCAATTTTCCGCAGGACCATCCGGCGCGCGACATGCAGGATACGTTTTTCTTCAATCCGAAGCCGGACGGC
>DATHCD010000043.1:0-2095 GCA_035319735.1 Xanthobacteraceae bacterium | reverse complement strand
TGCGCAACACCTCGTTCTCGGTCTATGCCGGGCAGATCGCCGGCATTTTCGGGCTGGTCGGCGCCGGCCGCACCGAAATGATGAAAGTCGTCGCCGGCGTGCTCAAGCGCGACCTGTTCTACGGCGGCGACATGCGGCTCGAGGGCCGGCAGGTGCGCTATCGGGTGCCGCGGCAGGCGGTGCGCGACGGCATCGTCTATGTCACCGAGGATCGCAAGCTCGAAGGCTTCTTCGAGACCATGTCGATCGCCGGCAACATCCAGACCGCCGACGAAGCGCGAGGCGTCAATCCGCTCAAGATCGTGTCGATGGCGAAGGCGCGCGCGCTGGCCAAGACCTGGATCGACGCGCTCTCCATCCGCGCCATCGACGGCAACGCGCGCATCATCGAGCTGTCCGGCGGCAATCAGCAGAAAGTGGTGATCGCCAAATCGCTGGTGCAGAAGCCGAAGCTGATCATTTTCGACGAGCCCACGCGCGGTGTCGACGTCGGCGCCATCGTCGAAATTCATCAGCTCATCAACCGGCTGGCCGACGAAGGCTTCGCCGTGGTGGTGATCTCGTCCTATCTGCCGGAAATCATGGCGCTGTCGGATCGCATCCTGGTGGCGCGCCAGGGCAAGATCATCGAAGAGATGAGCATCGACGAGGCGACCGAGCAGAAAATCATGTACGCCGCGGTGCATTAGGAAGCGATCGTGCTGGATCTGGTCTCGGTCCGCTAAACTAGGTTGGGGACTCATTTGATCCAAGCGATGACGACGGCTGCAAGAGCCAGAGCGGCAATGTAATTTTGGGCCAGACGGTCATAGCGTGTGGCGATGCGGCGCCAGTTCTTGAGCTTGCAGAATAAGCGCTCGATGACGTTGCGCCTTCGGTAGACTTTGCGGTCAATCGGATACGGCGTTCTGCGTGATGCGGTAGACGGGATGACTGCCTTGATACGCCGGTGGGCGAGCCAGTTTCGAAAGTGCTCGGCATCGTAAGCCTTGTCTGCGATCAGGCGTTTGGGCGCTTCGACGGCAGCGACAACCGCCTTGGCCATAGTGATGTCAGCGACGTTTCCGGGCGTCAGCGCGAAGGCAATCGGTCGGCCGCGATGATCGGCCAAAGCATGGATTTTGCTCGTCCTGCCGCCGCGCGAGCGGCCGATCGCTTGGACTTCTTCCCCCCTTTTCCGCCTGCGGCGGAGCGATGGGCCTTGATGTGCGAGCTGTCGAGACACAGTTCTTCCGGCACGGCAGCTGAGCCTGCGATTTTTTCGAACAGTGCTCGCCAGATGCCTCGAGCCGACCACCTGTTATAGCGATTGTAGATCGTCGTCGGCGGACCGTATGCGGCAGGACAATCGCGCCAACGACATCCGGTCTTCAAGACATGCACGATACCGCTAATCACACGTCGATCATCAACACGCGGCTTACCAGGCTTGCCACGCGGAAGATGCGGCTCGATCACTGCCCACGCCTCATCCGACAACCAAAACAAATTCCCCATCTCGCCCTCCGGGTTTTGTCAAACCCAAAAAGCAGCTGATTCGACCTTAAAATCAGTAAATTGTATGAGTTCCCAACCTAGAGCACATCCCGATTCGGTTGAATCGGGATGTGCTCTAATTTCTTTGAGTTGTCGCATGTCCTTTTCAGAAAACCGGTTTCCACTTTTCCGGGACAGTTCTAGCCGTGGCGCCCTCGGCCGCGCGCGTCCTCACCGCTGATCACTTCCACGATCAGATGATCACGATGCTCGCGGCCGTATTCGTCGACCGCCCGCACGGCGACACAATGCGTGCCGGGCTCGAGGTCGCCGGGCAATCGCGCCGTGAAGATGTGCGATGAAGGCTCGGCCTTCACCCACGGCTTCTTGGTCGCTTCATTGCGGGCGAACACTTCTTCGACGAACGGATCGGGCCGGCGCGCGCGCTGCATCGGCACCGGCGCACGGCCGCCGACGCGATACTCGACCGACGAGCGCGGGCCGCCGTCGAACAGGTTGACGAGGAGATCGGTGGCCGACACGCGCGTCTGCGGCAACGGCGAGCCGAGCAACTGCCCCATCCGATAGGTGTTGTAGAGCTCCTTGCGGTCGCCGTGGA
>DATHCD010000042.1:0-2135 GCA_035319735.1 Xanthobacteraceae bacterium | reverse complement strand
ATCAAGCCCATCAGGATCAGATAGAGGGCAACGATGTAATTGAGGAGCCGCGGGATGATCAGGATCAGCAATCCGGCGATGAGGGCAGCGAGCGGCGTGATATGGGCAGCGGTGATGACCATGGTGTGCCTCGGCTATGGGAATGACGAACGGGGGCAGGACGCAAACCGCAGGCGGCGCTATGAGAACGCGCAACCGCCCGCTGGGTTCTAGCAGGTTCGGCGAAATTGGGAACCGTCCGATGCGGCATGCCGGGGCCGCGCAATGCGCGGCCTCTGCGGCCGTTTCGGAATGACGAAAGTCACCCTTCGATCCGCGAGAAATCGGCGACCGCGCGCGTCGCCGTACGGATTTCGTTGAGCAGTTTCAGGCGGTTCTCGCGCAGCGGCCGGTCGTCGACGTTGACCGTGACCTTGTCGAAGAAGGCGTCGACGCTGGGCCGCAGCCGAGCCATCGCGCGCATGGCGGATTCGAAATCCTCGGCGGCGACGGCGCGCACGGCCTCGGCCTTGGCAATCTCGATCGCCCGCGCCAGCGCCCTTTCCTCGCCCTGCGTGTAGAGCCGCGGATCGGGTGCGCCGGTATATTCGCGGCCGTCGCGCTTCTCCTCGATGCGGATGATGTTGGTGGCGCGCTTATAGCCGGCGAGCAGATGATTGCCGTCCTCGCTGTCGAGGAATTTTCCCAATGCCTCGACGCGGCGGACGATGAGGAGAAGATCGTCCTGACCTTCGAGCGCAAACACGGCATCGACGAGATCATGCCGCGCCCCCTGCTCGCGCAGCTGCACCTTCAGCCGGTCGGCGAAGAAAGAAAGCAGGGCCGACTTCAGCGACAATTCATCGACCAATCGGCGCTTTGACGCGCTCGAAGAATGCTGCAAGGCCACCATGGCGGCCGGAATAGCGGAAGCCGCTAGCGGCAATCGAAGCCTGTTGAAAAGAATCAATCCGATGATGCCCAAAGCGGCGCGGCGCAGGGCGAACGGGTCTTTCGAGCCCGTCGGTTTCTCGTCGATCCACCAAAACCCAACCAGCATATCGATCTTGTCCGCCAACGCGACTGCGATCGACACCGGATCGGCCGGCACGAAATCGTCAGGGCCTTCGGGCCGGTAGTGGTCCTCGATCGCATGGGCGACAGCTTCGTCTTCGCCCTGCGCTTCGGCGTAATATTTTCCCATCGTGCCTTCCAGTTCGGGAAATTCGCCCACCATCTCGGTGAGCAGGTCGGCCTTGCACAGACGCGCGGCGCGTTTGGCCTTCTCCACGTCGGCGCCGACCAGCGGCGCCAATTCGGCGGCAAGCCGTTCGATGCGTTCGATGCGCTCCCACTGCGAGCCGAGCTGTTCGTGAAAGACGATATCCTTGAATTTTTCCAGCCGGTCTTCCAGCCGTCTTTTTTGATCGCTCTCGTAGAAGAACTTAGCGTCGGACAGCCGCGCGCTGATGACGCGCTCGTTGCCGGCGACGATCGCCTGGCCGCCGTCTTCTGCCTCGATGTCGGCGACGAGGATGAATTTGGCGACCAGCTTGGCGTGCGCCGGGTCGCGCAGCACGAAGCATTTCTGGTTGTTGCGGATGGTGGCGCGGATCACCTCGTCGGGAATGCGCAAGAACTGCTCGTCGAACGAGCCCATCAGCACCACCGGCCATTCGACCAGGCCTGAGACCTCGGCGAGAAGACCATCATCCTCGACCAGTTCGAGTCCTTGCGCGAAGGCGAGCTGCTTTGCCTCGGCAAGGATGGTGTCGCGCCGCCGCTCGGCGTCGAGCACCACCTTGGCGCGGTCGAGCTTTTGCTGGTAATCGGCGAACCGGCGCACGGTGAACGGCTGCGGCGCCATGAAGCGATGGCCGCCGGTCTCGTTGCCGGCGGCGACGCCGTCGACCGCAAACGGCACGATCTCGGGCTCTTCGGTCTCCGGCCCGAACATCGCCACGATGGAATGCAGCGGCCGCACCCAGGTCAGCGCGCCGGGCTCCTTCGACTGGGTTCCCCAGCGCATGGATTTCGGCCAGGGAAAGCCCTTGATGACCTCGGGCAAAATCTCGCCGATCACCTCGATCGCGGCGCGGCCCGGTTTCTCGATCGCGGCGACGTAGAAGTCTCCCTTCTTGTCGGGCTGCACCTTG
>DATHCD010000041.1:0-64820 GCA_035319735.1 Xanthobacteraceae bacterium | reverse complement strand
CATCGAGCCGAAATTGATAGAACAGACTTGTCTGATCACTCCGCCGACCCATCATCCCCCGCCTCCACGGCCCAATCCATGGAATCAGGGGAATCACTGTTCGCAGGTGTTCTCAAGCCTTTTTCGACAGCATCGGTCAATGACGTCTATGCCCTGCCGCGCGATCTCTACGATCAGGGCATCAGGCGCTACGGTTTTCATGGTCTGTCTTACGAATACGTCACCGAGCGGCTTGGCCAGGTCGCGCCGATGCATGCAGCCGGACGCGTCGTTATCAGTCATCTGGGCAACGGCGCCTCGATGCGTGCCATCGAGGGCGGCCGAAGCGTCGGCTCGAGCATGGGCTTTACCGCGCTCGATGGCTTGCCAATGGGCACGCGCTGCGGCCAGCTCGATCCCGGTGTCGTTCTCTACTTGATACAGGAAAAAGGCTTGTCGGTGCAGCAGGTCGAGGATCTGCTTTATCGCCAGTCGGGTCTGAAAGGACTTTCCGGTTTGTCGCAGGACATGCGTGAACTTGAAGCGGCCGGAACGCCGGAGGCGATGCAGGCGATCGACTATTTCGTGTTCCGTACCCGCCGCGAGCTCGGCTCCATGGCGGCCATTCTTTCAGGGCTTGACGCGCTCGTTTTCTGCGGCGGCATCGGCGAGAACGCTTGGCGCATCCGCCAACGCATCTGCGCCGGCTTCCAATGGCTCGGCATCGAACTCGACGATGTACGCAATCGGGCAGGCGAGATCGTCGTCTCCTCGGAGCGCTCCCGGGTTCGGGTGTTCGTCGTCAAAACCAATGAGGAAATGACCATCGCCCGGCACGCCGCTCGGCTCTTGACTGCCGCACCTAGTAATTACGCAGCAGCGTAAATTGCCTCGACGGGCGCGCCTCGAACGAAACATCTTTTGTTGGAGTTTTTGCCTCAGTGCAACAAGTGAATCGACCAACCCGCCGGAGATATCGGGATCGAAATCGGCCCCTTGCCGATTTGCGAAACGAAATGCGACCAGGGCAAGGCCGGAGCAGGCCTGATCGATACGCCGACCAATGCCCCATTGATGAGAGTGACGAGAGCGACAGCCGTAATAGTGTGGGGCATTGTCCGCGACGTCGCCGCGGCGATACATAGGAACCAATAAAAAAACACCGAGCCGGCGAAGAAGTATCGCCCGCATTCTTCAACGATCGTGTCGAGATTAGCTCTATATTTGAACATTCCCGCATAGAGAATCACGGTCGCGAAAAAGAGCATTGCCAGTTTCAGTTCACGGTAAGGCGCGCGCCATGAGAACTTAATCAATGCTAGGGCGCCGAGCACGACCACCCCGATTGCGCCCCGGCGAAAGCCGATAATCCCGCTGTTCAGCGGCCCGATGGCATCCAGCCAGCGGACCGGCATCGTTAGCCATAGCGATGGTCGATAAGGATGCGGTTCGACGACGTTGAACACACCGAGATCATTGCGCAAGAACGCAATTTGAACGCAAGCGGTTACCGCAAGCGTCGCAGCGAGAATGCAAATTCGCAGCCTTGCGGAGCCTTTCACCGAGCATAGCCGCCAAAGGTAAAGGGGAAGCAAGCAGGTTCCCAGCGGTCCTTCCAGGCCGACAAAAGCGACAAAGAGCGCTTCGATAAGCCATATCAAAGTTGAGTCGCTCGGTCGGCTGAAGAGAAGAACAAACAGCCCGAGCGGCAGGACCCATTGAGCGTTGACGAGAAAGCCGAGAACTTCGAAACCCGCAGGTGCGCATACGACAGCGAGCGCGGCGATTTCTCTGTACGGCATCTCGAAACGAGGCGACATGATCATGAAAACGATCAGCAGCGTCGCCGCATGGGCCGCGTAGACCTCGATCCATGGCGCGAGGATCGGCGGAAAATTCACCGCAATCGTCGCGACTGCTGCTCCATAAAGATTGAGAGTGCCGTTGAGAGGTTGCAGCAGGGAATGCCAGCCGGTGTTGTAGGCCGCGGCATATAACTTTCCATCCTCCGCCCAAAGTTGGGGAGTTACGAATGTCGTGGGCGTCCGAATAAAGAGGATTAAAAGGCCGAGACCAACGATGGCCAAGCGCCTATTCTGGCTGGCGCTCTGCGCTAGTCTATCTTCGGATAGCGCGTTAATTTGATAGTCAGCACAAGTGTGAGTAACTGACGGCAATCATTGCCTCCGGATTTTACTTTCATTGCAATGACGGATAAACTCAATCAGTCTCAGCGTTGCGCGTTGAGGCGCTGGCGTAAAACCCGATGTCGTGACTGGTGCCTGGGTAAGAGGCAGGGCTAACAGACGGGCTCCATGCTGTCCATCTGTAAAGTTGGTCAGCGTTCCCCGCCGTGGTTTCAGGTTGTCGCCCTGGGAGCTTTCCGAAGCCCCCAGCGGCGCCGCCGGTTTGACCGGTTAACGCTCGTGCATCGGCGGCAGCCACGCCTGCCTCCGCAAGTCGTGAAACTTCTTGCTGAATACGGCAGCCCTACGGCAATATGGAGGCGTCGCCGGCTTCGGCCCATAATGGCTTGCATCTGGCGCAGCCGCCCGAGCTCCCGCGTGCCTCAATTTGCCATGCCGATCATCGAGAGCCGCGTCGATCCCAGTTCAGAGAGTTGTCGCGCAAACCGCGAGCAGATGCTGGCGCTGATCGGCGAGTTTCGCGCGCTCGAGCAGAAGGTGCGCGATTTCTCCAACGCCAAGCGCGAACGCTTCCGCAACCGCGGCCAGCTGTTGCCGCGCGAGCGCGTCGCGCTCACCATCGATCCCGGCGCGCCCTGGCTCGAACTGTCGACGCTCGCCGGCTTTCGCATGCATGATGACGACGGCGCCGAGGGCATCCAGGGCGGCGGCGGCATCGCCGGCATCGGCTATGTCTCCGGCATCCGCTGCATCGTTTCCGCCAATGACAGCGCCATCAAGGGCGGCACCTCGACGCCGATGGGAGTCAAGAAACATCTGCGCATCCAGCAGATCGCTCTCCAGAACAAGCTGCCCATGGTGCGTCTTGTCGAATCCGGCGGCGCCAATCTCATCTACCAGGCGGAGATGTTCGTCGAGGGCGGACGCGGCTTCGCCAACCAGGCGCGCATGTCGGCGGCCGGCATCCCGCAGGTCACCGTGGTGCACGGCTCCTCGACCGCCGGCGGCGCTTATCTGCCCGGCCTGTCCGATTACGTGATCCTCGTGCGTGGCCGCGCCAAGGTGTTTCTCGCCGGCCCGCCGCTTTTGCGCGCCGCGACCGGCGAGATCGCGACCGACGAAGAACTCGGGGGCGCCGAGATGCACGCCACCGTCTCCGGGCTCGGCGAATACCTCGCCGAGGACGATGCCGACGGCATCAGCATCGCGCGCGATATCATGGCCAAGTTACCCTGGAACGCGCAGCTGCCGCTGCGGCCGCAGAAATCCTTCAAGGAGCCGCGTTATCCAGCCGACGAGCTCGCTGGAGTGGTGCCGACGGACTACCGCAAGCCTTATGACGTGCGCGAGATCATCGCCCGCGTGGTCGATGATTCCGACTTTCTGGATTTCAAGGCGCTCTATGGTCCGCACACCGTGTGCGGGCACGCCGACATCGAAGGCCACGCGATCGGACTCATCGGCAACAACGGACCGATCGATGCCGACGGCTCGAGCAAGGCGGCGCAGTTCATCCAGCTCTGCTGCCAGGCCAACATGCCGATCGTGTATCTGCAGAACACCACCGGCTACCTGGTCGGGCGCGAGGCCGAGCAGGCCGGCATCATCAAGCATGGCTCGAAGATGATCCAGGCGGTCGCCAACGCCACCGTGCCGCAGCTCACGATCCACGTCGGCGCCTCGTTCGGCGCCGGCAATTACGGCATGTGCGGCCGCGCCTATGACCCGCGCTTCATCTTCGCTTGGCCGAGCAACCGCATCGCCGTCATGGGCGGCGAGCAGGCGGCGAAAGTCATGGCGATCGTCACCGAGGAGAAGCTCAAGCGCGAAGGCAAGCCGGTCGACAAGGCGAAGCTCGAAATGATGGAGCGGGCCATCATCACGCGCATGGAGGGCGAGTCCACCGCGCTTTACGCCACGGCCCGGTTGTGGGACGACGGGCTGATCGACCCGCGCGACACCCGCAAGGTGCTGGGCTTCTGCCTCTCGGTGTGCCGCGAGGCCGAACTGCGCCCGCTCAAGTCCAACACTTTCGGCGTCGGCCGTATGTAGCGAGGAGGAAACAAGCGATGGCGTTTACGCCAGAACATGAAGAGCTGCGCCGCAGCCTGCAGAAATTCATCGCCGGCGAGATCAATCCGCACGTCGACGAGTGGGAGGAAGCCGGCATCTTTCCCGCCCATGAGCTGTTCAAGAAGATGGGCAGTCTGGGCTTCCTCGGCCTCACCAAGCCGGTCGCCTATGGCGGCCAGGGCCTCGATTATTCCTATGCCGTGGTCATGGCCGAGGAACTCGGCAACATCGCCTGCGGCAGCGTGCCGATGGCGATCGGCGTGCAGACCGACATGGCAACGCCGGCGCTCGCCCGCTTCGGCTCCGATGAGGTCAAACGCCAGTTCCTGGCGCCGTCGATCTCCGGCGACTACGTGGCCTGCCTCGGCGTCTCCGAAGTCGGCGCCGGCTCCGACGTCGCCTCGATCAAGACCACGGCGCGCAAGGACGGCGCCGACTACGTCATCAACGGCGGCAAGATGTGGACCACGAACGGCACCCAGGCCGACTGGATGTGCCTCCTGGCCAACACCTCCGACGGCCCGGTGCACAGGAACAAGTCGCTGATCTGCCTGCCGATGAAGACCAAGGGCGTCCAGATCGCCCGCAAGCTCGACAAGCTCGGCATGCGCGCCTCCGACACCGCGCAAATCTTCTTCGACGACGTGCGGGTACCGCAGCGCTACCTGATCGGCGAAGAGAACAAGGGTTTCGTCTATCAGATGATGCAGTTTCAGGAAGAGCGGCTGTGGGGCGCCGCCGCCGTGCTCAAATCGTCGGAGCGCCTGATCGAGCAGACCATCGACTACACACGCAACCGCATGGCCTTCGGCAAGTCGATCCTCGATAATCAGGTCGTGCATTTCCGCCTGGCCGAGCTCGCCACCGAGATCGAGCTGTTGCGCTCGCTGGTCTATCGCGCCTGTGAACTCTACGTCTCCGGCAACGACGTGACCCGGCTCGCCTCCATGGCCAAGCTTAAGGCCGGGCGGATGCGCCGCGAGGTGAGCGATTCCTGCCTGCAATATTTCGGCGGCATGGGCTTCATGAACGAGACACCGGTAAGCCGCGCCTACCGCGACGGGCGGCTGACCTCGATTGGCGGCGGCGCCGACGAGGTCATGCTGAGCATCATCTGCAAGCTGATGGGTACGCTGCCGGGCACGTCGAACGCGCCGGAACAGAAGGCACTCCATGGCTGACCTGCCGCAGACCTCGCATATCCGGCTCGATTTGCGCGGGCCGGTGCTGCATCTGTGGCTCGACCGGCCGGCGCTGCGCAACGCCATGAGCCCGCTGATGGTGCAGGAGATCCTGGCAACTTTCGCGGCGATCGCCGAAGATCGCTCGATCCGCGTGGTGGTGCTGCGCGGCGCCGGCGGCACCTTCTGTGCCGGCGCCGATATCAAGGGCTTGGCGGCAGCCGAGGAAGCTTCGCCGGCCGCAGCCGACGCGCTCAAAGAGAACAATCGGCGCTTCGGGACCATGATGGAGGGGGTGAACGCCGCCCCGCAGGCGGTGATCGCCGCGGTCGAGGGTTACGCCATGGGCGGCGGCTTCGGCCTTGCCTGCGTCGCCGATATCACCATTGCAACCGCGGATTCGATGTTCGCGATGACCGAGGTGACGATCGGCGTGGTTCCGGCTGCGATCTCACCATTCGTGGTCAAGCGCGTCGGGCTCACGGTGGCCCGGCGCTTCGGCGTTTCCGGCGCGCGTCTCACCGGCGCCGAAGCGTGCGCGGTCGGGGTCGCGCATCTGACGGTGCCGGACTCTGCCGCGCTCGACGTGGCGGTGCGCGACGTCAGCAATCAGGTGCTCAAATGCGCCCCGGGCGCGGTCGCGGCCACCAAGGAGCTGATGCTGCGGGCCGCCGGCCCGACCCCGCTTTCGCAGCTGCTCGACGACGCCGCCGAATGTTTTGCCGCCGCGGTACGCAGCGCCGAGGGCCGCGAAGGAACCAAATCCTTCGTCGAGAAGCGCAAACCTTCCTGGGTCATGCAGGTCGAGTAACCGATGAGGCGCGCACCAGCCTGCCCCCGCCGACGCTGCGGCTCGCCATCATGATCGCGTTCACGAAAATCCTGATCGCCAATCGCGGCGAGATCGCCTGCCGCATCATCCGCTCCGCCAAGGCGCTCGGTTATCGTACGGTCGCAGTGTTCAGCGACGCCGACGCGGACGCCCTGCATGTTCGTCAGGCCGACGAGGCCGTGCGCATCGGCCCACCGCCGGCGCAGGAGAGCTATCTCGATATCGAGGCGCTCCTTGCCGCCGCAAAACTCTCCGGCGCCGATGCCGTCCACCCGGGCTATGGATTCCTTTCGGAGAATGCCGAATTTGCCCAAGCCTGCGCGCAAGCGGGTCTCGTCTTCATCGGCCCGCCGGCCGCGGTGATCGAGGCCATGGGCAACAAGGCGCGCGCCAAAGCGTTAATGGAGGCGGCAGGAGTTCCCTGCGTGCCGGGCTATCGAGGGCCGAACCAATCAGACGAAGAGCTGATGGCGCAGGGCCGCCGCATCGGCTTCCCGCTCATGGTCAAGGCGGCGGCCGGCGGCGGCGGGCGCGGCATGCGGCTCGTGACCGTTGCCGAAGATCTCGCCGCAGCCCTGGCGCGCAGCCGGTCCGAAGCGGCGAGTGCATTCGGCTCGGACGAGCTCCTCCTCGAGCACGCGGTCGCCGCAGCCCGCCACATCGAATTTCAGGTCTTTGCCGACCAGCACGGCAACGTCATTCATCTCGGCGAGCGCGACTGCTCGATCCAACGCCGCCATCAAAAGGTCATCGAGGAAACGCCCTCCCCGGCGGTCTCGACCGAGTTGCGCGCGCAAATGGGCGAGACCGCAGTCATCGCCGCACGCGCCATCGGCTATGTTGGCGCCGGCACGATCGAGTTCCTGCTCGATCAGTCGGGAAAATTCTACTTTCTCGAAATGAACACTAGGCTGCAGGTCGAGCATCCGGTGACCGAGGCGGTTGCCGGCGTCGACCTTGTCGCTTGGCAATTGTTGGTCGCCGCGGGCGGCAAGCTGCCGCTCGAGCAGCATCAGCTGACTTTCAGCGGCCATGCCATCGAGGCACGCCTTTACGCCGAAGATCCGGCGAGCGGCTTTCTGCCGCAAACCGGACTGCTGATCGACTGGCGCCCGGCATCGGGCGCCAGCGTGCGCATCGATCATGGTCTCGCCGCGGGCCAGAGCGTGAGCCCATTCTACGATCCGATGCTGGCGAAGCTGATCGTCCATGGCGCGACGCGGGAGGAGGCCCGCCGCCGGCTAATCGCGGCGCTCGAGAACACGGTCGCGCTCGGCCTCACCACAAACCGCAGTTTTCTCATCGCCATGCTCCGGCACCCCGTCGTCGCCGCGGGCGCGGCGACGACGACT
Organism: Xanthobacteraceae bacterium; assembly: GCA_035319735.1. Taxonomy (GTDB): domain Bacteria; phylum Pseudomonadota; class Alphaproteobacteria; order Rhizobiales; family Xanthobacteraceae; genus BOG-931. The sequence continues at coordinate 57,256 of DATHCD010000041.1, read as the reverse complement.
TTCATCGACCGGCATTTTGCCGCGGAGAGCGATGCCATGCGCCGGCAGCAACCCAACCTGCGGATGCTGGCGCTCGCGGCGGTGTTGTTGTTCGAAGCGCGTGCCCGCGCGGCGACAAACGCGCCGCATGTCGTGCAGAATTGGTCATCGACCGGGACCGCCGTTTGGCCGCTGCGGCTGACCTTGGACGAAGTCCACCATCCGACCGAAATCACGGCCGTCGGTATGAATCGCTATTTGGTCGGCCTTGGCACGGACAAGGTCGAAGTTTCGATCGAGGAGCGCTATGACGGCGGCGTGCGCTTCACCGCCTTCGGCCTGCAACAGACCGCGCATTTTGCGCTACGCGAGGGAACCCTGCATCTCGACCTCAGCGGCTCCACCATCGCGGTGCGCGAAACCGCGCGCGAGACCGGAAGCGCCGCGCGAACGGACGGCTCATCGCGGCTCGTGGCGCCGATGAACGGCGCGGTCATCGCCGTGTTGGCGAAGGCCGGCGACCGCGTCGCTAGGGGACAGCGCGTCGTCGTCCTCGAATCGATGAAGATGCAGCACGAGATAACTGCACAACGTCAAGGCATCATCGACCAAGTCTTGGTGAAGCCGGGCGAGCAGGTCGCAACCCGTCAGCTTCTCGTGGTGTTGAGCCCGGAGGCTGTCGCCGGGAAAAAACGAACCGAGGAGACGCCATGAACGACAAGGCCGTGATCACTTGCGCGCTCACCGGCGTGCTCACCGATCCGAAACAACATGCAGTCCCGGTCACGCCCGAGGAGATGGCGCGCGAGGCGCGAGCCGCGTTCGATGCCGGGGCCGCCGTCATGCACGTGCATTTCCGCCAGCAGGGGCCCGGCAAGGGCCACCTGCCGTCATGGGAGCCCGAGCTTGCGACCACGATCATGCAGGCGATCCGCGACAGCTGCCCGGGCGTGATCCTCAACGAGTCGACCGGCACGATCGGCGCGGACATTTCCGGACCGCTCGCTTGCCTGCGCGCGGTCAAGCCGGAGATCGCCGCCTGCAATGCCGGCTCGCTCAATTATCTGAAAGTGCGCGCCGACGGCTCGTGGGCCTGGCCGCCGCACGTGTTCGACAATCCGGTGCAAAAGGTCAAAGCCTATCTCGACGTCATGGCCGAGACCGGCACGCAGCCCGAATTCGAATGTTTCGACGTCGGCATCGTGCGCTGCGTCGGCATGTATGCGAGGAACGGCATGTTCAAAGGCCGGCCGAAATACAATTTCGTCATGGGGGTGGAATCGGGCATGCCGGCGGACCCGGATCTCCTGCCGATCCTGCGCAAGCTCACCATCGCCGGCTCGCCCTGGCAGGTCACCGCCATCGGCCGCGCCGAGATCTGGCCGCTGCACCGACGCGCCGCCGAGCTCGGCGGACATTTGCGCACCGGCCTCGAAGACACGTTCTATCTGCCCGACGGCAGCAAGGTCGGCTCGAACGGAGCGCTGGTGGAAATGCTGGCCCGCTACGCGCGCGAGACCGGACGTGCGGTGGCAAGCCCCGCAGAGGCTCGCAGCCTCATGGGGCTGCCCATCATTCACTAAGCCGGCCCAAAATGAGGCGTACGCGCGACGCTTTCTAGCGGACGTGCTTGCGAAAGTCGGGCTTGCGTTTTTCCAGAAAGGCGCGGACGCCTTCGCGCGACTCCTCGGTATTGTAGTAGAAGGACAGGGTCTGCATGCCCATCCAGCTGATGGCGCGGATGCTCTCGGTGTCGGCATTGAATGAGCGCTTGGCGATGGCAATAGCGGAGGGGCTACGTTCCAAAATCTCGGCGCACCACTTCGCCACTTCGGTGTCGAGCTCGCTGTCCGGCACGACTGCATTGACCAGTCCCATGGCGAGCGCCTGCTGGGCGGTATAGCGGCGGCACAGATACCAGATTTCGCGCGCCTTCTTCTCGCCGACGACGCGGGCGAGGTAGGCTGTGCCGAAGCCCGGATCGACCGAGCCGACCTTCGGCCCGACCTGCCCGAAGACGGCGCTTTCGGAAGCGATCGTCAGATCGCAGATTGTGGCGAGCACATTGCCGCCGCCGATTGCATAGCCCTGGACCCGGGCAATCACCGGCTTGGGAACGTCGCGGATCAACGATTGCAGCGCCTCGATCGGCAGGCCGACCGTGCCTTTGCCATTGTATTTGCCGTCGTGGACGCTTTGGTCGCCGCCGGTGCAGAACGCCTTGCCGGTTCCGGTGAGGACGATGACCCCGACCGACTTGTCCCAACCCGCATCATCGATGGCGCGGATCAGTTCCTCGACCGTTTCCGCCCGCATCGCATTAAGGACCTTCGGCCGGTTGATCGCGACAGTCACCACGCCGCCGTCCCGGGTGACGATGAGATCCTGATAGTCGCTGCTCATGATGCCTCCGAAATTCGCGCCGATGCGAAACCGTGTTCATCCGCCGAAATTCCGTCATAGTAAGCCACCGACGCAACCGGGCAAACAGCCGCCTTGCCTTCAGCGCGCGAGCGTCATGCGCCGGACGCGGTTGCCGGGCTGCCGGCTTGCCAATGGTTTCGCTTGGCTCCACCATGGGCACGGAAACCGGGGCTAGGCAATCATCGTGGCCGGAGACAGCACCCAAATCGTGGCCGAAGCGGCGGCGCGGATTTTCGCCGACCTCGCCGATCCGCAGACCGTCAATCGGAGCCAGGACGGTGCGTGGAAGGCGCCGCTCTGGGACGCGCTCAGCGAAGCCGGATTGCCGCTCGCATGGGTTCCGGAAAATTTGGGCGGCTCGGGCGCAAGCCTGGCGGAAGGCTTTGCCATTCTTGGGGTCGCCGGCCGCTTCGCCTTAGCGGTGCCGCTGGCGGAAACGCTGGCCGCCGGCTGGCTCCTGGCGCGTGCCGGCCTCGAGGCGCCAGCGACGCCGATGACGCTCGCGCCTGCCCGCCCGCGGGAGCGCATCACGCTCGATGCTGACGGCCGGCTGAGCGGCCGCGCCACGGGCGTCCCGTTTGCTGGGGAAACACGGCACATCGCCGTGCTCGCCCACGGAAGCAAACAGCCGATGATCGCGCTCGCCGCAGTCAAGGACTGCAGGCTGGGCGAAGGCCACAATCTCGCCGGCGACGGCACGAACGTGGTGACGTTCGACCGCGTCACGCCGCAGGCCGCCGCGCCGGCGCCCGAGGGCTTCAATCAATCGTCCCTGCTGCTCATGGGCGCGGCCATCCGCAGCGTCGAGACTGCCGGGGCGCTTGAAGCGATCCTGCCGCTCTGCGTCGCCTACGCCAATGAGCGCGTCGCCTTCGAGCGGCCGATCGGCAAGTTCCAGGCAGTGCAGCAGAACCTGGCGCGGCTCGCCGGCGAAGTCGCGGCCGCGCTGGCGGTCGCCGGCTCGGCGGCCGACACCCTCGCGCAGGCCGACACATTCGACGACGCCGTGTTCCTGGAAGCGGCATCCGCCAAAATCCGGACCGCCGAGGCCGCCGCGGAAGGCGCCACGATTGCCCACCAGGTTTTTGGTGCCATCGGCTTTACCAAGGAGCACGTCCTGCATCGCTTTACGCTGCGCATGCTGTCCTGGCGCGACGACTTCGGGAATGAAAGCTATTGGGCCGCCGAGCTTGGCGAGCACGTCGCCCGTCGCGGCGCCGACGAATTCTGGCCTCTGGTTGCTTCGCGATGACCGCAAACCTGCACTTCGATCCGATCCGCCTGCCTCCCGAATGCGCCGTGCTGCGCGCGCAGGTGCGCGCGTTCCTGGCGGAAGAAATCGCCGCCGGCACTTTCGATCCGCACCAGCCAGAGCACGGAGATGCAAACGATCGCGGCTTCAGCCGGCGCGTCGGCGCCAAAGGCTGGATCGGCTTGACCTGGCCGAAGCGATATGGCGGCCAGGAACGCAGTCAACTGGAGCGCTACGTCGTAACGGAGGAGTTTCGCGTAGCCAACGCGCCGGCGTACCTCCATTTTGTGGCCGACCGCCAGAGCGGCCCGATCCTGCTCAAATACGCTCCCGAGCACGTCAAGAAAGACATCCTGCCGCGCATCTGCCACGGCGAATTATGCTTCGTCATCGGCATGAGCGAACCGGGATCGGGCTCCGACCTGTTCGCGGCGAAGACCAAGGCGACCAAAGTCGACGGCGGCTGGCGCATCAACGGCAGTAAGATCTGGACGACCAACGCTCATGTCGCGGATTACATGCTCGGGCTCTTCCGCACCTCGCCGCGGACCAAGGAGAACCGCCGCCACGGACTGACGCAATTCCTCGTCGACATGAAGACGCCGGGCATTACGGTAAACCCGATCCGCCAGCTCTCGGGCAAGCGCGGTTTCAACGAAGTGGTATTTGACGATGCGTTCGTGCCCGACGATTACGTGATGGGCGAGATCGACGGCGCCTGGAAACAGGCGACCAGCGAACTCGCCTATGAGCGCAGCGGACCGGAGCGCTTTCTCGAGACCATCTACGTGCTGCTGGAATTGATCCGCGCGCTCGGGCCGGAGCCCGATTTGCGCGGCGCCGAAGGGCTCGGCCGCCTGGTCGCGCAGCTGCACACCTTGCGACGCATGTCGGTATCGGTCGCCGGCATGCTGGAGGCGGGCAAGGAGCCGGTGGTTGAAGGCTCGATCGTCAAGGACCTCGGCACCATCTGGGAGCAGAAACTGCCCGGCAAGGTGCGCGATCTTGCCGCGTTTCTCGAACCCGAAGATACCAACCGCGCCACGCTCGAGCGTCAGCTCGCCTTTGCCATCACGCTCGCACCCAAGCTCACCGTCCAAGGAGGCACCACCGAAATCCTGCGCGGCATCATCGCCCGAGGGCTCGGACTGCGGTGAGAGGCGAACCGGCCGTGGCGGACATCGGGAAACTACTTTGGCCGAAATCAGTGGCGGTGATCGGCGCCTCCTCGGATGTGCGCGGGCGAATTTTCGAAATCATCCGCAGCCGTCCGTTTGTCGGCCAAATTTATCTGGTGAGCCGCCGCGCCCTCGCAGTCCAAGGCGTGACGGTCAATCCCTCGTTGATGCGCAGGGCGACGGTGTCTCCGTGGCCGACGCGCTGATCGTCAAGCGCGATACCGCGCCGACCGAGCGAGCAGCGCGGCCAAGTAACTGTGCGAAGGAAAATCGCCAATGGGTCCTTTCACCGATATCGGCGTTGAGAGAAACGGCCACGTGACGCTGGTCGAGATCAGACGCCCGCCGAACAATTTCTTCGATGTGGCGCTGATCAAGGAAATCGGCGCTGTCTTCGAGGCGCTCGACGACGACGCCGAATGCCGCGCGCTTGTCCTGGCCGCGCAGGGAAAGGCGTTTTGTGCCGGCGCCAATTTGGGCGACGACAGCGTGGTCGAGCACGACCGCGGGCGCCCTGATGCCCGCTCGCCGCGCGTCGCGACGCTTTATATCGAAGCCAACCGGCTGTTCCGCACCAAAAAACCCATCGTTGCCGCGGTTCACGGCGCCGCCGTCGGCGGCGGCTTGGGCTTGTCGATGGTCGCCGATTTTCGCGTGACCTGTCCCGAGGCGCGCTTCAGCGCCAACTTCACAAGGCTCGGCTTTCATCCCGGCTTCGGGTTGACCGTCACGCTGCCGGCGGTCATCGGCCCGACCAAGGCCGCGCTGATGTTCTACACCAGCCGCCGTGTGCCCGGCGATGAGGCGTACGCCATAGGTCTCGCCGATGTGCTGGTGGCGCAGGATCAGGTGCGCACCGCATCATTGTCGCTCGCCGCTGAGATTGCTGAGAACTCGCCACTCGGCCTCATCGCGACGCGCGCCACCCTACGCGGCAACCTTGCCGACCGCGTGCGTGAAGCGACCGAGCGCGAACTCGCCGAGCAAAACCGGCTGCGCATGACCGACGATTTCAAAGAAGGCGTAAAGGCAATGGCGGAGCGGCGCATGCCGAACTTCACCAACCGCTAGCCGGCAAGGCGGGCGCAATGAAGGGGAAGGAAGAACGATGACGCAGGCGCGGCTGAAACATTTCGGATGGGGCCGGGAAGGCGAGGGTCTGACTGCGGACGAACTGACCTTCGTGCTCGGCCGCATTGAGCAGCGGTTCGGTAAGACCGCGGATGGCGAGATCAAACCGCCACGGCTCGAGGACATCAAGCTCGAACCGCCCCGGCTCGATCCGCCGGCCTCGCTGCCGTTCTGCTCGACCGCGCTCTACGACCGTGCGGCGCACACTTACGGTAAATCTTATCCTGATTACGTGCGTGGGCTTGTCGGCGACTATCGCAGCGCGCCGGACGTCGTCGCCTATCCGCGCAGCGAAGAGGAGGTCGTGGCCGTGCTCGACTGGGTGGGCGGCGCGCAGGCGAGCGTGACGCCGTTCGGCGGTGGATCGAGCGTCGTCGGCGGAGTCGAGCCGATCCGCGATGCTGGGCGGCACAAGGCGGCGGTGACGATTGATCTGCGCGAGCTCGGCCGCGTGCTTGAGGTCGACGAAACCTCGCGCGCGGCGCGCATCGAGGCCGGCGCATTCGGTCCGGCGCTCGAGCAGCAACTCAAGCCGCACGGGCTCACGCTCCGTCATTACCCGCAAAGCTTCGAGTGCTCGACGCTCGGCGGCTGGATCGCCACCCGCTCGGGTGGTCATTTCGCCACGCTCTACACGCATATCGACGATCTCGTTGAATCGCTCCGCGTCGTCACGCCGAGGGGCATCATCGAGACGCGCCGGCTGCCGGGCTCGGGCGCCGGCCCGAGCCCTGACCGGCTGCTGATCGGCTCGGAAGGCATTTTGGGTATCATCACGCAAGCGTGGATGCGGTTGCAGCACCGTCCGAGATTTCGCGCCGGCGGCGCGATGCAGTTTGTCGATTTCTTCACCGCCGCCAAAGCGCTGCGAGCGATTTCCCAGGCCGGGCTTTTTCCGGCGAATTGCCGCATCCTCGATCCGCTGGAGGCGTTCAACACCGGCGCCGCAGACGGCAGCGTCGCGATCATGGTGCTCGCCTTCGAGTCGGGCGATCACCCGGTTGAGCCGTGGATGGCGCGCGCACGCGAGTGCTGCGCCGATTACGGCGGCAAGCTGGACCGCGCCGATACCGCAGACGCCCACCGCGCGGGCGCCGCCGGAGCCTGGCGCAACGCCTTTATCCGCATGCCCTATGCGCGCGAGCGCACCATCCAGCGCGGCATCATCAACGACACGTTCGAGACCGCAATCACCTGGGAGCGGTTCGAGGCCTTCCACGACACGGTCAAGGCCGCGACCGAGCGCGCCATCGTCGCGGCGACCGGACGCGCCGGCCAAGTGACCTGCCGCTGCACCCACGTCTACCCGGACGGGCCGGCGCCGTACTTCACTTTCCACGCCGCCGGGCGACATGGCGAGCTGACTGCGCAGTGGAACACCATCAAGTCGGCCGGCCTCGACGCAGTGATCGACAATGGCGGCACCGTTACCCATCACCATGCTGTCGGGCGCGACCATCGGCGGTGGTACGATCGCCAACGCCCGCCATTGTTTGCCGCGGCGCTGAAATCGGCCAAGGCGGCCATGGATCCGCAGGCCTTGCTCAATCCGGGAGTCTTGATCGATCCGTAGTCCGGCACGCGGACGATCACGCCGCGGTCAGCCCGAGCAAACGATCGGCGTTCCCGTGCGCGAATTTCTCCAGGTCCGCGGCGGGCAGCGCCAGCGCGTCGAGAAAGTCCCTGCCCTGCCGATTGCTGCTGTAAGGGTAATCGATCGAGAACAGGACTCGCTCGATGCCGAACACGGCAAGCGCAACGTCAAATGGCGGACGCGTGAACAATCCGCTGGTGGTGATCGAAACCTGATCGAGGATCGTCCGACTGACGGATCGCGTCAGATGAGGCAGCTCGTGTCCAAAAACCTGGTCGCAGCGGGCGAGCATGGCCGCAAGCCCTTCGCCCATGTGCCCGATGATCAGCTTTAGCCCGCGATGGCGGTCGAGCATGCCGGACAGCACCAGTCGCAGGACGTGAATGGCGACCTCCGAATGCCAGCCCCATCCCGCCGTCGAGAGCTGGAAGCCGGCGTTGCCGGGCAAGTCTTCGTAATAGGCCCTGCGAACGGCGGGCGGCGGCAGGCCGGGATGAAGGTAGATCGGCACGTCAAGCTGCACGGCCCGCGCCAGGATCGGCGCAAACCCGGGATCGTCGAGAAAGTGATCTTGCGTCAAGCCGTTGATCAGCGCGCCGCAAAAGCCGAGATCGCGCACAGTGCGTTCAAGCTCGTCGGCAGCCGCCTGCGCACTTCGCATCGGCAGATGCGCAAAGCCGGCGAGCCGGTCGGGGTGATCCGCGACGGCGCGCCCCAGCGCATCGTTCATCTCGCGCGCGAGCGTGATACCTTCGTCACCGTCGACCAGGTCGGCGCCCGGACCGGAAACGGAAAGAACCTGCATCGTAATGCCGGCCTCGTCCATCGCCGCGAGCCGCCCGGCGGCGAGATCGGCCAAGTGTCTTTCCGGACCCCATTGGTGACCCGTCGGGAAACCCCGCCGCGCGATCACGTCGCGATCGATCCTACGCACCAGCGCGGGAATAGTGAAATGCTCCTCGAGTGCGACGATTCGCATCGACCGGCCCGCTCACGCGTAGCCGCGCTCGTCGGCGATGATTTTCCCGTCGTTCGGCAGCGTTCCGGGCGCAACGATCTGGACGCGGCCCTTGAGCTTGGTGACGGACTGCAGGCTTGCCGCGACCGCGTCGGCAAGGCCGCTCGCGCTTGCGGCGCATTCGGCCGCCAGCGTCATCACGTCCTGCTCCCCCTCGCGCGTCACTGAAAGCCGCACGCGGCCAAGCTCGGGATGGCGCTTGGCGACTTCGGCGATCTGGCCCGGATGCACGAACATCCCCTTGACCTTGGTGGTCTGGTCGGCGCGCCCCATCCACCCCTTGATCCGCATGTTGGTGCGGCCACATGGCGAGCGGCCGGCAAGAACCGCCGAGAGGTCGCCGGTGGCGAGGCGGATCATCGGATAGTCGGGGTTGAACGAGGTGACAACCACCTCGCCCACTTCGCCTTCGGCAACCGGATCGCCGGTGCCCGGCCGCACGATCTCGACAATGACCGTCTCGTTGACCACCATGCCTTCGAGTGCCGGCGTTTCGTAGGCGATCACGCCGAGTTCGGCGGTGGCGTAGGATTGCAGCACCGCCACGCCGCGCGCTGCGAGCTCCGTGCGCAACGAGGGCGGCAACGCCGCGCCCGACACTTGCGCGCGCTTGATCGAGGACGCGTCCTTGCCTGCCTTCGCCGCAGCATCGAGCAGGATCTTGAGAAAATCCGGTGTGCCGGTGTACCCGCTCGGCTTGAAATGCGCGACTGCGTCCACTTGCTGCTCGGTATTGCCAACGCCGCCGGGAATGACGGTGCAGCCGAGGGCATGGGCTCCCGACTCAAGAATGAACCCGCCGGGCGTGAGGTGATAGGAAAAGCTGTTGTGCACGACATCGCCGGCGCGAAACCCCGCGGCGAAAAGCGCGCGCGCCGCACCCCACCAGTCGGCGGCGTGTCCCTCCGGCTCGAAAATCGGGCCCGGGGACATCAGCAGGCGCTTGAGCCTTCCCGGCGCAGTAACGGCAAAACCGCCGAGCGGCGGTCTGGTCTGCTGCCGCTCTTTCAGCTCGGATTTGCGCAGCACCGGAAGAGCGGCCAGCGCCGCGCGCGACGTGATAAATTTGGCAGCGACGCCGGCGAGCTGCTCCGCCCAGCCCGGCGCCGTCATCGCGCGCCCGATCAACTCCGGCAGCTTGGCGAATTGCTCGCGCTCGCGCAGTTCCGGCGCGCGCGTTTCCTGGGCGTCGTAGAATTCCTGCATCGGCTTTTTGGCCTCTGTCACACGATCCGTGTCCTGTGATCCTTCCAATAGCGCTCGCGCAAGACGCGCTTGTAGAGCTTGCCGGTCGGCAGGCGCGGCAGCTCGGCCTCAAAGTCGATCGAACGCGGACATTTGTAATGTGCGAGGTGCTCGGTGCAGAACGCGATCAGCTCCTCCGCCACCTTCGGTCCGGGCGCGATGCCGGGCATGAGCTGGACCGCGGCTTTGACCTCCTCGCCGAGGTCGTCATCGGGCACGCCGAACACGGCGGCATCGGCAACCTTCGGGTGCGTGATCAACAGGTTCTCGCATTCCTGCGGATAGATGTTCACCCCGCCGGAGATGATCATGAAGGTAGCGCGGTCGGTGAGGTAGAGATAGCCATCATTATCGACGTAACCGACGTCGCCGACCGTGCTCATCGAGCCGTCCCGCGAGCGCGCCTCCGCGGTTTTCGCCGGATCGTTGAAATATTCGAACGGCGTCGCGGTCTTGAACCATAGCGTCCCCGCCGTGCCGGTCGGACAGGGCTCCATGTTGGCGTCGAGGACGTGCAGCTCGCCCAGCAACACCTTGCCGACCGTGCCGCGATGCGCCAACCATTCGGCGCTGTCGCAGGCGGTGAATCCCAATCCTTCGGTGGCCCCGTAATATTCGTGAACGATCGGCCCCCACCATTCAATCATCTGCTCCTTGACCGGCACCGGGCAGGGCGCCGCGGCGTGGATGGCAATTTCGAGGGAGGACACATCGTAACGCCGCCGCACCGCCTCCGGCAGCTTGAGCATGCGCGAGAACATGGTGGGAACGAGCTGGCTGTGCGTCACCTTGTAGGCCTCGACCAGCCGCAGGTACCGCTCCGCGTCGAAGCGTTCCATAATGATGGCGGTGCCGCCCTGACGAATGGTCAAGTTGACGGCGGCCTGCGGGGCCGAGTGGTACAGCGGAGCGGGCGACAGGTAAATCATCCCGTCGCGGTAGCGCCACAGCCGTTCGAGAAAGTCGAACAGCGGAAGTTGCCGGGCCGGCGGCTGCACCGGCAGCGGCCGTAGAATTCCCTTCGGCCGTCCGGTTGTTCCCGACGAGTATAGCATCGGGGTGCCGAGCGACTCATCAGCGATCGGCGCGGCCGGATAGCCCGCCGTGGCCTGGTCGAGATTTTGCACGCGCTCGCCGTCGCCCGTTCCGTCGGCGATGAGGCAAAGCTCGACTTTCGGGCAGCTTGCGAGCGCGACCATAGCCACATCCCGTTTGGCCTCGGAGGTGATCAGAATTCTGGTTTCGCTGTTGTTGATGATATAGGCGAGTTCCTCCGGGGTGAGATACGAGTTGATGCAGGTGTAGTAGAGCCCCGCACGCTCGCCGGCGCCGCAGGCCTCGAGGTAGCGCGCGTTGTTTTCCATGAAGATGGCATAGTGATCGAGGCGGCGCAGACCACGCGCGCGCAGCAAATGCGCCAGCCGATTGGTGCGCGCCTCAAGCTCGGCATAGGTCACGACCTCGCCGCTCTCGGCCATGATGAAGGCCGGCTGTTGCGGACGCGTGGCGACGTGCGTGCCCGGGTACATCGGCTGTCCTACCTTCGCTTCACGCGCGCTTGGTGCCGTCCGCCTTGGACTTGCAACAAATTAAAGTCGATCATAGCGTGCGGGCGATCAGAATTTTCATGATTTCGTTGGCGCCGCCGAAGATACGGGCGACGCGCGCGTCCTTGTACATGCGGGCGATCGGATATTCGTCCATATAGCCGTAGCCGCCGTGAAGCTGCAGGCACGCATCGATGATCTTGCTCTGTAGATCGGTGATCCAATATTTCGCCATCGATGCGGTCGCGGCGTCGAGCTTGCCCTGTAGATGCTGCTCGATGCAATGATTGACGAAAACTCTGGCGACGGTCGCCTCGGTCTTGCACTCGGCAAGCGTGAACTTTACCGCCTGATTGTCGATGATCGGCCGGCCGAATGTCTGGCGTTCCCTGACATAATCGATGGTGACCGCGAGCGCGCGCTCGATCATGGCGACGCCGTGCACGGCTATAATCAACCGCTCCTGCGGCAGTTGCTCCATGAGCTGATAGAAGCCGCGCCCCTCCTCGGTGCCGATAAGGTTGGCGGTCGGCACCTTTACGTCGTTGAAGAACAATTCCGAGGTATCGGCGGCTTCGAGACCGATCTTGTGCAGGTTGCGGCCGCGCGTGAACCCCTCGGCCTCGTCGGTCTCGACGACGATCAGCGAGGTCCCCTTGGCGCCCTGCGCCGGGTCGGTCTTGCTGACGACGATGATGAGATTGGCGGTCTGGCCGTTGGTGATGAAGGTCTTGGCGCCGTTGATGACGTACTGATTGCCGCTCTTGCGGGCGCTGGTCTTGACCGCCTGCAGATCGGAGCCGGTGCCGGGCTCGGTCATGGCAATGGCCCCGACATATTCACCGCGCGACAGCTTCGGCAGCCAGCGCCGCTTTTGCTCTTCCGAGCCGTAGTTTTCGATATAGGGCATCACGATCGCGTTGTGCAGCGATACGCCCCAGCCCTCGATGCCGCGCCTGGCAGTTTCCTCGATCAATATGGTTTCGTGGCGAAAATCGCCGCCGATCCCGCCATAGCCGGTCGCAGTGGAAAGGCCCAGCAGGCCGGCGGCCCCCGCTTTAGCCCACAATTCGCGCTCGACCACCCTGTCCCTGCGCCAACGCTCGAACTTCTCCGGCGGCGCATTGTCCTCCAGGAAGCGGCCGACGGAATTCCGAAAAATTACAAATTCCTCGTCGGCCAGGAAGGCCGGCGTCGGAACGTTCAGAACTGGCATCAAGTGCTCCCTAGGATGGCGATCGTTTTGTCCGCGTCATACGCCCTTTGCCGACGCGTCAGCGCCGACGAGATTGTAGCCGCATCTTTGCAACCTGTCGCCATCGCGATCTAGCTGCGCGGCGCGGCCGATGGCCGGTCGTCAGCCCAAATTACCGCTTCATCGAGCGACGCGCGGTCGGTGCGAAAACCGTTCGCCTTGTGCGACTTATCTTCATAGCCGAAAGAGATGCCGCAGACGACGAGGCGATCGCCGGCGATGCCGAAATAGTCGCGCACGAATTTCGAATGCGAGGCGAGCGCCGCCTGTGGGATTGTTGCGACGCCAAGGCTTTGCGCCGCAAGCAGAAAATTGCTCACATAGGCGCCGCAGTCGATCGCGCCATAGGTTCCCAACGCTTCGTCCGTGGTTATGATGGCGACATGCGGGGCGCCGAAGAACTTGTAGTTCTCGAGCATTTGCGCGGCCGCGGCGACGCGATCGCCGCGCGCGACGCCGACTGCGTCATAGAGCTGAAAGCCGCAAGCGTGCCGGCGCGCGAGATAGGCGCCGCGGTATTCGCGCGGAAAGGCGATGTCGGGCGCCGCCGGTTCCTTGACGACATGAGCGCAAAGCGCGGCGCGAAACCTCTCGGTCGCCGCGCCCTTGGTCACGATGACTTGCCAGGGTTGCGCATTGCACCAGGAGGGCGAGCGCTGCGCCATCGCCAGAATTCTTTCGATGACGGAATCGGCAAGCGGTTCGGGAAGAAAGCCGCGGCAGCTATGGCGGGTTGCTAAGAGCTTTTCCAGCGTTTGCGCATCGCCGGCCGGTGAAGCTTGGATGTTCAAGGCTAGCTCCTGATCCCATGCGGCGGAATACCCGCCTTCCGAGCATTGGATGGGCGAGGCGCCAGTACGGCAACGCCTGCAATCGCGCCGACTCGCCGCAGCGCCGTCTCAATCATTTTCCTGCAGGACATCGTCCGCCAGCGCCGCGTCGATAAGGCGTCGACAGGCAATCAGATCGTCGAGCGCTGTCAGCAGCTTGCGCCGGTCCTCCTCCCCGATGCCGCGCCGCGGTATCGTCGTCGGCTCGCAGCGCGCCGCCGCGGTCTCCTTCACCGGGCGCTCGTCCGCTCGCGCGGGCAACAAGCCGAAAAAGGACGGCTCTTCCGAGGATCGTTCACCGGAAAGCTTCCCGGCCGTGTCGTCCCCTTCCCTGTCCTCCGCCGACTCCGGCGGCAGTTCGGCACCGGTACGCCAGACATTCTGAACGAAAGAAATCCCCTCTTCGCGCAGGATGCGCTGAACGCCGCGGATGGTGTAGCCCGCGCCATAGAGCAGATGGCGCACGCCGCGCAGCAAATCCACATCGTCCGGGCGGTAATAGCGCCGCCCACCGCCGCGTTTCAGCGGCCGTATCTGGGCGAAACGGCTTTCCCAGAAACGCAGCACATGCTGAGGGACTTTGATTTCCTCGGCGACCTCGCTGATCGTGCGGAATGCGTCAGGCGCCTTCTCCAAATCCCTACTCCCCTCCGCCCTCGCCGGCCGCCTTCCTTGTCGCCTCCGATCCGGCATTGATCCGCTGCTTGAGGATGGCGGAAGGCTTGAACACCATCACCCGGCGCGGCGAGATCGGTACCTCCTTGCCGGTCTTGGGATTGCGGCCGATGCGCTGGCCCTTCTTGCGCACGACGAAGGACCCGAACGATGACAGCTTCACGGTTTCGCCGCGCTCAAGGCAGTCAGTAATTTCCTTGAGTACAAGCTCAACGAGTGTGGCAGACTCTGTGCGCGACAGACCGACCTTCTGATAGACCGCCTCGCACAAATCCGCACGCGTGACCGTCTTTCCCGACATACCCAGCCCCACTCCAACGATCGATACGTCAACGATCAACGTATCGTGCTGAATTATCAACGATATTAGCTTGTCGGGGGGTGGTCAACGGGCTTTCCGCGGGCCCGCCATCACCAGCGCAGCAACGCGGCGCCCCAGGTGAAGCCGCCCCCCATCGCCTCGAGGAGCAAGAGATCGCCGCGCTTGATGCGGCGGTCAGCGACGGCATCGGCAAGCGCCAAGGGAATGGACGCAGCCGACGTGTTGCCGTGCCGATCGACGGTGGTGACGATTTTCGCCGGCGCAATGCCGAGTCTGTGCGCCGAACCGTCGATGATCCGTTTGTTGGCCTGATGAGGAATGAACCAATCGACGTCTTCGGCGCTGTAGCCGGTCGCCTTGAAGGCATCCTGAACCACGTCCGTGATCATCGCCACCGCGTGACGAAACACTTCCCGACCTTCCATGCGCAAATGGCCGACGGTGCCGGTCGATGACGGGCCGCCGTCCACGTAAAGCTTGGACTTATGACGGCCGTCGGAACGCAGGTGCCAGGTGAGGATGCCGCGGTCCTCGCGCGTGCCCGGCAGTTCCTGCGCATCGACGACGACCGCGCCGGCGCCGTCGCCGAAGAGCACGCAAGTGCCGCGATCGGTCCAATCGAGGATACGCGAGAAAGTCTCCGAGCCGACCACCAGCGCCCGGGAGAAGGCGCCCGACCTGAGAAGCCCATCGGCCACCGCTAGCGCGTAGACGAAACCGGAGCATACCGCCTGCAGATCAAAGGCGGCGCCGCGCGTGATGCCAAGATCGGCTTGCACCGAGACGGCGCTCGCGGGAAAGGTGTTATCGGGCGTCGAGGTTGCGAGCACGATGAGGTCGATCGACTGGGCGTCGACCCGCGCATGGGCTAGCGCCGCGCGCGCCGCCTGCGTCGCCATCCGCGACGTCACTTCGCCGGGCGCGGCGATGCGGCGCTCGTGGATGCCGGTGCGCTGCACGATCCATTCGTCGGACGTATCGACCTTGCCGGCGAGATCGGCGTTGGTCAGGACCTGGCTCGGCAGATAGCTGCCGCAGCCAAGGATGACGGAGCGGCGAACGGTCACGAGGCGGCTCCACCGCGGGCCGCGCATGGCCGCTTGTCGCGTCCCAGGGCGGCAGTGATCCTGGCCAGCAGGTCGTCGCGTACGACGCCGTAACCAAGCTCGATGGCGGCGGCAAAACCTTCCGCATCGGTCCTGCCGTGACTCTTGATGACGATGCCGTTGAGGCCGAGAAAGATGCCGCCATTGGCCTGGCGCGGGTCCATGCGTTCTTTCAATTGCCGGAACGCCGGACGCGCCAATGCATAGCCAATCCGCGCGCTCAACGAACGGCCCATCGCGTCGCGGAGATATTCGCCGATCTGGCGGGCAGTACCCTCGGCGGTCTTCAGCGCAATGTTGCCGGCGAAGCCTTCCGTGACCACGACATCGGCCCTGCCCCTGCCGATATCGTCGCCTTCGACGAATCCCACATAATCGAGATCGGGCCGTTCTTTCTCGCGCAATATGCGGCCGGCTTCGCGCACCTGTTCGAGACCCTTCACTTCCTCGACGCCGATATTGAGAAGGCCAACGCTCGGGCGATCAAGGCCGAGCAGGATGCGCGCGGTGGCCGCACCCATTACCGCGAGGTCAACGAGGTGCCCGGCATCCGCGCCGATCGAGGCGCCGACGTCAAGCACGATCGATTCTCCACGCAAAGTCGGCCATAGCGCCGCGATGGCTGGCCGGTCGATCCCGGCGAGGGTTCTCAGTTCGAACTTCGCCATCGCCATCATGGCACCGGTGTTACCGGCAGACACAGCCACATCGGCTTGCTGCTTTTTCACCGCGTCGATCGCCAGCCACATCGAGGATTTCCAGCGGCCATGGCGCAACGCCTTGCTCGGTTTGTCCTCCATGCGCACCGCGATGTCAGTGTGCACGAGCCGCGAGGCGGATTTTAGCGCCGGACGCGCAGCGAGCAGCGGGCCGACCAGCGAGGAATTGCCAAAGAACAGAAACTCGCTCTCGGGATGACGCGCCAATGCCAGCTCGGTGCCGGCGACGACCACGGCAGGGCCATGGTCCCCCCCCATCGCGTCGAGAGCAATGCGGACCTTTTGCGACATTGGATGACCTTGCGGCTTTATGTCCGCAAGACGGGGAGATGCGACCGGCCGCGAGAATACCGGTTCGGGGTACGGACACAACAACGATCGACGGCCATGTCAACCCTTCTTCAGCCTGGCCAGAGCGGCGAACGGGCCTTCATTTTCCGGCCTATCGGCCGGCGGCTGGAAAACAGCCCCCGGCTTGCGAGGATAGGGATCGAGCCCGAGGACGAGGAACTCGACGGCAAGCGCGCCGAGATCGACCACTCCGCCGATCAGCGGCTCCGGCCCGTCCCAATTCTCCGCTAGGGTCTCTTTCCCGGTCTCGGCGTTCTTGGCGCCCGCCTCGGGCTCCGGCCGCGGCGCGAATACGAGATCGATGGCCTCCTCGACCTCATTGGCGAGAGGTTCGAGGGTAACGACGCAGGTCTGACCGACCGTTGCGCAAACGCGGCCGACCACGCGCAGTCCGCCATTGCCGTACCGCGTCACGTCAAAATTCGCCTCTAGACGCGGCAAATCACGTAGATCCGCCATCCGCGCCACGGCGGTACGCTCGTCCGCATCGGCAGCAAGATCGAAGTGTCGCCCCGTCTCGGCGACATCTTCGATCGCAATCGGAACGCGCCAGGGTGATGCGCCTCCGCTTTCGGATCGATTCTCACGCATGTGCAAAAGCCTCAGGATCGGGGAAAGCCACCATGCCGGCGATTAAGGCGTCGTCCTCCTTAGCGTTCAGCCGGTTCATCACGGCGCGCTATGCGCGCCGACCGCACCGCTCTGTGGTCGATGTCGGCGATCTCGAAGATATTGCGTGCCAGCGCCTTCTCAAGCTCCCCGCAGCAGGAGACGAAGGACGATCAAATCAAAACGGCCTTGCACCGTGTCGGCCACGCCGTAGCGCGAGCAAGAGACCGGCGAGCGCGCCTGCGCCACGATCATGCCATAGAGAGCACGGAAGGTGGGGGCTCCGGGCCGCGCCGAAACGACGGCAATATCATGGGGTTAGGTCGTTTCCCCCGGGGCAACCCGGTGCCCTGCGCGGCGGCGGATTGTCATTTCTCTCCTTCGGGGGTAGGGCAGACGGCGATCGGACGCAAGCGGGTGGGAGAATCTTGTGCGAAGCGGAGACCGGCGCGCATTCGCGACCTTGGCGGTGATTTTTGCGCTTGCTCTGGCGCTTGGCGGCTGCTTCGGCGAAACATTTCAGCGCGGTTACGTCTTGCCTGAAGGTGCGCTCGAGCAGATTCCGCTCGGCGCTTCTCAGGAACAGGTGCTGATCGTGCTCGGCACGCCCTCGACGGTTGCCACGGTGTCAGGTGAGGCGTTCTATTACATTTCGCAGCGCGCCGAGCGGGCGGTCGCTTTCATGCCGACTAGGATCACCGACCAGCGCGTGATTGCCGTCTATTTCGACAGAAATAGGCGGGTCGAACGCGTCGCGTCCTATGGCATGAAGGACGGTCACGTCTTTGACTTCATCAGCCGCACGACCCCGACCGCCAGCGCCGACTACAATATCATTTCCAGCCTCATGCATGTCATGGAAAACGCCCACCTCGGCATTCCGGGACGGTGAGGCTCGTCGACGACGCCGGGCATCGAGTTCAGCGCGCCAGCACGGCAAGCAGCAACAGCGCGACGATGTTGGTGATCTTGATCATCGGATTGACCGCCGGACCTGCAGTGTCCTTGTAGGGATCGCCGACGGTGTCGCCGGTCACGGCGGCCTTGTGGGCATCGGAACCCTTGCCGCCGTAATGGCCGTCCTCGATGAACTTCTTGGCGTTGTCCCAGGCGCCGCCGCCCGACGTCATCGAGATGGCGACAAAGAGACCGGTCACGATCACGCCGAGCAACATGGCGCCGAGCGCCGAGAAGGCCGCCGATTTGCCCGGCGCACCGCCGCCGGCGATGAAGTAGATGACGAAATAGACAACGATCGGCGACAGCACCGGCAACAGCGACGGCACGATCATCTCCTTGATCGCCGCCCGCGTCAGCATGTCGACGGCGCGGCCATAGTCCGGCTTGTCCTTGCCCTGCATGATGCCCGGCCGCTCGCGGAACTGGCGCCGCACCTCCTCGACAATCGAGGAGGCGGCGCGACCGACCGCGGTCATGCCGAGCGCGCCGAACAGATAGGGCAACAGGCCGCCGAACAGCAGGCCAACCACGACGTAGGGATTGCTGAGCGAGAAATTCAGCGCCACGCCTTGGAAATAGGGATGCGTGGTGGCGCTGGAGATGAAGTAGGTGAGGTCCTGATTGTAGGCTGCAAACAGCACCAGGGCGCCAAGGCCGGCCGAGCCGATCGCATAGCCCTTGGTCACCGCCTTCGTGGTGTTGCCGACGGCGTCCAGCGCATCAGTCGATTTGCGCACTTCCTTCGGCAGGCCGGCCATTTCGGCAATGCCGCCGGCGTTGTCAGTCACCGGTCCGAAAGCATCGAGCGCGACCACCATTCCGGCCAGCGCCAGCATCGTCGTCACCGCGATGGCGAGGCCGAACAGGCCGGCGAGATTGATGCTGACAAGAATGCCGCCGATGATGACGAGCGCTGGAAGGGCGGTCGCCTCGAGCGAGACCGCTAGGCCCTGAATGATGTTGGTGCCGTGGCCAGTGACCGACGCCTTGGCGATCGACTGCACCGGGCGAAAGTTGGTGCCGGTGTAGTATTCGGTAATCCACACGATCAGGCCGGTGACCACCAACCCGACGATCCCGCAAAGGTATAGCGACAGCCCGGTATAGCTCGTACCGGCAACCTTTCCGAAGCCGATCAGCAGGTAGATGACCAGGGCGACGCCGCCGAGCGAAAGGACGCCGGTCGCGATCACGCCGCGGTAGAGCGCGCCCATGATCGACTGGTTTGCCGGCAAGCGGACGAAGAACGTGCCGAGGATCGAGGCGATGATGCAAACGCCGCCGATGGCAAGCGGCAGCGTCATCATCCGCGCCACCATGTCCGCCGAGACCGGACCGAAGAAGATCGCGGCAAGCACCATGGTCGCGACCGTGGTCACCGCGTAGGTCTCGAACAGGTCGGCCGCCATGCCGGCGCAATCGCCGACATTGTCGCCGACATTGTCGGCGATGGTGGCCGGATTGCGCGGATCGTCCTCCGGGATTCCGGCCTCCACCTTGCCGACGAGATCGCCGCCGACGTCGGCACCCTTGGTGAAAATGCCGCCGCCGAGACGCGCGAAGATCGAGATAAGGGAAGCGCCGAAGCCAAGCGCCACCATGGAATCAACCACGGTGCGATCGTTCGGCGCCATGTGCAGCGTGCCGGTAAGGAAGCCGAAATAGAGCGTCACGCCGAGCAGCGCGAGGCCGGCAACCAGGAGCCCGGTGATCGCGCCGGCGCGGAAGGCGAGCTCCAGTCCGCCGGCGAGTGAGCCGATCGCCGCCTGGGCGGTGCGCACATTGGCACGCACGGAAACGTTCATGCCGATGAAGCCTGCCGCGCCCGAGAGGATCGCGCCGATGGCGAACCCGACGCCGACCAGCCAGCCGAGGAAATAGCCGACGATGAGGAAAATCACGACGCCCACCACGGCAATCGTGGTGTATTGCCGCCGCAGATAGGCCTGCGCGCCCTCGCGCACCGCCGCCGATATCTCCTGCATCCTTTGGCTGCCGGGATCGGCCCGCATGACCGTGAAAGTGGCCCAGATGGCGTAAACGAGAGCAAGAACACCGCAGAGAACGATGAGCCACAAAGTCGACATTGGAAGGACCCCGTTGATGGGAGGCCGGAGGTGAACCCGGCCCGGAAGGAGAGCGCCGCGCCCCGCGAACGCCCCCCGCGCGCGTATCGCAAATCGGCGCGGACATTGCCAAAAACG
The DNA here is from genome assembly GCA_035319735.1 of Xanthobacteraceae bacterium. GTDB lineage: Bacteria > Pseudomonadota > Alphaproteobacteria > Rhizobiales > Xanthobacteraceae > BOG-931. The sequence goes on along the minus strand of DATHCD010000041.1, from coordinate 36,857 downwards.
GCGGTGGCGCGCAACGGCACAGCCGCTCATCGATGCCGGGCAAACAGCCCCCGTGCGAGTTTGCTTTGAAGCGCTGTGGTGTCGGCTTGCGCCTCCCGGCGGAAAGCCCGGCGTATTGCGCAACACCGATACTCCAGGCAGGGTGAGCGGGGCAGGAGACTTCAGGGATTGCTTAAGCTGCACGGCCGAACGGCTGTCGTCACAGGAGCCGCCGGGGGGATCGGCCAGGCGATTGCCGCGGCCCTCGTGCGCCGCGGCTGCCATCTCGCGCTCGCCGACATCGACGACGCCGCCCTGGAGCGCACGGCTGCCGAAGTCGCTGCGCCGGGCGTGCGCGTCAGCCGGCATCATCTCGACGTATCCGACGCTGCGGCGGTCGCCGCTTTTCCCCAACAGGTGACGGCCGCGCACGCCGGCGTGGACGTTCTCGTCAACAATGCAGGCGTCGCGCTTGGCGGCAGCTTCGAGCAGGTCGCGGAAGCCGATTTCGAATGGCTCTTCGGCATCAACTTCTGGGGCGTGGTGCGGATGACGCGCGCCTTTCTTCCCCTCTTGCACGAGAGCGACGAGGCGCGCCTCGTCAACATGTCGAGCGTGTTCGGCCTGATCGCCCCGCCGGGCCAGACCGCCTATGCGGCAAGCAAATTCGCCGTGCGCGGCTTTTCCGAATCCTTGCGGCATGAGCTTGCGCAAACGCGCATCGGCGTCACAGTGGTGCATCCCGGCGGCGTCGCCACGTCAATCGCCAAGAATGCGCGGCTGGCGAAAAGCATCTCCGAGGACGAGGCTGCGGCGAGGCAGAGACGGGCCGATTCCTTCCTGCGCATGCCGCCGGAGGTCGCCGGCGAAACGATCGTTCGCGGCGTCGAGGGCCGCAAGGCTCGCGTTCTCGTCGGCTCCGATGCGCAGCGCATGGCCATCGTCGAGCGGCTGATGCCTGTTTCCTATTGGAACGTGCTGGGGCGCAAGTTTAAGAGATGAGCGTTGCGATCATGGCCTGGATCATCGGCAGCGGGCTCGTGCTCATCGGCCTTGTGCTGAGCGGGCTCGCCGTTCATGCCGCCCGGACGGCGCGGCGGGTCGAGAAGGCCGTGCCGCCGCTCGGCTGTTTCATCGACGTGGACGGCACGCGCATTCACTACCTCGACGAAGGCTCGGGACCAACGTTGCTCCTCATTCACGGGCTCGCCGGCCAGATGCGTCACTTCACCTATTCCTTGGTCGAGAGGCTCAAGGGCGACTACCGGGTCGTCATTCTTGATCGGCCCGGCAACGGTTATTCGACGCGCCCGCCCGGGGCTTCGGCAGCGATCGCCGCCCAGGCGCGGACGATCGCGCGTTTTGCCAAGGCACTCGGACTGGAACGGCCGCTTGTTGTCGGCCACTCGCTGGGCGGGGCGATCGCGCTCTCGCTGGCGATGAACCATCCCGATGCCGTTTGCGGGCTGGCGCTGATCGCGCCGGCAAGCCATCTTGACCGGAACGTGTCGCCCGTTTTTCGCCGGCTGCTCATTCGATCGCGGTGGCTTCGCTCGCTCATGGCCTGGACATTGGCGATACCGTTGTCGATCCGGAACGCCGAGTTCGTGCTCACGACCGTATTCGGTCCGCAAGCGGTGCCGCCCGATTTTCCAAAAAAGGGTGGCGGGCTGTTGAGCTTGCGGCCGTCCAGCTTCATCGGCGCGTCATCCGATCTGGTTGCGGCCATCGAGGAGCGAGATGACATGCCCGCGCGCTATAGCAGCCTCACGATCCCGGTCGGCATTCTGTTCGGAACAGCCGACCGCATCCTCGATTTTAAGGCGCACGGCGAAGTCTTGGCTGCGAAGCTCACCGACGTCGATTTCGAGCTGATTGAAGACGGCGGGCATATGGTGCCGCTTTCATTTCCCGAAAGCAGCGCTAAGTTTATCGCGCGCATGGCGGGGCGCGTCGCCGCCCGCACCAGATCAGCGGTCACAGCCTAGCGCGGGATGGATTGCATGACGCCGGAACATTTTGACGTCATCATCGTCGGCGCCGGACTTTCCGGCATAGGCGCCGCCTATCACCTGCAGACCTATTGCCGCGGCAAATCCTACGTCGTTCTCGAGGGCCGCGACGCGATTGGCGGGACTTGGGACCTGTTCCGCTATCCCGGCATCCGATCCGATTCGGATATGTACACATTCGGCTATTCGTTCCGTCCCTGGCAGAAGAATTCGGCCATTTCCGACGGCGAATCGATCCGCACCTATATTCGCGACACGGCGCGAGCCTATGGCATTGATCGCGAGATCCGCTTCCGCCACCGGGTGCGAAGCGCGCGCTGGTCTTCCGCCGCAGCGCTGTGGACGGTCGATACCGAACGCGGACCCGAGCGGGAGCCGGTTCGCTTCACCTGCAGCTTTCTCTTCTGCTGCGCCGGCTATTATGACTATGCGGCGGGCTACACGCCGGAATTTACCGGCGCGGAAAGGTTTTGCGGCCGCCTCGTCCATCCGCAGCAATGGCCCGAGGATCTCGATCATGCCGGCAAGCGCGTGGTGGTGATCGGCAGCGGCGCCACCGCGGTCACGATCATCCCCGCCATGGCCGAGACCGCCGCGCATGTGACCATGCTGCAGCGCTCTCCCACCTACATCGTTTCACGCCCGTCGCAGGACGCCTTCGCCATCTGGCTGCGCCGCCATTTACCGACCAAGCTCGCCTATGACATCGCGCGCTGGCGAAACGCGCTTTACGGACTTTATTTGTACAATCGCTGCCGGCGCAAGCCGGAGCTGGTCAAACGTTGGATCGTCGGACAGGTACACCGACAGCTCGGGCCCGACTACGACGTCAAGACCCATTTCACGCCGCGCTACAATCCCTGGGACCAGCGCATGTGTCTTGCGCCCGACGCCGACTTTTTCCGCGCCATCAGAGCCGGCAAGGCCGACGTCGTGACCGACCAGATCGAAACCTTCACCGCAACCGGGATACGATTGCGGTCGGGCCGCGAACTCCCGGCCGATATCGTCGTCACCGCGACCGGGCTCAAGCTGCAATTGCTTGGCGGCGTGCAAGTTTCCGTCGATGGAACCCTCGTCAACTTTGCCGACACGATGCACTTCAAGGGTTGCATGTTCAGCGACGTGCCGAACCTAGCCAGCGTCTTCGGCTACACCAACGCCTCATGGACGCTGAAATCCGACCTCATCTGCGCCTATGTCAGCCGCTTGATCAACTACATGGACAGGCGCGGCTATGTACAATGCACGCCGCGGCAGCATGATCCCTCGATCAAGCCGGAGCCGTGGCTCGATTTCACTTCCGGCTATATCCAACGCTCGATCGACCAGTTCCCGCGCCAGGGCTCGAGGAAACCGTGGAAACTTTATCAGAATTACCTGCTCGACATGGTCAGCCTGCGGCTCGGGCCCGTCAACGACCGCGCCCTGGAGTTCTCGCGGTCCCGCGAGCGGAAGACGGCCGCGTAGCGCGAGCGCAAGACGTTTCGGCCGCGCTCACCTCGCCGCCGGCGTAGACCGCGTACCCCCAGGCCAACAGCAGCGCCGGCACACCAACGCTCTAACGACGCGGGGCAGTGTCGCTCTTGATCGCGGTCCAGGGCCGCCGGAGCGGACCGTGACGCTCTGGGTCGATTGACGCCCCGCGGTCTATTATATAAAACGACCATTCGTTTTACAGGAACCTATGTTGCGACCGAGCCGCACGGCGGAGTACATGGCGCTGTTTCGCGCCCTCGAATCCGCGCGTAGGCGCGATGCACGGCTGTTCTCCGACCCTTGGGCAAAGCGCTTCCTCAGACCTTCGCTACGGATCGCCGCCGCCGCGGCATGCTTGCCGCCCGTCAATTCGGCAATTTCCGCTTTCATCGACCAGCGCTGGCCGGGCGCTCGTCCCTCCGGCATTGCGCGAACGCGTTACATCGACGAAGCCTTGACCGACGCCCTGCAAGACGGACTCGACCAGGTAGTGATACTCGGCGCCGGCTTCGACAGCCGCGCCTATCGCATTCCCGGCATTGTGCGAGCTCGTGTATTCGAGGTCGATCGGCCCGCAACATCCAGGATCAAACAGGCGGTCCTGCGAAGGACACTGGGAACCCTGCCGTCGCACGTCACTTATATCGCGGTCGATTTCAATCGAAATTCCCTCGCCCAAGCCCTGGGCGCAGTCGCTATCGACCTCGACCGGCCGATATTTTTCCTGTGGGAAGGCGTGACCAACTACCTGACCGAACATGCGGTCGATGCGACGTTGAGATATGCGGCAACGGCCGTCGGCCGTAGCCGCATTCTGTTTACCTATGTCGATCGCGATGTTCTGCGTCCGCGGGGCACGTTCCGCGGCACAGCCGCCGTTCGCGATCTCCTGCGCGAGGTCGGCGAACCGTGGACGTTCGGATTCGCTCCGGCGGAGTTGCCGCACTATCTCGATGCGCGACAGCTGCGGCTGATCTCGGACGTTGATTCGCTAACATACCGAGCCCGGTATATGGGACGGCAGGGCCGTCATTTGATCGGCTATGAGTTCTACCGGATCGCCGTGGCGGAGGTGATGGATCACCATTCGACGCCGGTGGATGGCACTGCGCGATGGCAAGGCGAGCTCCATGCCCAAGGTTAGTCAGGCGCATCTCGACGCCCGCCGTGCTCAGGTCATTGAAGCGGCAAGCCTCTGCTTCTCACGCCGAGGACTGCACGGCACGACGATGCAGGACATCATTCGTCAATCGCGGCTGAGCGCCGGAGCCATATACAACTACTTCGGCAGCAAGGAGGAAATCATCGAGGCCATTGCCGATCAGCGTCACGCTCAGGAACAACAAGTGATCGGAAATGCCGGCCGGCACTCCGACCCTGGCGACGCCCTTGCGCGACTCTTGCGCCTTTTCTTCGGATCACTGCACGAAACGGATGAACGGGAGCGTCGCCGCGTTGGAATTCAGCTCTGGGCCGAAGCGCTTCACAACGAGCGTCTTCTCGCGGCGGTACGAAGGGGGGTGGATGAACCGCGCAGGATGCTCGCTACCATTGCTGCGGACGCGCAGCGGCGCGGAAAATTACCCAGGGATATCGAGCCCGATGCGATAGCGCGGGCGTTTATAGCTTTGTTCCACGGATTCATTTTGCAGCAGGCTTGGGATAAGCGCACGAGGATCAAGTCCTACCTCGCGGCCGTCGAGGCCATGCTCGGGTTGCTCCTTGGCAAACCGAACATCGTTCATCGGGCAAAGTGGAAGCTCAACGCGGATCGTAGGCCCAGGTCAAATAGATTCCGGCCCAGGTGAAGCCGCCGCCGAAGGCCGCGAGCACCAGCCGGTCGCCGGCCTTGAGCCTGTCTTCGTATTCCCACAGGCAGAGCGGAATCGTGGCCGTGGTGGTGTTGCCGTATTTGTGGATCGTTACCATCACGCGCTCGGGCGGCAGCTTCATGCGCTCGGCCGTCGCCTCGATGATGCGCCTGTTGGCCTGATGCGGCACCAGCCAATCGATCATGTCGCCCGTCAGTCGGTTGCGTTTCATCAGCTCGGTTGCCACCTCCGCCATGCGCGCAATGGCGAATTTGTAAACCGCGGCGCCTTCCTGGTGGACGTAGTGCAGCCGCTTGGCCACCGTCTCCGCCGTCGGCGGCATGCGGCTGCCGCCAGCTTTCTGGTGCAGGTGCTTGGCGCCGCCGCCGTCAGAATGAATCACCGCGTCGATAATTCCATATTTCTTGTTCGGCTCGAGGAGGACGGCGCCGGCGCCGTCGCCGAATAGCACGCAGGTCGCGCGGTCGGTATAGTCGATAATCGCCGACATTTTGTCAGCGCCGACCACTACGATCTTCTGGAACTTCCCGGCCTCGATGAATTGCGCGGCGATAGTGAGCGCGTAGACGAAGCCGGAGCATGTCGCCTGCACGTCGAAGCTGCCGATGCCGCGAATATCCAGCATGTCGCAGATGAGGTTGGCGGTCGAGGGAAACACGAAGTCCGGCGTGGTCGTCGCGCAGATCAGCAGATCGATTTCGCCGGGTGCGGTGCTGGTCTTCTTGAGCAATCCACGCACGGCTTCCGCGCCCATATGCGAGCTGCCGAGACCTTTGCCCTTGAGTATATGCCGTTCCTTGATTCCGGTGCGCTCGATGATCCACTCGTCGGTGGTATCGACCATCTGCGCCAGCTCGGCATTGGTGAGCACGTCGGGCGGCACGTAGCCGTACACGCCGGTAATGGCGGCGTGGATCTTGGACCGGCGAGGCGTTTTCTTTGCGCTCTTTGTCATGCCCAGGCGCGCTCGTCGGCACCGTCTGCCACTGTCAGTTCAAGAAAGTCCGCCTCGATCGCGAAATAGCGCACCGTCGGCGTCCCCGTCGCCATTGGCGCGATGGAAAACCTGCCGTCGGCGGGAAGCAAAGCGATAAAGAGAGGGTTTCTCAAACTGGGCTCAGACACTGCGGACAACGGCCTTGGTTAGCAGGATGGTCGCGGCATGGATAGAGCCGCCGGGACGAGCGGTTAACATTGGCGCGGCGCATTAAGGGCAGCGACGTCGCGGCGGCCGCGCCTGGCGACATCGAGGACCATGGCGGCCGCCTTGACGCTTGGTGCTGTGCCGAGCGCCATGATGCCGTCGAGCCGCCGGAATCCCTCGATCTGCCGCTGTCGTTCCGGGGTGTCGGAAATAAGCGGCTCGAGCGCCGCGGCAAGCTTGTGTGGCGTACAATCCCGCTGCAGGAATTCCGGCACGATGTTCTCGCCGATGACCAGATTGGCGAGTATCACGCTGTGCGGCCTCGAGTTGAGAGTGATCAGTCGCAGAGCGATCTCCTCGATCAGCGGCAATCGATAGGCGGCAACGGTCGGGATTCCGGCAAGCGCTAATTCCAGCGTCACCGTGCCCGATGCCGCAAGTGCGGCGCGCGCGGTGCGAAAGGCCGCCCACTTCTCCCCCGGTTCAACCACCATGCGCGGCGTCACCGCCCAGCCGGCGACACCCTCGCGCACCTGCGGCAGAAGGTGGGGCACGGTTGGCAGGACGAGTTCGATCGGCCCGATCCGCGTGGCGAGCCGCGCGAGCGCAGCACCGAAAATGGCGAGCAGGCGCCGGATCTCGCTCGACCGGCTGCCCGGCAGTGCAAGAACGAGCGGCGGGTCGGCGCGCCGGCGCTGCGCCTCGTCGGCGTTAGGTCGCAGGTCGGCAACGCGCTCGATCAGCGGATGACCGACGTAAAGGCATGGCGGGCCGCCCAGCCGCACATGCACGGCCGGTTCGAACGGCAGAATGGCGAGGAGGCAATCGACATAGGCCCGCATCGCACGCGCACGCCCGGGCCGCCAGACCCAAACTGTGGGCGACACGTAATTCAGGATCGGGATCGAAGGCGCAAGTCGCCGCACGCGACGGGCCACTCGGTGAGTAAAATCGGGGCTATCGATGATAACGAGAGCGTCCGGGCGCATGGCAACGATCGCGTCCGCGGTCTCGCGAATGCGGCGCAAAATCGCCGGCAGTCGCCGCGGGATTGCGCCAAAACCGAAAATCGACAGTTCGGCGATCGGGTAGGGGCTGGCAATTCCGGCCGCCGCCATGGCGCTGCCGCCGACTCCGGCGAGCTTCAGCCCGCCCGCCTCCCGCTGCACGAGAGCGCGCGCCAGTGCCGCGCCGAGCGCGTCACCGGATTCCTCCCCGGCAACAAGGTAGATCGAAAGCGATCGCGGCGGCGGCGCATAGTTCATCGTGCGGTTTCCTCGCGCACCCCGACGAGAAAGATTTTGGCGCGATCGGCCGCAGCGCTAACCTCGGCGGCCTCGGCGATGATCGTGCTGCCGGCAGCGATGGCCAGTCCCGCGAGGCCGGCGCGTGCAACGTTCTCCACCGTCTGCGGGCCGATCGCTGGCAGATCGAAGCGGCGATCCTGGCCGGGTTTCGGCGCCTTGACCAGAACACCAACCCCCGGCGGCGTTACCACGCGTCGTTGTCGTTTCAAATCGGCAATGCGCGTGAGCAAATTATCGGTGCCTTCCGCCGCTTCGACGGCGAGCACATGATTATTGGCGACCACCACGGCCTGACCGACGTCGAACGGTCCGAGCGCGGCGATCAGCTCGAGCCCGCGCGCAATGTCGGCGCGATCGCGCGGCGAGGGTTGGTAGCGGCCGAGCACCCCTTCGGGCACGATGATTTCCGGCACCGCGTCCTTGACGCCAACGATCCGCAGACCGCCCTCCTCCATCAGTCGCGCCAAGCCGGAAAGCAGCTGATCGTCGCCGCCGCGAAAGAAACCGATAGCGCGCGGCATCAACCGGATCGTCTGCCAATCGAGGCGGATCTGCGTCAGCGGCGGCCGCAGCAGCGTACCGATCAACAGCGCCTCGCGGCATCCCTCGGCGCGGGCAAGGCGGAAGAAACGCCCAACCTGCCCGATTGCGATCCAGTGATGGCGATAGCGCTCGATGACGTTGGAGTCGGCCCAGCCCTTGACGCCGAACATCACCGGCTCCCGGCCGCGGCGCGCGATCGCCTCAGCGACCGCGCCGGGAAAGCTGCCACCCCCGCAGATGATCGCGATCGGCTCACGGGCGGTCGCCACGTCCGCTGCGTCCGCCGCCTGAAGGCCGGCGTTTACCCGCTGATCAGCCTGCATCGTCGTCCTGCTCATCAACCCCGCGCCTGGTGTTGCGGGGCCGCATCAAGGAACGCTTGCCGCCGGCGCGAATGAAGGCGATGATCTTTCCCACCAACGGATCGTCGGGAAATTCGCCGGCGACGGCCTCGACGCGATCAGCGAACCGGCCTTCAACAAAGAACAGGCTGCGATAGGCGCGGCGCAGCCGATGCATTTCAGCCCGCGTCGCGCCGCGCCGCCGCAATCCCACCATGTTCAGCCCGACCAGCGCGCCGGTGTGACCGTAGGCAAATCCGAAGGGGATGATGTCGTCGCGCGCCCCCGACTTCCCGGCCATCATCACGCCCTCCCCGATGCGCACGAATTGATGGATGGCGACATGGCCGCCGAGAAAGGTGTAATCGCCAACGCTGACATGACCGCCAAGCAAGACGTTGTTGGCAAGGGTCACGTCGCTGCCGATCGTGCAGTCGTGCCCGACATGAGCGCCGACCATGAAGAGGCAACGCTCGCCGACGCGGGTAATTCCGCCGCCGTCCTCGGTGCCCGTATTCATCGTGACGTTCTCGCGCAGCTCGCAGCGCGCCCCGATCACCAGACGGGTTGCCCCGCCGCGATAGTGCACCGATTGCGGCGGCGTTCCGAGCGAGGCGAACGGATAGACGACGGCGCCTTCGCCGATTGTGGTGACGCCGGTGACGTGGACGTGGGCGATAAGGCGCACGCCGCGGTCAAGCTCGACTTGCGGCCCGACAAGGCAATAGGGGCCGATCTCCACATCCTCCCTTATGCGCGCGCCATCGGCCACGCGCGCGGTCGGATCGATTGCCATCTAGCCCTCGGTGATGATGGCGCCGATTTCGGCCTCGGCGATGAGCGTGCTGCCGACCTTCGCCTCGGCGCGGTACCACCAAATGTCGCGGCGCCGCGCGATCTTGTCGACGTGATATTCAAGCGTGTCGCCCGGCACCGCCGGCTTGCGGAATTTCGCTTTGTCGATGGTCAGGAAGAATATCGAGCGGCGCCGCTCGGCTGACGACATCAGCCGCAGGCACAAGACGCCCGCGGTCTGCGCCATCCCCTCGATCATCAGCACTCCGGGCATCACCGGATTTTCCGGAAAATGCCCGACGAAGTAGGGTTCGTTGAAGGTGATGTTCTTGATGCCGATGGCGTGTTCGTCGCCGCGCATGTCGATGACGCGATCGATCATGAGGAAGGGATAGCGGTGCGGCAACAGTCGCAGGATATCGCCGATGTCGGCAACGCCGAGGGTCTCAACGTTCATGCCCCCTCCCCTCCACGCCCGCCGCCACCTGCGGCGAGGCGGCGCAGGACCGCGACCGCCTTCCACCAATCGCGCGCCGGCCGCGCCGGATAACCGATCCAGCGTCCCCCGGCAGGAACGTCCGACATGAACCCGCTTTTCGCGCCGAGCATGGCGCCGGCGCCGATCGAAAGATGATCGGCAACGCCCACTTGCCCGCCCATCATCACAAAATCTCCCACTGTCGAGCTGCCGGAAATGCCGGTTTGCGAGGCAATCAGGCAATGGCGCCCGATCGACACGTTGTGCGCGATTTGCACCAGATTGTCGATCTTGGTGCCCTCGCCGATGACGGTGTCCCGGGTCGAGCCGCGGTCGATCGTCGCGTTGGCGCCGATCTCCACGTCATCCTGAACGATGACACGTCGCGTTTGCGGGATCTTTTGGTGGCCCTGCGGCGACGGAAGATAGCCGAATCCGTCCTGGCCGATGCGCGCGCCGGGGTGGATTATCACCCGATCGCCGATCAGCGCGTGGAGCACGGTCGCCCCGGCACCGATCGCGCAGTTGCGTCCGATGGCGACGCCCGGGCCGATCACCGCGCCGGCCGCGATCAGCGTGCCGGCCCCGATCTCGGTGCGCGGCCCGATAACCGCGAGCGGGTCCACGGTCACGCCCGCCTCGAGCCGCGCCGATGAATGCACCTGCGCGCCCGCCGCGCACCCGCGCGCGCCGAACAGCGAGGAAGGCCGTAGCGCGTCGGGAAAGAGCGCTCGCGCCACTGCGACAAAGGCACGGTACGGTTCCTCCGTTACCAGTACCGCAAGTCCGTTCGGCGCCGCCGCCGCGAAACGCGCCGTCAACAGGCAGGCGCCGGCGCGGGTAGCAGCCACCGCGCCGAGATATTTCGGATTATCGAGAAAGCTGACGTCGGAGGCGCGCGCCGTTTCCAGCGGCGCAATGTTGACGATGCGCCGGTCAAGCGGAGCACCCGGGCGCGGTTCGGCGCGCGTGAGCGCGGCGATCTCACCAATCGTCAGCGCGCCGTGCGTTGGCAAGAAATCAGGCATGGCCCCCTCTATACCCTCCGCCGCATGCGGGGGCGGGTAGGAAGGTGGCCGCCGTACTTGCAGCTAGAGCATGATCCGGAAAAGTGGAAACCGGTTCTCTGGAAAGATCATGCTCCACTGAAGAAAACTGGAACGCAATCGATTCAACCTGATGCGATTGCGCTCTAGAACCTCGCGCCGCCGCCGAACTGGAACCATTGCGTGCGATCATAACCCTCCTTCAGGATTGGATAGGCAAAATCGAAGCGCAACGGGCCAAACGGCGAATCCCAAATGATGCTGGCACCAACCGACATGCGTATCGCCGGACTGTCGACGTATTGCATGGCGCAATTGCCGCAATAATAGGAGCCAACAGCCCCACCACTCGGGCCAGGTATAACGCCATTATACTCGCCCGTTGCCGCCCACGATGTTTCCGCCTTGTAGTCCCATACCGAGCCAGAATCGACGAAGAGCGCGCCGCGGAAGCCGGAATCCTTAGGCAGGAAATAGAACGGATATTGCACCTCGACGCTGGCGCCCCAGTACAGCGTCCCACCCAGCGCATCGTTCGTTGTTCCCGGGGTAATGTCGCGTGGACCAATGCCGGCGGGCTGGAATCCGCGGACCAGATTGGGACCCATCTTGAAATCGTCGAGCATGCGCACCTCATTTGTGCCCAAGCCGACGATGTTGCCGCCTTGCAAATGCAGCACGCCGACGAGGTCGGAGACGATCTCGTAATAGGTGCGGAAATCCGCAACCGAGCGCATATAGGCCACATCGCCGCCGAGACCGGCGAAGTCCTGGCCCACGCTAACAAGCAACCCATTGGTGGGGTGCTTGTTGTTGTCGAGCGTGTTGTAAGCGAATCCGTATCCGGCAAGGGAGGTCAGATAGCCGCCGTTCGCCAGTTCCAGGCGAATGGGCAACGACGCCTGACTGGTGGCATAGCAGCTGGTCTGCCCGCCGGCCGCTAAGGCGGCGGCATAACCGGGCCAAAAAGGTCCTCCCGCGGCGGTTGCGGCGGCGATCGCGTTCGGCGTCGGGAAGGTGGTCGAGAAATTCGGACTGATGTTGTTGCAATCGTCCAAGGTCGACGGCAACGTGATCTGCTGCCAGAACGCCGAATAGCGCAGCTGGAAGGTGAGGTCCTCGCGCAGAGGAATGCCCGCCTTCAGACTGCCGCCATATGTTGACGTTCCGTAGGACACGTAGGGGCTCGCCAAGCTTTCCCGGGCAAACAGATCGATGCCCCCGGAAAGCCGGTCCTCAAGCAGATAAGGCTCGATGAAATTGAACTCGACGCCGCGAACATATTCGCCATAGGTGACTCCGAGCTTGGCGAACCGGCCGGTTCCAAAGAGGTTGCGCTCGGAGACAGTGACCTGACCCATCCAGCCATTCGCGGTGGAGTAGCCGCCCATGATCGAAAAGTCGCCGGTCGATTGCTCCTCGACGTCGACGTTGATCACCACCCGATCGGGTGCTGAGCCCGGTTCGTTGGTGATTTTCACCGTCTTGAAATAATTAAGGTTTTTTATGCGCCTCTCGGCGCGATCGATCAAGGCGCGGTTGTATGGATCGCCTTCGGAAATATCGAACTCGCGCCGGATCACATAATCGCGGGTCCGAGTGTTGCCGCGGACATTGATGCGTTCGATATAGGCGCGCACTCCTTCGTCCACGATATAAGTGACGCCGATCGTGTGCTGCTGCGGATTGCGATCACCGCGCGGGCGTACTGTGGCGAACGGATAGCCGTGTTTGGCAATTTCGACAGTCAGAGCTTCGACCGTTTTTTCCACCGCGTCGCCGTTGTAGACCGCGCCTGGATGCGTGCGCAGGATCGGCCGCAGCGATTCCGAATTGACGGCACGGATATTGGATTGAATGTCGATCGCGCCGAAATGGTACAGCGCTCCTTCTTCGATCGTGAAGGTGATGATGAAGCCTTTCTTGGCCGGATCATATTCACCGGTCGCTGCGACCACCTGCACGTCCGCGTAGCCGTGGCTTAGGTAGAAGCGGCGGATGAGGTCACGGTCGGCTTCGATGCGATCGGGGTCATAGACGTCCGTCGTCTGCAAAAAGCTGAACCAGTGCGATTCCGATGTCTTGATCACGTCTTTCAGGCGATAGTCGGAATAGGCCTTGTTGCCGACGAAAACGATCGACTTGACCCCGGTCTTTTCCCCTTCCTTGATTTCGAAGATCAGATCGACGCGATTGTTCGGCCGGCGGATGATCTTCGGCACGACCCGAACGTCGAAGCGACCGTTGCGATGGTAGACCTCGATAATGCGCTGCACGTCAGCCTGCACGGCTGCGCGCGAAAGCGTACCGCGCGCCCGCGACTGGATTTCCTGCTGCAACTGCTCATCCTTAATCCGCGTATTGCCTTCGAAGGCGAGCCGATCGATGACCGGCGCCTCGACCACGGTGACGATGAGGCGCCCGCCGGATTGGCTGATGCGGACGTCTTCGAACAGGCCGGAGGCATAGAGCGCTTTCAGCGCGGCATCGATCTTGGCGGCGTCAAGGCGCTCGCCGGGCGCCACCTTGAAGTAGGAGCGCACCGTGGCGGCTTCCACGCGGCGGTTGCCTTCGACGATAATGGAGGCCGCGCTCGGACCAGACTCCGCTGGCGCACCGAACGCCGCGCCAACGCCAAAGCCGAACAAAATCCCGCCGAGGAGCAAGCCGGCCACGACCAGCCCTCCCCCTACCCGCACACACATGCCCATGCGCAAAGCGCCCTTATTCCCCTCGTGGCCGCCCCCAGTGGCGGGTTGCTCAGAGTCTCCCTCAGCTTCTGGTGCTCAAAGCCTTGATGCCGCAGCCAATTCTCCCCACACCGGACACCCTCTACGTCAATTCGGCCGACCCCCCGAGGACGGCCGCTCTAGGAAGAGGTCAAATGAATGATGTCATTGAAAGTTGCAAATATCATCAACATCAAGACGATCGCGAGGCCGATGCGGACCCCGACCTCCTGGGCCCGTTCGGAGAGCGGCCGGCCGCGCAGCGCTTCGATCGCGTAGAACAAAAGGTGACCACCATCGAGCAAAGGAATTGGAAACAGATTGAGCAGCCCGATTGAAACCGACAGCACGGCGGCCAGCTGGATCAGCGGCACGAAGCCGAAGCTCGCCACCTGCCCCGACATCTGTGCGATCCGGATCGGCCCGCCGAGCTGATCCGCCGAGTCGCGGCCGGCGATCACACCGCCGATATAGCTCAGCGTTCGCGAGACGACGGACCAGGTTTCCTCAAGGCTCATCCAGATCGCCTGCGGCGGCGCGACCGGGTGCAGTTTGAGGTCCTCCGCTGCCATCGACCGGCTGATGCCGAGAACGCCGATGCGATGGACATTGCCGAAATTGTCCTTCATCTCCTTGAGCACCGGCGTGGCCTTGATGACTTTTTGCACGCGATCGCGATTCACGGTGATGGAGAGCGTCTCTCCCGCGCTCATGCTGACGATGCGTTGCATCTCGGCAAAGGTGTCGATGCGACGGCCATCGATCGCCACGACCAGATCGCCGGGTTGAAACCCCGCGGCAGCGGCGGCGCTGTCGGGCTGGATGGCATCGACGCGCGCACTCATCGTCGGCCGGCCGTAGAGCATGAAGATTCCGGCAAAGATCACGATAGCCAGCAGGAAATTCGCCAATGGGCCGGCAACGACGATGGCCGTGCGCTTCGGCACGGACTGAAACATGAAGCTTTGTGCGCGTTCGCCGGCATCCATCGTGGCGAGCCGCCCGCCGTTCGCGACGCTCGCCTCGTTGTCATCGCCGAAGAACTTTACGAACCCGCCGAGGGGAATAGCGGAGATCTTCCAACGCGTGCCGTAGCGGTCATTGAAGCCGATGAGTTCAGGACCGAATCCAATGGAAAACACCAGGATTCGCACGCCGCACCAGCGCGCAACCAGAAAATGGCCCAGTTCGTGAAAAAAGACGACGAGGCTGAGAACGAAAAGGAAGGGAATGACGTACCCGACGAATCCACCGCCAAGGGCGTGCAAATGCGACAAAAAATTCGACCCCATGGCTATCCCGCCCGGAATATTACCGCCCCGTTCCCGTCGCGAGGACGCTTAGGATGCCATTGCGGCAATTTCGGGCAAGAGGTCGGCCGCCAACCTTCTTGCGGTATGGTCAATGGCGAGCGCATCCTCTACCGATTGGGGCTCTGCCATGGCGCCCTCCCGCTCGGCTGCATCGAGCGTCGCCTCGACCAGGGCAGGAATACCGCTGAATCCCAGACGCCGACCAATGAATTCGCGCACGGCAATCTCGTTCGCCGCGTTGAGGATCGTCGGGGCGGCGCCGCCCGCCGCAAGCGCCCTGCGGGCGAGCGCCAGTGCCGGGAAACGCGCCAGATCGGGTTCCTCGAACGTCAGCGTGGCCAGGCGAGCGAGATCGAGCCGCGGCGCACGCGTACCCATGCGTACCGGCCAAGCCAGGCAGTGGGCAATCGGGATGCGCATGTCGGGCGAGCCGAGTTGCGCCACCACCGAGCCGTCACAGAATTCGACCAAGCCGTGGACGACGGATTGCGGGTGGACGACCACGTCGAGCGCGTCCGGCTCAAGCGCAAATAGGTGATGGGCCTCGATGAGTTCGAGGCCCTTGTTCATCAGCGTCGCCGAATCGATCGTGACCTTCGGTCCCATGGACCAGGTTGGATGCTTGAGCGCCTGCTCCACCGTTACTTTACGGATCGCTTCGAGCGACCAGGTGCGAAACGGCCCGCCCGAAGCGGTCAACACGATGCGGCGGACGTCCTCGCGCCTACCTGCGCCCAACGCCTGGAAGATCGCGTTGTGCTCGGAATCGACCGGCAAGACTCTGGCGCCGGCGGCAGCCGCGCGCCGCATGAATAGCCCGCCGGCGCAGACCAGGCATTCCTTGTTGGCGAGCGCCACCGTAACGCCGCGTTCGGCCGCGGCAAGGGTCGGTTTGAGGCTGGTCGCACCGGTAATCGCCGCCATGACCCAGTCGGCAGGACGTTGCGCCGCCTCCACGACGGCCGTAGGGCCGGCAGCGGCTTCGATGCCCGAGCCGGAAAGTTCAGCCTTGAGTTCGCCATAGGCCTGCGGATCGGCCACAGCCGCAAAGCGCGCGCCAAGCTCGCGGGCGAGCCGCGCCAGTACGGCCGCGTTGCGATGGGCGGTCACCGCCTCGATCCGATAACGCGCAGGGTCCTGCCGCAACAGATCGACCGTGCTTGACCCGATCGAGCCCGTGGCGCCGAGGAGCGTCACCGTGCGCGGCACTGGCGCCAGCTCGATTCTGGCCCGTGGCTGGGTCTGCTTCATCGCCCTACCATACAAGGAAGCCCCGCGCCGGCGCATCGGTTCCCTGCCGCAGGACGCCGATCAGGAGAGCCGCGAACGCAGCGACGAGAAAGCCGTCGAGACGATCCATCAATCCCCCATGACCCGGGATAAGCCGACCCGCGTCCTTTGCGCCGAAGCGCCGCTTGATCGCAGACTCGAACAGATCACCCGCTTGCGCCAACGCCGAAAGCAGCAGCGCCAGGAGTGCTGCCACCACGGGCGTGCCGAGATTGCTCGCATAGGCCACCGCGAGGCCGCCGGCAATCCCCCCGGCAAGCCCCCCGATCGCCCCGGCCCAGGTCTTGTTCGGGCTCACGCCTGGCCACAGTAACAGACCGCCCAGGGCGCGGCCGCAGAGAAAGGCAAAAATGTCGGTGGACCAAACGATTGCGAACAGGAACAGCAGCGTCGTGAGCCCCCATTCCGGATCGAGGCGCAGCAAGGCGGGGCTCAAGAAGGCGATGCCGGCATAGATCACCCCGCCGGCGGCCCAGACTCCGCCACCCGTATTGGCGCCCGGCGGCCGGCCGACCAGCCCGGCGGCAAGCGCGGCGCCTAGCGCGATCACGACCATTGCGCCGCCGGGCTGGTGGAGGCCGGTGAAGGCAAAGGCCGCGAGCAAGGCGGCCAAGCCCGGGCCAAGAATCCGCGGCTCTGTCCTGTCGGTGACGAGACGGGTCCACTCCCCGAGGATGCCGCCGGCCGCAACCACGCACAGGCCGAGAAACAGCCAGCCGCCGAAATATGTGATGGCCAGCACGACCGGCGCGAGCGCGGCCGAGGAAGCAGTACGCAACATCAGGTCGCGCCCGCCGCCCGACGAGACAGGTCCGCCTGCGCGGCTGTCGCGGTGGTCGTGTGTCGTCACGATCCTGTCTGTGCGACCAATCCGCCAAAGCGGCGCTCGCGGCGCCGATATTCCGCGATCGCGCTTTCCAAAGCGGCGCGGTCGAAATCCGGCCAGTTGATCGGGACGAAGATGAGTTCACTGTAAGCCGCCTGCCAAAGCAGGAAGTTGGAGAGCCTCTGCTCGCCGCTGGTGCGGATGATCACGTCCGGATCGGGAATGTCGGGGGCGTGGAAATGGCGCGCCAGCCGTTCCGGCGAAACGTCGTCAGCCGACAGACGCCCTTCGGCCACCTCGATCGCCAACAAACGCGCGGCGCGCGCGATTTCCTGGCGCCCGCCATAGTTGAAGGCAATGACGAGGGTCAGACCGTCATTGGCGCGCGTCAAATCTTCCGCCTCCTGCAGCAGCAGACGAACATCGCGGTCGAGGTCCTCGCGCTCGCCGATGACGCGCACATGCACGTTACTTTTGTGCAGGTCGGCAAGGTCGTTGCGGATGAAGCGGCGGAGAAGGCCCATTAGGTCGCGGATCTCGGACGGCGGGCGCGACCAGTTTTCCGAGCTGAAGGAAAAGATGGTCAATACGGAAATGCCGAGCTCGACCGCCGCGCGCACGGTGCGGCGCAAGGCCTCGACCCCGCGCCGGTGACCCTCCACACGCGGCAACCCCCTGGCCGCCGCCCAACGTCCGTTGCCATCCATGATGATGGCGACGTGCCGCGGCATGTCGAAGCCGTCGTTCCCTATCGGCAGCGGCCGCGTCGTCTCGCTCCTCGATCTGGCTGCGTCGCTCAAACGGTCATGATCTCCTTTTCCTTGCCGGTCAGCAGCTTCTCGACCTCGGCGATGGTTGCATCCGTGGCTTTCTGCACCTCACCGGCTTGGCGCTCGTGCTCGTCCTCGCTGATCTTGTGCTCCTTCTCCAGCTTCTTGAGCAGGTCGAGACCGTCGCGGCGCACATGGCGCACCGCCACGCGCGCGGCCTCGGCATATTTGTGGGCGACCTTGACGATTTCGCGCCGCCGCTCCTCGTTGAGCTCGGGAACGCGCAGCTTGATGACCTGCCCCTCGGTCGAGGGCGTCAGTCCCAGATTGGCGGCGGAAATCGCCTTCTCCACCGCATGAATCATCGATCGGTCCCAGACCTGGACGTTGAGCAGCCGCGGCTCCGGCACGCTGATCGTGCCCAGCTGGTTGAGCGGCATTTGGCTGCCGTAAGCCTCGACCTGGACGTGCTCGAGCAGTGCCGTCGAGGCGCGCCCGGTGCGCAAGCCGGAAAGCTCGTGCTTGAGCGACTGCAGCGCTCCCTGCATGCGGCGCTTGAGGTCATTCAGATCGAATGTGGTCGTTGCCATGGCGCCCTCCGCGATCGCCGTTGCGGGCCCGTTGCACGCTCGCCTCTACGCTTCGCACGGTTAGGCAAATCCTTCAGCCGACCGTGGTGAAGTGCCCCTTGCCGCGCAAGACGGCCTCGATCGCCCCGGGCTCCCGGATCGAAAAGACGATGATAGGCATCCGGTTCTCCCGGGCAAGCGCGAACGCCGTCGCATCCATGATTTTCAGGTTTCGGTTCAGCGCCTCCTGATGGTCGAGGCGCGTGTATCGCTTTGCCTTCGGATCCCGCTTCGGATCGGCGGTATAGACGCCGTCGACGTCGGTGGCCTTGAGAACGGCATCGCATTGCATCTCCGCGGCGCGCAGGATGGCCGTGGTGTCGGTGGTGAAGTACGGGTTGCCGGTCCCGCCGGCAAAGACGATGACGCGGTCATCCTCGAGGTGCCGCAGCGCCCGCTGGCGCTCGTAGGTCTCGCACACTTGCGGCATGGCGAGCGCCGACATGGTGCGGGCGCTCACCCCGGCGCGCTCGATCGCCGCCTCCAGCACCAGCGCATTCATGACCGTCGCCAGCATTCCCATCGCGTCGGCCGTCGGCCGCGACAGCCCGTTTTCCGAGATCTGCGCTCCGCGAAGGATGTTGCCGCCGCCGACGACCACTCCCACGCTGACGCCGAGCCCATGACAGGCCACGAGATCGGTGGCAAAACGATCGATCGTCGGCTGATCAATTCCGAATTTTTCCGGACCGCTCAGGGCTTCGCCGGAGAGCTTGACGATCACCCGTCGGTATTTCCGCGTCACCATCGAAACGTCCGCCCTCACCGTCGCTGACGGCGCAGTTGCAACACGGCCAGTGCATCTGCGCGCGAAACCCAAGAGGACGCGGCGCCGCTCATATTCGGTCGAAGCATGATCGCTTCCGAAAGCCAGCTTCCACTTCTCGGCTCTAGTGCGCGCCGGCAAGAGCCGCGACTTCGCCCCCGAAATCGCCGCCGGGTCGCTCGATACCCTCGCCCAGCGCAAAACGCACGAAACCGCCGATCTTGATCGCCGCGCCAGCCCTGCCCTCGCTTTCCTTCAGCGCCTGCGCCACGCTCTTCTTGTCGTCGAAAATAAACGGTTGATCGAGCAGGCAGACCTCCTTGTAGAAGGTTTTCAACCCCGATTCGACGATCTTGTCGATGACCGAAGCGGGTTTGCCCTGTGCTTTGAACTTCTCCGCCAGCACCTTTCTCTCACGGGCGACCGTGGCCGCATCGAGCCCGGCAGGCTCGATCGCCTGCGGATTGGCCGAGGCGACGTGCATCGCCAGCATGCGGCCGAACGACTTCAGTTCCTCGGCCTTACCGGCCGATTCGAGCGCGACGATCACGCCGATCCGGCCCAGCCCGTCGGCCACGGAATTGTGCACATAGCTTGCCATCACGCCCTGGCCCAGCGAAAGCGCCGCGGCGCGGCGCAGCGTCATATTCTCTCCGACCTTGGCGATCGTCTCGGCTATCGCGTCGGCGACCGCACGGTCGCCGACGCGCCCGGCGAGGATTTTGTCTACATCCGGCCCGACATCGAGGGCGACATCCGCGATCATCTTGACCAGACCCTGGAACAGATCGTTGCGCGCCACGAAGTCGGTTTCCGAATTGACCTCGATGACAACCCCCCGGTTTGCGGCAAGCGCGACACTGACGAGGCCATCGGCCGCGATGCGCCCCGCCTTCTTGGCGGCCTTGGCCAGCCCCTTCTTGCGCAGCCAGTCGACCGCCGCCTCGAGATCGCCACTGCTCTCGCTGAGAGCCGCCTTGCAGTCCATCATGCCCGCGCCGGTCTTGTCGCGGAGCTCCTTCACCATGGTCGCGGTGATATTGGTCGCCATCGTCGTGTGTCCTTGTCGCCGTATCGTCATTGCCCGGTACGAAGCAGCGGAGGCGCACAACGCCGAAGCAATCCGACCATCGTTACGGCCTGCCTAGATTGCTTCTTCGCCTCGCTCGTCGCAATAACGTCGCCCTCACTCCTGGCTCTCGCTCGCCACCTGTTCCTTGGCCCGGGCGATCCAGGCTTCGACGCGGCCGGGAAGCCCGACTTCCTCGCCGATATTATGTGCGGCGACGGGAGAAAGTTCGGCAATCTGCCAGGCGTGGAAAATGCCGAGGTCGTTGAGCTTCTTTTCGATCGTCGGCGACACGCCGGGGAATTTTTTCAGATCGTCGGCCGTCCCGCGCGGTCCGGACAGCGGCTGGAAGCCCAGTCGGTCGGTTTCGGTCGGCAATTCCTCGACCACCTCCGGCTCAACCAGGGCGCCGACGTCGATGCGCTCGCCCTGCGCCCGCGAGATGCCGTCGATCACCGCCTTGGCGACAAGATCGCAGTAGAGCGTGATGGCGCGGCTGGCGTCGTCATTGCCGGGAACGACGTAGGTAATGCCGTCCGGATCGCAATTGGTGTCAACCACGGCGGCGACCGGAACGCCGAGACGGCGCGCTTCCTTGATGGCGATGTCTTCCTTGTTGGTGTCGATCACGAAAACGAGGTCGGGAAGCCCGCCCATGTCCTTGATGCCGCCCAGCGCGCGGTTGAGCTTGTCGCGCTCGCGCTGCAGTGTCAGCCGCTCTTTCTTGGTGTAGCCCTGCGCCTCGTTCGAGCCGAGCATTTCTTCGAGCGAGCGCAGGCGCTTGAT
Organism: Xanthobacteraceae bacterium; assembly: GCA_035319735.1. Lineage (GTDB taxonomy): Bacteria > Pseudomonadota > Alphaproteobacteria > Rhizobiales > Xanthobacteraceae > BOG-931. The sequence continues at coordinate 15,723 of DATHCD010000041.1, read as the reverse complement.
CGAATTGGAGACGGTCTTCCAATTGGTCAGCGTGCCGCCGAGCCAGCGTGAATTGACGTAATATTGCGCCGACTTTTTGGCCGCTTCGGCAATGGCGTCCTGCGCCTGCCGCTTGGTGCCGACGAAAAGGATGCGTCCGCCCTGCGCCACCGTGTCGCTGATCGCCTGCAGCGCCCGGTGGAGCATCGGCACCGACTGCGTCAGGTCAATAATGTGGATGTTGTTGCGGGTGCCGAAGATGTACTCCGCCATCTTCGGATTCCAACGATGGGCCTGATGGCCGAAGTGAACGCCAGCCTCCAAGAGCTGGCGCATGCTGAAGTCGGGCAGCGCCATAAAATTCTCCGGTTGATCCGCCGCGGACCGTTGAGCCCGACCTTGCGGCCGGGCACCGGACGGCGCCTTTGTCGGAGCCATGGTCCGCGTGTGAAGTTGCCGGGCTTATATAGGGTGGCCGGCGAGGCTGCAATATTGGAAAATTCGAGGCAAGGTAGAACCGCCGTTAGAGCGCCTCCACCGTCACTACACCCGATACTGCCTTGATGGCGCCGGCGATCTGCGGAGAGACCTTGAAGCGGCCGGGCAGCTTCACCTCGACCTCGTTGCCACTGTCGAGCATCAGCACCATGCTGACTTCGCCCTGGCTGTGATCGGCGCCGTTTCGGCCTGCGGCGAGCCCGGCCGGCTCGAGCCGTCGCGCCACGCCCTCGATCGGCGCTTCGCTGCGCAGGAATACTCGCAATCCTTTCTGCATTTTCGCTGCCGCCTCATCGAGCGGCTCGGCCGATTGGATGCGCGCGCGCACCTCCTCGCCCTGCACCTCGGCGGTCAGGAACAGCAGCACCGCGGTCCCGGGCTCGAGCAGGTCGCGGTACTGCGCCAAGCCCTCGGCGAACAGCACCGCTTCGTAATGGCCGCTCGCATCGGAGAGGCCGATGATGCCCATCTTGCTGCCGCTCCTGGTACGCCGTTCGATGCGCGTCACCACCGTGCCGGCGACGCGGCCCGCGCCGGCCCCGGCCTTCACCGCGCGGGCAAATTCGGACCAGGATTGCACGCGCAGGCGCTTGAGCGCGGCGGCATAATCATCGAGCGGATGACCGCTGAGGAAGAAGCCGATCGCATCGTATTCGCGCTGCAGACGTTCGGCCGGCAGCCACGGCTCCAGCGCCGGCAAGGCCAAAGGCTCGCGCGCCGCGGAGCCGGCGAAGAGCTCCGATTGGCCGAGCGCGACGTCTTCCTGCGCACGCTGCGCGGTGGCGAGGATGGCATCGGCCGCCGCGAATACGCGCGCCCGGTTCGCCTCGATGACATCGAAGGCGCCGGCAGCCGCCAGGCTCTCCAGCACGCGTTTGTTGACGGCGCGCGGATTGATGCGGCGGCTGAAATCCGCGAGGTCGGCGAAGGGGCGATCGCCGCGCGCCTCGACGATGCTTTCCACCGCCTGTCGGCCGACACCGCGCAGTGCCGCCAGCGCGTAATGAATGGTATTGCCGGCGACTTCGAACTCGACGCCGGAGCGGTTAATCGAGGGCGGCTCGACCCTGATGGCGAGCCGCTCGGCCTCGGCGCGGAATTCTGCGAGCTTGTCGGTGTTGCCCATGTCGAGCGTCATCGACGCGGCGAGAAATTCGACCGGGTAGTTCGCCTTCATGTAGGCGGTTTGATAGGTCAGGAGCGCGTAGGGTGCCGAATGCGATTTGTTGAATCCGTATTCGGCGAACTTAGCGCAGGCCTCGAAAATTGCTTCGGCGTCGTGCCGCGCGATGCCGCGCTCGACTGCACCGGAAATGAAATTGCCGCGTTGCGAGGCCATTTCCTTTTTGTCTTTCTTGCCCATGGCGCGGCGCAGAATGTCCGCCTGGCCGAGACTGTAGCCGGCAAGCTCGCGCGCGATCTGCTGGACCTGCTCCTGATAGGTGATGATGCCGTAGGTCGCCTGCAGGATCGGTTGCAGTTTGGGATGCAGATAATCGGTGCGCTCGTGGCCGAGCTTGCGCGCGCAATAGGTCGGGATATTCGCCATCGGACCCGGCCGATACAGCGCCACCAGGACGACAAGATCCTCGAAACGGTCGGGGCGCATGTCGATGAGCGCGCGACGCATGCCCTGACTTTCCACCTGGAACACGCCAACGGTCTCGCCGCGCGCCAGAATCTCGTAGGTCTTGGTGTCGTCGAGCGAAATACGCGACAGTTCGAGGTCGATGCCGCGCTTGCGCACGAGCTTCACCGCAATATCGAGAACGGTGAGTGTCTTCAGCCCGAGAAAGTCGAACTTCACCAGGCCCGCGGGCTCGACCCATTTCATGTTGAATTGGGTCACCGGCATCAAGGATTTGGCGTCGCGGCAGAGCGGCACCAGCTCGCTCAGCGGCCGGTCGCCGATGACGATGCCGGCGGCGTGCGTCGAGGCGTGCCGATGCAGCCCTTCGAGTTTCTGAGCGATGTCGAAGGCGCGCGCCACCAAGGGATCGCGGTCGCGCTCAGCCTGCAGCCGCGGCTCGCCGTCGATCGCGCTTTTGAGCGAGATCGGATTGGTCGGATTCTGCGGCACGAGCTTGCACAGGCGGTCGACCTGCCCGTAGGGCATCTGCAGCACCCGCCCGACGTCGCGCAGCACGCCGCGCGCCTGCAGCGTGCCGAATGTGATGATCTGCGCCACCTGCTCGTTGCCGTATTTTTCCTGAACGTAGCGGATCACCTCGTCGCGCCGCTCCTGGCAGAAATCGATGTCGAAGTCCGGCATCGAAATGCGGTCGGGATTGAGGAAGCGCTCGAACAGAAGCCCGAAGCGGATCGGGTCGAGATCGGTGATGGTGAGCGCGTAGGCGACCAGCGAGCCGGCGCCGGAGCCGCGGCCCGGTCCGACCGGAATGCCTTGCGCCTTCGCCCACTGGATGAAATCGGCGACGATCAAAAAGTACCCGGAATATTGCATGCGCTCGATCACGCCGAGCTCGAAGGCGAGACGTTCCTGGTATTCCTCGACGGTATGTCCTTGCGCGGCGCCGTGCTGCTTGAGACGCGCGGCGAGGCCGCTTTGCGCGGCACGGCACAGCTCTTGTGCCTCTTCGGCCTGGTGGGCCGCTTGCGCCGCTTCGCCCTCCTTCGCCTCGCCTGCTTTGCGGCCGGCGGAGTAGCGCGGCAGGATCGGCGCCTGCGTTTGCGGGCGGAACGCGCAGCGCTCGGCGATCTCCACGGTTGCCGCCAGCGCCTCCGGCAGGTCGGCGAACAAAGCCGCCATTTCGGCGCGGCTCTTGAAGCGGTGCTCCGGCGTGAGCTGGCGGCGCTCTCCGTCCGCTATGAGCCTGCCCTCGGCGATGCACAACAGCACGTCGTGGGCCTCGTAGTCCTCGCGGGTGGCGAAAAAGGGCTCATTGCTGGCGGCAAGGCCGATGCCGCGCGCATAGGCGAGCTCGGTCAGAACCGGCTCCGCCACCCGCTCGGCCGCCAAGCCATGGCGCTGCAGTTCGATGTAGAGACGATCGCCGAACAGGCGCTGCAGCGCTTCGCAGCGCGTCAGCGCCAGCGCGGTCTGGCCGGCGCCGATGGCAAGGTCGAGCGGCCCGTTCGGCCCGCCGGTCAGCGCGATCAATCCGTTCGTCTGCTCGGCGAGCCACGCGAGCTTGATGTGGGGCCGCTCGGCCGGCGCCGTCTCCAAATAGGCGCGCGAGGAGAGCCGCATCAGACTGCGATAACCGTCCTCGCGCGCCGCCAGAAGTACGAGCCGCGGCCACTCGTCGCCTGCCGCCGCTCCCCGTTTGTCCTGGTCGCCGAAATCGATGCCCAGCGCGCAGCCGACAATGGGCTGGATGCCGGCGCTCGCCATCTTCTCCGAGAATTCGAGCGCGCCGAACATGTTGTCGGTGTCGGTCAGTGCCAGCGCCGGCTGGCGGTCTTTCTTTGCCAACTCGGCCAGACGCGCGATCGTCAGCGCCCCTTCAAGCAGCGAATAGGACGAATGCACATGCAGGTGCACGAAGCCGGGCTCGGTTGCGGCGGGCATGTCCATCAATACTCGCAGATGATGATTCTGGTGATGATTCTGGCAGAGGGCCGAGGATGCGAGGCCGGCACGGCTTCTGTCCATCGCGGCGTCGCATCAATGCCGTCGCCGCGCACAGAAACTTCATCACTGTTCTTCATCGCGCCACCGCCATCGGCGTCGCGGTCCGGTCCGGCTCAGATGACTCCGAGCACCTGCGCCCAGACGACGACCATGGCCAGGAACAAGGTGATCGAGGTGAGGGCCAAGGCTTCCTCGGCAACGGCGCGAACCATGATGTCTCTCCCCTTCCCTGAACGGAAGAAGAACATTAGTTCACCCTTTGTTCGAAATCAAGCCTTGGGGCGACGTTACACTTGGCGGCCCTCATGCAGCGTTGCCGGCTTTGCGACAGCTTCCGAGGTGCCGGAGCATTTCAGCCCTATTGCTTAGTTTGGAGAGACCTTTCACGGAGCCGCCTAGATCAGCTCTTTCCGTTGGTGAATTCCGCTGCTGCGGTATCGAGGAGCATGCGTCGCGCCTGTTGCCGAACGGTCGCATCCTTCTTTTACAATGCATTCACCACGATTCCACGCCGTAAGGAGAGTGCGGCCGCGTGTTCGTGATCATGGTCACTTTTGGCCCGCGTGGAACTGTGCATAATACGCATGTTACCACCATACCGCAGCGTATGCGTACTTCCCCTGCGATTCACCACAACAACGAGGAGGGTCTGATGAGAAAGTTCGCACTGACCTTGGCTGCGACGGCGCTGGTGTTGGGCTCAATGGCCTTGACGGCCAATGCGCAAACCCAGCAGCCCGGGAGCTTCCACGCGCTGGCAAAGAACGCAACGCCCATTCAAAAAGCCGCCTGCAACGGAATGTGGGCTCGCTGTCCGCCCGGACGGCACTGGGTTTGCGGCCCCTATCGATGCTGGTGCGCGCCCTGCTGGTGATAACCGGCCTGGCAAGAACCGTGAATGCGAGGCCGCCTTCGGGCGGCCTCTTGTCTTTTACGCGGCGCAAAACGGATCCCCTCGGACGAAGCAACGCAGACTCTACCCGCGTCCGCTCTCCACGCTCGCGCTGACGGTCCCGCTTACGGGGATTCGTCTCAGGTGATCTCCGCCACCAGGCCTTCGCGGATGGTCACGCGCCGGTCCATCTGCGCGGCAATGTCGAGGTTGTGGGTGGCGACGACGGCGGCGAGGCCGGAGGCGCGCACCAATTGGCCGAGCGTGGCGAAGACGCGCTCGGAGGTGCGCAGGTCGAGATTGCCGGTCGGCTCATCGGCCAGGAGGATGCGCGGCGCATTAGCGACCGCGCGGGCAATGGCGACGCGCTGCTGCTCGCCGCCGGAAAGCTCGGCCGGCCGATGCGTCAGCCGGTCCTTGAGACCGAGATACGTCAACAACTCGGCGGCGCGCGCGCGCGCCTGCGCGCGCTGAAGCCCGCGGATCATCTGCGGCAGCATCACGTTCTCAAGCGCGGAAAATTCCGGTAGCAGATGATGAAATTGATAGACAAAGCCGATATCGGCGCGGCGGATGCGGGTGCGCTGCGTGTCGGTGAGGTGAGAGGTGGCGACCGCGTCGATATAGACCTCGCCGGCGTCGGCATGTTCGAGCAGCCCGGCGATATGCAACAGCGTCGATTTTCCCGCGCCGGAAGGGGCGACGAGCGCCACCGACTGGCCCGCCCAAACGGCCAGCTCCGCGCCCTTGAGAATGTCCAGCGTCGAGTCGCCCTGGCGAAACTGGCGGCCGACGCCGTGCAGGAACACCAGCGGATGATCCTCATCCTCGGCTGGCGGCGGGGCGGGCGCGCTTATCGTGGTGGCCTCGTCCATCGCGCGATCATTCGTAGCGCAAGGCTTCGACCGGATCGAGCCGCGCTGCCCGCCACGATGGATAGAGCGTAGCCAACAGCGACAGGCCGAGCGCCATGAGCACGACCGCGCTGGTCTCGGCGGCATTCATGTCGGCGGGCAGCCGCGACAGGAAATAAAGCTCGGGCGAGAACAGCTCGGTGTTGGTGAGCCAGGACAGAAAATGGCGGATCGATTCGATGTTGAGGCAAATGATGGTGCCGAGCAGGAAGCCGACCAGCGTGCCGACCACGCCGATCGAGGCACCGGTGATGAGAAAGACGCGCATGATCGCGCCCTGCGTCGCCCCCATGGTGCGCAGGATCGCGATGTCGCTGCCCTTGTCCTTTACCAGCATGATCAGGCCGGAGACGATGTTCAGCGCCGCCACCAGCACGATCAGGGTCAGGATCAGGAACATTACGTTGCGCTCGACCTGCAGCGCGTTGAAGAAGGTCGAGTTGCGCTGGCGCCAGTCGATCATGTAGATCGGCCGCGCCGCGGCCTCGGTGACCAGCGACCGGTAGCGGTCGACCCGATCCGGATCGTCGGTATAGACCTCGATCGCGGTGACGTCGCCGGCGCGATTGAAATAGGCCTGCGCTTCGGCGAGCGGCATGAACACGAACGCGGCGTCGTATTCCGACATGCCGATCTCGAATATCGCCGCGATCTTGTAAGCCTTGATGCGCGGCGTGGTGCCCATCGGCGTCACCGCGCCGCGCGGGGCGACCAGCGTGAGATTGTCTCCGACGCGCAGCGACAATTGCTCGGCGAGCCGGCTGCCGATGGCGACGCCCTGGCCTTGATCGAACCCGTCGAGCGTGCCCTGCTTGAGGTTCCTGGCGACTGAGGAGAGCTTGCCGAGGTCGCCGGCGCGGATGCCGCGCACCAGAACGCCGGAGGCGTTGAACGGCGAAGACGCGAGCGCTTGACCCTCGACGATCGGCGCAGCGAGACGCACGCCCGGGATCTTGGCGACGCGGCCAGCGACCGCGTCCCAGTCATTGAGCGGGGATTCGAGCGGCTGGATGAGCAGGTGCCCGTTGAGGCCCAGAATCTTGTCCAGGAGCTCCTGGCGAAAGCCGTTCATCACCGCCATGACGATGATCAAGGTGGCGACGCCGAGCATGATGCCGAGAAAAGAGAAGCCGGCAATGACTGAGATGAATCCCTCCTTGCGCCGCGCGCGCAGGTAGCGCAACGACAGCATCCACTCGAACGGCGCGAACGGATGGGTGCCTGTCGGCTCTGGCATCAATGCGAGGTCCCCACGGATTCCCCGAGTTTCACACGATTCTGGCGGATTCAAGCCCCGAAATTCGTGCCCTCGGGGCGGCCGCGCACAGCTTATGCAACAAGCCGCGCGAGTGCGTCCTCGGGGCTCAGGAGTTCCCGGGAGCCGTCGAAGCGCCGCTTGAGTTCGACCTTGCCTTCGGCAAGGCCGCGCGGCCCGACCAGAATCTGCCAGGGAATGCCGATCAGATCGGCGGTTGCAAATTTCGCGCCCGGCCGCTCGTCGAGGTCATGATAGAGCGTGTCGATCCCTTTGGCGGCAAGCGCGGCATAGAGCCGCTCGCAGGCTTGGTCGGTGTCGCCGCCGCCCTGCTTGAGATTGAGGATCGCGACCGAAAAGGGCGCGACGGCGTCCGGCCACCTTATACCCGCCTCGTCATGGAACGCCTCGATGATCGCGGCGACCAATCGGCTGGGGCCGATGCCGTAGGAGCCCATCTGCACCGGCCGCTCCACGCCGTCGGGCCCGGCCACCAGCGCCTTCATCGGGGCGGAATATTTGGTGCCGAAATGAAAAATATGGCCGACCTCGATGCCGCGCGCGGAGACGCGCTTCTCGGGCGCAAGCTTGGCGAAACTCGTCTCGTCGTGCTTGTCCGAGGTTGCCGCGTAAAGCTTCGTCCACATGTCAACGATCGCCTGCAGGCCGGCGACGTCGTTGAAATCAACGTCCGGCCCGGGAACTTCGAAATCGAGATAGTCGCGATGGCAGAACACCTCGCTCTCGCCGGTATCGGCAAGGATGATGAACTCGTGCGAGAGGTTGCCGCCGATCGGGCCGCTCTCCGCCACCATCGGAATCGACCGCAAGCCCATGCGTGCGAAAGTCCGCAGATACGCGACGAACATGCGGTTGTAGGCGTGCTTGGCGGCAGCAAAATCAACGTCGAAGGAATAGGCGTCCTTCATCAGGAATTCGCGCCCGCGCATCAGGCCGAAGCGCGGCCGCACCTCGTCGCGGAATTTCCACTGAATGTGGTAGAGGTTGAGCGGCAGATCCTTGTACGAGCGCACGTAGCTGCGAAAGATCGCGGTGATCATTTCCTCGTTGGTCGGGCCGTAGAGCATGTCGCGATCGTGCCGATCCTTGATGCGCAGCATCTCCTTGCCATAGGCCTCATAGCGGCCGCTTTCGCGCCACAGATCGGCCGGTTGAATCGTCGGCATCAACAGCTCGATGGCACCGGAGCGGTCCTGCTCCTCGCGCACGATGCGGCACACCTTTTCCAACACACGCAGGCCGAGCGGCAGGAACGCGTAAATTCCCGCCGCTTCCTGGCGCATCATGCCGGCGCGCAGCATCAGGCGGTGCGAGGCGATCTCCGCTTCTTTCGGCGTTTCGCGCAGGATCGGCAGGAAGTAGCGGGAAAGGCGCATGAATTCTCGTCGGGACAACGGGTCGGCCGCGGCAGTGAATCCGCAACGGCACCGGAAATACAAGGGGTCGTTCGCAGGAAAATAAGCCCGCTACGCGATGGCGAGCCCCGGCCGGCGAATTTTTTGTCATCAGGCGGCGCCAAGATGATGACATCGCATCTGAGATCGAGTACGAACAAATGCCCGATCTCGCCGGTGTGAGGTGTGTTTGGTGTGCGGCGGGAGCGGTCCAAGTCTTGGGAGGATGGTCCGGCGGCGCGAAGCAACGCTGCCGCCCCGCCGAATTAGAAAGCAGCGATCTAAGGCGCGGATCTAGGACGAATGGAAGGGTCTTGCAGCAGGGCTCCGGCCCTGCTTTTTTTCGGGTCAATCGCGGCCAGGCCGGCATCAAAAGAATAATGAGATACAGGTTGATTATGCCTCATCAAGGCATTGATATAACTGTACTTTTATGCTTGATGATCAATGCATGCCGAACGCCGCGGCGAGCCCGTCAAGCGTGACCAGGTGATCGACATAGACGACATAGCAGACGGCAAAGATCACCGCTGAAACAAAGGTCGTCCACAACAGCTTGCCGCGCAAATTCGGGATTGCCGGGGCGCCAGGATCGGTGCCGGGAGGGATGTCGCCGCCCTCGTGCTGGCTGCGGATTCCCCAGGGCAAGACCGCGAACAGCACCACCCACCAGATCAGGAAGAAGATCGCTGCGGCCGTGGTGAGGGGCATGTCAGCGTTCTTCCAGCTCGACCAGGGTGCCGGAAAAATCCTTCGGGTGCAGGAACAGTACCGGCTTGCCATGTGCCCCGGTGCGCGGCTCGCCGTCGCCGAGCACGCGCGCGCCCGCCGCCTTGAGCGCATCGCGGGCGGCGCGGATATCATCCACCTCGTAGCAGACATGGTGCATGCCGCCGTCGGGATTGCGCTCGAGAAACTTGCGGATGGGCGAGCCCTCGCCAAGCGGCTCGAGCAGCTCAATCTTGGTGTTCGGCAAGGTGATGAAGACGGTGGTGACGCCATGCTCCGGCTGCGAGACGGCGGCCGAAACCTCCGCCCCAAGGACGTCCCGATAGACCGCCGCCGCCTTGCCGATTTCGCGCACCGCGATCGCCACGTGATTGAGCCTGCCGATCATGTCGCCCGCCTCCTTCATCCCGGCGAACCATCTATAGCCGTTTCGCCGGCGGGTCGGCACATCTTAAGCCGCGGGCGCCCGCCCCGTCCGGGAGACGAGGCATGCGTCACACCCTCAAAACATGCACATGGCAGATGGGTTTCTTGTTCCAGCGCTCGGCAATGGCCGCGCGCACCGCGCGCCGCACCGCCTCGGCAACGGCATCGGGATCGCGCCGACGCGGCCTTGGCAGCGATTCGAACGCCTCCTCGACGGCATTGCGCGCGATCTGCTCAAAGCGCTCGCCGATGGCGTCGGTCTCCGGAATGCCGATCAGCTCGAGTTCCGGATCGGCCGCGAGCGCACCGTTCTCACTCAGCGCCAGCGCCACCGAAGCGATGCCGGAAAAACCGAGGCGGCGACGGGAAGCCACAGTGCGCGAGGCGGCCTCGATGAGAACTGCGCCGTCCTTGTAGAGGCGACCCGAGGGGACTTCGTCGATGATCTCCGGAGGACCGGGGGCCAGGCGGATGAGGTCGCCGTTGCGGCAGAGCAGGACATGCGGAACCCCTGCTCCGCGAGCCACACGGGCGTGCTCGGCAAGGTGCAAGGCTTCGCCATGAACCGGGACCAGGATTTGCGGCTTGACCCACCCGATCATGTCGATGAGTTCGGCGCGCCGCGGATGTCCCGAGGCGTGAACGAGGTGCGAGCGGTCGGTGATGACTTCCACCCCCTGCGAGACCAATCCGTTGATCACCCGGTCGACGGCCTTCTCGTTGCCAGGGATGGCGCGCGAGGAGAAAATCACGCGGTCGCCCCTATCCAGCGTGACTTCCGGGTGCGCGTTCTCGGCGATGCGCGCGAGCGCGGCGCGCGGCTCGCCCTGACTGCCGGTGCAGAGCGCCAGAACCCTGTCGCGCGGGAGGTAGCCGTAGCTTTCCACTGCGTTAAAATCCTGCACGCCGTTGAGATAGCCGGTCTCGCGGGCGACCTGGATCACCCGCTCCATCGCCCGACCGACCACGACCACTTCCCGATCCGCGGCGCGGGCCGCATCGGCGACGGCGCGGATGCGGTCGACGTGGGAAGCAAAGGTCGTGACCGCCACGCGCGCCGGCGCGGTGCGAATGAGTTCGGCAAGAGTCTTGGCGACCTCTGCCTCCGATGGCGAACGGCCGTCACGGATGGCGTTCGTCGAATCGCCGATGAGCGCGAGCACGCCTTCAGCCCCAAGCGCGGACAGGCTTGCCGCGTCGGTTCGCGCGCCGACCAGAGGGTCCGGATCGATGCGCCAATCGCCGGTATGCAGCACGGTACCGGCCGGGGTCCGGATCGCCAGCGCGTTCGATTCCGGAATTGAATGGGCGACACTGATGAAGTCGATCGCGAACGGGTCGAGCGGCAAATGTCCGCGCAACGGCACGACGTTGACCGGGATTTTCGGCGCGCCGGGCTCGGACTGGCGTCGCGCTTCGAACAGCGCGGCGGTAAACGGCGTGGCATAGAGCGGCACGTTGAGCCGCGGCCACAGGTCGATGAGCGCCCCCATATGGTCTTCATGGGCGTGGGTCAGCACCAGTCCGACGATGTCGCGCCGCTCCTCGATGAGAAAGCGGATGTCCGGGAGGATGAGATCGACTCCGGGCAGGTGCTCCTCGGCCGCGAAGGATACGCCACAATCGACGATGAGCCATTGGCGTCGGCGCGCGTCGCCGAAGCCGTAGATTGAGAGATTCATCCCGATCTCGCCGACGCCGCCGAGCGGCGCGAACACAAGCTCGCTTGCGGCCATTAATCCACGCGCCCCGTTGCGGCCGAACCAGCCCCAGTCGTGCGCGCGATTGGAAATACGTCGCCGGCCGTGATCGCCTCCAAGCTGCCGTCGGCAAGCCGCAGCAGCAGCCGACCTTGCTCATCCATCCCCTCGCCGCGGCCAACAAGCTCGCCGCGGGAAAGCCGCACCAGCATGGCGCCGCCGATCCCGGCGGCGCGCGCGAGCCAATCGGCGCGAATGGTGTCAAATCCGGCGCCGCGACGCCACTGGGCGAGCCGTTGCGGCATCATGGCGGATAACATCACAAACAGACCTTCGGCGGAAACTTGCGCGCCGGCCGCCGCGAGATCGGTCGCCGGATAATCCGTCTGCGGCGGATGGTGCAGGCAGTTCACGCCGATGCCGATGGCGACGGCGGATCGTCCCTTGCCTCCCTCGCCTTCGATCAGGATGCCGGCCAACTTGGCGCCGCCGCAGAGGATGTCGTTCGGCCATTTCAGCGCAAGCTCTCCGTGCAGCGCCGGCGCGCAGCCGAGAATGGCGTCATAAGCGGCAAGCGCGGCCACGAACGACAATTCCGGGGCACGCTCCGCTGGCGCCGGATCAGCGAGAAGAAGCGTGGCGTAAAGATTGCCCGCCGGAGAAACCCATTCGCGCCTGCGCCGGCCGCGGCCCGCGGTCTGCCGCTGCGCCGTCACCCAGAGCGGACCGCGCTCGCCGCGCGCCGCCAGCGCCAGTGCTTTGGCATTGGTCGAGGGCAACGTCGCGTGGGCCGCCAAGCGATAGCCTGCCGCCGCCGCCGCGGAATGTAGCTGCATCAGAACAGCGAACGGGCCGCCGCGCTGGCGACGCCGACAAGCGGCCCCGGGTAAAGGAAGAAGAGAATGTTGAACAGACCGCAGACCGCGAGCACGATCTTGAGCTCCGCCGGCATGCCGACAAATCCTTCCGCCGGCTCGTCGAAATACATGGTCTTGATAATCGCCAGATAATAATAGGCGCCCACCACGCTGGCGAGCACGCCGATCACGGCGAGCGCGTAGAGCCCGACCTTAATCGCGGCGAGAAAGACGTAGAATTTGGCAAAGAAGCCAGCGAGCGGCGGCACGCCGGCCATCGAGAACAGCAACATGGCGAGGAAGAACGCCATGGTCGGATGGGTGCGGGCGAGGCCGGCGAGCTGGTCGATCGACTCGACCATGCCGGTGCTTCGCCGCATCGACAGGATCACAGCGAAGACGCCGAGCGTCATGGTCACATAGATGGCGATGTAAAGGAGCACGCCCTGTACGCCCTCGGCAGTTCCGGCAGCGAGGCCGATCAGCGCGAAGCCCATATGGCCGATCGACGAATAGGCCATCAGCCGCTTGATGTTGCGCTGGCCGATGGCGGCGAAAGCACCGAGGGCCATCGAGGCGATGGCGACGAAGACGAGAATCTCCTGCCATTGCGCGGTGATGCCGGGGAACGCGGTCACCGCCACGCGCACGAACATGGCGATGCCGGCGACTTTCGGCGCCGCGGCAAAAAACGCGGTCACCGGCGTCGGCGCGCCCTCATAGACGTCCGGCGTCCACATGTGGAACGGCACGGCCGAGACCTTGAAGCAGAAGCCGGCGAACAGGAAGACGAGGCCGAAGATCAACCCCGGCCCGGCGCCCGCCGCCGCGTGCGCGATGCCGGCAAAGCTCACCGTGCCGGTGAAGCCGTAAGTGAGCGAAGCGCCATAGAGCAGCATTCCCGACGACAGCGCGCCGAGCACGAAATATTTGAGCCCGGCTTCGCTCGAGCGCAGCACCGAGCGCTGGCTGGCGGCCACCACATAGAGCGGCAGGCTCATCAGTTCGAGGCCGAGATAGAGCGCGATCAGATCGGCCGCTGAGATCAGCATCAGCATACCGAGAGTGGAAAGCACGATGAGAACGGAATACTCGAACCGCTGCTCGCGCTCGCGCGCGGCGTAATCGATCGACATCGCGATCGCCGCCGCCGAGCCGAGTATCGCCAGGATTTTCAAGAACCGGGCAAAGTCGTCGACGACGAAGCTTCCGTCGAAGGTGACCAGCCTGCCGGCGGGAAGCGCCAGCACGATGGCGCCGGCGGCGACGAGCAGCACGATCGCCGCGCCGTCGATCAGCCGCGCCGTGCGCTCGCCGCGATAGACGCCGAGCATCAACAGCGCCATGGCCCCCAGTCCGAGCACGATCTCCGGCAACAAGGGAACGAGCGCCGGCACGGTCAGAACAGCCTTCATCGCCTCACCTCGCCAGCGCCGCCGATTGCACGCTTCCGACCGCATGCTGGAAGTTGTCGATCAACTGCGTCACCGACACCGCCGAGATGTCGAGCACCGGCCGCGGATAGACGCCGAAGACGATGGTCAGGATCACGAGCGGCGCCAAGACCACGATTTCCCGCCAGCCCATGTCGGTGATCTTGAACAGGCTTGCCTTCTCCAGCTTGCCGAAGATCACCTTGCGGTAGAGCCACAGCATATAGGCGGCGGACAGGATGGTGCCCAACGTCGCCAGCGTCGCCACCCAATTGTTGACCCGGAAGGTGCCGATCAGCGTCAGAAACTCGCCGATGAATCCCGAGGTGCCCGGCAGCCCGACATTGGCCAGCGAAAACACCATAAAGACGAAGGCGTAGACCGGCATGCGGTTGACCAAGCCGCCATAGGCCGCGATCTCGCGCGTGTGCATGCGGTCGTAGATGACCCCGACGCAGAGGAACAAGGCGGCGGAGACGATGCCGTGCGAGATCATCTGGAAGATGCCGCCGGCGACGCCCTGCGTCGTCATCGCGAAGATTCCCATGGTCACGAAGCCCATATGCGCCACCGAGGAATAGGCGATGAGCTTCTTCACGTCCTCCTGCATCAAGGCGACCAGCGACGTATAGACGATGGCGACGACCGAAAGCGCATAGATCAACGGCGCAAGTTCGAGCGAGGCCTGCGGGAACATCGGCAGCGAGAAGCGCAAAAATCCGTAGCCGCCCATTTTCAAGAGAATCGCCGCCAGGATCACCGAGCCGGCGGTGGGCGCCTCGACATGCGCATCGGGAAGCCAGGTATGCACCGGCCACATCGGCAGCTTGACCGCGAACGAGGCGAGAAAGGCGAACCAGGCCCAGGTCTGCAGCGAGCGCGGGAAGGCGTGGTGCAGCAGCGCCGGGATGTCGGTGGTGCCGGCGTTCCAGTACATCGCCATGATGGCGAGCAGCATCAGCACCGAACCGAGCAGCGTATAGAGGAAGAACTTGAAGCTGGCATAGACCCGGCGCGGCCCGCCCCATACGCCGATGATCAGGAACATCGGGATCAGGCCGCCTTCGAAGAACAGATAGAACAGCACCAAGTCGAGCGCGCAGAAGGTGCCGACCATCAACGTTTCGAGCACCAGGAAGGCGATCATGTAGTCGCGCACGCGGCGCTGAATTGCTTCCCAGCTCGCCAGGATTGAGATCGGCATCAGCGCGGTGGTCAGGATCACGAACGGCAGCGAGATGCCGTCGACGCCCATGTAGTAGGTGATGGCGCCGCCCAGCCACGGCCGCCTCTCGACGAACTGGAAGTCGGCCGAGGCGGGGTCGAAGCGCCACACCAGGATGAGCGAGATCAGGAACGTGACCAGCGTCGTCCACAGCGCGACCCAGCGCGCGTTGCGCACGCCGGCCTCGTCCTCCGGCAACAGCGCGATGAACAGCGCGCCGGCGAGCGGCAGGAAGGTGACGACGGAAAGGATCGGCCAGCTCGTCATCAATGCGCTCCCGAGAACATGAACCAGGTGATGAAGGCGGCGACGCCGATCAGCATGGCGAAGGCATAATGGTAGAGGTAGCCGGTCTGCAGCCGCACCACACTGCGCGTCACGTCGAGCACGCGCGCGGAGACACCGTCAGGACCAAAGCCGTCGATGACGAAGCCGTCGCCGCCCTTCCAGAACAGGCGGCCGAGCCACAGCGCCGGGCGCACAAAGATGAAGTCGTAGATCCGGTCGAAATACCAGGCATTGAGCAGGAAGCGGTACAGCATCCCCTGATCGCGCGCCAAGTTGGCGGGAATATCGGGCCGGCGGATGTAGAACTGCCAGGCAACCAGAAAACCGCCGATCATCATGACCGTGGGCGCCAGCGAAACGGCGAGCGGCAAGTGCTCCATTTCCTCCAGCAGGTGATTGTTGCCGGTAAACATGAGCGAGTTGCGGAAGAATTCCTCGGCGCCGTTACCTTCGAAAATGTGCACGAATGGCCAGCCCGCTCCGAGCGAGCCGATCGCCAGCACGGCGAGCGGAATGA
>DATHCD010000040.1:0-21847 GCA_035319735.1 Xanthobacteraceae bacterium | reverse complement strand
CAACACGCGCAGCGACGCCGCATCCATATCCTTCAAGGTATAAGTCGCATCCGGAGAGAGCGGATTGCCCACCCCGGGCTGCACGTCGCCCCACCAGCCGTGGTAGGCGCCGCAGAAGCGCACGAGATACGGCCGTCGCGTGTGGTAGCGCGCGAGCCGTACCGCCTGCATCACCGCCTCGGTGCCCGACATGTGGAAGGAGACCTCGTCCAGCCCGGAAATCTCCTTCAGCATCGCCACGTTCTCGACGATCAAGGGATGATAGGGGCCGAGCACCGGTCCGAGCTCGCGCACCCGGGCGGCGCCGCGCTCGATCGCTTCCTTGTAGAAATCGTAGCCGAAGACGTTCACGCCGTAGGAGCCGCTGAGGTCGTAGAATCGATTGCCGTCGAGATCGGTGACGGTCACGCCCGCGCTCGATTGCACGAAGGCGGCGGCGGGCAGATGGGTCCGCACATAACGGCTGTATTGGAACGGGACCCGATAGGCGCCGGTGAATTGCAGATCGGAAATGCCACTTGCGGCCTCGGCGGTGCGCCGGATCGTCTCGGCAAAGCGCGCCTTGTAGAGTGCCGACAGCCGCGCGAAACCGGCGCGCCGCCGCGCCACAATGTCCTCCGGCGCGTTGTCGGAACTGAAGAAACGCGCCTCGTCATATTCGTAGAACGGCACCAGCGCGGCCAGCCGCCGCGCGATCCGCGCATGGCCGGCCAGCGAGGCGTGCTTAGCCTGCGACAGCTCGAAACGCCGGCGCAACGGCCGCAGCGGGGTCGCCAGCGCCGCACCGCCCATCGCCAGAAGCGCCAGTGTCATCGTCGCCAAGCGCATCGAATCGCGGTGTAGCGGGCGGAGTTGACAGCGCCATGACGGTCCGCTCCCAGCTCATGCGCATGCTCGAACAGGAGGACGTCAATTTCCTCCTTACCAACCGCATCCCGCGCCGGCTGCTGACGCGGTTGATCGGCTGGTTCAGCCGCATCGAGCAGCCGCTGGTGCGCGACCTGTCGATCGGCGCCTGGCGGCTCTTTTCCGATCTCGACCTGAGCGAGGCGAGGACAACGCGCTTCCGCAGCATGCACGATTGCTTCATCCGCGAACTCAAGGACGGCGCGCGCCCGATCGACGGCAGGGCCGACATCCTGGTCAGCCCGTGCGACGCGATCGTCGGCGCCTGCGGGACGATCGAGGGCACCGATCTCTATCAGGCCAAGGGATTTCCCTATGCGCTCGAAGACCTGCTCTGCGATGCCGATGTCGTCGCGGCGCACCGCAACGGCTGCTACGCGACGCTGCGGCTCACCGCGAGCATGTATCACCGCTTCCATGCGCCGCACGATTGTCGCATCGACCGGGTCGTCTATGTCTCCGGCGATACCTGGAACGTCAATCCGATCGCGCTCAGACGGATCGAGCGGCTGTTTTGCAAGAATGAACGCGCCGTCGTGCCAACGACACTCGCAGCGGGCGGCCATCCTGTGACCTTGGTCGCGGTCGCCGCCATTCTGGTCGCAAGCATCCGCCTGCATTGCCTCGATGTCCCGTTGAACCTCCACCATCGCGGTCGCAACGTCATCGCCTGCGACGCGCAATTGCGCAGAGGCGAGGAGCTGGGCTGGTTCGAGCACGGATCGACGATCATCGTCTTCGCGCCCGAAGGGTTCGCCCTGTGCGACAACATCCGTGACGGCGTCACCATACGCGTCGGCGAACCGCTGATGCGGCTGCCATGAGGACAGTGCCGCGTGCGTAGCGCCGTTTACTTCCCTTGATGCGGAAGTAGCTCAGCTTGCCGGCTGCTGCTGCTGAATCAGCGCCTCGTCGAGCGCGCGCGCACGGGCGTAGGCTGGACGGGCGGTGAGGCGCTGCAAGTATTGCTGGAAGGCCGGGCGCTTTTCGATCGTGCCGAACATCAAACCGATTCCGATCTGCGAGCCGACATAGACATCGGCGGCGGTGAACCTGTCGCCGACCAGATACTCGGCGCGCGATACCGCCCCTTCGAGCGTGCGCATGACCCGCTCGAAGCTGCCATAGCCCATCATCCCCTCGCGTTCCGGCGGCACCGCGAAGCCGAGGGCCTTGTTGCTGACCGCGGCCTCGATCGGCCCGGCGCCGAAGAACAGCCATCGGTAATAGGGAGCACGCAGCCGATCGCCCGGCGGCGGCGCCAAGCCAGCTTCGGGAAATGCGTCGGCGAGATAGGCGCAGATTGCGGCCGCCTCGGTGACCACGGCGTCGCCATGGCGCAGCGCCGGCACCTTGCCCATTGGGTTGATAGCGAGATAGGCGGGCGCCTTCATGGCGGTGCCGAAGTCGAGGATTTCCGTGCGATAGGGATGGCCGACTTCTTCGAGCATCCAGCGCACGAGGCGGCCGCGCGAGCGCGGATTGGTATAGAAGACGAGTTCGTCGGCCATGGACTGTTCTTCCTCCCGCGGGATGATCGGCAGTCACTTGCGCGCAGTCGTTTCGAATGGAAAGTCCGTGATGCTTTAGCACGGTCGCGGAGTCATCGGCAATGCGACCGCGTCTGAGCGGGCTCCGCCGGTCAACCGGCAATCAAGGTGCGATAGATGTCCGTGCTGGCGCGTGCGGAGCGCAACGCGTCGGTGATCTCGGGATCCCTGAGCTTGCGCGCGATGCAGGCCAGAGCGCCGAGCCGCTCGCCGTCGGGCGCCTCCGGCAGCAGCAGCAGGAACACGATATCGACCGGTTTTCCATCGACGGCGTCGAAATCGATGGGCTTCCTGAGACAGGCCAGCATGCCGAACGGCCCGGCGACCTGGTGAAATCGTGCGTGCGGTATCGCCACGCCGCCGCCCATTCCCGTCGATCCGAGCTCCTCGCGCTTGATGAGTTCGGAGAGGATGCGGTCGGGCAGCACGTCGACAATCGCTCCGGCTCGGCGCGCCATCTGCTGCAACAGCTGTTGCTTGTCGGCGGCGCTAACGTCAACCATCACGTTTGATGAGGAAAGGAAATCGGATATTTTCATAGCGTTGTTCGGCGCCACGATGTCGAGGCTGTCAAGAGGAGAATTGAAGCCGCCATGCCAGGCAGTTTAATCGGGGGCGCGCAGCCGATAGCCGATTCCCGTTTCGGTGAGGATATACTGCGGCTGCTCGGGATCGGCTTCGATCTTTTGCCGGAGCTGGCGCACATACACCCGAAGATATTGGGCGTCGGTCAAATCGTCCCATAGCTCGCCGAGCAGATATTTATGGGTGAGCACCTTGCCCGCGTGCTGAACCAGCACGCGCAGGAGATCATATTCCTTGGGCGAAAGCTTGATCTCCCGGTCGCCGACCTTGACCACGCGGCGGACGAGGTCGACGGAGAGATCGCCGACGCGAAAGACCGGTCGCTCGCCATGGGTCTGCAGCTGATGGCGCAGCGCCGCCCGCATCCTGGCCAGCAGCTCGTCCATGCCGAACGGCTTGGTGACGTAGTCGTCAGCGCCGAGGTCGAGCGCCTGCACTTTGCCGGCCTCGTCGCCGCGGCTCGACAGCACGACGATGGGAACGCTCTCGTTGCGCGTGCGGATCGTCCTCAGGAGATCGTGTCCCTGAGCATCGGGCAGGCCGAGGTCGAGAATGATCAGGTCCGGAGCCTGGCCCAAGAGGTCGAGCGCGGCCTTGCCGTTCGGCGCCTCGAGAATCTGATAACCTTGGGCGGTCAGGCCCATGCGCAGCAGCTTGCGAATCGGCGGCTCGTCATCGACCACCAGCACACGGAGCGGAGCTGCACTCATGCGGCGGCGTCCAGGCGTTGCCGTTCGCGCGGGATCGGCAGGCTGATGGTGAAAGCGGCGCCGCTGCGGTCGGTGCGGTTTGCCGCGACGATGGTGCCGTGCATGGCCTCCACGAAGCCGCGCGAGATCGCGAGCCCGAGCCCGGTGCCGGCGCGAACTTGGTCGGTTTTCTGCGCCCGGTAGAACTTGTCGAATATGTGCTCTAGGTCGCTGGCCGGAATGCCATTGCCTTCATCGAGGACGCGCAGGCACACGGAGTCACCGCTGCGCCAGTCCTGGACGCGGATCGTGGTCTCGGGGGGGGCGTATTTCGCCGCGTTGTCGAGGAGGTTGAACAGCACTTGCTCGAACAGCACGGCATCGAGCTCGAGCATCGGCAAATCCGACGCCAGCTCCAGCTCGACGTGGTGGCGCGACAGGATGCGGCTCGCGCGGCGGAGCGCGCTGCCGACGATCTCGCCCAGATCATGCAGCGCGACGTTCGGCGCGATCGCGCCGGATTCGAGCTTGGTCATGTCGAGCAGATTGGCGATGAACCGGTTGAGCCGCTCGGACTCGTCGATGATCGTGGCGAGAAGATCGACCTTCTCCGCGTCGCTGAGCTTTTGCCCGAGCTCACGCAGCGTTCCCGCCGCTCCCAGCACCGCGGCGAGCGGCGTCTTCAGGTCGTGGGAGATGGAGGTTAGCAGCGCCGAGCGCAGCCGCTCGGTTTCCGCCGCCCGCTCGACGCGATCCATCTCCTCGACCAGACGCACGCGCTCGATCGCCAGCGCTCCCTGATCGCGCAGCGCATCGAGCAACCGGCGCTGGTCCGGCGTGAGCAGCGGGCCGGGCTTGTCGTTGTCGACGCCCATTACGCCGATGGCGCCGCGCCCGGTGCGCATTGGTAGGAACAGGCGCTTGGCGCCGGGAAGCGTGTCGGAGCCGCGACCGGCGGCGCGGTCGTTTTCCCAGGCCCACTTCGCCGCGGCAAGGTCGGCCTCGTCGAGGGTGTCCTCCGGCGGGTAGCCCGCCTTCACCGCGATCGAGCCGCCCTCGGGCAACAGGAGCATGACCCGCACCTTCAACATCAACGCGGTCTGATAGGCGGTCGCCCACAGCACGTCGTCGAGCGTTCCGGCGCCGGCAAGCTTGCGGCTGAAGGAGTAAAGCGACTCGGTGGTGCGCGCGCGTTCCATCGCCGCCATGGCCAGCGTGCGGCCGCGCGCGGCGACGTTGGAGACGACCAGCGCCACCGCGGTAAAGAACGCGAAGGCGGTCAGATTGGTCGGCTCGGCCAGCGTGAACGTGTAACGCGGCTCCATGAAGAAGAAATTGTAGCAGAGCGAAGATGCAATGCTGGCGAACAGCGAAGGCCACAAGCCGAAACGGACCGCGACGGCGACGATGGCGGTGAGAAAGACGAGATCGATGTTGCTGCGACCGACCCAGACCGCGATCAATTGGCCGAAAGCGAGTGCCGCGGCGACCGCAACGAGCGCGGCGAGATAAGGCCACGGATTAAATGTCTCGTCGCGCTCGGCGGCGCGGACCGACTTCTTCGGAATCGGCTCACCGGCGATCGCATCGCCGGCGATGACGTGGACGCTGATGTTGCCGGAACGGCGAACGAGATCGTGCACCACGGAGCCGTGCAGGATCTCGAACCAGCGGGTGCGCGCCGATTTGCCGATCACGATCTGCGTCACATTGTTTGCTTGCGCGTAGCCGATCACATCGTCGGCGATGTGCCGGTCGCCGGCCGGAAGCGTAACGGTCTCCGCGCCCAGGGTCTCGGCGAGCCGCAGCGTGTCGGCGATGCGGTCGCGCTCCTCTTCGGAAAGCTGCAGGCTGCGCCGCGATTCGACGTAAAGCGCCACCCACGGCCCATGCAGGCGGTCGGCGAGCCGCTTGGCATAGCGTACCAGGCCGGCGCAGCGCGGATCCTCGCTGATGCACACCAGGATGCGTTCGCCGGCTGCCCAGGGACCTTGGATCGCGCGCGCCTGCATTTCCGTGAGCAACTGCTCGTCGACCCGCTCGGCCGTGCGCCGCAGCGCGAGCTCACGCAGCGCGGTTAGGTTGGCCGGAGAGAAGAAATGTTCGAGCGCGCGCTCGGCCTGCCTGGGGACGTAGACCTTTCCTTCCTTAAGCCGCTGGATCAGATCGTCGGGGGTGAGGTCGACCAGCTCGACGGCGTCGGCGCGGTCGAACACCGCGTCCGGCACGGTCTCGCGCACGCGCACATGCGTGATCTGCGCGACCACGTCATTGAGGCTTTCAATGTGCTGGATATTGACCGTCGTGTACACGTCGATGCCGCGGCTCATCAGCTCTTCGACGTCGAGATAGCGCTTGGGATGGCGGCAGCCCTCGATGTTGGTATGAGCGAGTTCGTCGACCAGAACGATCTGCGGGCGGCGGGCAATGATGGCATCGAGGTCCATCTCCTCGAACCACTGTCCCTTGTATTCGACGCGCCGGCGCGGAATGACCTCCAGGCCCTCCAGCAGCGCTTCGGTTTCCTTGCGGCCGTGCGTCTCCACGATGCCGACGACGATGTCGTAGCCGTCCTTCTTGCGGGCATGGGCCTGAAGCAACATCTCGTAGGTCTTGCCCACGCCGGGCGCGGCGCCGACGAAGATCCTGAGCTTGCCGACGCGTCCGTCTTCGCGGCGCGCTGCTTCGAGCAGCGCTTCCGGAGAAGGCCGATGTTCGTAATCGCGCCGCTGGTCCGCCATCGCAGCTAGGATGTCCCGCCGTTGCCGGGGTCTCCGCCGCCCTATCCGGCCGACAAGCGGTCGAGCGCGAGATTGAGCAGCAGGACATTCACGCGCGGCTCGCCCAAAATGCCGAGAAAGCGACCGTCGATATGATCGCTGACGAGCGCACGCACCCGATCTTCGGCCAAGTTGCGCGCCTTGGCAACACGCGGCACCTGGAAGAAGGCGGCCTCGGGCGAGATGTCCGGATCGAGCCCGCTGCCCGATGTCGTGACCAGATCCGCTGGGACCGCGGCCGCGGGGTTCTCCTGCCTGAGCTTGTCGAGGTCGCCCTGCACGCGGTCGATCAGGGCCTTGTTGGAAGGCCCGAGATTCGATCCGCCGGAGTTTGCCGCATTATAGGGCGCGGCCACCGTCTTGCTCGGGTCGGCGGGGTCCGGAGCGGTCGTGGCCGACGGCCGGCCGTGGAAATACTTGTCGCTGGTGAAGGCCTGTCCGATCAAGGCGGAGCCGATGACCCGGCCGTCGCGCTCGATCATGCTGCCTTGCGCGCGGTGCGGGAAGATGATTTGGGCGATGCCGGTCATCGCCAGCGGGTAGATGAGCCCAGTGATCAGCGTCAGGACGACGAGGACGACGATCGCCGGACGAATTTCGCGCAACATGGCGCCTTCTCCTTTCGAGCATGATCCGGAAAAAGCCGAAGCCGGTTTTTCGTATGATCATGCTCCACGAAAAATCCCAGAGCGCCGATCGGTTCCTTTGCAGCCATTGCGCTCTAGGCTAGATGCAGGGCCGTGACCGCGAGGTCGATGGCCTTGATGGCGATGAACGGAATGATCACGCCGCCGACACCGTAGATCAGCAGATTGCGCAGCAAGAGCGGCCCGGCGCCGATCGGGCGATAGCGCACGCCCTTCAACGACAGCGGAATGAGCGCGATGATGATCAGCGCGTTGAAGATGATCGCCGAGAGGATGGCGCTCTGCGGCGTTGCCAGCGCCATGATGTTCAGTGTCTGCAGCTGCGGATAGAAGGCGACGAACATGGCCGGGATGATGGCGAAGTATTTGGCCACGTCGTTGGCGATCGAGAAAGTGGTGAGCGCCCCGCGGGTCATCAGCAGCTGCTTGCCGATCTCGACGATCTCGATGAGCTTGGTCGGATTGGAGTCGAGGTCGACCATGTTGCCGGCCTCGCGCGCGGCCTGGGTGCCGGTGTTCATGGCGACGCCGACATCGGCCTGCGCCAGCGCCGGCGCGTCGTTGGTGCCGTCGCCGCACATGGCGACGAGCTTGCCCTTGGACTGCTCGTCGCGAATGAGCCGCAGCTTGTCCTCGGGCGTTGCCTGCGCGAGGAAATCGTCGACGCCCGCCTCGGCCGCGATGGCGGCGGCGGTCATCGGATTGTCGCCGGTGATCATGACGGTGCGGATGCCCATGCGGCGCAGCTCGGCAAAGCGCTCGCGGATCCCGCCCTTGACGATGTCCTTGAGGTGGACGACGCCTAGCAGCCGGCCGTCCTTGGCGACGGCGAGCGGCGTGCCGCCCGATTTGGCGATGGTGTCGGCGATCGCCGTGACTTCGCGAACGGTCTCGGCGCCGACGTTCGGCCGCAGCGCCTGCACGGCACCGCCCGCGCCGAGGACCGAGGGCGGCGCATTGAGATAATTCAAGATCGCATCGACCGCGCCCTTGCGCACCCAGGAATCGCCCACCTCGACGCCGCTCATGCGAGTCTGGGCGCTGAACGGGATGAAGTTGGCGTGCAATTCGCCGAGTTCGCGGCCGCGGATGCCGTATTTTTCCTTGGCCAGCACGACGATCGAACGGCCTTCCGGAGTCTCGTCGGCGAGCGAAGCCAATTGCGCCGCGTCCGCCAGTTCCTGATCGGTGACCGCGCGCAGCGGCCTGAACTCGGTCGCCTGGCGATTGCCGAGCGTGATCGTGCCGGTCTTGTCGAGCAGCAATGTGTCGACGTCGCCCGCGGCCTCGACGGCGCGCCCCGACATGGCCAGCACGTTGAAGCGCACGAGGCGATCCATGCCGGCGATGCCGATCGCCGACAGCAGCGCGCCGATCGTGGTCGGAATGAGCGTCACGAACAGCGCCACCAGGATCACCACCGAGATCGCGCTGCCGGCATACGCGACGTAGCTCGGAATCGTCGCCGTCGCGAATACGAAGATGATAGTCAGACCGACGAGCAGGATGTTGAGCGCAATCTCGTTTGGCGTCTTTTGCCGCTCGGCGCCCTCCACCAGCCTGATCATGCGATCGAGGAAGGTCGAGCCGGGCGCGGCGGTGATGCGCACCCGTATCCAGTCGGACAGCACCTGGGTGCCGCCGGTAACCGCGGAGCGGTCGCCGCCCGATTCGCGGATCACCGGCGCCGACTCGCCGGTGATCGCCGCCTCGTTGACCGAGGCCATGCCCTCGATCACCTCGCCGTCCGACGGAATCATGTCGCCGGCTTCGACCAGCACGACGTTTCCGACCTTCAGCGCCGTCGAGGGCACCAGCCGGTAGTTCTGCGTATCGCCCGAGCCGGTGAGAAGTTTCGCCTGCGTCTCGGTGCGCTGCCGGCGCAACGTGTCGGCCTGAGCCTTGCCGCGTCCTTCGGCAATGGCTTCGGCGAAGTTGGCGAACAGGACGGTGAACCACAGCCAGAGGATGATCTGGAATTCGAAGCCGATGCGTTCGCCGCCGGTGAACAGGTCGCGGATCAGGATCACCGTCGTCAGCGCGGTGACGATCTCGAGCACGAACATGACCGGATTTTTGATCAGGCTGCGCGGATCGAGCTTGACGAAGGCGGAGCCGATGGCCGGAACGACGATCTTGGGATCGAGCAGCGCCGAGACCGGCATGCGCTTGCGCAGATGTGAGGTTTCCATCGCGGTTGCTCCGAGCCTATTTCCTCAGTTGGCGCATGATCTTTTGCAAAATGCCGGCGGCCACTTTTGCGCTGACGCTTTAATTCGCCGAGAACAGCGTGCCGGCGTTGATCGCGAGCTGCTCCACGATCGGGCCGAGCGCGAGCGCCGGGAAGAAGGTGAGACCGCCGATGATCACGATCACGCCGACGACCAGTCCGACGAACAAGCCGCCGGTCGTCGGGAACGTACCCGCCGACGCCGGCACCGACTTCTTGGCGGCGAGCGAGCCGGCGATCGCCATGGTCGGAATGATCATCCAGAACCGGCCGACGAACATCGCGACGGCGCCGGTGAGATTGTAGAACAAGGTGTTGGCGGAAAGCCCGGCGAAGGCGGAGCCGTTGTTGCCGTCCTGCGAGACGTAGGCGTAGAGCACTTCGGTGAAGCCGTGCGGCCCGGGATTGCCCATGGCAGCGACCGCCGACGGCACCAGCATGGCGACGGCGGTCCAGCCAAGATACATCAGCGGCAGCACCAGGATGGCGAGCATCGCCATCTTCACTTCCTTCGCCTCGATCTTCTTGCCGACATATTCCGGCGTGCGGCCGACCATCAGGCCGGCAACGAAGATCGAGATGATGATGAACAGCAGCACGCCATACATGCCGGCGCCGACGCCGCCGACGATGACTTCGCCGAGCTGAATGTTGATCAGCGGCACCATGCCGCCGAGCGCGGTAAAGGAATCGTGCATGGCGTTCACCGCGCCGCACGAGGCGGCGGTGGTGATCACGGCGAAAAGCGCCGAGCCGAGGATGCCGAAGCGGACCTCCTTGCCCTCCATATTGCCGTCGGTGAAGCCGAGCGCGTTGAGCGCGTCGTTGCCATGCGCCTCGGCCCAATAGCAAACGACGACGGCGGCGATGAACAGCACGCCCATCACGGCGAGAACCGCCCAGCCTTGCCGCTGGTTGCCGACCATGCGGCCGAAGACGTTGGTGAGCGCTGCGCCGATGGCAAAGATCGAGATCATCTGCACGTAGTTCGAGAAGGCGGTCGGGTTCTCGAACGGATGCGCGGCATTGGCGTTGAAGAAGCCGCCGCCATTGGTGCCCAGCATCTTGATCGCGATCTGCGAGGCGACCGGGCCGACCGCGATGGTCTGCTTGGCGCCTTCAAGCGTCGTCGCCTCGACATAAGCGCCAAGCGTCTGCGGCATGCCCTGCCAGATCAGGAACAGCGCATAGGGCACGCAGATCGGAATCAGGATGTAGAGCGTGCAGCGGGTGATATCGACCCAGAAATTGCCGACGGTACGGACCGTATGCCGGGCGAAGCCGCGAATCAGCGCGACCGCGAGCACGATACCGGTGGCTGCCGACAGGTAGTTCTGGTGCGTCAGCCCGAGCATCTGCGTCAGGTATGACATCGTGCTTTCGCCGCCGTAGTTCTGCCAATTGGTGTTGGTGATGAAGCTCACTGCGGTGTTGAACGAGAGATCCTCGGCGACGGCGGACTGACCGGCCGGATTGAAGGGCAGCCACGCCTGCAGACGCATCAAGGCGTAGAGAATAAGAAAACCGCCGACGTGAAACAGCAGCATGCCGATCGTATAGGTGACGGCGTGCTGCTCGTGCCGCTCGTCGACCCCGGCGGCCCGGTAGATTGCGGCCTCGACCGGCCGCAGCAGCGGCGAAAGGAAGGTGCGTTCGCCGTTGAAGACGCGGGTCATGTACGCGCCGAGGATCGGCGCAATGGCGACGATGATTGCGCAGTAAAGCAGAATCTGCACCCAGCCGGTGACGGTCATGACCGTTTATTCCTTCAGAACTGTTCGGGCTTGAGCAGGGCGTAGGTCAGATAGACGAGCAGTCCGGCAGTCACCAGGCCGGCGAGCGAATAATCGAAGATCATGGCGATTCCTCAAAGCCGGTCGCAGGCGTACACGTAGCCGATCGACAGCGCGAAAAACAAAAATCCGATGCCCAGCATGATGACGTCCATCATGGGAGTGCTCCCGAGCCGTTAGCTCATTGCCGGCGACACGAAGGGGTCCGGAGGTCGGCGCGAGGTCCGGATTGCGTCATCGCTTCGCTTTTCGCAATGCCGGTTTGCATGATTTCAGTGGATGGTCGATGGGCACGCATAGTGCCCTGTGCAGCCGCGACGCACATCAAAGCTGCACCAGATTCTCGAAAACTGCACCAGATTCTCGCCGCCCCATGCGGCTTTACCTGTCACCCATCGCATAAGAATTCGAGACGAGTGGGAGGGGCGGCATTATAGGAATCCCATAAAGATGGCCTTAGGAAAGATCATGAATGGACGCCCATAAGCCAATGATTTAAATATAGTATATGGCCTACATCGATGCCTGCCTGGTTATCAGCCGAGAGTGGCGAATTGGCGCCTTTGCGGCTCGCCAAGCAGCGCACTTTTCCACTACGGCCGGATCGAGAAAGAAACGACGCCCGGCGTGCGCAGGGGTTCCGCCAGACGCGCGAATTCGCAAAGCAGCGACCTCGTCTTGCGCGGATCGATGATCTCTTCGATCCAGAAGCGCTCGGCGGAGCGGAATGGCGAGCGCAATTTGTTCAACCGCTCTTCGATTTCCGCAAGCTTCGCCTTCGGATCGGCGGCGTCGTCGATTTCGGCGCGATAGGCCGCTTCGACGCCGCCTTCCAGCGGCAGCGATCCCCAATAGGCGGAAAGCCACGCATAGCGCAGTGCCAGGCGGCCGGCCGGCTGATGGGCGGCGCCGGCGACGCCGAAGGCGTTGCGCACGATCACCGTGCACCAGGGCGTCGTGGTCTGATAGATCGCGGCCATCGCCCGCGCGCCGTAACGGATGGTTGCCGATCGCTCGGCCTCGGCGCCAATCATGAAGCCGGGGCAGTCGCACAGATAGACCACGGGCAGATGGAATGTCTCGGCAAGATCGACGAAGCGCGTGATCTTCTGGCAGGTATCCGCCGTCCACGCCCCGCCGTAATGATACGGGTCGCTGGCGAGCAAGAGGACGGCGCGGCCTTCGAGCCGCGCCAGCCCGGCGATCATCGCGCGGCCGAACTCCTTGCCCATTTCGAAGAACGTGCCCTTATCGACGACCGCCTCGATGATCGGCCGCATTTTGTAGACCTGGCGGCGGTTGCGCGGGATCGCGTCCATCAGCATTTCGTCGGCGCGCCCGGGATCGTCATCACAAGGGAGCGTGGGCGGAAGGGCGTGAACGGACGATGGCAGATAGGAGAGGAATCGCCGGGCACAGGCAAAGGCCTCTTCCTCGGTGTCGACGGCATGATCGACCGCGCCGCT
Organism: Xanthobacteraceae bacterium; assembly: GCA_035319735.1. Lineage (GTDB taxonomy): Bacteria > Pseudomonadota > Alphaproteobacteria > Rhizobiales > Xanthobacteraceae > BOG-931. The sequence continues at coordinate 9,201 of DATHCD010000040.1, read as the reverse complement.
GCGCGTCTGAATCTGCCAGCCGCCCAGTTGTTGCTTCTCGAGTGCTTGCTCGACGCGCGCCACGACCGGTGGACCGGCCACGAACATCGCCGATGATGTGGTCATGATGGAGTAGTGGCTGGCGACGAGCCGCGCCGCACCAAGGCCGGCGACCGAGCCCAGCCCCAGGCTGACGACCGGCACCTGCGCCATGTTCGCGGTCATGAAATAGAAGCCGCGGACCTGACCGACGCCGCCGGGAAGATTGGCGGCGCCCTTCGTCTCGATGGTCTTGACCGAGCCGCCGCCGCCCGAGCCTTCGATGATGCGGATGATCGGCAGACGGAACGCGCCGGCCATTTCTTCCGCCATCATCGGCTTGGCCGGAATCGAGGCGTCGGCCGAGCCGCCGCGAACGGTAAAATCGTCGCCGACGACTACCACCGGCCGGCCGTCGATGAGGCCGCGGCCGAACACGCAGTTGGCCGGTGTGAGCTTGGCCAGGTCGCCGCTGGAATCATATTCCGCGCTGCCGGAAATGGTGCCGATCTCATGGAAGCTTCCCGGATCGACGATGAGCGCGATCCGCTCACGCACCGTCAGCCTGCTGCCGTCATGCTGGCGCTTGACCTTTTCCGCCCCGCCCATCTCGTGGGCGAAAGCCTCGCGGCGCGTCAGTTCGTCGAGTTCGGGCTTCCAGTTCATGCGTTTCCCCTCCGCCGCAGCACTTATATTCCGTTGCTCCGCATTCGCGCATTGGATTATCTGTTATAGCGGCTGCGGAAGCGTGCCGCACCGGCCGCGAACCCGGCCGCGAAGGCCGGCAACGTCGAGAGGACGAAGGATGCGGGAAATAAAGATAGAGGCGGAGGTGAGGGGGCGCATCCTCGCGCTGCCTCACCCTGTCGGGGCGATGGTCGAAGAAGGCGACGAAATCGCCATGGTCGAGGCCATGAAAATGGAAATTCCCGTATCCAGTCCGGCGGCCGGAAGGATCAAGGCGGTTCTGGTGTCCATCGACCAGGTGGTGGAGGAAGGGCAACCGCTGGCGATCATCGAGGTCGACGGCGCCGCATGACACTCGCGCAGAGGTGCTATGCGGGCGGCGCGAGGGTATTCGCCCCGACCCAAGGCCTCGATGCGCGGTCAATATGAGGAGAGCGCCCATGGCCGACCGCCCGTTTCGCATTGTCGAAGCGATCTATCCGGGGATGACTCAGCTCGACTTCACGGCGCCGCATACCGTGTTCAGCCGCATTCCGAAGGCGGAAACCATCGTCGCCTCCGCGCCCGGCGGACCGATCGAATCCGACGGCGGCCTTGTCTTCGCCGGCACGCGCCGTCTCGCCGAGATCGAGCATTGTGACCTGATTTTCTTCCCTGGCCGCTTGGCGGCAACGGAAGCAATCAACGACACGGCCTTCATGGCGCAGGCGGTACGGCTCGCCGCCGGAGCGCGCTACTTGACCTCGGTCTGCACCGGACCGCTCATTCTCGCCGCCGCTGGCCTGTTGAAGGGGAGGCGCGCCGCCTGCCATTGGGCCTGGCGCGACATGCTGAGCCTATTCGGTGCCATCCCGGATCCGGACCGGGTCGTACGCGACGGCAACATCATCACCGGAGGCGGGGTGACGGCCGGCATGGACTTCGCGTTGGTGGTGGCTGCCGAACTTGCCGGCGCACGCCTCGCGCAGGCGCTGCAGCTCGCGCTGGAATATGCGCCTGCGCCACCCTTTGATTCTGGCCGGCCGGAGACGGCGCCGCCGGAGGTGCTCGCCGACGTCAAGCGCCGTATGGAGGCGTTGCTGCCGAAGCGTCTCGCCGAAGCGCGGACAGCCGCGGCGCGACTTTAGCGCTCGCCGCCGGCCCATGCGGCCGTTAGGATTTGGCTTCGGCCAACGCTCCGAAGCCGACCAGGAACAATGGCAAGGCGCGCAAGCCTTATGCGGCCTCGGCTGTGCCTGTGTCGCCGGGAGCGTTCAGTCTGTAACGATATCCGTCCGGATCCTTTCCGCGGACTCGCCGCCACCACACCTGAAAAGTTGGGATATTCACGGTCACGATAAACAGCTTGCGGTAGATGTTGGGATCAGGCGAATTCAGCGGCCGCACGCCATGCCAGGAATGTTCTGTCCGTTCGAACAGCAAGCTCCCGTTCTTGCGCAAATCCAGTGAGGCGGCGACTTTCAGGTCATTGAAGCCCGGCGCCGAGTGCGCCTTGTAGCGACCCTCGTCATCCAGGATGAGAATGTCGCCTCCCCATTCGCGCGGCCAATCTTCGTCATTGGCAAAGAAGAAGATGTGCGTCGCGATCTTGCGGCGCGCGTCGCAGTGCGGTGAGACGGAGCAGCCTTGCCAGGCATAGTACCATTCCATCGTCAGGATGAACTTCTGTCGAGGCGTGAAGCCGAGCATGCGGCGAAGGAACGAGGCGTAAGCGGGTCCATTGAGCTCAGCGATGAATTCCTTCCACGGCTGCGCCACCGTCATGCCGTCGATGTAGTGAAGTATGCCGCGGTTGTGCGGCGCCTGTCCGTATGCACGCCTAACTCCGATCATGCGTCGGAATTGCGCAATGTCGGGGAGGGTTGCGCGCAGCTCATTCCACCCCTCCGGAGTCAGGGTGTCTTGCATGTGTACCCACGGGTAGGGTTTTTGCTTTTGGAAGTCTTGGCTCGAGACAGCATCAATGCACTTGAGATTGAGATACTGCATCTGGATTCCCCCCAAGGCGGACCGGAAACAAAGTGCGCATGCTTATCCGAAGCGCTATCGACGGAGACTTCCTTGATCTAAGTCAAAGGAAGGCCAACTCGCCGCTAGGGCACTGGGCCCGCATGCCAAATTCAATGACAAAATACCTATCAGCAAACTCGCTCTGATCGAGAACGACGTCTCGAGCTTCCACATCCTAGTACAGCATGCCGCGCGAAATCTGTAGGCCTTCGACGATGGGGCCGAGCGCGAGTGCCGGCAAGTAGGTGAGCGCACCGACGATGACGATGACGCCGAGGAGGAAGCAAACAAACAGCGCCCGGTCAGTGGGCAGAGTGCCGGTCGAGCGCGGGATGATCGACTGTCGGGCGAGCGAGCCGGCGACGGCGAGAACCGGAACGATGACCAGGAAGCGGCCCACGAACATGGCGAGCGCGAGCGTGAGGTTGTAGAACGGCGAACTGGTGCTCAGGCCGGCAAACGCGCTGCCATTGGTCGCGGTGGCGGATGTGTAGGCGTAGAGAATTTCCGAGTAGCCGTGCGGTCCCGCATTGCCCAAGCCCGCAAGGCCCGGCTCGACCACGCTGGCGACCGCGGTGAGGCCGAGCGTCGCCGCTGGGACGCAAATCAGGGCGAGGATCGTCATCTTGACTTCCGGCGAGCCGATCTTCTTGCCGACATATTCGGGCGTGCGGCCGACCATGAGGCCGGCAAGGAACACGGCAACGATGCAGAACAGCAGCATGCCGAAGAGGCCGGAGCCAGGCGCCCCGACAATCACCTCGTCGACCATCATATTGGCGAGAAGGATGCCTCCGCTCAGCGGCAGGAAGCTGTCATGCATGGAGTTGACCGCGCCGTCCGAGGATGCGGTCGAGGCCTCGGCGAACAGGGCCGACCCGGCGATCCCGAAGCGCACCTCCTTGCCTTCCATGTTTCCGCCCGGCCGTTGCGTGTTCGCCGGGCCGGCATTGGAGGCCGCGAGCGCCGGGTTGCCGCCGGCTTCCGATGAGTAGAGGCCGCCGACGCCGAGCCCGAACAGGATCGCCATGACGGCCAGCAGCATCCATCCTTGCCGCTCGGATCCCACCATGCGGCCAAAGCAATTGGTCAAGGCCGCGCCTACGGCAAAGATCAGCACCAGTTCCACGAGGTTGGTGAGCGGCGTCGGATTCTCGAAAGGATGCGCGGAATTGGCGTTGAAGAATCCGCCGCCATCGCCGCTCATGAGCTTGATAGCTTCCTGCGTGGCGACCGGGCCGCGGGCGATAGTCTGAAAGCCGCCGTCAAGCATCGTCACCTCGGCCGCAGGCGCCAGAGTCTGGGGCACGCCATCCGCCACCAGGAGAAAGGCGGCCGCGACGGAGAGCGGCAATAGGACGTAGAGCGTGCCGCGCGTGAGATCGACCCAGAAATTGCCGATGGTTGGCGACCGGCGTCGCGCGAAGCCGCGGATCAAGGCGATGGCGACAGCCATCCCGGAAGCGGCGGAAAGGAACGACTGGACGGTGATGCCGGCCATCTGGCTCAAATAGCTCAGCGTCGTCTCGCCGGCGTAGGACTGCCAGCTGGTGTTGGTCACGAAACTGACAGCCGTATTCAGCGCCAGATCCGGAGCGACTTCACTCTGCTCCTGAGGATTGAGCGGCAACAGGGACTGCAGCCGCAGAACCGCATAGAGCGCGATGATGCCGACGGCATGGAAGATCAGAAGCGAGAGTGCGTAGCCGTACCAGCTCTGTTCGACCTCCGGTTTGACACCGGCAAGGCGGTAGAGCGCGGCTTCGATGGGATGCAGAAGCGGTCGCAGCGGCGTGAACTCGCCGGCATAGACGCGCGCGAGATAGCCGCCGAGCGGCCGCGTGATAAGACCGACAAGGGCGGCAAAGAGGAGGATTTGCAGCCAGCCGAAGACCGTCACGGCGGAACGTCTTCGCCGGGCGCGCGTGCGAGCAGACGATCGCAGAGACCCGCATAGGCTTTCGCCAGCGCGAAGCAAATGACGACGAGCGCCAACATGGTCGCGTCAAGCATGGGCAAGAATCTCGGAGCTATTGCTTTCCTCGTTGTGCGGATAGGTCACTATTTCCTTGGCAAGTCCTTTTCCAGCGCAAGGTTTAGCTCCAAGACATTGACCCGCGGCTCGCCGAAAATCCAGAGGCTGCGTGGCGTCACGTGCTGCTCGACCAAAGCGGCAATTTGCTCGGGCGGCACGCCCCGGGCCTTGGCGACGCGCGCCACCTGGAGCAGGGCATTGGCCGGCGTGATGTCGGGGTCGAGGCCCGACGCCGAGCTTGTCAGCATGTCAGCGGGCAGGAGCCTGCCCGCGAGTTCGGGTTGAGCCTGCTCGAGCGCTTTGCGGTCGGCGGTCAAGCGGTCCGCCAATGCCTTGCTGGTGGGGCCAAGGTTCGAAGCCGTGGTGTTCGCGGCATTGTAGGGGGCATCTACCGTCTTGGCCCGGTCCTGGGGATCGGGCGCAACGGTGGCCGACGGCCGGCCGTGGAACCATTGCGCATCGGTCCATTGCTGGCCGATCAACCTTGAACCGATGATCCGGCTGTCGGCGTCCGCTTCGGTGCTGCCGTTTGCCCGATACGGCATGAGCAGCTGACCGACCGCGGTAACGGCCAAGGGATAGGCAAAGCCGCAGAGCGCAAAGGTCACCAGGGAAACCCGCACCGCGCCGCTTACATAGTCGAGCATCTCAGGCTCCTCTCAAACCAGCGGTGCGATCAAGAGATCGATCAGCTTGATGCCGATGAAGGGGGCGACCAGCCCGCCGGCGCCGTAAACCCAGAGATTGCGATGGAACAGATTTTCCGCGGTCTGCACCCGGAAGCGTACGCCGCGCAACGCCAGCGGAATGAGCAGCGGAATGATCAGAGCGTTAAAGATCAATGCCGAGAGGACCGCGCTGCGCGGCGTCGCCAGATTCATGACGTTGAGAGCAGTCAGCCCCGGCAGGGCAAGGATGAACATCGCCGGAATGATGGCGAAATATTTCGCCACGTCGTTGGCGATGGAGAACGTCGTCAGCGCGCCGCGCGTGATTAGCATTTGCCGACCGATGGCGACGAGGTCGGTGAGCTTGGTCGGATCGGAATCGAGATCGACCAGATTCGCCGCTTCCTTCGCCGCCATCGTTCCCGAATTCATGGCGAGCCCGACATCGGCCTGGGCCAATGCCGGCGCGTCATTGGTGCCGTCTCCGGTCATCGCCACCAGCCGGCCCTGGCTTTGTTCGCGGCGCACGATGCGCAACTTCTCTTCCGGAGTGACTTCGGCGGCGAAATCGTCGACGCCGGCCTCGCCGGCGATGGTGCGGGCGGTGACCGGATTGTCGCCGGTGATCATTACGGTGCGCACGGCCATCTTGCGCAGCTCCAAGATGCGCTCGCGTATGCCCGGCTTCAGCTTGTCGGCGAGCGCGACAATGCCGACGATGTCGCCGTTGACGCTGACGGCGAGCGGCGTCGCTCCCTTCCTCGAAATACTGTCGGAGATCGTCTGCAGATCGGGCGGCGGCGAAGCGCCGAACGCGTCGCCGACGTGGCAAACGACGGCGCTCACCGCGCCTTTGCGGATGATCCGGCCGTCGGGAAGGTCGGTTCCGCTCATGCGCGTATGCGCGGAGAATTCCAGGCCCTTGGCCCGGTCGAGGTCCGCGGTCGGCCGCGCACCCCGTGACGCGCTGTTGGCAACGATCGATCGACCCTCAGGCGTGGTATCGAAATGGGATGCCAGAAACGCGGCCTCAACCAGCTTGCTCAGCGCATGACCCGAGGTTGGGATGAAATCGACTGCCTCGCGGTTGCCGGTGGTAATCGTTCCGGTCTTGTCAAGCAGCAGCGTTTGCACGTCGCCGGCGGTCTCGACCGCCTTGCCCGACATCGCCAGCACGTTGAACCGCATGGTGCGGTCCATGCCGGCGATGCCGATGGCGGACAATAGCGCCGCAATCGTGGTCGGAATCAGCGCGACCAAAAGGGCAACGAGATCGGCGACGTTGATTTGCGCCTCGAGATAGGCGGCGACCGGCGCGATCGCCGCGACGACGATGACGAAGATCAGCGTCAGGATGGAGAGGAGCACGGTGAGCGCAATCTCGTTCGGCGTCTTTTGCCGCTTGGCGCCTTCGACGAGGTGGATGATGCGGTCGAGAAAGGACCCGCCCGGATCGGTGGAGACGCGAACCATCAGCCAATCGGAAATAACCGTCGTGCCGGCGGTCACCGACGAGAACATGTCGGTGCCCGGCTCCTTGAACACCGGCGCCGACTCTCCGGTGATGGCAGCTTCGTTGATATAGGCCACGCCCTCGACGACATCGCCGTCCGCCGGCACGACGTCGTTCTTCTCAACCCGAATGAGGTCGCCTTTGCGCAATTCCGCGGCCGGGACTTTCTCGGTTCGGTGGTCATCGAGCACGCGCAGGCCGACAAGATCGGCCCGGGTCTGTTTGAGCGCGGTCGCTTTCGCCTTGCCGCGGCCCTCGGCGAGGGCTTCCGCGTAATTGGCGAACCACACGGTCAGCGCGAGCACCACCGTTACGATGCCGTTATAGAGGCGTGTGGCGCTCGAGGGGCCAAACAAATCCGGCTGGATCGCCAGCGCCAGCGTCACCAGCGTGCCGACCCATACGATGAACATGACCGGATTGCGGATCTGCACGCGCGGATCGAATTTGGCGAGCGAACCGGTCAGCGCCTGCACGAGCAAGCCGACGGTGTAGCCGCCGCGCACGCGCACACCCCGGAAGGTCGCGCCGAGCGGCTCCCGCCTCGCCTCGCTTTTCGATTTCGGTACCACCGTCTTTTCCCGCATGGCGTCGGCCAATCAGAAGGTTAATCCGGCTTTCATGGCGAAGAATTCGGCGATCGGTCCCAGCACCAGGGCGGGGAAGAAGGTCAGTGCGCCGACGATCAGGATGGTGGCGAACCAGAACACGCCGAACATCACCGTGTCGGTGCGCAGCGTGCTCGTCGTCGGCATTGTCGTCGGCTTGCGCGCGACCGAGCCGGCCACCGCCATGAGGAAAATGATCGGTGGATAGCGGCCGATGAAGATGACGGCGGCGATGGCGAGGTTGAACCACGGCGTATTGGAGTTGAGGCCGGCAAACGCCGAGCCGTTATCCGCCGCTGCCGATGTGAAGGCGTAGAGGACCTCGGAGTAGCCGTGAATGCCGTTGTTGCCGAGCGAGGACAGCGCATAGGGGGCGAGCATCGACCAGCCGGTCGAGGAAAGAATGACCAGCGGATGGATCAGCAGCGCCAGCGAAACGAGAATGATCTCCTGCGTCTCGATCTTCTTGCCCAAAAACTCGGGCGTGCGGCCGACCATGAGTCCAGCCACGAAGACGGCGATCAGGCCGTAGATCAGGGCGTTCAAGAAGCCGACGCCTTTACCGCCGAACACGCATTGCAGCATCATCTGGCCCAACAGCGAAATGCCGGGAAGCGGCGTGAAGCTGTCATGGGCGGAGTTGACCGCGCCGGTGGTGAAGCCGGTGGTAACGTCGGCGAACAGGCTGCTGGCCGCGATGCCGAAGCGGACCTCCTTGCCTTCCATGTTGCCGCCGGGCTGGTCGGGGGTTGCGCCGGTCTCGATGCCGGCGCGCGTCAACGTCGGCGTGCCGCTCCGCTCGGGCATGACGCAGAGGACGAGAAACAGCACCGCCAGCGTGCCCATCACGCCGTAAAGCACCCAGGCCTGGCGACGATTGGCGATCATTTCGCCGAACGTCACCACGATCGCGGCGGGCAGCAGCGCCATCAGCACGATGAGAATCACATTGGTGATCGGCGTTGGGTTCTGGAAGGGATGTGCCGCATTGACGTTGTAGAATCCGCCGCCATTGGTACCGACCAGCTCGATCGTTCCTTGCGAGGCGACCGGTCCGACGACGATCGTCTGCTCGCTTCCCTGCAGCGTGTGCGCGACCATGCTGGCATCGAGCGTCTGCACTGCGCCCTGGCTGATCATGACCAAGGCGACCACGAAGCAAATCGGCAGCAGCACCCGGGTGATGAAACGGATGAAGTCGCGGTAGAAATTGCCGAGGGCGGCGCCGCCGCTGCTCACGGTAAAAGCGCGGATCCACGCCATCGCGACGACAAAACCGGTGGTCGCCGACGTGAACATCGGAAAGGTGATGCCGCCCATCTGGCTGAAATTCGACAGCGTGGTCTCGCCGGCAAAGCTTTGCCAATTGGTGTTGGTGATGAAGCTGATCGCGGTGTTGAACGCCTGGAAGGCCTCCATGCCGGGGAAGTTCAATTGGTTGAGCGGCAGATAATCCTGGTACGAATAGACGAGGAAGATGATCAGCGCCATGACTAGATTGGTCGCCAGCATGTGGAAAGTGTAAGATATCCAATTCATCGGCTGGCGCGTGACCTTACGGCCGATGAGCAAATAGAGTGCGTTATCGATCGGATCAAAAAACCAGTCGGCCCACGTATTCTTGCCCATGACAATTCGAGCCATGTAGCGACCTGTCGGAAC
>DATHCD010000039.1:0-2150 GCA_035319735.1 Xanthobacteraceae bacterium | reverse complement strand
AGGATGATCAGGTCCGGGGCCTGGCTGAGCATGTCGAGGGCAGCCTTCCCGTTGGGCGCCTCCAGGATCTGATATCCGTGCGCGGACAAGCCCATGCGCAGAAGTTTGCGAATAGGCGGTTCGTCGTCGACCACCAGGACGCGGAGTGGAGCTGCGTTCATGCGGCGGCGTCCAAGCTCTGTCGCCCGCGCGGGACCGGCAGGCTAATAGTGAACATTGCGCCGGCGCGGTCGGGGCGGTTGGCCGCCAGTATGGTACCGTGCATTGCTTCGACAAAACCGCGCGAGATAGCAAGCCCGAGCCCGGTGCCGGCGCGGACCTGGTCGGTCTTCTGTGCGCGGTAGAACTTGTCGAAAATGTGCTCCAGGTCGCCGGCCGGAATGCCGCCGCCTTCATCGAGTACTCGCAAGCAGACCGCTTCGCCGTTGCGCCAGCCTTGAATGCGGATTGTCGTTTCCACGGGAGCGTATTTGGCGGCGTTGTCGAGCAGATTGAACAAAACCTGCTCGAACAGAACTGCATCAACTTCGAGCATAGGCAGGTCCGGATCGAGTTCAAGCTCGACCTTGTGCCGCGACAAGATGCGGCTTGCCCGGCGCAATGCGCTGCCGACGATCTCACCGATATCGTGAAGCGCCATGTTCGGTCTGACCGCTCCGGACTCGAGCTTGGTCATGTCGAGCAGGTTGGCGATAAAGCGGTTGAGCCGTTCGGATTCGTCAATGATCGTCGCCAGCAGGTCAGCCTTTTCGGCCGCGCTGAGTTTTTCCGAAAGATCGCGCAACGTCCCGGCAGCCCCGAGCACGGCGGCGAGCGGCGTTTTCAGGTCGTGGGAGATGGAGGTTAGGAGCGCCGAGCGCAGGCGCTCGGTTTCGGCAACGCGTTCGACGCGATCCATCTCCTCGACGAGTTTGACACGCTCGATGGCCAAAGCTGCCTGATCGCGTAGAGCGTCGACCAGCCGGCGCTGGTCCGTGGTGAGAAGGGGGCCCGGCTTATCGCTGTCGATGCCCATCACGCCGACGGCACCGCGACCGGTATGCATGGGAAGGAATAAGCGCTTGGCGCCGGGCAGCGTATCAGAGCCGCGGCCTGCCGCGCGGTCGTTCTCCCAGGCCCATTTCGCCGCCGCGAGATCGGCGTTATCGAGAATGTCCTCCGGCGGATAGCCGGCCTTCACGGCAATGGTGCCGTGTTCGGGCAAAAGCAGCACGACGCGCACTTTCAGCATCAGCGCGGCCTGATACGCCGTTGCCCAAAGCACATCGTCGAGCGTGCCGGCGCCCGCGAGCTTACGGCTGAACGCGTAAAGCGATTCCGTCGTCCGGGCCCGTTCCATCGCCGCGATCGCCTGCGTGCGTGCACGTGCGGCGACGTTGGAAACGATGATGGCGACGAGAGTGAAGAAACCGAAGGCTGAGAAATTCGTCGGATCGGTGAGAGTGAACCGGTAATTGGGCCCCACGAATAGAAAGTTATAACAAAGCGCGGATACGACGCTTGCCAACAATGAGGGCCACAAGCCGAAGCGCACCGCGACCGCGACAACGGCCGTCAGAAAGACGAGATCGATGTTGACGCGGCCTACCCATCCCCAAATCAGCTCACCGAACCCCAGCGCTAGGGCGACGGCCGCCAACGCGGCGACGTACGGTCGAGGATCAAAGGTCTCGTCGGTCTCCGCCGCACGGATCGATTTCTTGGGTATGGGCTGGCCGGCAATGGTGTCGCCCGCGATCACATGGACGGTGATATTGCCGGATCGGCGGACGAGGTCGTGCACCACTGACCCGTGCAGAATCTCGAACCAGCGTGACCGGGCGGATTTGCCAATGATGATTTGCGTCACATTATTTGACTGCGCGTAACTGATGACATCGTCGGCGATGTCGCGGCTGCCGCCCGGCAGAGTGATGGCTTCGCCGCCCAGCGCCTCGGCGAGCCGAAGCGTGTCGGCGACGCGATCGCGCTCCTCCTCGGAAAGCTGCGTGCTTCGCCGTCCCTCGACGTAAAGTGCCACCCAAGGCCCGTGCAGGCGATCGGCGATCCGCTTGGCGTAGCGAACCAGCCCGGCGGCGCGCGGGTCCTCGCTGATGCACACCAGGATGCGTTCGCCGGCCGGCCAGGGACCCTGTATGGCGTGGGCCTGC
>DATHCD010000038.1:0-8852 GCA_035319735.1 Xanthobacteraceae bacterium | reverse complement strand
CCGCGCTCCGAGGCGCGGATCGCCGTCATGAAGGTATTCTGCGCGCTCATGACGATGACCGGCAGGTCCGGCCGCACCTTCTTGATGCGCAACAACAGATCGAAGGCGTTTTCGTCGGGCAGCACTACGTCGGTGATGACGAGATCGCCGTCGCCCTGGCTGATCCAGCGCCACAGCGTCGCCGCGTTGCCGGTCGAGCGGACTTCATAGCCGGCCCGCGACAATGCCTGATTGAGCACCGTGCGGATCGCCGCATCGTCATCGGCAACGAGAATATTTCCCGCCGGCATCAATGATCCCCTCGTGACTGAATGGCGCCGCCGCCGGTGTACATCGGCATCAGCACGCGAAAGACGGTGCGTCGCGGCTGCGACTCGCATTCGATGATGCCGCCGTGATCACCGACGATCTTGGCGACCAGCGCCAGCCCGAGACCCGATCCGGTGGGCTTGGTGGTGACGAACGGATCGAACAGATGCGGCATCAATTCTTCGGGGACGCCGGGTCCGTTGTCTCTGACGCAGAATTCGAGCGGCAGCGAAATGCGCGCTTTGGCGCCCGGCACCGCCAGACGCACGCCCGGACGAAAAGCGGTCGACAGCACGATCTCGCCGCCGCTGTTCTCGCCGATCGACTCCGCCGCGTTCTTGACCAGGTTGAGGAACACCTGAACAAGCTGATCGCGGTTCGCCCACACCGGCGGTAGCGAGGGATCGTAGTCCTCGACGAATTTGACGTGGCGAGCGACGCCCGATTGCGCCAGCCGCTTCACGTGGTCGAGCACAACATGGATGTTGATCGGTTCGCGTTCGACCGGACGTTCGTCGGCGAACACCTCCATCCGATCGACCAGCTTCACGATGCGGTCGGCCTCGTCGCAGATTAGCCGCGTCAGCGTGCGGTCGTCGTCCTCGACCGACTGCTCAAGCAACTGCGCCGCGCCGCGGATGCCGGACAGCGGATTCTTGATCTCGTGCGCCAGCATGGCGGCGAGCGCGATCACCGAACGCGCGGCGCTGCGATGCGTGAGCTGGCGATCCATCTTGTCGGCGATCGAGCGCTCCTGCAGCATCACCACGACGAAGTCGGGCCGCTCCGGCAACGGTGTCACGTGCAGGTCGACGGCGCGGTCGCCGGGATTGCGCGGCGTGCCGAGATCGACCTTGTACTCGTTGACCGCCGCGCCGCTTGCCCGCACCTGTTCGACGAGGATCAGCAAGGGACTGCCGAATGGAACGAGGTCGCGTAACAGGTGACGCCGCAGCAACGGCGCCGAAACCTCGAAAAAGGCTTCCGCGGCGACATTGGCGTCCACCACTCTGCCATCGGGCGACACCACAATCACCGGGTGCGGCAAGGCGTTGAGCACCGCATCGGCGGGCGTTGCTGTGACCAATGGCTGGGCGGTCGTCATGCCATGCGTCTCGCCGATTCCCGGAAACACGATTGCGTCGAGGCGCCAGCAGCCGGCAGAGCCCAACGCGGTTCCTGCAACCCGGCTTCCTGGTGCTGGCCGAAGGTACCTCTGGAGTGCCTGCACACGAATTAGGCGCCTCTTTGCTTCTGCATATAGTTTAGCCATTTTCCACGCTGGTGCAAGTGCTGCGCTGCAATATCGCGTGTTTCATCCCCAACCAACCGTCGGCCGAGGCGGCCTCGATGCGCTGGGATTGGAGATGCTTTACGCGTTCGCACAAGCGCTACACATGCGCTAAAGCGGTGCCGGCAAAACAAACGGAGTGATTCATGACCGGGGGGGTTGCGGCTGTCATTGTCGCAGCCGGACGCGGCCATCGCGTCGGCGGGGAGATGCCCAAGCAGTACCGGAACATCGCCGGCGAGGCGGTGATCCGCCCTACCCTGCGCGCCTTTCTTGCGCACCCGCAGGTGAATGCGGTGAAACCGGTCATCCATCGAGACGACGATGAGCTGTTCCGCGTCGCGACCGCCGGCCTCGTGGGACTGCTGCCGCCGGTTTACGGCGGCGCGACACGGCAGGCCTCGGTGCGTGCCGGACTAGAGGCGCTCGTCGCCGCCGCGCCGGACATCGTGCTCATCCACGATGGGGCGCGGCCGTTCTTGACCGGCGCCCTGATCTCCCGCGCTATCGCTGCGGCGACGGAGCACGGCGCGACAGTGCCGGCTGTCCCGATCGCCGACACCGTGAAGTTGATCGACGCGCGCGACGTGGTCACCGCAACGCTCGATCGCAACCGGCTGTGCACAGTGCAGACACCACAGGCCTTCGCCTTCGACCTCATCCTCGAGTCGCATCGGCGCGCGGCGGCAGCCGGCCGCGAGGATTTTCCCGACGATGCCGCGCTCGCCGAATGGGCCGGTCACCAGGTCACCGTGTTCGCCGGCGAGGCCGCCAACCTGAAGCTGACAACGAATGACGATCTTGCCCGCGCCGAAGCGCTGCGCATCGCGGCGCTTGCCGACGTGCGGACCGGAAACGGCTTCGACGTGCACGCCTTCGCCGACGGCGACCATGTCATGCTCGCCGGCATACGCATTCCGCATTCGCGCGGCGTATCCGGCCATTCCGACGCCGACGTGGCGCTGCACGCCCTGGTCGACGCCATTCTCGGCGCACTCGCCGAGGGCGACATCGGCGTGCATTTTCCACCGAGCGACCCGCGATGGCAGGGCGCCTCGTCGGATCGCTTTCTCGCCTTTGCCTGCGAGCGCGTGCGCGCACGCGCCGGCATGATCGCGCATCTCGACGTCACCGTCGTGTGCGAGGCGCCGCGCATCACTCCGCATCGCGATGCCATGCGCGCGCGCATCGCATCGATTGCCGGCATCACGGTCGACCGCGTCGCGATCAAGGCGACAACGAGCGAAAAGCTCGGCTTTACCGGCCGCGGCGAAGGTATTGTGGCGATGGCGACGGCCACCATCCGGCTGCCGTGGAGCGCGTCGTGAGCGACGCTGCGCTGCGCGCGGCGGCGAAGCGGGTCCTCGATCTTTGTCGCGCTCGCGGGCTCAGACTCGCCACCGCCGAGTCATGCACCGGCGGCCTCGTTGCCGCGGCGCTGACGGAGATCTCCGGCTCGTCCGATGTCGTCGATTGCGGCTTCGTCACCTATTCGAACGCGGCGAAGCAAACGGTGCTCGGCGTGCCAACTGCCACGCTCAAGCGCTACGGTGCAGTCAGCGAGCAAACCGCGAAGGCAATGGCTGCCGGCGCCCTGAAGAATTCGCAGGCCGATCTGGCGGTGGCGATCACCGGGATTGCCGGCCCGCGCGGCGGCACCAAGGACAAGCCGGTGGGCCTCGTTTATTTCGCGGCGGCAAGCCGCCACGGCCGCTGGCTCGCGCGCACGCGGCGCTACGGCAAGATCGGCCGCCGGCGCGTACGCGAGCGCGCGGTAGCTCAAGCGCTCGCGCTTTTGCAATCGATAGCGCGTGAACCGCGCGGCTAACTTGCTTACTTTCGTTCGATCAATATCGATCGACATTCGGCAGGGCCGACATTGCTCGTCGTGTGAGACGGCGTCATGCCGACCGCATTTACCGATCCCGCCTTGGCTGTGACGTCGACAACCTTCCCGTCAGCGGACGTGAGTTTCAGGTTGCAATCGGTGAGGGCATAGGCAATCGACGCGACACTGTGCGAGTGCGCCTTGTCGGTTTGCCCGGGTTGCCACGTCGCGGAAATGACGCGGAAGCTGTCGTTCTCGAAGACGACCTGGTAGACGCCGGGATCGGCTTTATGGGTCGGCGGCGCACTCTGCGCGAATGCGACCGCGGGCACGACAGAAATTGCGGATGCCACACCGAGTATGGCCGCAACGTTGCGGATCATGACGTTTCCTCCCTGGTCAACGCACCTTGATGACGGGCAGAACATACAGTACCGCCCCCTGCACACAAGCAGAAACATGAGACGCGAGATTGACCGTTCTACGCCGCCCGCGTGCCGTAGACCTGATCGGCGCGGCGTTCGAACGCGGCGGCGAAGCGGCGGAACGCGGCCTCAAAGACGCTGCCCATCAGCATTCCCAGCGCACGGCTGCGGAATTCGTAAGCGATGAAGAACTCAACGTCGCACACGCGCTCTGCCACCGGGCGGAATTTCCAACGGTTGTTCAAGTGGCGAAACGGCCCTTCCAAATATTCGACCAGAATTTCCAGATTTGCGCGGTCGAGCGTCACCCGGCTCGTGAACGTTTCATGGATCATTTTGTAGGCCACGGTCATGTCGGCGACGATGACGTCCTTGCCGGCCAGCTCCGTCCGTTTACGCACCCGCAGCGATTGGCACAGCGGCACGAATTCCTGGTAGCGCTCGATGTCGGCGACGAGGTCGAACATCTCGGAAGCCGCGTGCCGGACGCGTCTGCTGGTGGACAATTGCGGCATTGGTCAACGCGCCGCTCGCAATGCCTTCAGCCGTGCGAAGTCTTCGCCTGCATGATAGGAGGAACGCGTCAGCGGGCTCGCCGAGACCATGGAAAAGCCCTTGGCATAGGCGATCGTCTCCAGCGCCTCGAACTCGTCAGGCGGCAGGAAGCGCACAACGGGGTGATGCTTGCGCGAGGGCTGCAGGTATTGCCCGATGGTAAGGAAATCGACATCGGCGGCGCGCAGATCGTCCATCACTTGCAGCACTTCGTTGCGCTCCTCGCCGAGCCCGACCATCATCCCAGACTTGGTGAAGATGCGCGGATCAATCTCCTTGGCGCGCTGCAAGAGGCGGATCGAGGCAAAGTAACGGGCGCCGGGCCGCACCGCGAGGTAAAGCGACGGCACGGTCTCGAGGTTGTGGTTGAACACATCGGGCCGCGCCGCGACCACCGTTTCCACCGCGCCCGCTTTGCGCAGAAAATCCGGCGTCAGCACCTCAATCGTGGTCTGTGGGCAGCGCCCGCGAATGGCACGGATCACCGCGGCGAAATGTGCGGCGCCGCCGTCGTCGAGATCGTCGCGATCGACCGAGGTGACCACGACATGGGCGAGGCCGAGCTTGGCGGTCGCGTCAGCGACGTGCGCCGGTTCGGCGGCATCGAGCGCACCCGGTATTCCGGTCTTGACGTTGCAGAAGGCGCAGGCACGCGTGCAGGTGTCGCCCATGATCATAAAGGTCGCGTGCTTCTTTTCCCAGCACTCGCCGATATTCGGGCAGCCGGCCTCTTCGCACACCGTGTGCAGGCCGTTATCGCGCACGATCTGCCGCGTCTCGCCGTAGCGGAGGGAACCCGGCGCCTTGACTCTGATCCAAGCCGGCTTGCGCAGCACCGGCTGGTCCGGCCGGTGCGCCTTTTCCGGGTGGCGAGGCCCGCTTGCAGCGCCGATCGTATCGACGAGGACCGTCATGAGGGCTCCGAACCAATCCCTCGTTACTTACGAGTGGCGGCACGCCAGCGCAAGACGGCCTTGCAACGCGGTCTTTCCGGGATCGTGAAGATGCCCAGCAGCCATAGCTGGATTTCTTCACTCAACGATCACTCCGCGAGACCCGCCTTGCGTAGGCCATCGCGAAATTTCTCGGCGTCCGCAGCATACTTGAATGGCAAACGTGCGATATGAGTTGCGAACGAGTATTTGGGATTGATCTCCTTCAGCTCACGCCAAACTTGGCGGGCTTCGTCAACTTTACCCAAATGGCCCAACGCGCAGGCGAGGAAGGCGCGTGACAAATCCGTTGTCGGCGCCATCGCGATGCGTTCCTTGAATAAAGCCGCCGCGGTTTCGTAGTTGCCGGCGACGAAATAGGCTGCGCCGAGGAAATGCCGATAAAGCGCCACCGTGGGGTTGAGGCGAATGGCCTGCTCGATGCAGGCGATCGCCTTGGCCGGCTCTCCCGTATAAGTATGCAGATTCCCCTTTGTCAGATGCGCGAGCGCGTAATTGGGGTTGAGCGCCAGGGCTCTTTCGGCCTCACGGGCCCATCGCTCGTAGTCCTTCGTCCA
The DNA here is from genome assembly GCA_035319735.1 of Xanthobacteraceae bacterium. Lineage (GTDB taxonomy): Bacteria > Pseudomonadota > Alphaproteobacteria > Rhizobiales > Xanthobacteraceae > BOG-931. The sequence goes on along the minus strand of DATHCD010000038.1, from coordinate 2,934 downwards.
AGTAGCTACTACGCAGGCAACGACATGGGCGAACGAGTCCTTCTCATCCTTGGCGATCGCCTCGTCGACCAAGCGTTGAGCCTGTTCGAGTGACTTGTCCGGTGTGTCACTCCAGTGATTCTGATAATCCAGAGCATAGCCCATGCCCAGGCCTGCATAGGCGCCGGCATAGTTGGGGTCGAGTTCGGCGGCGCGCCGGAAACAGGACATGGATTGCTCGAATGCCTCGCGGTCCAGTTTGTTGCCGAACATCAATTCGCGGCCTTTCAGGAACAAGTCGTGGGCGTCGGCGTTCTTCGTGCCGCCGGAAGCGAGCAGCGCTTTTTCGCCCTCGCTCAGTTTGATCTTGAGCGCTGCAATGATCTCCCGCGTGAGTTCGTCCTGCACGGCGAAAATGTCGGTGAGGTCGCGATCGAAGCGGTCGGCCCAGATATGCGCCCCGCTCGCGGCGTCGATGAGCTGGCCGGTGACGCGCACCCGGTTGCCCGCTTTGCGCACGCTGCCTTCCAGCACGTAGCGCACGCCAAGCTCGCGACCGATCTGCTTTACGTCGACCGACTTGCCCTTGTAGCTGAAGGTCGAATTGCGCGCGATCACCTGCAGCTCCGACAGCTTGGAGAGATCGGTAATGATGTCCTCGCTAATGCCGTCGGAAAAATACTCCTGCTCGGGATCACCGCTCATATTGTTGAAGGCCAAAACGGCGATGGCGGGCTTGTCCGACAGCGCAGCTGCCAGTCGAGATGCCGGCGACGGCCCGGCGACTGTTGCAACAAGGTCCAGCCGATACACGCGCACCGGCCGCGCGATATTTTTCAGGCTCTGCTCGCCGGTATCGACGAAGTTCGCCGCCACCTTGCCTTGCACTTGCCGCCAGGCATCCTCGGAAATCGAGATGCCGCCGGGCTCGGCGATGCCCTCAACGCGCGCGGCGATATTGACGCCGTCGCCGAGGATATCGTCGCCGTCGATGATGATGTCACCGACGTTGATCCCGATCCGCAATCGAATCGGATCGGCCTCGGAGCCGCCGGCATCGCGTTCGCGAAGCTGTCGCTGGATTTCGATGGCGCAGGTCACCGCGTCCACAGCGCTGGCAAATTCCACCAGCGCACCGTCGCCCATGAGCTTGACGATCCGGCCGGAATGACGCCCGATCGTCGGATTGATGAGCTCGCGCCTCAGCGCATTGAGCCGCGCCAGCGTTCCGGCCTCGTCCAAGCCCATGAGGCGCGAATAGCCCACCACGTCCGCCGATAGGATTGCTGCAAGCTTCCTTTGCGGGCGCGCCTCGGCCATGTAGAACGCTCTCCGGCAAAGCCAGATCGGCGCAACTTTATGGCTGGCCGACCGGCATGTCTATCGAGGCCGGCTTGGCGCTGCACGCCGCCACGACCGCGCTTCGCTCCGCAGCGAGAACGCGTTCAGATGTTCAACGGCCGCCCATAGGCGTCGAGCACTGCTTCCTTCATCATTTCCGACAGCGTCGGATGCGGGAACGCGGTGTGCATCAGCTCTTCTTCCGTGGTCTCGAGATTCATGGCGATGACGTAACCTTGGATGAGTTCGGTGACTTCGGCCCCAACCATGTGCGCGCCGAGGAGCTGCCCGGTCTTCTTATCGAAGATCACTTTCACCAGGCCCTGGTCCTCGCCGAGCGCGATCGCCTTGCCGTTGCCGACGAAGGGAAAGCGGCCGACCCGGAGGTCGAGTTTCTGCTCTTTCGCCGCCTGCTCGGTCAGTCCCACGGAAGCGATCTGCGGGAAGCAATAGGTGCAGCCGGGAATGAGCCGCTTGTCCAGCGAATGCGGATTGAGGCCTTTGATCGCCTCGACGCAGATGACGCCTTCGTGCTCAGCCTTGTGCGCCAGAAGCGGCGGGCCGGCGACATCGCCGATGGCATAAATCCCCGGCACGTTGGTTTTGCACTCGCCGTCGCTGACGATGAAGCCGCGGTCGATCCGCACGCCGTGTTTTTCCAATCCCAGATTCTCGGTGTTGCCGACGACGCCGACCGCAGAGATGACGCGCTCGACGGCGAGGGTCTGCGTGCCGCCCCTGCCGTCATCGATGGTCGCAATGACGCCGTCGCTCTTCTTGTCGAGCTTGGTCACCTTGGCGCCGGTATAGATCTTGATGCCTTGCTTTTCGAAGCTCTTGCGTGCGAAAGCGGCGATCTCGGCGTCTTCCACCGGCAGGATTTGCGGTAGTATCTCGACCACGGTCACGTCGGCACCGAGGGTGCGGTAGAACGAGGCGAACTCGATGCCGATGGCGCCGGAGCCGACGACCAGGAGCGACTGCGGAACACGGTCGGGCACCATGGCCTCGAAATAGGTCCAGATCAGCTTCTTGTCAGGTTCGAGGCCCGGCAAGACGCGCGGCCGCGCACCGGTGGCGATGATGATGTGCTTGGTTTGATAGGAGCCGGGGCCAAGCGCCCCTTTCGGCGCTTCGCTCTTGCCGGCCTTCACCGTGACCTTGCCCGGCGCCTCGATCGCGGCCTCGCCCCAGATCACGGCGACCTTGTTCTTCTTCATCAGGAAGCCGACGCCGTCGTTGAGGCGCTTTGCCACCGCGCGCGAGCGCTTCACCACCGCCGTTGGATCGTAACTGACGGTGCCGGCGGAGAGGCCGTAATCCTTGGCATGCTGCAGATAATGAAAAATCTCGGCAGAGCGCAGCAGCGCCTTGGTTGGAATGCAGCCCCAGTTCAGGCAAATGCCGCCCAAATATTCGCGCTCGACGATGGCGGTTTTGAATCCAAGCTGGGCGGCGCGGATGGCGGTGACATAGCCGCCCGGACCCGAGCCGATGATGATGATGTCGAAATTGGTATCAGCCATGGCAAACCTCAGAGGCCCCGACCATCTCTCGTCAGACGGGTCGGCTGCTCATGTATGCCCTACTCGGGGATCGGGCGAAACGCTCCGT